>JAUIIB010000015.1 GCA_030431985.1 Gammaproteobacteria bacterium
TCCGTCTTAATATTCTTCGCCGCTAATTCGGCTATCGCTTGTAGTTCTTTGTTCTTCATCGTCTGTTTATCCTTTCCCATATCCGGGGTTAATGATAAACAGTTACACAGAATTTGTTACAGTCTCCATAGTGATGGAACAATTAAGCCCTTCAAATTTTCCATAACACAGCTGTTAACAGGATGCGCAATTCCGATATTTCAACCAAGGCGCCTGCCGTATAACTCACTGTGCCCCCTGAACCCCCTGAACCCCCTGAACCTAGTAATCAACAATTCAGCTATCCGCTTGACCGCTTTGTTAGGCTGATCTACAATATGTTATAACATAAGTTATAACTCGGGTTTGAATATGTTAAAAGTTAAAATTACCAATGTAGGCAACAGTATGGGTATATTACTACCCAAAGAAGCTCTAACTAAGATGAAAGCCAACAAAGGCGATACCTTATACTTGGTCGAAAGCCCGGAAGGGTATACCTTAACGCCGTACCAGCAGGACTTTGAAGAGCAAATGGACGCGGCCGAAGACATCATGAAACGATACAAGAATACCCTAAGAGCTTTGGCTAAGTGAACGAACCCAAATGGATACTGGAAGATGTAGCTAAAGCTATACACGGCATGCTACTTTCAGAACATGGTGGTGGCAAAGGTGTTAGAGATATAGCTTTGCTTGAATCTGCATTAAATAGAGCGCCACAAAAATTTGCCTATAACAACACGGTGACAGTTTTTGAGTTAGCAGCTGCGTACAGTTTTGGAATTGTTAAAAACCACCCTTTTGTGGATGGAAATAAAAGAACAGCTTTTATGGTAGGCGTCATTTTTCTAGAAATAAACGGTAATAAATTTGTTGCGTCTGAAATTGAATCTACAGTGATATTTGAAGGACTTGCTGGAAACAAAATTTCAGAGTCGGAATTATCCATATGGCTTGAACAGAACGCCAAAAAAACCTAACATGAGCTGTTGAGGAGTGAGTACCGCAGGACAAGCACTAATTCTGTAATTCTGCATGTATGTCCAGAATTCCCATAGTTAAGTATCGTATCCCTAGAATTCCCCTTGATTCTCATTTACCCTTTCTGAGGATTAGAAACAACATTCCTCCATAGATGGCAAGAACGATGGCCAATAGAACCATCAATATTCCGTCATCCGCAAGATCTGGCAGACGACCGCTGTCGCCCCAGATTGGATGAATCTCAATAATTTTTGTGTAGAAAATTGCATGAAACGAAAACAACATTGTAAGCCAAGCCGCTGGCAGCATCAGAATCAGCGCGCTAAGCGCAAGTCTGTCCATTCGATTAGTGATAAATAGTCGTAGAAGATTTATGAAATTGATTAAAGCCCACAGCAAAGAAGTCATTAACATACCAAGGGCATGTCCAGTTTCATCATTTGGCAAAAGTAAATACTGGTACATTAGGAAATAAGCGGTCAATAGAGTAACAGAGACAAAGAGAACCAGATTTTTGAACTGCTTAGCTTCGGATTTCATACTAGCTTGACTGGGATGTATAACGCAGCGAAAAACGGGAGTTGCGTAGCAACGATCTGGTGGAACGAGGCGAAACGCATTTGAACCGCCCTGTTATGTATTTTTGACATAGTGTTTTAGTGCGACACTTACCCGTTGAGATAATAGAATTTCTTGAAAAGTGTTTACAATATAATATTAGAGGAATGAATCCTCAATAACATTATTATGAGGATGCCACATTTTTTATAAGTATAATCCTAAAAGAGTTATAACAATATGTTTGATATGGCTATTTTATGTCTTGAAAAAAAACAATGCACAAAAAAAACAGGAAATAATCCAGCATTTATTTTGATCTCTAGCTCAAGTATAGAATGGGAATCCTATTATAAAGTCGAGTTGTTAAACGCGCAGAAATTAATCATTAAGTCTCACATAAAACAGCAGTTAATAAAACACTCACTTCAGATATTTCAACCAACGCACCCGCCGTATCCCCTGTTGTTCCTTGAATGCGCTGTATCATCAACCAGCGTAGTAGTGAAAATACTACAATAGCTGCCAACGGCAGCCAGATATAATTCATGTCTGACGCATACAGTAAAGCAACGAATGTTGTAATGATCATCATTACACTAAGTTTGCGAGATTGATGGTTTACAATAGATGCACCAAGACCTTGGTTACGGACATACGATGTTGTCAGAAATAGCAATATAATAAGCGTTCTGGCCAATACCGTTGCATAGATCAACACTATCCATTCCTGTATAGCAAACAGACTGTGTAATGCACTAAATTTGAGCAAGAGCATTAGTACAATGGCGGTGACACCGGCCATGCCACAATTTGGGTCTTTCATGATGATGAGTGTTTTTTGTTTGTCGCCCATACCGCCCATCCAGGCATCGGCACTATCGGCAAGCCCATCCAGATGAAGGCCGCCGGTTAATAGTACCCATCCTGCCGTGACCAACGCTGCGGCTAGCAACGGTGGAGCATCGCTTAGTAGCCAACCCAGTAGTACCAATAATGTCCCGATGATCAAACCGATCAGTGGATAAAACAACAGAGAGTAGCCGTGTGTTTTATCATCCGGTAGTGTAGAAAAACGTACCGGTAGGCAGGTTAAAAATTGTAATGCGACCAGAAAGGCTTGGGTCATCACGTTATGATTGAGCAGAGTGGGTAGCGATATAGGCGCGGTAAGTGCCGTCTTGTCGTTCGACTTGAACAGACTGCATCATCGCATGCGGTACGTCAAATTCCATGATGCGTTCCAATAGCGTGTTGTGTAGATGGCATAGTAGGGCACGTATGACACCGCCATGGGTTACCAGGAGCAGATGCTGACTGTTGGGGGTGATATGTTCATCAAGAATATCCTGCCATGCCGTCAATACGCGAGTATTGAAGTCCGGTAGGTGCTCAGATTCTGGCGGCGGATGTTCCAATGGGTTGCGCCAGAATCGTTCCACATCACCATTTTCCCGGGAGATTAAATCGGCAACTTTGCAGTTTTCCCATTTACCAAAATGCATTTCCTGTAGTCTTGCATCAGCGGTAACGGGAATATTGCGATGCTGTGCCAGACTATGTGCAAATGATGCGCAACGGGATAACGGGGAGGTGATGATGTGTTGCCAGGGCACATGCGTTTGCTCTATGCGTTGCCACATTTGCTGCCAGCCTGTTTTACTGAGAGGTGTATCGGTGCTGCCACAGAAGCGTCCGCTCGTTTCTGTTTCGCCATGCCTGAGTAAGTCAATTTGCGCAACAATTTCAGTCATCACGTTGACGTTCTGGTAGCGACACCTGCATCGGAGAATGTTGCCATCTCATTATGCAACGCACAGGCAGCACGTAACAAATTAACGGCAACGGCTGCACCGCTGCCTTCTCCAAGGCGCATGCCCAGATCCAGTAGCGGGTCAGCATCCAGTGCGTTGAGTACAATGCTATGACCCGGTTCTGCGGATTGGTGCGCATACAAAAACCACTGTTTACTTTGCGGACAAATAAATTCGGCAGATAGCGCCGCAACTGTGCAGATAAACCCGTCGATCAGTACCGGTAAACCCAGTTGTGCACAACGGATATAGGCGCCTGCCAGTGCGGCAATTTCAAAACCGCTCAAGCATCGTAATGCTTCTTCGGGTTGGGTCATGGACAGATGATGCCGATCCAGCGCAGACTCAATAACGGCGCTTTTATGGGCGACACCCTGCTCATCGAGTCCGGTGCCTGGACCGGTCAATTGCGCGGGTTTAGCATCCAACAGCGCACATGCTAGAGCGGTTGCACTGGTGGTATTGCCGATGCCCATGTCGCCACCGATAAACAACTGGCATTTTTCGTGGTATGCCTGTTCGACAGTTTCTTTCCCGATGGTTAACGCTGCAACCAGTTGATCGTCGTCCATCGCTGCATCGTGTAAAAAATTGCGGGTGCCGGGGCCTAACGGATGCTGCTTGATTTCATGCAATAAGTCGTCAGCAGCGTCAAGCGGTTGTTGCATACCCAGATTGACAATATCCAGATGTGCATTCAGCGAGCGTGCCAGAACACTGATGGCAGCACCGCCGGCTGCAAAATTTAGAATCATCTGGCGGGTTACCGATTGCGGATACGCCGATATATTTTCAGCGGCAACGCCATGATCGGCTGCAAAGACCGTGATGTGGATACGATCCACACTGGGCCGTGTCGTTTCTTGCATGGCGGCTAGCTGGACGGCCAGTTCTTCCAGGCGACCCAGCGCACCAGCCGGTTTGGTCAGGCAATTTTGGCGTTGTAACGCAGATTGGCGGGACTGTTCATTTAATGGTGCTGGCGATATGTTTAACCAGTCCAGTGCAGGGTTGTCACGCATCGAGGCCGCCCTTCAGATAATGCGGTAAACCGGCTACCGTCAGAATGACGTTCTGGCAATGACGGGCAATCAGTTGGTGCAATTTTCCGGCTTCGTCACAGTAACGGCGTGTTAATTCACCCATTGGGATGATGCCCATATTGGTCTCGTTGCTGACCATAATGATGGTTCCCGGCAGCTGCGGCAAAGCCGATATAAAAGAGGCATGCTCGCGTTCAAACAGCGCGTTATCTTCACTTAACAAAATATTGGTTAGCCAAAGTGTGATGCAGTCAATCAGAATACAATGATCTGTCTGTGTGACCTGCTGCAATGTGTCGGCGAGCTGTATGGGCTCTTCAATAACATGCCAGTGTTTGGGGCGGTTCGCACGGTGCAGTGCAATACGCGCCCGCATTTCATCATCCTCAATGGTTGCCGTTGCAATGTAGGTGACCGGTAAATGCGTTTGAATCGCCAGTTTTTCTGCCAAGCGGCTTTTGCCGGAGCGAATACCGCCGAGGATTAAAGTTTTCTGTGTACTCATAGGAGTCCGCTGGATAGAAAGTATGGCAGTTTGTGTCGTTCAATGTGCCGGTATCGTTCTGTGTTCTGAACTAATTGATTAACATTATTTACAGCAATGCTTTGAATCATGATAGTTGTATGTCATTCACATTAAATACGATAGCGCCGTCGCTAGTCGCTGCCAATCGGATTCATTACCCGGCAGGCCGAAACGCAAGCTTGGCGGACTGTCAAACAGGCGAACCAGAATACCTTGGCACGCCAGTTTTTCAAACAGTTCGTCGGCATTTGTACAGCGCGTCCATTGGAAAAAAGCGCTACCGCCGTCAGGCTTTAATCCATGACGGGATAATAACTGATAAAGGCGCTGGCTATCCTGTTGTAGCCGTTGTCTCGCCGTGGGCTGCCAGCCTGTATCCTGCAATGCCTGTATGGCTAGCCAGCGTGCCGGTGTGTTGACGGCCCAGGGGCCGAGTAACGCATTGATTGCGGTGAGTAGTTCGGGATGTGCGCAGATAAAACCGACACGCGCACCGGCAAGTCCAAAAAATTTTCCGAGAGAGCGTAAAACAATCAGTCCAGGCAAGGTTGCATAGGGAACCAGACTGAACTCAGGTGTGGCATCCATAAAAGCTTCATCGACAATCAGCCAGCCACCGTGTATCGCTAATTGTTTGTGCCATTTTAGTAGTTGTTTTGTTTTAAAAACAGTACCGGTGGGATTATTGGGATGAATCAGTACCAGTACGTCGGTTTCAGTTAATACTGTGTCAATGTGTTCCGGCGTAATCGGGGTAACGATATGATTGTGCCGTTGCCACACAGCGGCATGTTCGGCATAACCGGGCGTCAATACGCTGACACGGGATGATGTCCGTAATTGTGGCAATGCCTGGATCGCGGCCTGAGAGCCTGCCGTCGGCAACAGTGCATGCGCTCCATAGTAGTGGCATGCCACTGTGGTGAGTTCGTCTGTGTCCTCCGGTAAACGTGTCCAGGCCGATGCGGGTGGTTGCAGGACAGGCCAACCGTTCGGATTGATTCCTGTGGACAAGTCGAGCCACTCATTTGGCGGAATGGCAAAGCGCTCTGCCGCTTCACGCAGGCGGCCGCCGTGAGACAATATGGTGGTATATTTTTTTAGATCAAAAGAATGCAAGGTGCTCAGAACCCCATACTCCGATCACAATGATGACGATCCAGAATAGCAAAGTACGCTGAATGAGCCTGAGGGCCATATCGATATCGCCGATTTCAGGCGTGCGGGTTGTACCCAGTATGATGCGATTTTCAAGTTTTCCGTGATAGCAGGCGGGTCCGCCAAGTGACAGATTCAGACTCCCCGCGCCCGATGCCATGACGGGGCCGGCATTGGGGCTTTTCCAAACCGAACCTTGCTCGCGCCAGCATGACAGGGCAGTTCGTACATTTCCCATCAGGGCATAGCTGAAAGCGGTCAGCCGTGCCGGAATGTAATTCATACAGTCGTCCAATCGTGCTGCAGCCCAGCCAAACTGACGGTAACGGGTATTGCGGTAACCCCACATGGCATCCAGTGTATTGACCAATCGGTACGCAACCGCGCCGGGCGCACCGGCAACAACGAACCAGAATAGTGCACCAAAAATTGCATCATTGCCATTTTCCAAAACGGATTCAATAGTGCCTTTGGTAATGCCAATCGAATCCATTTCCGTCGTATCGCGGCTTACCAGATAACCGACGTACTGACGTGCTGCGACAAGGTTATCATCCTGTAGCGCAGCTTTGACTTGTTTGGCATGTATCGTTAGGCTTTTCCAGCCAATTGCGAAATAGAGTACTGCGATATCAATAATAGGAAATTCAAACACTATTTGGGCAAATGCTACACATGCAACCGGCGGGATGACCAACAGCATCACCGTGTAACTGCCGTTTTTCTTTGAGTTCGCATAAATCAGTTGTTCAATGGCCAAAGCCATATTGCCAAATCCGACAAGCGGGTGGAAACGTTTTGGCTCACCAAGCCATGCATCCAGTGCGAGAGCAACCGGTACAATCAATACCGTGCTCATGATTCGTGATTGCCCCAGGTATTTTGAAACACCAACTCGTTCAGTGGGCGCTCATCAGCCCATCCGTTCAGTTTCAACATCGGTGCAGGATAAAATTTGTCGACATGCCCTAAGCATAAAATGGCAATAGGCTGGCTGCCTGCAGGCATGTGCAAAAGCTCTGCTAACTGCTCAGGATCGAATAACGAAACCCAACCCATACCGAGACCTTCGGCACGTGCCGCAAGCCACATGTTTTGAATGGCGCAGGAGACAGAAGCCAGATCCATTTCTGGTATTGTACGTCTGCCGAAAATATGTACCTCACGCTTGTCACATAAGGCCGCTACAAGCAATACGCCGCATTCTCGAATACCATCGACTTTTAAACGCATGAACTCGTCGCGGCGTTCGCCGAGTGCTGCGGCTGTGTGTTGCCGTTCTTCTTCCACCAGAGCTGCGAGTGTAGCGCGTAACTGATCATCGGTGATTTGAATAAACCGCCATGGTTGCATTAATCCGACGCTTGGTGCCTGGTGAGCGGCGGTGAGTATACGTTTCAGTATGACCGTATCAACCGGATCAGCCCTGAAATGGCGCATGTCACGGCGTTCTGCAATTACGCGATAAATAGCTTCACGTTCCGATTCATTAAAATCCGGTTTTTTCATGGTGAAAATAGCGCTGCAGTGACGGTTGGATTGGATGGCATATACCAATGTATGTAAGACGCCGTTAATCGGCCGAAATGAAAGAGTGCCTCCGGTCGCAGCCCAGTTTGGGTTGGTTGTGTATATGTCGAAGGTTGTACTTCAGTATCGAGTTGAGAATGGTGGAATGTATGGCCACGTAATTCGCCGTCAGAAAAAATAGCAGAATGTAAACCCAGGTTGACTAAACGCGGTTGCAAAGTCGCTGTGCCGGGAAACAGGTCAAGTAGTTTGGCGCTTTGTCCATCATGATTTGTCAGCATCGTTAATAAATAGAGCATGCCACCACATTCGGCAACTACAGGTTTGCCGGCAGCATGATGTTTGCGAATTGCATTGTGGATACTGTGATTGGCTGACAATTCTTCAAGATGTAACTCCGGGTAACCGCCGGGTAAATAAAGACTGTCTGTTTCCGGCAGCACGGTATCTTTCAGCGGAGAAAAAAACACCAATTCGGCACCCATGACCTGTAACAGGTCTAAATTTGCCTGGTAGATGAAGCGGAAAGCTGCATCTGTGGCGACTGCGATACGTATTCCTCTCAGTTTGAGCGGTAAATCGGGCGATTGATTGGTATCGGGTGGACGAAACATGACAGGCGGCGGTAGCTTATCCAATTCAGTATTGGTTAGAGTTTCGGCTAACAAATCTAAATAGTGCGATAAATCGTTGATGTGTTCCGCTTGTTCCAAACCCAGGTGACGACTGGGTAATTGTCCCATTTCATGGCGAGGCAATGCACCGTACCAAGTAAGGCGATCAGACAAACTCTCTTTGAGCATTGCTTCATGGACAGGGCTAGCAATTCGATTGGCCAGTACACCGGCAATTTTGCACGTTCGTTGATAGGTAGCCAGTCCGTGTGCGATGGCACCAAAAGTTTGTGCCATTGCCGTGGCGTCGATTACGGCCAGTACGGGAATGCCAAACACCGCTGAAAGGTCTGCACTGGAAGGATTTCCATCGAAAAGTCCCATGACGCCTTCAATCAATATCAGATCTGCAGTGGTCGCGGCTTGAAACAAAATCTCCTGACAATGGGCTTGCCCGCACATCCATAAATCCAATTGATAAACCGGATGGCCGGACGCCAGTTCCAGAATCATGGGATCGAGAAAGTCAGGCCCTGTTTTGAAAACGCGAACTTCGCGGCCATGATTTCGATGAAAGTGAGCGATTGCAGCGGTAACAGTCGTTTTGCCTTGCCCGGATGCGGGCGCGGCAATTAACAGTGCCGGGCATTGCCTCACAAATCGATTCCTTTCTGCGCCGTTATACCGGCCCGGAAAGCATGCTTGATATCACGCATTTCAGATACCGTATCGGCCGCATCGCACAATGCCTCAGGTGCGGCGCGGCCGGTAACCACAACATGCTGCATTGGTGGACGATTTTGCAAGTCTTCAAGTACCTGATTAATGTCCAACCAGCGATACTTAAGCGGATATGTCAGTTCATCCAGGACAATTAAGTTAATCGTCGGGTCACGCAACATTGTTTGTACGACAGCCCAGCCTTGCCGCGCGGTTTCGGTGTCGCGTTCCAGATTCTGAGTGTCCCAGGTAAAGCCCTCACCCAATACATGCCAGGTTACGTTATCCTGACGCCGGAAGAATGCTTCTTCTCCGGTATCCGAACGCCCTTTGATAAACTGTGCTACGCCGACACGCATGCCGTGACCGAGTGCGCGCGCCACCATTCCAAAAGCTGAGCTTGATTTGCCTTTCCCGTTGCCGGTATGTACTAGTAATAATCCTTTTTCCTGGTCGGCGCGTTCGATTGCGGCATCAACGACGGCTTTCTTGCGTTGCATACGCTTACGGTGACGTGCGGCTTTGTTTTCGTTTTCTGCGTCGGTCATGTTGTTTACTGGACAGTATTCCGCTGTGTATTGAATTGCTGCTGCATGAATGTGAATGCAATATGAATCGCTGCAGCAAAGCCGGCGTAAAACAGGAACGACTCAATATACATTGGAAAATATGTCAACAGACGCTCGCCAAATTCAACCAGTGAGGTTTGCGTAAACCGGCCGGAAAAGAAATAAAAGCCGCCGCTCGAAAATAATTCACATAATGCTAATCCAGAAACAACGCTCAGCGACAAAGGCATGAATGTACGCCAGGAAAATTGATGCCTTGTGGCATACCAGCGACCTGCCAGCCATAACGAAGCATAGGCGGGTAACAGAAGAATATAGGCCGGCGTTATGCAAAAACCGCTTGTTCCACCCCAGGTGTACGCGGCAAAATCCAGTACCCAGCAGAGCACGAAGAATCCCAGCAAAGGCCAGACCGAACGCAGATAGACGCCGGCTAGGAAAAAGACGGCCCACGATGCGCCGGGCAGGTTATGCATCGAAGCAAAATGATGGCCTCGTGTAATCACCATCAGCGCAACCAATAGCAGTGCGATGATCATTTGATTACGGGTTGATAATGTCAATAAAGACTGCATGGTTTCTCCTTATCCAGGTTGGTAACGTAGGAGCGCAAAGAAATTACGTCCCGGTTGATTGAAAAAAGATGCTGTTTCATAACGCTCATTGAACAGATTTTCAATGCGACCCTGCAAACGCCAGTTTTTGTTTAGTGCGTACTCAGCGCGCAGGTCAAACTTAACATAGCTATCTAGCTTACGTGTATTTTCCGTGTTGTCAAAGCGTTTACCTTCAACAAGCAGTGTTGCGCCTACCCGGTAGCGGCCAAATCTTCGGTCAGCATCCAGACGAAACGACTCTCTGGCACGTCTGGGAAGAATGTTACCCCGATTTGCAGCTAACTCAGGGTTATTGGCGCTGGCACGGTTTTCAGGATCCATGAATGTCAAGTTGCCATTGAGCTGCCAGCCTTTAATTTGCGTACTGAGTATAGCCTCTAGTCCGCGAATACGTGCTTTACTGACGTTCTTCGGTAAGAAAAAGCCTGTGGCACTGTCGGATACATTCACAATTAAATTATCGATATGTGTTTCATAAATGTTCACAGCCCATTTTCCCCAATTCATATTACCACGCACACCGAATTCGAGGCTTCGTGATTTTTCTGGGTTTAGGTTGGGATTGCCAAAATTTGGGAAATATAATTGGTTAAATGTGGGTGCTTTAAATGCGGTACCAAAATTGGCCGTAAAGCGTATTTTATCGGTAATGGCATAACCTGCACCTATTCCACCTGTAAGGTGTGTGCCAAATTGTTCGTTGGAATCAATACGCCCGGATAACTGCCCGTCAAATGCACCAATGGTTGTTTGGTGTTGTGAAAAAGCACCCCAATTGGTTCGCGAATTCTCGTCAAATGATTCAGTGCTCTTGATCTGGTCGTCCCAGTAATCCATTCCGAGAGTCAATAGATTATTTTTATTAACAGTAAAGTCATTCTGAATACTAATTGTGTCACGTGTAGTATTGAAACGTGAGCTAAAAACCGAACCCAGAAAATTGTCCGAATCCTGTCGGCTTCGGCCTCCTGATACTTTTATACGCCAGAATTTTAGTGGCGAGTAATGTGCTGTGCCCCCAACAACCTGTTGCATGGTTTCTGTTTTATTGGTAAAGCTACCGTCAAATTGTGTGCGGCCTTCGGACTGCATGAAGTTGGCAGAAATGTCCAATCCATTGTCAAAACGGTAACCTGCACGCACCGAACCGGATACATTGCGGTAGCCGTCTCTATCCGGCTCATTAGTAAAACAACCAGCGCCACCTGGGGATGGTTTGCCCCTACAGGCATTAAATCCATTAGTGCCTTTACCGCTTGCGGTTAGATTAAGCCAGCCTTTTCCATAGCTGGCAGAAAATCCTGCGGAACCATTCAGTGTGCCGTAACTGCCCCCGCCGAAGCTAAAGTGCGGTCTGAATCCGGCTTTGCCATCACCTTTACGGGTAAAGATGTGAATCACACCCCCTATGGCTTCAGAACCGTATAAGCTGGAGCGTGGCCCACGTACGATTTCAATACGCTCGATTTGTTCAAGCGGTATATTCTCGAATGCGGTTGTGCCGGTGGTTGCAGAACCGACTTTAATGTTATCAATCATGACAAGCACATGATCTGATTCAGTACCGCGCATAAAGATAGACGTATTTTTTCCCGGTCCGCCATTATTGGCAATATTGATGCCCGGCAGACCACGAAATAAATCCTGGATAGAACGTGCCTGTTGACGTTCGATATCTTCACGTGAAATTACCGTTACCGAGGCCAAGGCCGAATCAACGGTTTGTGCCGTACGTGTTGCCGTTACGATAACCGGTTCTTTTTGATAAGGTGCTGCAGCGTACAGTGTTGTTGCGGTTGCTGTTACAACACCTATCAGTGCAGTTATTGCCGAAAGTCGGTTTTGTCGCATCATTTCTCCTCCGCGCCGCCCGCGCGCTATGTTTTGTTGAGTAAATGTGCGGAGGAGGTAGAAATGACATTGGAAGCTGTATCTGATTGATACAGATAGACCGTAATGTCGTTTGTCGCCCTCCGCAACATCGTGAATAGCTTCGGGCCGGTCTCCGGACTGATGAGCGGAATGGTTTCCAGACCTGCGCCTTCCCGTGTCGTTAATGACATAGTGGCTTATTGCAGGGCTTTAAGAAAACAACATGAACTTCAAACGTTTTCTTAACTCATTTACCGTTGCGGGGGCAGTACTGGCTTTGCTTGAATGCTTATAAGCGCACCAGTTTCCCGTTTAACCTCTTAACAATTTAATTAATAGAGGCACCCGAGGCAAGGCCAGAGAAACTACACAATATATTCATGACTGTCAACTTTAGGAGAGTGTGAAAAAGTTGGCTGGTTATGATTCGAGCTATTTCATCTACGATTTAAAATTGTAGGGCACTTGATCATATATTTTTAACAATTTATTGACAAAAAATTAACATTTTCTTGATCTTTCAATTGGTAAACTGATTTACCAGTCCGTTTATTCTAAAAAAGACCTAGGATTAATCTATTCAAAATTTATTTTACTAATGTGATCACTTAAAAAAATAACCAAGATCAAATACCGGTACTTCGGTAATTCGCATCCCAAACTTTCAGTATTCGGCAATCTGCAGATTACGTATTTTTCGATAGCTAGCAAGGCTCTATTTCTGCAGCAAATGACATGAATCACATATTACTGCTGGTGCGGCGTACCAAGATCAGGTTTTAAAATAATTTTTACTCAATATTCAAGTAAGGAGCAATGTGAATGATAGGTGAGGGAATATACAATTTTATATATCGATTCAAACCGATAATCGGTTTGAATCGAATTAATCACCTGAAGGTTATAGTGGTTTGTTTAATTGTGAGTGGTTATTTAGAGGGAGGTGTTGTTTTTGCCGAAACCCAGAAGGTTGCCGCCACAACTACAGCGCAATTGAAGCAATCAACAGTCGTAACCAATCCTCAGTATATCCAAATAGCTGCCGCGACTCAGCAGCAATCTGATACAGGGAATTTTCAAACTGTTAATGCTGAACCTGTGTCAGGTGGTTTTAACCGTTTGGCCCATGTAATGGAAACTCATGAATCACCGCTTTCCGCCCTAACCCCGGATTGGCTGGACTTGGAGGTTGAGCATCGTACCCGTTATGAAGTTTATGATAGCGGTTTTACTCGTGCCATTCCCGATAGTAGCGATAATCAACAAATACACCAACGGACACGCTTTTTAATCGGGCTGAACAGAAAAGGTCCCCTTTCATTTACATTTGAACTGACCGATATGCGTGCCCCTCTTGCTGAATACGGGCAGGCGGGCTTACCGAATTTTGCTAATCATTTCGACTTTACTCAGCTTCATGTCGATTTAAAGACCGGAAATCTTTTTGGAACGGGATTGCCCGGAAAGCTCGAGGTTGGCCGTTTGGTAATGGACTTTGGAAAGGGGCGTTTGATAGCAGGTCACCGGTTTGGACCTTTAACGCCAACATTCGACGGTGTTCAGTTAACCGTTGGGTCTGACGAAACAGGCTGGGGGTTAAGGATGTTTGGTACATCGCCAGTGAAACGTTTTGCAACGGAACTTGACGATTTTTCACCCGTGACTTACTTTTCCGGCGCACAAATTACCAACCGTGATTTTGTGTGGGCAAATGTCGATCTGTATTTCTTTCAATTAAATGAAGGCGGCAAACTTAGAAAACGCAATATTTCCACCCCGGGTTTCAGAGTGTTTGCTAATCCTACGCCGGGATATTTAGACTATGAAATTGAGTCGATGTATCAATTTGGTGAGGTCGATAACAACAATTACTTTGCCCATCGGCATCATGGTGAAGTTGGCTATAGCTTTAAAACCCAAATGCCGTTCAGGCTGGCTTATTTATTTGACTATGCCTCGGGTGATCGTGATCCGGATAAAGATTTTGATTTCTTATTTGCGAAACGACGTACAGAATATGGTCCTACCGGTATTTTAGGCATATTCTTTCCCTCCAATATTATGTCGCCTGCTGGATTCCGCGCCACGCTTTTGCCGACACCAACGGTTAAGTTAGAGATGACGCATCGTGCATTCTGGCTTGCCGATAAGCATGGTGCCTTTGTTGGTAGTGGTTTGCAAGATCCGACCGGACAAGCTGGAAGCTATCTGGGAAACCTTTTCGATATCAATCTGCAATGGAATCCGAAGTACAGCTATTTGAAACGCATGCGCTTTGATATTGGTTATACGCATTTATTTAAAGGAGATTACTTCAGCAGGGTCCCGGATGGACCTGGTGGTAAGGATACGAATTATGGTTACACTATGGTTACTTTTAAGTTCTAGTTCGAGGGTATGTGGATAACATTTGTGCCAAATAGTGTGGATTGCGTTGCCGGTGTTGAGATACGAATGCTTATTATTGGTATGAAAGATGTGTCCTGGTGAGCAGATAGGTTGATCCGTTCCAATTCCTTAACAATTTATTGACAAAAAATTAACAATTTCTTGATATTGCAATTGGTAAACTATAGTCATTGATATTACCGAATACTGACTTGGCAAATGTTCAGCTATTGGTCTGTATTGATGAGGATTTTTAATATAAAAATAATTCAAATTTAAATTTTCATGATGATGTATTTTTAGTCTATTGAATTTTAGTGGCTATCTCATTCCTTCATCTCGGGTAGCTTAATCTCCCATTACATACATCGGCATATATTCGTGCTGGGGCATTGTAATACCGGAAACAGGGTTTTTTCCGAGTTTGAGTAACGAAGCAGATATACCCACAAACTCAACTTAAAGGAACCCTAATACGATGTCAGATTCTAATTCAGGTGAGATTCCACGTGGTAATGCAGCTGGATTCATTAAGTATTTCAAGAACGATATAACCTCCGGTTTTTTTGTATTTTTAATTGCGCTTCCTCTTTGTTTGGGTATTTCCGTTGCAAGTGGTTATCCGCCTATCGCAGGAATTTTTACCGCAATTATTGGCGCGATACTGACTACTTTTATTAGTAATTCAGAGCTCACAATCAAGGGACCGGCTGCCGGTATGATTGTCATCGTGATTGGGTGCGTCAATGAGTTCGGTGGCCCTGGAAATGTGGACGCTTATCGGGCAGCACTGGCGGTTGGTGTCGTCGCTGCAGGATTTCAGATTGTTTTTGGATTATTAAGAGGCGGTATCCTCAGTGAATTTTTCCCATTGTCTGCGGTGCACGGTATGCTCGCGGCAATTGGCGTAATTATTATCATCAAGCATATACCGGTTGTATTAGGGTATGAGGGAGCCAAGGGCGGCCCGCTCGAGATGCTGGTACAAATACCGCATTATATTTCAGAGGCCAATCCGGCAATTGCGGCGATAGGGGTGGTAGGCGTAATCATTATGTTTACTTGGCCGGTTCTGGCAAAAAAATTAAGCGCTTTGAAGAAAATTCCTGCACCGATTGTCGTACTTGCCGTGACGATTCCGATGGGTATGTATTTCAATCTTCTGGAACCACATTCTTATGTCGTGCAGGGCCGAACATACCAGCTTGGAGAGCAATATTTGGTCGAAATGCCTGACCGTATTTTCGGTATGTTCGACTATATTACTTTTCCTGATTTTTCTGTTTTAGACGACCCTAGAGCATGGACATGGATTTTTATGTTCTTTGCGATTGGTAGTTTGGAATCGTTATTGAGTGCCAAAGCAGTTGACATGATTGATCCTTGGAAGCGGAAAAGTAATATGAACCGCGATGTGGTTGCGGTTGGTTCTGCAAATCTCTTGGCTTCTTTTATTGGTGGATTGCCAATGATATCTGAGATCGTTCGTAGTAGAGCGAATATCGATAATGGTGCGCGCACACGTTTCTCAGATATGTGGCACGGTGTGTTTTTGTTAATCTGTGTTGCACTGATACCGACTCTATTGCATCTTATTCCATTGGCCGCATTAGCAGCGATGCTGATTTTTACTGGTTGGCGGTTGGCGCATCCAAATGAATTTATTCATGTGCTACATATTGGACGCGAGCAGTTAGCCATTTTCGTGACAACACTTGTTGCAGTGCTTGCGACTGATTTGTTAACGGGAATTGGAATCGGTATCGGTATGAAAGTGTTGATTCATATTTTCAATGGTGTGCCAATTGGCTCTTTTTTCTGGCCTTATCTCGATGTCGAGGAAGTTGATGATAAGACTGTCAAAATCACCGCCCGGCGCTCTGCTGTGTTCAGTAATTGGATTCCGTTTCGCAAACAAATTA
Source organism: Gammaproteobacteria bacterium (assembly GCA_030431985.1). GTDB lineage: Bacteria > Pseudomonadota > Gammaproteobacteria > Burkholderiales > Nitrosomonadaceae > Nitrosomonas. The sequence continues at coordinate 16,298 of JAUIIB010000015.1, forward strand.
TCGAACTGGGCTTTTCAAAGCATAGAAATGTCATTGTAGATTTATCGGATACACGGCTGGTGGATCACAGTGTGATGGACAAATTACATGATCTGGAAAAAGATTTTGAGCAAGAAGGCCTGGTTTTGACAATAACCGGACTGGATTCGCATCAGCCATTATCGGATCATGCACAGGCTGCAAGACGATTACGTACCTAGTATGAGCATTCACTGGGAAAATAAAATCGTGATGTTGATGGAGATTTGACTGTGTAGGCAGTTGAAGCATGTTCGCTGCTAAGGTGGCGTGCTTCAGTCTACTCATCATGATAGGTTCCAGGAGATTGATAAGTCATCAAAAACTGACCAATTTGTTATGCTCCTTTTAGCGTTACCAATGCAGTATGGTCGTAATGTTCCAGTCATGTCTTGGGCGATTTTATTTTCAACAGCAATCAGATCAATCGTTTTGTTATATAGCTTTGCTGGATTTTATTTAAATCATAAGCCCAGCTAACTAGGAATAAATACATATAAAGGTAAGCTCATTGTATGGGGATACTTAGTATATTGCTCTTAATACCGGTAATCGGCGTTGTAGTATTAGCTTTGATACCGCGTGAAAAAGCCTCTCAGATTCGCTATATGGCAAATACATTTGCCACAATTGTACTGTTACTGAGCTGCTGGCTGGTTATTGACTACAACCAGTTGGACAGTGGTTTACAGTACTATGAACATTTTATTTTCAACCCCAAACTAGAGTCCGCATTTGCTCTGGGTGTCGATGGGTTATCGTTGCCGATGGTAGTGCTGGCTACTTTGTTGACATCTATTGCGCTGCTTGCCTCATTTACAATTACCAGCGATATTAAAAGCTATCACATCAATATATTGCTCTTAGAAATGGGTATGCTGGGGGTGTTTTTGTCCCAGGACTGGTTCTTATTTTATATTTTCTGGGAAATAACATTAATTCCGCTGTTTTATTTAATTAGTCGTTGGGGCGGAGTACGTCGGCACATGGCAAGCCTGAATTTTGTACTTTATACAATGGGCGGGTCCATTTTTATGCTGGTAAGTCTTTTTGCGATTACCCAGCATATGCCGGAACACGCCGGGACATTGATGTCGTCGATGAGTGCCGCGGCACAAAGTATGCCAGAAGATAAACAACTTTGGGTTTTCCTTGGCTTTTTGATTGGATTTGGTGTCAAGATACCTATTTTTCCATTGCACGGCTGGTTGCCTCTAGCGCATGTTGAAGCACCTAGTCCGATCAGTATTTTATTATCGGGCATACTGCTTAAAATGGGTTCTTACGGATTGATTAGAGCGATTGTTATGTTGCCCGAGGCGGCGCAAGTGATGCAGCCAACGCTGGTTTTCCTGGCTTTATTTGGAATGATATATGGTGGTATTTTAGCTTGGCGACAAGCTGATCTTAAAGCTATGGTAGCTTATTCATCGGTCAGTCATATGGGCGTTATTCTGCTCGGTATTGCTACATTGAATTTCACAGGATTGAGTGGCGCAGTATTACAGATGGTTACACATGGATTAGTTGCCGGCGCATTATTTTTGTTGGTTGGATTGCTCTATGAACGAACGCATACGCGAAATATTCTAGATTACAGTTCATTAGTCCGTGTCATGCCTCGGTTTACTCTATTTATGACGATAACGTTATTTGCTTCTATGGGGCTGCCCGGAACAATAGGCTTTGTGGGTGAACTCCAGGTTGTCATTGGTGGTTTTCAGCAGTGGGGTTATCTGGTGGTGTTTCTCGGGTTGAGTATTCTGATTAGCTCTGCATACGCGATGCGAACTGCAGGTATGCTATTTACCGGGCCGGTTAAACCGCAAATGCGGGAAATTGAGGATTTGAGAATTCCTGAACTTTTGGCGGCGAGCATTTTGGTTGCTGGTATTCTACTTTTTGGCTTGTGGCCATCTTCACTGATCGATCTCTCAGCGGTCACAATCGATGATTTGAATGCAGTAATCAGCCAACGACTTCAATAGGACTATTATGCAAGCACATGACACTGAGTTTATTGATATCAAATCGAAGATTCTTCACTATTTAGATCACTTGGGACACATTTTACCCGGCCAGGCGACGATACGCGAATTTGTTCATCATAATACTATCCACGGTTTTCAGCATTTACCGTTTGAAGAAGCATTAAAAGAAGTAGAAGCCTTAACAGGTGCACATGGCTATTTATCAGACGACAGAAATAGGGATTTATATCAACGTGGTTATATTAGTGATGAGGACCTGACGGCAGCACTTGGCCATGAGACCGATCTCGAAGCCAGCAAATCTGTTTGTAGTACAGAGCAGCTGAACATCACACGCGGTGATATCTATAAAGCCGCGCTGCTGGTAGATTTGCAGGATATTTCCGCAAGTAATCTTAACTGGATGATTGAAGAACTGGACATTCTGTGTAAGGTGCAGCCGGATGTTCCAAGTGTTGTCAGGGATAGGCTGCTTGAGTCCGAGAAAAGTGAACGGGAAGCTATTTATCCAATTTGGAAGCACATTATCGACCGGATGGAATTGGATGAGGCGATACCGCATCCCGAGAATATGATAGATCTCTCAGAAGAGCAGGCCATGGACTGGATTAAAAAGATTCGTACTGCACAATCGCAATCGGATAGTGCGAATCTGATGGTTCATCAGAAAATGCTCGCTGAAGCAAAAGAAAAGCTCAATGTAATGCTTGATCAAGTGGGTGTGCATTCTACTATGCGAGGCTTTGTGCTTGCGTTGACCGGTACAGATATACTTTCTTTTGTTAGGCAGCAGTTGATACGTATTTGTGGATCGGCATTGGATGAGGGTATATCGGCTTGGCGTTTGCCTGAGTGCGCAGAAATCGGTTTGTACGCCGCTTGGAGAAATGTAGTTCATTATGATGCAAATCCTTTTTTGCATGAGCTGCCGGATTGGCAAAGGGTTATCGCAGAAGCACCTGAGGATTCGGTTGACTGTATTATTATGCAACTGACGTACATGGAAATACCAGAAGATAAATGGGAAGGGTATTTAAGGTTGATTGCATTAGAGCTGCCAGGTTGGTCGGGTATGATCAATTGGCGGCAAAATCATCCTCACTATATTTCTGATACCGGACCAACGCAGGTTCATTTGGCCGATTATCTAGCCATTCGATTAGTTTTAGATAGGTTATGGTTGTCCCAGGTTTGTGAAGAAAGCTGGCATATCGATGCCAAATTAGGTACGTTCAGATATTATTTTGATAAAAATTTATCTGAATTTATCGTGCGTGAATCGCTGCATCGGGGTAATTTGCCGGAATATTTGACACAACTGGTTAATGATCTGCAATTGCGTTCAGGTTCCGAACAATATGATCACTCTGAATGGCAGGAACTTGCCGATTTGATCTGGACATGGCAGTTTAGCCCTATTGCTGAAAACAGAATTGTTCATAATACTTTTAACAGTGGCTGGCGATTGTTTCGATTATGTCAGCACCTGGGTATTAATGCTGAAAGGATTAAAGGCCTTAGCAAGCAAGATTTTCTCGATATGCTACAGGTGCTTGATGATTTTACAGCAGATAAACGTGGTCGCGTGTGGTTATATGCTTATGAATATCACTACAGAGAAAATTTTTATCATGCGATAAAAGCAAATTACAAACGTGGTCGCTGGGCAAAACGTGAGGATAGACCTCAAGCTCAGATCATGACGTGCATGGATGACCGCGAAGAAAGCTTGCGTCGCCATCTGGAGGAAATCAATCCCAGTATAGAGACTGTTGGGGCAGCGGGATTTTTTGGTATTCCAATGAATTACATGGGCATTGATGATATTAAAAGAAAAAAACAATGCCCTTTACCTGTAACGCCAACAAATGAAGTCAAGGAGGTGCCGCGTAAGGGGAAAGAGCAGATTATTAGTGAGCATAATTTTGGGAAACGTTACTATAAACGGGTGACTTATATTCTCAATCAGATGTTACGGCGTAGCCTTATTCTGTCTCATGCAATAATTGATGCTTTTGCACCGATTCTCTTCTTTAATTTGCTTGGAAAAGTATTTATGCCAAAGACGGCATTGGCTATTAATACTTCATTACGACGAAGTCTTGAAAAACAGGTGCCTACGCGCTTAGAGTTTGCGGCTGACCCATCTGATATTCCTGCAACACCAGAAAATCCCAGAATTGGATTTACTGATATTGAGCAGGCCGACAAAATTGCTGTGTTTTTGCGTACCACGGGTCTGTCTTACGGTTTTGCGCCCATTGTGTGTTTGCTTGGCCACGGTTCGACAAATCAGAATAATCCACATGGATTTGCCTATAATTGTGGCGCCTGTAGCGGAAAGCGGGGCGGACCCAATGCGCGTTTGTTTGCCGCAATGATAAATCGTCCTGTTATCAGGAAATTGTTGGCAGAGAGAGAGGTACATATTCCCGAGGATACCTGGTTTGTGGGAGGTGAGCATGATACCTGTAGCGATGAGTATTTCTGGTTTGATATAGAGGACGTACCGGAGCATGCATTGTCGGCTTTCGAGACGGTCAAAAAAGATTTGGAAAAAGCCAGCAAGGCTTCTGCACATGAACGCTGCCGTCGCTTTGTTTCTGCAAACGATCCTAAAACACCGGAAAAAAGCAAGGAACATGTGTACTTACGTTCTAATGATTTTGCACAGGCATTTCCTGAATTTAATCATGCCACCATTGCTGGCGCAGTCATTGGGCGGAGGTCGGTGTCTCAGGGAACGTTTCTGGATCGGCGCGTCTTTTTGATTTCATACGATGCAACACAGGATCTTGACGGAAAATTGCTCGAGAATCTCTTACTGGCGGTTGGGCCCGTCGGCTCCGGTATCAATCTGGAATATTATTTTTCGACTGTAAATAATGACCACTTTGGCTCCGGAACCAAAGTAACCCATAACGTTACGGGTATGTTTGGCGTTATGGAGGGCGCAAATAGCGATCTGCGGACCGGGTTGACGAAACAAATGGTGGAAATTCATGAGCCGGTACGATTGCAGGTTCTGGTTGAAGCAAAAACGGAAATTCTTGGACAAATTTACGAACGGCAAGCGAGTATCCGTGAACTTGTCGGCGGGGGCTGGATGTTGTTAGGCACGATCGATCCAGACAGCGGCGATATGTATGTGTTCGAGCGTGGTATTGGTTTTGTGCCTTGGGATCCGAAAAAAAGAGATGTACCTGTTTTTGAATCGTCTTTAGCTTATTACCGGGAAAAGTATGATCCATTACCACAGGTTCTGATTAAGCAGCCAGATGAGACGGAGGAGGGATAAGGCATGGATTTTCTAGTCGTTCTACTACCGCTGCTGCCAATTCTGAGTGCTATGTTTATCGGTGTAAGCTTTATGTTCAATGGACAAGCCAGTGATGAACGTGAAAAGAAAACAGCGTTTATTGCAAGGGGAGCGATAACCGTCATGTCCCTTTTTGCACTGATGCTTTTGGCGGGTGATTTATTTGGTTTGAATAGCGATCATTATGTTGTCGGTGAATGGTTAATCAATAAAAATTTGGTGGTTGAACTCAGCTTCATTACCAGTGGCTTCACTGTCGTAGTGGCGGCACTTTTTGCAATCGTACTTGCCATTGTTACGCGATTCTCAACAATTTATTTACATAAAGAGCCGGGATTTGTTCGTTACCTTTTTATTTTCAGTCTTTTTTCCTGCGGAATGATGCTGATCGCCTTATCGGGTAATATCGTTTTAACATTCATTGGCTGGGAAATGGCCGGCCTGTGTTCTTATTTCTTGATTGCGTTTGCGTATAACAGATCTGTGGCGGTGATTAACGCGACTCGTGCCTTCGTTACCAATCGCGTGGGGGATGCCGGTTTTATACTGGGAATCGCGCTAACTTTTGTTTATCTTGGGACTACAAGCTGGTTAGAACTTAATTCAAATGCTGGCGAATTATCAGTAACGTTGGCTACCGAGATTGCGTTATGCTTTGCCATTGCAGCATTTGCAAAATCTGCGCAGTTACCTTTTTCTTCATGGCTCGCCAGAGCGATGGAGGGACCAACACCTTCAAGTGCTGTTTTCTACGGCTCGGTAATGATTCATTCCGGCGTATTTCTAATTATCCTTTTACAACCGCTGTTTGAACAAGCACCATTGGTTATGATGCTATTAGTAGCGGTTGGCTTGATGACGGCGCTGTATAGTTTTATTGTCGGACTCACGCAGACAGATGTTAAGAGCTCTATTTCATTCGCGATTACCGGTCAAATTGGATTAATGTTTGTTGAATGCGGTTTGGGTTGGTGGGAGCTTGCCAGTGTGCATCTCTGTGCACATGTTGTTGTCCGCGGTTATCAAGTTCTATCTTCACCATCCTTAGTGTTTAATGGAAATGGTAATCCGATGCTTCCAGTATCTCCCATGGTTCGGCATATGCGATGGCTCTACAATTCTTCCCTGCAGCGTTTTTGGCTGGACCCTATTATCGACAGAACATTGATCAATCCAACGTTGGATTTGGGTAAAGATTTGGATTATTTTGATACTACTGTTGTTGATCGTATTATGGGTCTGCCGTCTTCATCCGTGCGCGCGGCTTCATCATTAGTGCAATTGGAAAACAAGACGCGGGCGGAAGAATCACCTCTTGCAATCGATGAATTTGTCCGCAGTAACGGGGTTGCCGGAAAAATATTTGAGTGGGCCGCAAATATTATGGGTTGGTTTGAAGAGCGCTTGGTATTAAAGGGCATCGGTATAGATATGGTTGACATGGGAAGGCAGTTAGGGCATGCAGCCAATAATTTTGAGAAAATGCTGCTAAAACCAATTTATCCAACTTTATTTGGAATAATCGTACTATTGATTGCGGCATCACTTTGAGGTTTTAATGAATATTACAAATATAACCTTGTGGTCGGAAACTGTAGGATTCCCGTTGTTAACAACCATGACACTTGTGCCCATGGTGGCGATGGTTATCGTGTTACTTTCGCCGTCTTCAGTCATGGCTTGGCGAGTTGGTGTCGCAGGTGCGGTGGCTACACTGGTGCTGAGTATTTATTTGCTTATTATTTTCGACGCGAACCTGCCCGGCATTCAACTGTTCGAACACGTGGAGACTTTGGGGTTGAGTTATAGTGTTGGGATTGATGGCGCTAGTGTTTTATTTATTCCGCTGGTAGCTATCCTAATGCTGCTGACACTATTGTATACGCTTGGCACGCCACGGGCTGCCGACCGGATACATATTGCCTGTTTACTTTCATTTGAAGCAATCCTAATCGGGGCTTTTTCTGCAATGAACGCCATGCAATTTTGGATATGGTGTGCATTGGAGTTGGTGCCGACTGTTTTGATTACAATGCGGGCGAGTTACGGACAAAATCGGCGTTGGGCTATTGCATTGTTGCTTCAATACTGGATTGGCGGTCTACTGATGGCTCTTGTTGGGTTTTTCTTACTTGCCTTGGGTGTTATGGATGCGGGAGACCCCTTTACATTTGATTGGTTAGTATTGAAACAAAATGATAATGTATTGGAGTACGGGAACCTGATTTTCTTTTTGTTATTTTTTGGTTTCGCTATTCGTATGCCCTTGTTCCCCTTCCATGGGTGGTTTCCAGTCTTCGCAGAACAAGGTTTTGTTCCCAGTGTCGCTATTTTTCTGGTTGGTCTAAAACTAGGCATATATGCCATGATTCGCTTTGTTTTGCCGATTATTCCGGAACTCGCAGAACAGTGGTCGTGGTTTGTGCTTGCGCTTGGGTTGATTGGTATTTTTTATGGTGCATTAATGGCATTCATGCAGATTGACTTGCGCCGTTTGGTTGCTTTTGCGGTTATTAGCCATACTTGCATGTTAATCATCGGCGTTTTTGATTTTAACAACCAAGGCCTGGAGGCGAGTATTTTGCTTTCCATTTCCTATGGGCTGGCAACTGCCGGTTTATTGTTCAGCATAGGTATGATCTATCGGCGTGCACAGACCGCCTTCATTCCCCGGCTTGGTGGAATGTTTAATGTAAGTTTTGCCATTGCTTTTTTATTTTTAATCTGTGCATTAAGCACAATGTCGATGCCTGGTACACCAGGCTATGATGGTGCACATATGCTTATTGAAGGTACCATCACTCGAAATGGCTGGCTGGTATCCATTGCAATCCTTATCGGTAATGTGCTGGCGGCGGCTTTTTTACTGCGTGCATTTCAACTGGTTTTCTTTGTGGCTTCAAAACGTAAACAGAAATCATATGCGTCATCATCGCAGGCGCGTTCCCAGCCTTCCCCGCGAGACGAACGAATTATCGCAATTGTTATTTGTTTGCTATTGGTGGGTATTGGTTTTCATACGTCACCATGGTTTAACATCATCGACCAAGGTGAAAAGAATATCAGTGTACTGAATTCAATATCTCATAACACAATTGATACTGATTCAATAAATTTTAATTTGAAGGACACAAATAATGAGTGAAGCAGCTTTTCCGCTCCTCAGCCTGATCATATTTTTGCCACTAGTGGGCGCTGTGATAGTTGGGATGATGCGTAATATTGCACTTGCTAAAGAATTCGCGCTGATTTTAGCGATATTTGAATTGCTGCTAACGTTACTTGTTTTGCAATTATTTGATAGTTCCAGTAGTGATTTTCAATTAATTGAGCGTTATACATGGATTCCACAATTAAATATCGAATTTCTAGTCGGTATCGACGGTATATCGGTATTGTTTCTTCCTCTGTCTGCATTGCTGGCAATAGTTGCGATGCTTGCCTCATGGAAATCAACACATCACGATCCGCGGTTTCATTTTGCGTTACTCCTAGCGCTACAGGGCGTAACGGTTGGCGTATTCTGTGCGCTCGACATGGTGTTGTTTTTGTTGTTCTGGGAATTGACGTTACCGCCGTTTTTCTTCTTAATCGGTTTATGGGGGATTGGTGCACAGCGTCGTAGTGCTGCTATGAAATATACAGTTTTTATGCTGTTTGCCGGTGTGCCCTTGTTGCTCGCTATAGTTTTGATGGCAACTAACCATGTTACTCAGGTAGGTGGAAGTATTCCACAGGATTTGGCCTTCAGTTTGCCGGTATTGCTGGAAACCACACTGCCCGATAACGTTCAAACAATCGTGTTTCTGCTTTTGTTATTTGGATTTGCCGTTAAAGCGCCATTGGTGCCTTTTCACACATGGTTGCCAACTACTGCAATGGAAGGGCCGGCGCATGTTGTTGCTTTATTAACAGGATTAAAACTGGGCGTTTACGGTATTTTACGATTTACATTGCCATTAGCGCCTGTAGCGGCTGTAGAGTTTAATTGGGCATTAATTGGTATCGGTGTCATTACGCTCATTTACGGTGCATTAATAGCATTACAACAAACAAATTTACGCCGTTTGCTAGCCTATGCCAGTGTGAGTCATGTTGGAATGGTCATGATTGGTATTGCTTCTTTTAATTTTTATGGCATTCAAGGCGCGATTTTTCAATTACTTAACTTTACTCTGATTGCCAGTTCGCTGATGCTGATATCTGGTTTTATCCAGCACCGGTTAGGTAGTACCGATGTGATCCATCTTGGGGGGATTGCCCGGGTTATGCCGCGTTTAACCTGTTTTTACTTTTTGTTTGCACTTGCCAGCATAGGGTTGCCCGGGACCAGTGGTTTTCCTGCTGAATTGATGATGATTATAGGTGCGCTTAACGCTTATACGGGTCTTGGTATTGCAGCACTTGCCGGTGCTATTCTTGGTGCTGCTTATATGTTGACGTTTACGCGTCGCGCATTTTTTGGGCCAATTGTGCATAACCACATTACCAAGGCACAGGATCTGCGACCGCGTGAATTTGCTTTGCTGTGCTTACCCGCATTACTGGTCTTATGGTTTGGTTTTTTTCCGAATTGCATTTTGGATATTAATCAGATCACTTCGGAGGCATGGCTATCACATATGCTGAGTCGGGCGTCACCATAGAGATTTTATAAAGTACTTTCGAAACTCTGTATACATACGTGAGGCAATACAACCGGATTGGATTTTAAAACTATAATTATTTTTAGTGAGCTGATAAAGCGACAATAATCCGGTTGCTGACGAGTTTAATTTAAAAAGCACCGGTTCATCGCCATCGTTTAAATTGATTACATCGAAAGGGTTGTTAAAATTTTCGAGTTTCGTTTTCAATGTTGTCGTGATAATCTTGATCATAATATTTGTTAAAACTCTTTGTGATCAATTGATTGCTACAGAGAAAGGGACTGAAGAGATTCAATTACCTTAACATTTTAAACATAAGGATAAAAAATGAGTAATACACAAAGTACTGGTATAGATTATTTACTAGATTTGAACGATCGGCATTCTCAGGCTTTTATTGATCTTTCGTCAGAAAGGCGCAGATACAGAGGGGAACATCCAACAGAGATTGCTGCACTTAAATGTATGGATGGGAGGTTGCATTTGCCCGTCATTACACAAACTGCACTTGGAATTATCCAACCATTCCGTAATCTGGGAGGTAAATTCGATTTAGGCTGGCCTTTTTTCCATACTATCATCGACCAATGGGTAAGGTATTCAATTACGCGTGGCCGACATTGTTTGGTTTTTGTGACTTACCATTATGCGCGTGGTGACACGCATCGCGGATGTCGTGGGTTTAACTACGACACATGTGCGGCTAAGGATGCTGCCATTAAACTGAAAGACCAGTTTATTCGCGTTTACGGAAAAGGCGCAGTAGTTCCTATTGTTTGTGGTATAGAGACTGATCTAGATGCGCTAGTTTTGCATGGTGAGGATGATAATATAGTAGTCGATTTGGCCAAAATCAAACAAACTTCACAAATTGAACTGGAGGAGTTGCTATCCTCCCTGTATCCGAACATGCCAGAACGGATCGTGCGAGATATGATTCCGTTGGTGCGTGGTAATATCAGACATGTTGCAGAGATTCGTGCCTCTAATCGGCCGATTGCAGATGCTGAGCATAAAGAATGGGTTTTGGGTGTTGGGCGTGGATTTGATTGGTTGCACTTAATTAATACCGCATTTATAGTAGGGCCGTTCGATCCAACTCTTTCGGTCGCCATTGAAACTGCCGCTAAGCTATTGAAGGGAAATATTGATGAAGGCAGGATTGATCCCAATGGTGTAGTTTTATTAACCAATACTGCATTCCGGGACGAGGCGGGACCTGAATACCACTTGGCGAGAGAAAAGGCATTATTTCTCAGCAAGTTTGCGCAGGATATAATCAAAGAGAAAGTTCCAGACTTGTTGCCGCATTTGCAGGTGCTGACGGGATTTACTGATATGGATACCCGAAAGTTTGAAACTATAGAACGATGTGATTCGGTACCGGTAAGTAAGAAAAAAAGTGCCTGACAAGACGGATCTATTTCTAGGGTACTATTCGCCTGCAGGGATGGTTGCTTGACATAAAAGGCGAAGAAATACGAAGGAGTGATACGAAGGAATGTTAAGGAAAGGCAGCCTGAATTGTTAATAAGAACTCAGGCTTGCCTCGAGGTGATTTTTTCAAAATTATCGTTCGGTCAAACGGTCGTCGGTAAGGCCTGTAAGGTTTTAGAACGTGACAGCCGCCCAGAACCAACCTTTTCTTGTGTCAGTAGACAAACTTTTTGCATCATAGTCCGCATACTTTAACCCCAGACTGACTTTTTTGATGAACGCTGGCAATGACAATTGCTGGCCGCTGAAGTCGCGGGTAATACTGGCATTCCATTCATTACCAAAATTTGCCGTGCCTTTGACCGAATTGAAATCGTGATAAATAAGCTGTATCACGGTGTTGTCAATCCAAGGTCCAAAGCCGGCGGTCACATATTTGAGTTTTAGGTAGCGATCCTGGAGACCATCTTGAGGTGTGACAAGGAATTTATCAGCCCAACCATTGTGCGCATGTAAGGTTGCCAGTGGCGTGCTGAAAGACTGCGTGCCGTTACTGCCCAGGGATTCGATACCCGCTTCAAAAGAAAGCGTTCTCCATGCAATGCCTGGTGCAACATGATAATAACTGAGCGAGAAGTCGTTCGGGTTGTTGCCCAGGTCGTGCTGTCGTGCACCTTCTATTTGGTAGATCAGTTTAAAGTCATTGTTTAAAGGCAGATTACCAAAAAATCTCAGGCCATAGGTTTTGGTTGATATGGCCTCTGTTGCGAAGTTGTTATGTCTGTCGAAATCAAGCCAGTAGGTATAAGCGACAAAAGTCTGGTTGGGGAGTACCTCATATTCAATTCTACCCAGGTGAATATCGCCTTTGAATTTGCCTTGCGGACTGTTATGTCCGAAGATTCTGTTGACTTGATAGAGGTAGCTGTAAAAGAATCTCAGGTTCTTGGCAAATTTAAGATCTCTGATTGTGTCGTTCTTGAACACAACGCCATCATAGGTCTGGTCGTTTTGCCTCCAAGCGACAGTACCGATAAATCTCAGATTGTCCAGATTGATAGGTTGCCGTCCAAATTTGACGGCTGTATCCGGCAGCCCCGTCCATTTTAGCCAGAGTGCGTTTAATTCTGTGGTATGGGGATCGGCGACAACCGGAAACTGGCTTTTTCCATTAAGAGTGCTGTTATATCGACTGGTACCAATCGTGCCGATATGATCTACTTCAACGGCACCCTGAAAATCTTTATAAACGCCGGAAACGTAACCTACTCTGGAACGAAATGTAGAAGCTGTAGCATCTTTAGAGAAACCGCTCTGATCGACATGCTCGTATCGATATTGCAAATTTCCATAGAATTTGCCGTCGAGAACGAAGTCAAGTGGATGATCTTGTTTGAACAATGTTTCCGCAGCAGCGGGCGGTTGTTCCGGTGTCAGGTAGCTTTTGATGCGATCGGTAGGAATAAATGTTTTTAGAGGAATGCCTGACTTGATTTCGGGTGCATCTGTATAGTCACCGGCGTGACTATTTGGTGTAAAGAGTCCAATAAAGTATACGACCCCGAGTAGACTGAGTCGTAACCGATTCAATAAATTTATTTTATTCATGAACATATCCCCTTGTTTATAAGTATTAGTCTGCTAAACACCTGATTCCTCGATAATAAGTTTTTATATATTATTGTTGTGATTGATAAATGTAGCTGTTTTATTTGAGTCTCATATCACTTAAGTTTCGTAGTAATCAAATAATCGTACTTTACTTTATTTGTATTCAATTAGATTTGAGCCAATTTGAAGATTTTTTTAGGTTTTGTAAATTAACAGGTGGAGTTAAATTTACACGGACAATGATTGGCACTGGCACGTTATCATTTTTCTATATTTAATAATAATTATCATCCGCAGAGACTGGGATGAATTATGAAGAGTTGATTGTTATCAATTGCTGCATAGCGTGTTGAGTTGATTACCTCACTAAAGCTTCTGCCATTGAATACAATTAGTATTTTACTGTCTGCTTTATTGGTTACCGTTTGTTACAAAGATTTGTGCTGGTTTTTTATCAGCGAGTATATCTTACTTTACAGAAAGAACTGGGAGTTTGCTGGGTATTTCATGATTACAATCAAATTACTAGCTAATTTAACAGACAGAGTTTTCGTGGCTGCAGAAACATACGCATTAAAATAGAGCTATTCTTAGCACAGCGAGTTGTAAGTGATAACGGCTGCTGGCCAAAGGCAAAGGTATTGGTATTTTACCCACAATAATTAATAAAACCTCGAATTATAGCAGAAGTAATTTAAGGATGGTGCGAATGGGGTACAGATTTAATCAGCCTAATTTATATTTGAATATGTTACTGTGTTAAACAGCGTTTTAGATATGTCTTACACCTTTCTGTGACATATTGCCGTCGTTATCTATAAATGAAGCAATTTCTTTATCACGGTATTTGCCACGCACATTCCTAAATGTAAACAGGTTTGATTGTATTAGTGCAGTATCAACGTTAGTTGCTAGTTCGATCTGCGTCTGAATCAATATGCATCAGTTCAAGTCTAGAATCTCATAATTTAGCGGCTTCTTTGGCAAGTATAATTTGTTTGTCGGTTAAATATAAAAGCGCAGCTATTTTTCGAATAATATGACGTTCGTGAGCATCAATCTTCCCATCAGCTAATGCAATTGCCCAGAGATCTTTAACGAGTTCGCAGCGTTGAGAATTATTCCAGGAGTCACATAATTGACGCGTAAAGTCCAGCAAGTCAATAGCTTCATCAGAAGTATTTTCGGCTAATGCAACTAATTCGGTTGTTTCTTCATGAGTTAAGTGAAACTGCCTGCGTAGTTGCTCAGCCATCTGCTGATTCTCAAATAAGTGAATGTCATTATCCGATTTAATCACTTCAAACATCAATGTTGCGGCAGCCAATGCAATGTCGTGTGAGCTGGGTTTTTCTAATACATTGTTGTCAGTGAAATGATCTTTTACAAATTGTTTAAGTGTATTTATCATGATGAAATTTAGTAACTCCTGTTGCCTAATTTTATATGTCGGGTTAGCAAATAGATGTTTTGTGAACTTGGTATTCAATTTCACCACACCGTTTTCAACATAAATGGCCTGAGTAATATCCTGCCCATATGGGGCAAATCATTTCACTTAAATTGTAAAATCAGAGCATTTTTCCTTTTTTCAACCTTTTTATCTGACCTGACATTTTTTGTCATTGGCTACAATACTATGCCTGAATCTGGGTCGGTTGAAACAATCTTTTATTATAGATAAATGTTAAGAAACAGTACGATAAGGACTATCAGGTTAAAAGAAAATTCAGTTTTTTTTGCGTTGATATATCAGCAAAGCGTCTTTGTTGTTAGGTATGAACATAACATAATCGATCGCCGGTATGGAATTTTCAGGCCAGAGACTTCTTGCCATCGATAAGTGTATCTGTCAATGTTTCCCCGCAGCAATTTGTGCTTGGCAAAACGAGGCGTTTAAAACCAACCAACTGTTGCTCTTTAGATTTTTAAGGTTTAAGCGGCTCTAAGTCCGATATGGTGCCGGCACCAAGAATCGAACTCGGGACCTTCTGATTACAAATCAGCTGCTCTACCATCTGAGCTATGCCGGCAATTGGAAATATAGAATTATGAGGGGGCTATTTTATCAAACGTAGGGTGGTTTTGTCTTTTCTGGTTTGCTTTTCTTTGTCTAAGCGAACAGAATCTTCTGTTTTATTATCGTTGTTTGTTTTTTGGTGGACTTTTTCGTTTTCCACAAATGTTTCAGGGAATGCCAAGCCTTGGTTTACTTCCCTTGCGAAAATTCCCTTAACACTATCTGTTGGAAAATCTATTTCTCGAGCAATGCCTTCAAATCTGGCTGAGAAGCTGATTATATCATTACCAATAACCAGATTGTGTACTGCATTAGGGTGAATGTTAAAGATAATTTCGCCATTGCTGATGCTGTTACTTGGTAAATTCATTTCGTTATTTACTTTGACAGACACGAGCGGCGTATATCCACAGTCACTACACCATTCATAGATGGCGCGTATCAGGTAAGGCTTTGTTGAAGGCAGGTTCATTTGCGCATTACTTTTTCAGATGCGGATAGTGCATCGATAAAAAGCGGTCTGCTAAATAAACGCTCAGAGTATTTTAATAGGGACGCAGCCTGTTTTGGCAATTTAATTCCATAATGCTCAAGTCGCCATAATAACGGTGCAATTGCAACGTCTAGCATGGAGAATTCGTCACCGAGCATGTATTTTTGTTTTTCAAAAATTGGGGAGATGATCGTCAGGTTCTCCGAAATTGCTATACGGGCTTTGTCTGCTGCCTTAGTATCAGACCCTTCGATCGCATCGATGTGGCAAAACAACTCCTGTTCAAAACGATATAACAGTAATCTGGCGCGTGCGCGCATGACTGGATCTGCAGGCATGAGTTGTGGATGCGGGAACCGGTCATCAATATATTCATTGATGATATTCGATTCGTAAAGCACCAAATCCCGTTCAACAAGAATCGGCGCTTTTCCATACGGGCTCATAACTGCAAGGTCTTCCGGTTTGTTATTCGGATCAACGTCAATAACCTCGAAGTCCATATCTTTTTCGTGTAAAACGATACGGCAGCGATGGCTATAAGGGCACGTAATCGTTGAATATAAGGTCATCATAGCTATATTTTCTCTTAATTTTTTTAGATATGAAAAGCTTATCAATCAATGTATGTCTTTCCAGTATTCCTGGTATAACACATAGGTTAGTCCGAGCATTCCAAGGAGAAAAACGATAACTATAATCCCCAATTGTTTTCGGTCATTTGCGGCAGGCTCGCTTAGATAAACTAGATAATTGACCAAATCGGCAACAAATTGGTCATATTCTGATGGCGTCATTGTGCCGGGTTCTGCTAATTTTAGGCTTTTAACTTCTTTGTTATCAACAGTTTTAACGACGAGCTTTTGTTCGCCTTGAAGCTTATAAAGCACGTGTGGCATGGCTGCACGATCAAAAACTAAATTATTCCAACCGGGAACAGTTGATTCATCACGGTAGAAAGCGCGTAAATAGGTATACAGCCAGTCTGCTCCTCTAGAGCGTGCGATGACGGATAAATCCGGCGGTATCACCCCGAACCATTCCTCTCCTTCTTTTTTACGCATTGCGCTCAACATTAAATCTCCAGCTTTTTGACCTGTTAGAATTAATTTTTCCAGTACTTCAGCCTCATTATCAAGGCCAATATCTCTGTGGCGGTTATATCGCATAAAGCTTGCGCCATGGCAGGTTAGGCAATAATGTACAAATGTTTCGGCCCCACGTTGTAGTGCTTCATAATCCGTTTGATTGATAGGTGCTTTGTCCAATGGCATACCCGGTTCAGCAGCAAATATAATTAATGGCGCCCAGCATAAGGCAAACAGAAGAATTTTAAATTTTTTCATTTGGTTACCCTTTTAGGCTCAGGTTTTGTTTTATCTATTTTGCTATACCATGGCATTAGAACAAAGAATGCAAAATATACAACCGTAAAGATCTGTGCCAATAAAGTGAGTGTTGGTGTTGGGGATTGTGTGCCCAGCCATCCTAAAACAAAAAAGCTAATGACGAAAAGTGTCAGCGCAGTTTTAAAAATAGGTCCTTTGTAACGGATAGACTTGACAGGGCTCCTATCCAGCCACGGTAGGAAGCAAAACACAGCTACCCCAGCAACCATCAAAAATACACCCCACAATTTAGCATCAATCCAAAGGAAATTAATGGTTACTGCGCGCAGCATTGAATAGTATGGCGTGAAATACCAGACCGGAGCGATATGGTCGGGTGTCTTAAGTGTGTCAGCTGGAATGAAATTATTATCTTCGAGAAAGTAGCCCCCCATCTCTGGTGCAAAGAAAATAATGCCACAGAATACGATGAGAAAGGCTATAACACCAAAAATATCTTTGACGGTGTAATAGGGATGAAACGGAATACCGTCAACCGGAATTTTTGTCTGTGGGTTTTTATTTTCTTTGATTTCAATGCCATCAGGGTTATTTGAGCCGACTTCGTGCAGTGCGATAATATGTACAAAGACCAGAACTACAATTAAAACGGGCAGTGTGACAACATGATAAGCAAAGAAACGATTCAATGCGGCATCTGAGAGCATGAAATCACCTAAAATCCAGTTATGCAGCGTTTCTCCAATGAATGGAATTGCTTCAAACATGCTTACAATTACCTGTGCACCCCAGTATGACATTTGTCCCCAAGGCAATATATAGCCGGTGAACGCTAGACTCATTAGTACAAAAAATATCGCCATACCAATCAACCATAGTAATTCGCGTGGTTTACGATAAGAGCCGTACATCATCCCACGAAACATATGCAGATAAACGACTACAAAAAACATTGAGGCGCCTGTTGAATGCATGTAGCGAATTAGCCACCCAAAATCAACATCACGCATGATGTATTCGACCGAAGCAAATGCAAGGTCCGCGTCCGGTTTGTAGCTCATAGTAAGAAAAATTCCAGTAAGTAGCTGGTTTACAAGTACTAATAAAGCTAATGAGCCGAAGAAATACCAGAAGTTGAAATTTTTCGGGGCATAATATTCTGTAAAATGCGCTTTCCAAGTAGAGGCCAAAGGAAAACGTTTGTCTATCCAATTAAGAAAAGTATTTTGCTTGTCCATTTATGCTGATTCCTTGCTTTCTGCCCCTATTAAGAGGATATTATCACTTAAATAAACATGAGGCGGTACCGACAGGTTGGTGGGTGCGGGAACGTTCTTGTATACGCGTCCTGCCAAGTCGAATTTAGAACCATGGCAAGGACAGAAAAAACCACCCAACCAATCAGGCCCTAAGTCTTCAGGCGCAACATCTTTCCTGAATACCGGAGAACATCCCAGATGTGTGCAAACACCTTCAACTACAAGTATTTCCGGTTTAATTGAACGTGTTTCGTTTTGGGCATAATCCGGCTGCTGGTTTTTTTCTGAATTTGGGTCAGCCAGTTGGGACTCAAGTTTTTTAAGAGTTTCCAGCATTTGTGGTGTACGATCGAGTATCCATACTACTCGGCCACGCCATTCAACCATAAGCAACATGCCAGGCTCAAGTTTGGAGATGTCAACTTCAACTGGTGCGCCGGCAGCTTTGGCCCGCTCGCTTGGCATCATGCTTAAAATAAAGGGAGTTGCTATTGCTGCGCTGGCAACTCCTCCTGCAACAGAAGTCGCAGCAACCAAAAACTTTCTTCTCTTGCTCATCTCGTTATTAATGCTGAAACTATCTGCCATATCTTAAAATTCCATCAATTAATTTTGCATGCATTGTCAATTATCTGAAAAGCCGTAAAAATATATACCACTTCACTTGTTTTCTATGGGGGATTTTCAATAAGTTATTCTTGGGAATGCATTTACAGACATTCACAGTTTATTGTTTGTTTCATAGACTTGTGCAGCCTAGAACCCTGTTAAAAGTGCCCATAAAGTAAATTTTGCATTATACCATAGTCATGACAGGGAAATACAGCCATGATGGGTGATGCAAAACGTTGACTTGCGCCAAAATTATGGAAATCTGTTAAAAAAACAGACTGAAAGATTGTACTCAGTTATTTAAAGTCTAAACAGGTATGTTGTAGATTCGATACAGAAAGATCGATTATTTTATCTTGCCATGACACTGCTTATATTTTTTACCGGAACCGCAGGGGCAGGGCTGATTGCGCCCGATTTTGTCTCCCTGGCGTACAAAAGGCTGGACTTTTTCATCGTTAACCTGATTATTTTCTAAACTGCCTGAAGTATCGTCGTAGTGATATTCCACATTCTCAGGTGTTTTAAATGTTTCTGTTACTGCTTCAACTTGTTGTTCATTCTGAATCTGTACAGTCAACAGTATGCGAGTAACTTCCGATTTGATTGCTTCGAGCATTGCTGTGAACAGTTCAAATGCTTCACGTTTATATTCCTGCTTGGGGTTTTTCTGTGCATAACCGCGCAAATGTATACCGTGACGCAAATGATCTAATGCTGCGAGATGTTCGCGCCAATGTGAGTCGATTACCTGCAGCATCAGTGCGCGTTCGTAATGATGCATGATTTCTGCGCCGATTTGATCGACTTTGCGTTGATAGCTTTGTGCGGCAATATCAATAATTCGGTTACACAGTGTTTCTTCGTGTAAATCGGATTCTTCGTCTAGCCATTTTTGGATGGGTAAATGTAGCTGGTAATCTGAAATTAGAGCTTTTTCCAATCCTGTTACATCCCATTGTTCTTCGATACTTTGGGGGGGGATATACAAGCTGAACAAATCGGTCAATACACCTTCCCGAATGGCGGAAATAGTTTCTGCAATGTCATGTTCAGCTTCCAGCAATTCATTGCGTTGTTGGTAAATAACGCTGCGTTGATCGTTAGCGACGTCATCATAATCCAGAAGCTGCTTGCGAATATCAAAATTTCTTGCTTCAACTTTGCGCTGCGCGTTTTCGATTGCACGTGTAACCCAGGGATGTTCAATCGCCTCACCTACTGGCATTTTTAAGCGTTCCATAATATTTGCAACGCGGTCGGACGCAAAGATACGCAACAAAGGGTCTTCAAGCGAGAGATAGAAGCGGCTGGAGCCTGGGTCGCCCTGCCTGCCGGAGCGGCCCCGCAGCTGATTGTCCACACGGCGTGATTCATGCCGTTCTGTACCGATAATATGCAGCCCCCCATGATTCAGTACTTCTTCGTGAACCGTTTTCCAGTTGTCGTAGATTTCTTTGATGCGTTTTTCTTTTTCGGCATCATTAAATTTATCATTTTGTCGTATGCTTTCAATTTCTGGTTCAGGGTTTCCGCCCAAAACGATATCAGTTCCTCGGCCAGCCATATTGGTTGCGATGGTAATCATCTTGGGGCGTCCGGCCTGTGTAATGATGGTTGCCTCGCTGGCATGCTGTTTTGCGTTAAGGATCTGATGGGGTAATTTTGCTCGATCCAGTAATTTGGATAACAAAACATTATTTTCTATGGATGTCGTACCGACTAAAACAGGCTGACCTTTTTCGTAACATTCACGGATACCTTCGATAATGGCATTGTTTTTCTCATTCATGGTCCGAAAAACCAGATCCATACGGTCGTCACGTATCATGGCTCTGTGTGTTGGTATAATTACCGTTTCAAGTCCGTAGATTTGCTGGAATTCGGCTGCTTCGGTATCTGCAGTACCTGTCATACCGGCCAGTTTGTGATACATCCGAAAATAATTCTGGAACGTTATTGATGCCAGCGTTTGGTTTTCTTTTTGTATGGTGACGCCTTCCTTTGCTTCCACGGCTTGATGCAAGCCGTCCGACCAGCGTCGGCCGGCCATTAAACGGCCGGTGAATTCATCCACGATGACGACTTCGCCGTCTTGTACGACATAATGCTGATCAAGAAAATATAGGGCATGTGCACGTAATCCTGCCGTCAAATGATGAATCAGGTTCACATTTGATGGATCGTACAGGCTGGAACCGGATTTAAGCAGTCCAGCATCTGCTAACAGTTTTTCGGCATGCTCAAACCCTTCTTCACTCAGGGTTACTTGATGCGCTTTTTCATCGACGCTGTAATCTCCGGGACTGTCCTCTTTTTCCTGACGTGTTAGTTTGGGAATGAGTTTGTCGATACGGACATAAATTTCGGTATCGCCTTCAGCCTGACCGGAAATAATCAGAGGTGTGCGTGCTTCGTCAATCAAAATTGAGTCCACTTCATCGACAATGGCAAAATTAAGATGACGCTGAACACGTTCATTTTGATGCGTTACCATGTTATCGCGCAAGTAATCGAATCCGTATTCGTTGTTGGTGCCATAGGTAATATCTGCAGCATACGCAGCTTGTTTCTCTGCGTGTGGCATATGCCCGTATATCACCCCGACACTAACACCTAAAAATTCATAAATTTTCCCCATCCAGTCTGCGTCGCGTTTAGCAAGGTAATCGTTGACAGTAACGACATGTACGCCGTGTCCGGACAATGAGTTCAGGTAGGCCGGCAAAGTCGCCATAAGCGTTTTGCCTTCACCGGTGCGCATTTCAGAAATTTTGCCGTCGTGCAGGACCATTCCGCCGATCAGCTGCACGTCGAAATGTCGCATATTCAGTATACGCTTACTTGCTTCGCGGACAACGGCAAACGCTTCAGGCAAAATGGAGTCGAGCGTTTCTTCATTATTGACGCGCTGCTTGAACTCATCAGTTTTGGCGCGTAATTCCGTATCCGATAATTTTTCTAATTCAGTTTCAAGTGCATTGATGGCATTAACGGATTTTGAGTATTCCTTGATGATACGGTCGTTGCGGCTTCCAAAAACCTTTTTGAGTAAATTACCTAACATAACAGTCTGAAGAATTTAATATTCGGAAAAAACAAAGAGAGATGTATATTGTCTCACTCTATGCATCGTTTTGCGAATAAAAAGCGGCGATAACTTGGATTCGGTATTGGCTCCGAATATAGAGAACAGACGCTTAAGTTGGGGCATTGTTCTATTTTAAGCTAACACCACGTTATAGTTATCGGTGAAAATCCTAGTCAACAATTGATTAGTTAACTTGCTTTTTTCAAAAAACGGGATGGGTTCTGCGGTATGTTTTTGTGTCTGATTTCGAAATGTAGATGTGGACCGGTAGAACGCCCAGTACTACCAACTTCCGCAATTTTTTGTCCCTGGGTAACAATTTGACCGGTTTCAACAACGAGTTTAGAAGCATGTGCATACCGGCTGATCATATCGTCACCGTGATCGATTTCTATCATCTTGCCGTATTGGGCGTGTCGGCCAGAAAAAACAACAACACCGCCAGCTGCAGCGCGTATAGGTGTGCCTCTTTTTACCGCAAAATCAACCCCCTCATGTAGAGCTCGTTTGCCTGTAAAAGGGTCGATACGGAAACCAAATCCAGATGAATACCAATCAGTTTCAACAGGCATCACCGAGGGTAAAACACGTTTTGATAATTTTTCGCTACGCAGTAATGTTTCCAGGGCGCCAAATAAATCTGATTGTGAGTCAATCTTGCCGGACAATTCATATAGTTGCTGCTCGAACGCTTTAAATGACAGGGGCTCAGCATATAAATCAGCATAGGTACCACCCTGTCCAGGTAATTGGTCGAGCATGAAATCTTCTGATTCAAAGTCAGATAATTCTAGAAGTTGAGTGCCAAGAGCGTTCAGACGCATGAGCTGTGCCTGCATCTTGCCGAGTTTGATTGCCATAATATTTAAATTGTCATTCAACTGCATTTGCATTTTTTGATGCCGCTTTTCCTGTGGGCCAACAAACAGAGCTTTTAAAACCGGTGCTTCAATTCGATCCGCGTAGCGTAATGAAAAGAAATTTAAAGCTAAAGCCGAGGTCAAAACTGTAAAAAGCAGAATGCTGGCAAAAATTATAAAGTGCATCTTAGTTATAACAATTTTTTTTGCTTGTGCAGATTGGCTGGAAATTAATATAATATTCATTGTATTAGCCTTGAGAGTTGTTCCAAATAGCCGTGAGTTCACAAAAACTAAACATATACCTTAATACTTTAGGTAAAAATCCCGAATATAAGGCAATATTCAGCCATGCTAATCAATTAGATCAAATTGAGCGCATACTAATTGCATCGGCTGCTATTCCTAAGCATTTGTTAATACATTGTAAAATCGGTCCGCTGAGCCGAAATCAGTTGATATTGCTAACAGAAACCGCTTCAATTGCAGCAAAACTTAAACATATTGCACCATCTATCGTCAGTAAATTACATCAGAAAGGCTGGAAAATAGCTTCCATCAGAGTCCAGGTACAGAATCCAGGTAAAACCACCCAAGGTATGACGTTTCAGAGAGAAAAACAAAATGCCCCAAACCCTAGCCCTCGTATCAGTGCTGCAGGTATTGAAAACCTGAATCGGTTGGCGCAAACATTAACTGACTCTGAACTCAAATTGAGTATTAAGCAATTGCTTGAGAGCCAATCTTAGCTTTAATACAATTACAATTGGTTGGTGTTAACGTTTCTTCCATTACCCCGCGATGCCAAAACTATGTGCTCAATCGTATACATGTTATCTGTCAAGCCCCAGCTCACGGACAAATATAAAATTAAGCAATTTTAAGATAATTTAGAATCGATGTCATACTGTTTTTTCATGTATGTATTGATCTTTACTGTTGGAATGCTGGAAATAACACAATAAATTCATATTATTGGAATCGGATGTCAGGTATAGTTATATCGGCGAATTGCCAAGCCTCAGCAAATGCTGCTTGAATATCATTCGATGGTTTGTTCTGTGCATCAAGGCTTAGTTTTAAACCGTATAATCCCCAGCCGTTTTTAGGATAATTCTCTAAATTTTTGCGAAATACCATTTCGGCTTGACTGAATTTTCCAAACTTCAGTAGTGTCATACCCAATGTGTGACGCGTCGGATAATACCAGAATGGCGGTTCCATATAAGGCAAACTATCCTGAATTGCGACCGCATTTTCAAACGCCGCGATTGCGGTTGGCTGCTCGTTTTCGGTCATAAATAATTCGCCAGTAATTAGTTGATCAGCAATCTGTAAAAGGCTGCCAGCAGGATAGCCAAGCGTATCGAGTACAGCGATACCCGAGTCATTTTTCAGTATGGCCAATTTTGCATGCTCACTGCGTGCGGCGTCGATATTATTTAATCGGACATTTGCAAGTGCTCGTGCATAATGCCAGACGGCATTGGAGTAGGGATGGTTCTCCGATGGTTGTGGCTCCGTAAGGACGTCCTGCCATTTAGCGAAATGAGTCAGGGCTAGAATAGGGATGGTTTTATAAAATTCGACAACAGGAAAATCGGTAATTAATTCATCTGAAACACTGTCGGAAACTTTTCGGGCCAAATCAATCGCCTTCTGACTGCGGCCTTCCATGCTATAGGCCGCCCAAAGAAAATGGAGGTTGTGCGGATAATATGCGGCCGGATAAAAACCCTTGACATTGTTTGTTGTGATATACATTTCGTCAGCGGCCGCCGCTTGGATGTTTGCTTTGGCCGCATCGTTATAGCGACCTGTTCGCCAGTATATGTGAGATGGCATATGCACCAGATGTCCGGCGCCCGGAACCAAGTCTATTAATCGATCAGCGGCTGTTTCAGCGCGCTCGGGTTTTGATGAAGATTCCACGGCATGTATATATAAATGAATTCCAAGTGGATGATTCGGTGAACGTTCGAGCAATGCTTCTAAAACTGTAATGGCTTCGACAGTGAGTGCTTTAGGTGTTTCAGGATCTATCCAATAATCCCAAGGCATTAAATTCATGATTGACTCTGCATACAACGCAGTGGCATCATCATCTTGTGGATATTTGAGTGCAAGATCGTGCATGGCGTTCATGTAAGCGAGATCTAAATTTTCCCTTGTCGTCAATAAATCGCCGTTATAGCGTTTTGCTAGTGCATTGATGTAATCATGCTCGCGTTGGTTTGAATGATGTGTTAAGGCGACAGCTCTTTGAATGGCTGTATAGGCTAGGATACGCGCTTCATCACTCATAACCGCTTTGCCCTGATGTGTGACGTTGATATTGGGCCCTAATGCAAGTGCTTCTCCCCAATAGCACATCGCACACTGGCTATCGAGTTTCTGCGCGGCTCGAAATGAGCGTGCCGATTCCGCGTGATTGTATGCAAAATTTAACACGAGTCCCTGGTTAAAGTAATGTTGTGCGCCAGGATGATTGGTTGATATTACATGATGGTGTTGACCCATACCGCTAAACAGGGGAGTACCGGTTTCTATCTCCCAAGTTTTCATTTGCTGCGTCTGAGAGCCGTCCAGGTCTGTTTTTAAGTCTATTGATGATGAATGCGATGCTGATTTGTGTGCAGCACAACCGGCAAGCAATAGCTGTACACAAATAGGGATTATGATCCTTAGACTGGTACGCATTAGTTTTCCTCAAAAGAATATATGTTGGAGATTATACGCAGAATCACTTCAAAGATAGCATTCAGATGGACGGTCTTTTGCTTTACCATTCGAGTGTCTCGTATATAATCATTAATATCTGCTGATAAGGGAAAACAGTTTTGAAGGTTTAAAATCAAGCGGAGCAATCATTGTGCAAGTGCGATTATTTTCCCTGATGCCCAGAATCAATTAATTTCTTGATCAATTTCAATCTAGTCATCACATTTGTAAAATCAGCTTACGGTATGAATGTTTTTTATGAAGAGTCCGGGAATTTTAAGGTAGGAGCTATCCTGGCAGACAACACGACGTCATTGCAAGTCGAAGCGGTGCATGGCAAGCGTTCTAAAATTAAGGCTGCGTCCGTGTTGTTACGCTTTGATAAACCGGCGTTGGGCGAGTTCATGGACCATGCGCAAAAGATTGCTGATGAGTTGGATCCTGATTTTCTGTGGGAATGTTGTATCCAGGATGTTGAATTTAAGAGTGAATCGTTAGCTGTCGATTATTTCGGGCACAAGCCGGATCCAGTAGAGGCCGCGGCAACATTGATTCTTCTGCATAGTGCGCCAATGTATTTCTATAAAAAAGGCAAGGGGTGCTACAAGGCTGCACCCCCGGATGCACTTAAAGCAGCGCTGGCTAGTCAGGAAAAGAAACGTCAGCAAGCTAAACGTAAGGCACATTATGTAGAGCAACTTAGCAATGGTACGCTGCCGAAGGAGTTCTCTGAGGTACTTTCACATTTGCTGTACAGACCCGACAAGAATACGATTGAATGGAAGGCGTTGGAGGAAGCATGTGTGCAAATGAACATGTCAGTCCCTCGATTGCTGGAAAAATGCGGTGCGATTTCATCTTCGCATGATTATCATTTTAATCAATTTCTTTGGGAATATTTTCCCGACGGCATTGATTTTAGTGAAGCAGATCAGCAATTGAATCCCGACAATACCGATGATTTACCCATCGCAGACATTGCTGCATTTAGTATTGATGATGCCTCAACGACGGAAATAGACGATGCATTTTCGGTTACGCCATTGAGGCTGGGCAGTTTTCGGATTGGTATTCATATTGCCGCACCTGCTTTAGGAATTCCTCCGGGAGGTGCTTTAGATAATACTGCTGCAAGGCGTCTATCGACAGTCTATGTGCCAGGTAGAAAAATCACAATGCTGCCGGCTTCTGTAATTGGCCGTTATACGCTCAATGAGAACCGTATATGTCCGGCAGTGTCATTATATTTGGATGTTGCAGATGACTATACTGTGACTCATGTAGAAAGTCGCATTGAAAAAATTAAAGTTGTTGAAAATTTACGTCATGAGAAACTAGCGGCATTTTTCAATGAAGATACATTACATAGTAGTCATTCCGAAGTGCCTTTTGTAAGTGAACTACAAACTTTGTGGCATTTTGCGAGCAAGATGGAAGCCGTGCGCGGTAAAGTAAACGATCTAAATAATGATAAAATCGATTACAGTTTTGATGTTGAAAATGACCATGTCACGATCAGGACGAGACGGCGTGGGTCGCCTATCGATAAGGTCGTATCTGAGCTCATGATTTTTGCCAATACTCAGTGGGGTAAGCAGTTAGCGGATTCTAATATTGCCGGAATTTATCGTAATCAGGGTAACGGTAAAGTAAAAATGAGCACATCTCCGGCGCCACACCAGGGTTTGGGGGTGGCACAGTATGCATGGATCAGCTCCCCTATGCGCAGGTATGTGGATTTAATCAATCAACGACAGCTCATTGCCATGATACGTGATGAATCGCCGCCGTACTCACGTGACAGTGACGGATTGTTAATTGCATTGCGGGATTTTGAAATTGCATATGGTATTTATGGTGATTTCCAGCGTTCAATGGAGTATTACTGGTGTCTGCGATGGTTATTACAGGAAAATATTCAAACGATTAATGCGCAGGTTATTAAGGAAAATTTGGTTAAATTCGATAATCTGCCATTAGTCATGCGAATTCCGTATTTACCTAATTTGGTTCCGGATTCATTTGTGAAACTGGAAATTGAATCGATTGATTTGCTTGATCGTAGTCTACGGGCAAAATTTGTCGAAAAACTGGAATCATGAATGGATGTTAAGGCTTGTGCATGTACTGATATTGTTGTGACAATTTCCTGGATGTTGCCTAAAATAGCCATATTTGGTGTCTGCATTATTAATTAAAGGATTCAATTATTGTCGGCCATAGTCTACAGACCAAACATGCATTCAGTTGTGTCTCATGAAGAAAAGCAAAAACGCCGTTTGATTGGTGCAATGGTCTTTTCACTGGCCATGCATCTGACTGTGTTATTGGGTGTAACGTTTGAATTCCCGGCACCTGACTTTAATCGAATAGCAACTTCACTAGATGTGGTATTGGTCAACAGTGAAACACAGATAAAGCCGGTGGATACCCAATTGCTTGCACAGGCCAATCTGGATGGCGGTGGTAATGTTGATGCTGAGCGAAGTGCAAAAACGCCTTTGCCGGTAATACCTCAAAGCAAACCTGTCAGGGATGTTATTCCCGTTGAGGAAAAAATCAAACAGCTTGAGCATAAAACGCAAAAGCTGATGACCGCTATGCAAAGCAATAACGTCATTCAGCAAAACGATGCGGAACCCGATCACTCAAGTAAACAACCTGTAAAGCCGGATCTTAATTCAACCGACTTGCTGCAACGTAGTCTGGATATTGCGCGCTTGAAAGCACAGATCGCTGAAGAACATGACGCTTATCAGAAAAGGCCGAAACGAAAATTTGTCGGCGCGCGAACAACTGAATATCGTTTTGCCCGTTATGTCGAAGATTGGCGTCTGAAAGTAGAGCGTATCGGTAATTTGAATTACCCTGAAGATGCTAAAAAAGAAAAGATTTACGGTAATCTACAGCTGACTGTTGGTATACGCGCCGACGGTAGCCTAGAATCCATCGGTGTTAACCGTTCGTCCGGACATAAAATACTTGATGATGCAGCTGTACGGATTGTCAGGCTTGCCGGAAAAAACGGTTTTTCAGCGTTTCCGCCGGATATAAGTCGTGATACAGATGTTTTGCACATTACCCGTACCTGGGTTTTTGCCCGATCCGATACGTTGGTGAGCCGGTAAATATAACCCTATGACTGACTGTTACGCCGTTGTCGGTAATCCCATTAATCATAGTAAATCACCGCAAATTCATAAGGCATTTGCCTGCCAGACGGGTCAGGACATATGCTATGAGGCATTGCTTGCTCCATTGGATCATTTTGAGTCAACTGTAAATGCCTTTCGTCAGAAAGGTGGTAAAGGACTGAACGTCACCGTGCCGTTCAAATTGGAGGCTTATCAGTTTTCGACTAATCTGACGGAACGTGCTGACCTTGCGCAGGCAGTGAATACGCTAAAATTCGAGGATGACATCATACTGGGTGATAATACCGATGGTGCCGGCCTTGTTCGGGACATTGCGATCAATTTAAAGATACCGATTACCGGAAAGCGTGTGTTGTTGATGGGAGCAGGAGGAGCGGCACGCGGTGTCATATTGCCGTTGTTGCAACATCAACCTGTAGAGCTTGTGATTGCCAATCGTACGCCACAAAAAGCGTTGGCCCTGCAGACGCAGTTTTCCGTCTATGGTCAAGTAACTGCTGGAGAATACACCTGTTTGGCTGGTGAATGCTTTGATGTAGTCATTAATGCTACTTCCGCGAGTCTTGATAATGATTTGCCTGACTTGCCTGTCGGTATTTTTGCAAACAATGCGCTTGCATATGACATGATGTATAGTTCTGAGCCGACCTGTTTTCTCAAGTATGCTGCGCAACATGGGGTACGGTATCTTGCAGATGGCATTGGAATGCTTGTCGAACAAGCGGCAGAATCATTTAACTTGTGGCGTGGTATAAGGCCTGAGACAAAAGCCGTAATTGCAGACTTGAAGCGGTAGTGCTAATCAATTGTTATAGATATATGTAAAGCCATTCGAGGTACATCATGGCCAGGAAAATAAATGGCGCCATAATATAGGGTAGGGCAGTGCTGTTAATCAGTTTGTGAAAGAATCTTCTAATACTGAAACCAGAATTTTGTGATTCACCGCATTTAATAGGTTTTCCGGTTTTCTTTGTGACAATTATTTTATAGCGTAGCGTTGGCATTGATTGATAGAATGTAGTGCAGGTGTCTATATTCAAGACAATGTTTTTCATGCTAATTTATCGGCAAATTGCCGAAGAAACTAAGCATTTTTATCAACCTATATAGCGCAGTAGCCTGGATTCTTCATAACAAGCTACGTGGTCGTCAATCTAGATTTCAATTTGTAAAAGTGACTTCAGGTTTTTTTATTACCGGCACCGATACTGGCATTGGCAAAACATTTATTAGTTGTTTATTGTTGCATGCGCTATCGGCGAAGGGAAAATCCGTTGTTGGCATGAAACCAATCGCTGCAGGACAAGATAACGGTAAGTGGTCGGATGTGGAATTACTGCGTACGGCAGGAAATACGCAGGTTTCGTACAAATTGATGAATCCATATGCATTAGACCTGCCGATTGCGCCTCATATTGCGGCTGAACGGCAGGAAATCAAAATTGATTTGGCAGTCATAGATCATGCGTTTCATGCACTTGCAAAAGTCGCCGATTTTGTCATCGTTGAGGGAGTGGGCGGTTTTTTGGTGCCTGTCAATGAAAATCAAGATACCTCCGATATGGCGCAATTGTTTGGTTTGCCGGTTATTCTAGTAGTTGGTATGCGGTTAGGGTGCTTGAACCATGCATTGTTAACAGTACAGGCAATTAAGGAGGCTGGTTTACCATTAGCTGGCTGGGTAGCCAATTGTATTGATCCTGAAATTCAGGCGCTTGAAGAAAATATTGCTGCGTTGCAACATCGGATCGACAGTCCGTTACTGGGGACGATACCTTTTGATAACATACCTGATATGCTTGTATTAAGCCGTCTGATTAATTTTCCGAACAATATTTAGAGTTGCACGCAAGGATAGGTTACATTCGATAAACAATTAAGTCGACAGCAAGGCGTATGTTTCAATTTCATTTTTGTGTTGAGGCAGATTACGAATAGCTTCGGCGTTACTCCATGAGAATACTTTGTCAGCAGCTTGACGCCATGGCAGCCAAAGGCTATTAAGATGTTCTTCAGGCGTAACTTGAATAGGCTCTCTATCGGACAAGCAAAGACTGAAAACATGCTCGGTATTATGGGTGGTGTCTGGGGCATATCGCCAGCGCCATTCTTGGAAAATTTCATATCGGTTGTGCATTTTCCAATCTGAAAGGCGGCAATTGAGCGGTTCCAAGCCTGTTTCCTCAGTAATTTCGCGTAGTGCTGTTTGTTGAAGCGTTTCGCCGGGCTGTTGACTTCCTGTTACCGACTGCCAATAGCCGGGATGATCCGTACGCTCTAGCAACAATACATCCAAATCTGATGTGTGAATGATAACCAGGACGGAAACGGGCAGTTTATACATGTCAATGTTAACAATCGGAAAGAGATAGCTAATTTTTAGGTTGCTCTGTTTTGCGAAGGCGGATATTTAATTCTTTGAGTTGTTTTTCGTCAACTACGCCGGGTGCGTGTGTCAACAGACATTGCGCGCGTTGTGTTTTAGGGAATGCAATAACGTCTCGAATCGATTCGGAATCTGTCATTAATGTGACAATGCGATCCAGCCCGAATGCAATGCCGCCATGTGGCGGTGCACCGTATTGTAGCGCTTGAAGCAGGAAACCAAATTTTTCCTGGGCTTCCTCATCTGAAATATTAAGTGCCCGAAAAACTTTTTCCTGAACCTCCTGACGATGGATACGAATAGAGCCACCACCAATTTCAGAGCCGTTTAGTACCATATCATATGCTTTTGACAGTGCCTGGCCTGGGTTGTCGAGCAATAGATTTTCATGACCGTCAGCAGGAGAAGTGAATGGGTGGTGTAATGCTTGCCAGCGGTTTTCATCTTCATTCCATTCGAACATTGGAAAATCGATAACCCATGCCGGACGCCAATCAGTCGTGGCGTGACCATGCTGGTGACCGATTTTGATGCGAAGTGCACCCAGTGCTTCATTAACGATTTTTGCTTTGTCGGCACCAAAGAATATCAAATCGCCGTCTTTTGCACCGGTACGTTCGAGGATAATTTGAATCGTTTCTTCCGGTAAGAATTTGAGAATCGGGGATTGCAATCCCGCTTGGCCGTCGCTAAGTTTGTTGATTTTGATATAAGCGAGACCTTTAGCGCCATAGATGCTGACGAATTGTGTGTAATCGTCAATTTCCTTGCGCGTTAGCTGACTGCCGTTTGGTATCAGCAATGCGGCGACACGACCGTTGGGTTTCTCTGCGGCTTCTTTGAAAACCTTGAACGGTACTGATTTCATAATGTCAGTCAGTTCTGTTAATTCAAGTGCGATGCGCAAATCCGGTTTGTCACTACCATATTTATGCATAGCTTCTGCATAGGTTAAACGCGGAAATGGATCGGGCAGATCAATTTTTCCAGCCGATTTGAAAAGGTCGCGAATCATTTCTTCCATCAGTGCCATGATTTCATCTGCAGATAGAAAAGATGTTTCTATATCTATCTGAGTGAATTCCGGTTGGCGATCGGCGCGTAGATCCTCGTCGCGGAAACAGCGAGCAATCTGGTAGTAACGGTCAAAACCGGAAATCATCAGAAGCTGCTTAAATAGCTGCGGAGATTGTGGTAGCGCGAAAAATTGATTGGTATTAACGCGTGACGGTACTAGGTAGTCGCGGGCGCCTTCCGGTGTTGATTTGGTTAATACCGGTGTTTCAATATCGAGAAAGCCGTGCTGATCAAGAAAAACCCGTGCCGCCATGGTGGCCTGATGGCGTAAACGCAGATTTGATTGCATGATTGGTCGTCGCAGATCGAGGTAACGATGTTCCAAACGCACAAATTCGCTGATATGCTCGTCGTCCATGAGAAACGGTGGTGTTAACGAGGCATTCAGTATTTCCATTATACTGACCAGCACTTCAATTTCACCGCTATACAGCGTTGGATTAATTGTACCCTCTGGACGTTTTCTCACTTTTCCGGTTATTTTTAGAACATATTCGTTGCGGACTTTCTCTGCAAGTTGAAAAATTTCTTGGTTGTCAGGATCAAAGACAATTTGCACCAAACCTTCGCGGTCACGTAAATCAATGAAAATTACACCACCGTGATCGCGGCGGCGATGGACCCAGCCATATAGCGTTATGATTTCATCAAGATATTGTGTGTTGATGGCTCCGCAGTAGTTTGTACGCATAGTGATTTAGATGGATTAAGCGTGGATGGGTTATGAAAAATGTTAATGTTATGCTGAGAAAAGTGCCCGTGAACGATATTTAATTTGTCGTCGCAGAAGTTGGCTCTGAGCCGGCTTTTTTGTCAGGCTTTGACGAAGATGTGGTCTCTTTCGCCGATTTCTTTTCGGTGATGTGTGTCTGATTGTTTGCCGGTTTGGATTGTGCCTCAGGATTTGTTTTTGTTGCAGGTTGAGATGGCTTGTCTTTGAAGTCAGTGACATACCATCCACTACCCTTAAGCTGAAACCCCGCAGCAGATATCAGTTTGTTGTAGTTTTCATTCCCGCAGTCAGGACAGTTCTTGATCGGCGTATCACTCATTTTTTGTATATGTTCTTTTTTTACGCCGCATGAATTGCAAAGATATTCATAAATGGGCATGACAGCCTCCAACAATTCAAAGTTAAATAAACTGCTTATTATACCTGAACCGTGGCTATATATAGCATGCTAACTTCTTATCCGAAAAAGTTTAGTACCTGATGCATGTGGGTTGTCTATAGGCAGGGCAGTCTTTCACTTTGGTGAGATGTGGCACTGTGTTTCACCGATATCCTGAACCTATGATGTGTAGACCGTTTGGTAAAATTCTTAATCTTATTCCACCGGCGCGACGATTTAAATCAATGTTTCGGGTTAAATTACTGTACGAATTAGATAGCTTTTTTTGCCGTTATTCGGTGCATGTATTCAAGTAGAAATTGTTTATAGTCATGGTGATAACTGTGAAGCTGTTGCTGGTTGCCTTGCTGTGCAACCCATGAGTTTCCAGCATCATTCACTCTGACTTGACAGTATGCTTATCTTTTTTTCACAACATATAACGCCATTATCAGATCAATATGTATCTGATTTTGAGGTTAAACAGTTTCATAATTTTATCGAATGGCAAAATGAAAGAATCAAGCCGTCGGCTTTTGTTGTTGTAGGAAGTGATGCCGATTATGTTACTTCTATAATTGGCAGCATACGCCGTGATGATCATTATTTTGCATCACTATGTTTTTCGACAGAAACGGCCAATGATATCAATAACCAGCTTTCAGACGGGTTGTTGCCTGAGCCCGAAAACTTAAAACATGTTATTGCACATTTTACCGATCTAGAAACATCGTTTAAACATACAGATGGACCGCTTTCTTATTTGGATCGCCTCATTAAGTATTTATGGGTACGCCCGGACTTTGTGTTGCAACCCTGCTATGAGTGGCAGCAAGCCAGATCTTATTGCTATCCACTCCTGGACGCACTCTCCCTGGGAGAGTTAGAGGCATTCGGCTGGCTCAGAAACCTTGAGAACAGAAAAATACTGGAGTCTGCCGTACTGGTAGATCGCCAAATGGAATGCAAATTTTGTAGCGCTTCGCACCTGGCTTACATTGATGTATGTCCAAATTGTCATTCAAAGGATATTAATTTACAAGCCTCTCTACATTGTTTTACCTGTGGTCACGTCGATGTGCAGGAAAAGTTTATTCAGACCGGTTCATTGGTATGTCCGAATTGTCATACGCAATTGCGGCATATTGGTAGCGATTACGATAGGCCGATCGAGAATCATCGATGCCAGTCTTGTAATAATGCTTTTATTGATGGTGAGGTAGTGAGTCGGTGCGCCGTCTGCCGGAAAGAAATGTCCCCGAATGATCTGGTTTCAAACAGAATTTACAGTTGGAAGTTAAGTAATCGTGGCAGAGTGATCGCCGTTCGGGGAATGAGTGCCGATCTTTCCGCAAGTTTCGATCATATTGATTTTATTTCAGAGGAAATTTTTACATTTAATCTGGATTGGTTCTTGATCATGTCTCGCCGCTATTCGAATATTCATTTTAGTTTATTGGGCATTTATTTTGCTAACTTAACCGAGTTGTCCGAGGTCGTCGGACATACCAAGCTGTTTCGTATTCTCGAGGCGTTCTCGCAGCGGCTTAGGGGGTTGTTGCGTAATACTGATTTAACAACGCGTACTACGGAGAACACAATCTGGCTTTTATTGCCAAATACCGATGAACCGGGCCTCGAACGAGTGCATGAGCGTGTTGAAGAAAATTTGCAATTATTGCTTGAAGACAGCGATAAAGCGCTGGATTATCGCTTTGTTTCAGCGGCTTCTACTCAGATACCTAAAGAAGAGAATGCCGATCTTTTGCTTGCCCGATTGTATGGGCAGTTAAGGTAAAAAATGGAAACGCTGACACAGGCCTGGCAAATATTTTTGTTGTTCCTGTTTTTCGATAATGATGTGATGCCATTACTGGTTGCTTTTGTACCGTATGTCATTTTTTTTGAACTACCGCTTAATTTTATTGGCTGGATGGGGGTTTTTCACCATATTTTCCAAGAGACATTTCAGACGCCCTACCGAACTCCTCATTATCCACGTGTAACCTGTGCGATAACCTGTTATGCAGAGGGTAAGGCTGTGCAAAACACGGTCATTTCATTATTTGAGCAGATATACCCGGGACACATCGAAATCATTGCGATGGTTGATGGCGTGAAACAGAACCGGAAAACTTTCGAGGCTTTAGAAGCGTTGTACCCACGTGCTTCTTATTATTCCGGGCGGTCGTTAATTGTTGTACCCAAAATTCAGCGTGGCGGTCGGGTATCTTCGCTGAATGCCGGTTTAAGCCGTTCCAGCGGAGACGTTATTATGGCGCTCGATGCCGACACGTCTTTCGATAATCAGATGGTACAAAAGGCTGCAGCACATTTTAATGATGCGAATGTTATTGCTGTTACAGGCCCAATGCGAGTGCGAAATGCCAAAAAAAATATACTGACTTTATTTCAAAGTCTGGAGTATATGCTGAGCTTACAAATTGGTAAGCTCGGTTTAGCCGAGTTTAATGTTATCAATAATATCCCGGGTGCATTTGGAATTTTCAGAAAATCTTTCGTGCAACAAATAGGTGGGTGGAACACGGGTACGGCCGAAGATCTGGATATGACGGTTCGTATCAAGCAATATCAGCGGCGTTACCCGCATTTGAGAGTGAATTTTGAGACAGGTGCGGTATCGCACACCGATGTTCCTGAAACATGGAAAGATTTTTTGCACCAGCGGCTACGATGGGATGGCGATCTCTGGCATATCTATGCTAATAAGCACAAAAAGGGGTTTTCTCCGTCTATTATGGGATGGCGAAACTTGGTGTTCTTGGTTTGGTATGCCCTGTTATTTCAAATTGTCATGCCATTCTCGATCGCGATCTATTTGGTTTATATCGCGTGCCATCAGCCGCTACCGTTTTTCCTGGCTAATATGATGTTGGTGTACTGTTTTTATCTGTGTCTGGTGATATTCCAGTTTTCATTATATCTCTTACTTATCTCAGATCGAAAAAGTCAGGATTGCGGTGTACTGGTAATTTTGCCGGTTTATCCATTGTTTCAGTTTATGGTGCGCCTCTGGAATGCGGTCGCTTTGGTGAATGAAATCGTCAATAAGGGACATCTCGATTCCGCCATGGCGCCTTATTGGGTGCTTCGGAAAGGTAGAAGGTAACATGTTTCGCACGACGTTACAGTTGTTATTGATGCTGACCGCTTTAGGTTTGCATGCCGAAGAAAAGCCGTTGGAAGTATTCTACGGGCAACTGGATCAGGCGGTTGCGGTACTTAAATCTCAAGCCGATCGTGACGCGCAGCAAGCGCACTTGATGGCGAGTGAGGCCCAGAAAGGATTGGAATTATTCGGTAATTTTTCTGCAGGGTATCAAAAAAGCCCGTTTGCAAAAGAACCGTTCGGCCGTTTTTTTAATCCATTGGCACGAATCGGTATACGTTACCCGTTATTGGGCAGTGCTGAGCAGCAGCAGCGTACTATAAATGATGCTTCAACTCAGGTTGAAATTGAAGACATCCGTCTGGATTGGAGTAAACGTCTGGCGTTATTGTTTATGGAAGAGAATTATGCGGCTTACTGGAGTGCGCAAAATTTACTAACGCTGAATCAGCTCTATCTCCAGTTGCGTGCAAACGGGGTTGAAAAGAAATTGCTTGAACGTCGTGAAGCTGGCTTACTTTTAGCGTCCGACTATTACGAATTTATTTCTGCCTTTGAACAAGCCGAACGTTCAACCATCGAGTTTGAAAGTAATTTGAAGCTGGCGCTAAAACGATTGTCGCATTTGACTAACCAAGCCGTTGCGCCATTTAGTGCCATCAAACCTCATCTGGCGGAAATCGAACACCACGCGTCCGTAAATATTGAACAACTGGATCTCGCGATTTTGCAGGCGCGTATCGATAATCTTCAGCATACTCGGGAAACGGAAAAGTGGCAGGGAATCGATTCAGATATTTCCGCGACGGTTTTTGGAGGGCCTGCAATTCCGCATCCATCTCCGGATGGGATGCAATTCGGCTATGGTGGAGCGGTGGGATTAAATATTCGCATGCCGCTAGGGATTATCGAATACCGAAAACAAGAGCGGTCTCGTGTAAACAGTCAGCTACACAGCCTTCATGTTGAGTACAGACAACGTGATCAGGAATTGAGCCTTGAATTTGATGCGTTGCTAGGTCAGTACCATCGGATGACGCAGCAGATAAATTTTCAACATACACGCCTGAATGCTGCACGAGAATCTGTCCGCGAAAGGTACTTGCGTTTGCAACACCTGGATGGAGATGTTTTAGAGAAATATTTACAGGCTGTTAATCAGTACTACCGTTCTGCTGTTGAGTTACTTGAAACGGTAACCGAGCACTGGAAATTTCATATCCGATTAAGGCAGTTTATAACCGTAACAGACAAAACAAGCGAGAATGAGTTTGTAAAATTAAACGTCGAAACGGTTATAAAGCCTTTAAAACAGGCCAGAGAAAGGCTGTCGAATGAATCTTCGAAGGATCTTAACGGTACAGTTTCAACTCAACTATCAAGCGTATATCCATCTATAAAGCCTGAGTATATTTCAACTAAATCAATATATTACGGTGTTTATCTTTGGAATTATGATGAAGTGCGCCGTTACTCTAAGTTCTGGGATCAAAGCCGGTCGCTGGGTATTAATCGGATATTGCTGTCGCTTAATCACCAAGAAATTAATTCAGTGGCCGCAGACGCGTCTGAGTTGCAAGAAATTATTTCTAAAGCGCATCGCTATGGCATCAAAGTTGAGTTGTTGCTTGGAGATCCGGATTGGATACTTCCTGAAAAAAGAGGAGATTTGCTGCAAATTATTGAGTCGTTGCAATACATAGATTTCGACGGATTACATCTGGATATTGAGCCTGATCAATTGAAAAGTGATTTATCCAGGGATGCCTTGCAAAAGGCGTTTGTCGAAACAGTAAGCCAAGCAACAGCTGCATCATTCTGGCCGGTAGGTATCAGTATACATCCGCGTTATCTCAAAACACAGCCGACCTCGTTATGCATACCCTGTGAATTCAGCGAAGCCAACGTCAGGGAAATTACAGTGATGTACTATTCGATGAATATAGATCGGATTGTAGAGACACTGAAATCAGCAATGCATGAATTTCCGGGTATGGTATTTAGTCTGGCTCAAAGTGTTGAGCGTGAGCTGGGCCCTGAAAACAGTTATGCGATTAAACCCAAAACCATTTTCAAACAAGCGATGCAAAAGCTTCATCATGCGTTGCAATCAGCTAATTTTGGTGGGTTAATCATTCAATCCTGGGAAGAATGGAAGAGCTATCAACATGAAAATTCGCTTTAATACTCCGGAAAACAGAAATCCCGATTATGACAGTGGTGTGCGTGTACAGTATGGTAAAGGTAAGCGGGCCATAAAACCCTGGCGATGGTATATGATTTTATTTATCGCCAGTGCACCGTTGTTGTACCTGATTGGTTTTATACTGTATGAAATTGTTGTTGTAAAAGCCGACGGACGGATAACTGCGCCACAGATTGTCGTGCGTTCGGCCGGTAGTGGTTATATTACAGATATTTTGATTAAGCCATTACAAAAAGTTAATACAGGTACAATTTTGGCTCAACTAGAAAATGTGGCATTAAAAGAAAAGTATCGGAGGATACAACGTGAAATTGATTTTTTTTCCGAGCAAAAAAATCAATTGAATTTACATACAAAAGAACTCGGCTCACCGCTGGAGCAATTGGCTGCATTTGCTCAGTCACAGAAATCGTTTTACTTTGATCGTCTGCATCGGTACGAGTTGCTGTTTAAGCAAGGCGCGGCAACTCAGGCCGAAGTTGCAACGGCGCGTAAACAATATAGCAGTGCATTAACAAAATTAGTTGAACAGGAAGCGGTAAGCAATGGCGCTCATACAAATGCTGAAATACGGCAGATTGCAACACGCGTTAATCAGCTTGAGTCTGATCTGGGTGAAGTAGAGTCGCAGCAGCAACAGTTGCGGATTCTGTCGCCAAAAGCTGGCCTGGTCACCGAGATATTCATTCAGCCGGGAGAGTTTCTGGGGAAAGGGCAACCTGTGTTAAACGTCATGATGACAGGTGATGTTTTTATCAGTGCATTTATTCCTCCAAAATATCAGAACTATGTTGTTGTTGGCGAAATTGTCACTGTAATTCTGCCGAATGGTGAAAAGGCTAAAGCGAAAATCGTATCGGTGCCGGGTGTTACCTATAAATCGAAGCGGGAGAAGGATAGTCTTCTGGATACCCCGTACTCGACTATTCTTGCTCACTTAAAATTTGTTGAGCCGGTAAATACACAGCTCGCTGACGGTTTACCTGTTGATATACGGTTTCACCATTGGTTCTGGTAAATTCAATGATAAGCGCTTATGCCGGTTTATGATGTGTCACGCCCATAAACGTCTTCAAGGCGAACGATGTCGTCTTCACCAAGGTAGGAGCCGGATTGAACTTCGATCATTTCAAGCGGGACACGACCAGGGTTCTCCAGGCGGTGACGGGTGCCGACGGGAATATAGGTCGATTCATTTTCGGTAACCAGAAAATTTTCATTGCCGCGCGTGACACGGGCCGTGCCACGTACGACAATCCAGTGTTCGGCCCGATGGTGGTGCATTTGTAGTGATAATGATGCCCCTGGTTTGACTACGATGCGCTTGACCTGAAAACGCTCGCCCGAATCAACGCCATCATACCATCCCCAGGGGCGAAAAACTTTGCGGTGTAAATGTGTTTCAGTGCGGCCGGTTTCCTTCAGGCTGTCGACTATTTTCTTTACATCCTGAGTCCGGTCTTTGTGTGCAACCAGAATAGCATCGGACGTTTCGACAACGATCATATCTTGAATGCCTGCGCAAGTCACCAACCGATTTTCTGAAATGGCCAAGGTGTTGCTGCAATCGTGCAACAGTACGTCACCCTGCGACACATTGCCATTTTGATCTTTAGGCAATACATGCCATAGCGAATCCCATGCGCCGACATCAGACCAGCCTGCGGTTAGTGGTATTACCATACCGGCAGGAAGTTGTGGATTCTGGCCTCCGGCAATATGCTCCATGACGGCATAATCAATTGATTTATTAGTGCACTGTTTAAATGCTTGTTTTTCAATACGGGTAAAATCGCCGTCAGTGGTGCCGTTGTCCCAGGCCTTACGGCATGCGGACAGAATTTCGGGATGACAGTGTTCGATTGCTTGTAGCCATACAGATGCGCGCATCAGAAACAAGCCGCTGTTCCAGAGAAAAGATCCAGCTTCAAGGTAAGTCTGCGCTGTAGCGGCATCGGGTTTTTCTACAAAACGTGCAATCGTGTATGCGTCAATGTGGGTGAGTTTTTCACCTGTTTGGATGTATCCATAACCGGTTTCAGGTTTGTCTGGCGTTATGCCGAAAGTGACGATATTCTCGTGAAGTGCCAGTTGAATACCCTGTTGTACTGACTGTTTAAAAACAGTCGTGTCAACAATGACATGGTCGGAAGGCATGACCA
>JAUIIB010000016.1 GCA_030431985.1 Gammaproteobacteria bacterium
CGGCACATTTGAGGCAGGTGAAAGTGACTTAACTTATCCGCAGCGTTTGATTATTGCCAGAGATAATTTGTATAACAAAACCAGAGCACTTGGCGGTAACACTGTTCATGTGTTACATACGATCAACGCCGCGCGCTATGAAGTGCCCGGCATTGAACAAAAGATAGCGTTTTCTGGGAATGCTTATGCGTGCGAGTGAATGAGTAGCATACGCTATGCCTTGTTTTGATACTTTCTGGGATAATTTTAGCTAAAGTATACAGTCGTGTGATGTGATTATTCCATTATGCGTTATACTCAATGCTACTCGAACAGTTGATCACTTAGAGATCGTACTATGAAAATTCATGAATATCAGGCGAAGGTAATCTTACGTCAGTATGGTGTCGCAACACTTCCGGGTATAGCCTGTTTTAATGTAAATGAAGCGGTGCAAGCTGCGCAGGATTTAGGTGGCGATACCTGGGCCGTAAAAGCGCAGATTTACGCCGGTGGACGCGGTAAAGGTGGTGGCGTCAAAGTGGCTAAATCGGTCGATCAAGTGCGCGAGCTTGCCGAAAATATGCTTGGTATGCGTTTGGTGACACATCAAACCGGACCGGAAGGGCAAATTGTTCGCAGATTGTTTGTGGAAGCAGGTGCGGATATCGCCGATGAGTATTATGTCGGTATGGTTGTCGATCGTGCAAGTCAACGTGTGTGTCTGATGGTGAGTGCAGAGGGTGGTGTGGATATTGAGCAAGTTGCTGCCGAGACGCCTGAGAAAATTCACAAGCTGCTGATTGATCCTATTGCCGGTTTGAGAGACGATGAACTGCTTGATATTGTGGCTAAGGCAGGTATTCCTGACGTGGCAAGAAGTGAGGCAGCTAAGTTGCTGAAATCGTTATACCAGGCATTTGACGAGACAGATGCCTCGCTGGCAGAGATTAATCCATTGGTATTGACAGCAGACAATCATATACTCGCGCTCGATGCGAAAATAAATTTTGATGATAATGCGTTGTTCCGGCATCCTGAGATTATCGCACTGCGAGATCTTGACGAAGAAGATCCCGTCGAAGTTGAAGCTTCTGAGCATGACCTTTCCTATATACCGCTGGATGGTAATATAGGCTGCCTTGTCAATGGTGCAGGTCTTGCAATGGCAACAATGGATATTATTAAACTTTACGGCGGTAACCCGGCAAATTTTCTTGATGTTGGCGGTGGGGCGACAGCAGACAAAGTAACTGAGGCATTCAAACTAATGCTAAAAAATCCCAAACTTGAGGCGATTCTAGTCAATATTTTTGGTGGCATCATGCGCTGTGACGTGATTGCTGAAGGTGTGGTGCAAGCGGCACGCGAGGTGCAATTGGCAGTGCCTTTAGTAGTCCGTTTAGAAGGTACCAATGTAAAACTTGGTAAGCAGATTTTAGCGGAATCGGGACTCAGTGTAATTGCAGCAGAAAACATGGCGGATGCTGCGCAAAAGGCCGTCGATGCGGCTAAGGGCAACAGCCTGTCGTGATTTTATGTTCATCGTCGAATATAAATGGTACTTGAAATATCAAATATGCAAAGGAAGCCTTGCTCATGTCCATATTGATTGATCGAAACAGCCGCGTGATTACTCAGGGTATTACCGGTAAAACCGGTCAATTTCATACCCGAATGTGCCGGGAATACGCTTATGGTCAACAGTGTTTCGTTGCCGGTGTCAATCCACGCAAGCCTGGTGAAGATTTTGAAGGGATTCCGATTTACGGTACGGTTAAGGAGGCCAAGGAGGCCACTGGTGCTAATGTGTCAGTCATTTATGTGCCGCCACAATTTGCCGCCTCAGCAATCGATGAAGCGGTTGAAGCGGACCTTGATCTGGTCATTTGCATTACCGAGGGGATTCCTGTACGCGATATGATTCGTACGCGATACAAAATGGAAGGCAGGCGGACGCGCCTTATCGGTCCAAACTGTCCCGGTATAATTACACCGGATGAAATCAAAATCGGTATCATGCCTGGTTATATCCATAAAAAAGGCAGAATCGGCGTGGTTTCACGCTCAGGAACATTGACTTATGAGGCCGTGGCGCAATTAATGGAACAGGGGCTTGGACAGTCAACCTGTATTGGTATCGGTGGTGATCCGGTCAATGGTTTGAAACATCTTGATGTCTTGCAGTTATTTAACGAAGACGAGGAAACCGATGCGGTATTAATGGTTGGTGAAATTGGTGGAACTGATGAAGAAGCATGCGCGCACTGGGTGAAAGAACATATGCGTAAGCCAGTTGT
The DNA here is from genome assembly GCA_030431985.1 of Gammaproteobacteria bacterium. Taxonomy (GTDB): domain Bacteria; phylum Pseudomonadota; class Gammaproteobacteria; order Burkholderiales; family Nitrosomonadaceae; genus Nitrosomonas. The sequence goes on from JAUIIB010000016.1 coordinate 2,280, forward strand.
TGGTTTTATTGCAGGTGTAACGGCACCACCAGGGAAACGTATGGGTCATGCTGGCGCAATTATTTCCGGTGGCAAGGGTACAGCACAGGAAAAACTGGCGGTTATGGAAGCATGCGGGATTCAGGTAACCCGTAATCCGGCCGAAATGGGGAAACTGTTAAAATCAGCACTGAATTAGTTTCCACGATGCGCCATGATGCTGACTGAGTGTATGAGGATCATTGATGGTCATAATCAATTATTTTAGGCAGTGCTTTGCGGTATATGTATTGTTAGTTGTTACCGGTTGTGCGGTACAGATGCCGGCACCGTCCACCTCTCCGCCTCATTTACCCTCTAAAAAACCGATTATCGAGCGGCCGAAAGAACCGTTGCCACCCAGTACCAGACCAAAATATAATTTGATGGGTTACCCGCCAGCATCACAGGAAGGTTATATCGATGGATGCGAGACGGCCAAACAAACAAAATGGGGTTTTAAAGATACTGATCGCTATGACAGTGATGGTCAGTATCGAACGGGCTGGGACGATGGTTTTTTTATCTGCAGTAAAAATAATCAATCCTAGGGTCTGTTGATATTTCATCTTCACTATTGTTGTACCGAAAAAATCGTCAATCAAGGCACGAGAAGAGGGCCTTGGTTATTCCAAAAAAGCGACGAGCAACTTAGAGTGACGGTTTTTAGGTACAGCATATAGAGACTGGGATTAATTTTTTATTTAGCGGCGTTTTTAGTCGCTTATGTACAATAACTACACTGTGCTTCTTTTGCCTTGGGCAATAATAATCGCCAGCAGTGGTGAAGATGAAATTAACAAACCCTAGCGATTCATCATTTGACATTGCAACGATGAAATATATCTATTTCAGCGTACTAATCTGCACCGCTGTATTGTTATTTGGTATGCCGATACGTTCATTGGCAGACCTGTACGGTGGTCAGCCGGTTCAATTACCTATGTCGGTTCGCCAACAGTTAGATAAGGCGGGTATTCCGTTATCCGCAGTTGGCATATATGTTCACCCAGTTGGGGCTTCCAATCCCGCCCTTACATTGAATGCCGACGTTGCTATGAATCCGGCATCGGTTATGAAATTGATTACAACCTACGCCGGACTTGAGATTTTAGGTCCGGCATATGTCTGGCAAACGTTAGTTTATGCGCATGGGCGGATCGATAAGGGTGTTTTACACGGAGATTTGGTGATTAAGGGGTATGGCGACCCCAAACTTGATCTTGAGCATTTCTGGTTAATGGTTGATCGGCTACGTCAGACAGGATTGCAAGAAATAACCGGCAATCTGATTTTGGATCATAGCTATTATGATCTGCCGTGGGGCGATCCCGGCACGTTTGATGGTCAACCTTACCGGACATACAATATTTTACCCGAAGCGTTGTTAATCAATTATCGTTCTACGGCTTTACATTTGATGCCGGATAGCGATAAAAAACAGGTCAGGGTAGTGGCCGATCCAATTCCCGCTTCAGTACATGTTGTAAATAACTTGAAATTAACTGACAGAAGATGTGGTTTCTGGCGTAATCAAGTTGATATTGTTATCGAGCCATCTGGCCATTTAAATAACGTTGAACAAGTTGTGTTAAATGGAAGTTACTCGGCACGCTGTGGCAGGCAGACTGTTATGTTCGGTTTGCATGACAGCGCAACCTATGCGCGTGACTTATTCAAACGATTCTGGACGCAGCAAGGTGGTGTGTTTCAGGGTGAGGCTATTATTGCCGAGGCACCCGTAGATCTGAATCATATTGAAACCTATTATTCGCCGCCGTTGGCTGAAATTATTCGTGGGATAAATAAATACAGTAATAACATTGCTGCCCGGCAATTATATCTGGCGTTTGGAACAGCTGGCTCAGTCGGTGGTAAACAGCAAGCTACTCTCGAAAAATCAGAGTATGTGCTTAGGCGGTGGCTGGCGGCAAAGCAACTTAATTTTTCTGAGCTAGTGATTGAAAATGGTTCCGGTCTGTCTAGGATTGGGCGTATCAATGCGCGACATATGGGACAGTTATTGCTGACAGCGTTTAACAGCCCGGTAATGCCTGAATTTATTTCCTCTATGCCGATAGCATCGGTTGATGGGACTATGAGGGGCCGGATGATCGGTACGGCGGTAAGTGGATTTGCCCATATCAAAACTGGAACATTGAATGGTGTTAAAGCAATGGCGGGTTATATACTTAATCAGTCCGGGCAGCGTGTTGTCGTCGTTATGTTTGTTAATCATGTGTATGCAGAACGTTCCCGTGTTGCTATGGATATGTTACTGGAGTGGGTTTTCAGCGGTAACGTGGATTAATTAATTTAAGTCTATCGATAAATCATGCTGATAAAGAACATCTTGAGATTTCAGTCACATAATGTTTCGATGTGAAGAGCAACGCTGCGTCCTAAGGCATTTAGCGCATAGCCACCTTCCAATACCGAGACGATACGTCCCTGTGAGTATTTTTCGGCCCACTCTACAATTTTCCGGGTAATCCAGGTGTAATCCATATCATCGAACATTAAATGTGCCATATTGTCTTCACGATGTGCATCGAAACCTGCAGAAATATAAATTATTTCCGGGTTAAACGTTTCGATTGCCGGTAGCCAGTTATCCATGACCGCACGTTGAAAGACATTGCTTGCGGATCCGGCAGGTAAGGGTATATTGATGCAGTTGGGGTGTAGTTGTTCAGTGCCTGAGTGCGGGTAGAAGGGGTGTTGAAAGGTTGAACAAAATAAAATATGTGGATTGTTACCAAAGATTTCTTCAGTACCATTACCGTGATGTACGTCAAAATCCAAAATGGCAACACGTTGTAAATTGTGTCGTGATAATGCATGTGCGACACCAACGGCAATAGTGTTAAATATGCAAAACCCCATTGATCGGGCCGATTCAGCATGGTGTCCGGGTGGGCGCACTGCACAGAAAGCACGTTGTACTTGCCGTGTGATGACCAGGTCAGTGGCAAGAATGGCAGCGCCTGCGGCATACCGCGCTGCATCCAGTGTGTGAGGGTTCAGCGCGGTGTCCATATCGATTTGCCGTAAGCCGGATTGAGGAGAGGTGTTTTGGATAAAGTGGATATGATTTAATGGATGTACGCGGGACAGTTCAACGTCAGAAGCCGGCGGTGCTTCATAGCACTTAAGTCGCGTCAATAGGTTTGCAGTTTCAAGTCGTTGTGTGATGGCTTCCAATCGCAACGGACTTTCTGGATGATGTGCTCCCATATCATGTAGCAGACAGTAAGGGTGCGTGATATAGGCGGTTACAGGTTTTTGGTTCATGGCAATCCTAGGCTTCTAGGCGGTTGCGTATTTTATAACTATCATACCGATTTTTGCGAACAGCAAGCTAAAAATCGGTTAATTTCATTTGTGCCTTCAGCGCGATTCAGATAGAATCTGGGCTTGTAGTTGAATTGAATCTGCGCAGCTTGATGATTCTGTCAGGTTGCTTCTTTAGGCGTGTAGCTCAGTTGGTTAGAGCACCACCTTGACATGGTGGGGGTCGTTGGTTCGAATCCAGTCGCGCCTACCATTTCATACTCCGGGGTGCTAATCCCCTCTAAAAGCGTGAATGGTAGCGACTTAGCGGCGGTTCGAAAACCAGTATTTTTGCAATATCGAATTGGCTCACTAAACGCAAGTTTTAATACTATTCTTTTGTACTCTAGCTTGTCGGAGGCCCATAGTTTCTGTGGGTTTGAGAGAAAACTGAGTGCGGTTCGAAAGGTTTCGTCAAAAGATTGCAGCGGACGACCGCATTTCGCTATGTTTTCATCCAGTATAATTTTTTCTTCCTCTAATCTTCGAATTTTTTTCTCGTAAGTCGTAATCAATGTTTGGTTGTCTGTTTCCGTAATGCGATCAAGAAACTGTTCTGTCTTACGCTCGATCTGTAGAATATTTTGTCTAAAATGTTCAGCCTCCATTTTTACCGTTTCGCGTTTTTCATTCCACAGATTGGTGAAAATATCTGCCGCCAGAAGAATAAGTTCTTTTGACGGCTTCATGTTGCCTAGTAGCTTTTCAAAATCACTCTCAATTTTTTCTTTACGAATAGATTTTTTCTGTAAAGCGCATCCTTTACGGTGGCATAAATAATAGGGATATAGGCCGGTTCTTCCCCGCGACCAACAGGATGTCATGGGTGCGCCGCAAGAATCGCAGGCGACAAACCCACGCAACGGAAAGTCATCACTAATGTCCTTGCGTACAGGTGCTTTTGCTTCTCCGTTTAGGCGTTCTTGTATTTTTTGGTAAGTTTCAAAGCTGATCAACGGTTCGTGATGTCCCTTGACCAGATGAATACCCCATTCAGGCTTGTCGAGATATCCGGCATATAGAACACGAGTGAGTAAATCTTTGACTTTCTGCAAGTGAACAACACCTTGCCCATTTTTAGGAAAATGTGGGGAAGCATCAAGAAATCTTTTAATCTCGCTTTGTGATTCAAAACGCCTGCAAGCAAACCCTTCCAATACATCGGCAATAACAGATGCGCAGGGTTCATCCCGTACTAATAATTTTCCATGATTACGTACCTTGTCATAGCGATAGCCGGGTGGTGCGTTAAAGACAGAATAACCGCCCATCATCCGTGCGCGCATTCGGTTATATACCTGCTCGGCATTTTTCTCGCGCTGATGGGCTGCAACAGAGGCTAATAAATGTTCGACCAAACGACTGTCGGAATCATCACCGAACTCAATCGACGGACTTTCCAGTTTGCCACCTGCATCATTGATAGAAGTTCGTAAATGAATATGCGCTTCTATATTACGTGCCAGACGGCTAATGTCGTCGATAATGACAATCAGATTATTAGTGCGGTGCTGTTTGAGGTAAGTGAGCATTGCTTTTATATTGGGGCGATCCATCAGCTTGCCGGACAGCCCTTCATCGCGAAATACGTCAATCACGTCATAGCCTTTATGTTTGGCATATTCACGGCAGCGCGTTTCCTGTGAAGCCAGCCCGTGCCCTTCGGTCACTTGCTTGGGACTGGAAACGCGGCAATAAATAACGGCCTGCTGTGTCATATGTGAATCCTCCTGCCGATCCCGCCGGGCGGCGGCATCCTGAAATGCATGTTGTGTACTGTTGTGATACTTTGAATCTATCACAGCCCTCAGTCTTTACAAAGATTTTCGTTTCTTTTCTGCAATCGCCTGTTGCACGGGATGTTTGCCAAATTCCGCCGAAACGAATTCATCCATTACGGCATAGACAAAGCGGATGATATCGTCCTCCCGTTCCTTCCCCAGCTTAAGGGGCGCAAGATGTTTGCGGTATTTTTCAATATCAATGGACATGGCAATTCCTTCTCGCACACGAACGCCAAAGGTTCCTATGCGCCTATAAATCTTGAGATGGTTGAGAGTCTACAGACATGCGCCGCGATAACTGGGCGGCTTGTGACATGCGTTATAAAAAACACATTGGTGGTGTTGATAGAAAAGCTATAGCAAATCTATTGCTGAATTACAAGACAATATTCCTATTTTGTGCAAAGTCTGAACACAGCCTTAGATTAAAAGCAAACGCCCGGAATTGACGCTCAAATGTTTTAGGCTTGCTTCCTTCACGGTTAGAAAGGAGGCAAGTCATGAAGAAAGCAGCAATCAATGATACGGTGCGCGGGTTGTTTGAGCGGGTGCCGGAGACGGCGGAACATTTTCGCAAGCTGGCGGTGGTCGCGGATCAAAAGTCGGCGGAGAAAGACGCAAAGGATTACGCCGCCGCGCTGTACAACCTCACCCACAGCGAAGAAATCACCCGCCTGAAATCAGAAATCCCGGATAACGAGCAACGCGGTAAGCAGCTTAAAAAAGAAATCGCCGCGCAGGAACAACTGGTCGCCAAGACCGAGCGCATGATCCGGGTAGCCGATATCCTCAAACGCAAAATCCCGGACAAGCACGACCGGGATATACGCAAATGGCTGGATATATTGCTGGGCGTGGTGTGTCTGATCGCCGCGCTCATCGTTCTGGGCATGGGCGCATCCAACGTGTTTAGCATCATCATGGCTTCGGGCACGCCGATCTTTCTGGAACAGCCGCAACTGGCGTGGATGCTTTCGGGCCTGATGCCGCTCGGCGCGTTTGCGCTGGAATTCTTCAAACGGCATTTGCATTCGGATCACGCCAAAAAAACCTACACCATGACCGTCTTTGCGCTCTCGGCCCTGTTGCTGGTGAGCTGGGTGGTGTTGTTCGCGCTGGTGTTCGGTTCGGCGGGGGACGATACGCTGGATTTTGACAAATTACTCAAACCCACCGGCGAGGATTATCTCGGTAAAAGTTTTACGGTGGTGCAATTGCTGGCCGAGTTGTTTGTCGGCGCATCTTTGTTTACCTCTGCCGGGGATTTGTTCGCCAAACATTCACCGACCCGGCTGGTGGAAAACCCCGACTACGCCGAGGCCGCGCAGCTTCTGGAAAAGATGAAGAAAGATTATGCGCCTGTCGCAGACATTATCGCCCGGAAAAAAGCGCGGCTAGACAAGCTGGAACAGGGTTTGACGCTGTATTTGAGCGAGCAGATGGCGGCGTTTACCCGCCTACGCGCCCGACTTCTAGATTAACCCCGCCTACACTTGACGTTCCATTATTACAGGAGGATCGAAATGAACAGAAAATACTTGATTATGCTTGGTGTTTGCCTTGCGTTGCTGTTAAGCGATGCGGTCTATGCCAGACACTATGTGATCGCGCTGTCCCCGATGCAGGGCCGTGAAGCGTTGCAAAACCAGAGCGCGGCCACGCTGCGTTTTTTAATGCAACAGCTTCAACCCGGTGAATCGGCACTGGTTGTTGACGGGTTGCACCTTAAAACCGTTGCGCATTTTACGGTGAAGAATAAACCCGTCTACAACAATCCCAAGGCCAAAATGCAACTGAACAAAAAAGCGATTGCGGCCTTGCGTCAGTTTTCCGAACGTCCCGTCAATATGGCTGAACATGGCGTTGCCGGTATGATGCAGGTGCCGCAATTATTGCAGTTTCTTGGACGCAATTACGGCACTTTTGAAGATACTGACATTATCATCATCGGCAGTCCGATCCATGTCGATTCACGTGATCCGAACTGGGGAATGCTTGGCAAACAATATCCTACTGACGGGCATTTCAGTGTCGCACCGCATGAGTCGCCATTTTCTTTACAGGGCACGTCTGAGTTACTGGTGGGCACGAGGATACATTGGGCTTACCCGGATGAGAGCTGGACGATCAACGACGAATACCGCGTGCGGCTCACCCGGTTCTGGCATTTACTGGTTGAGGGGTATGGGGCGCAGCTTTCCACCTTCACAGGTGATATGCCGACAATGTGGGGACGCGCCGCCCGCAGTGAAAAAGCGGTGCCGCACGGTTATCAACGCCGGGAAACGAATAAGCCTGAAACCATCCAGCTTATCGACAGACCGCAGGATGTAAAACAGGTTTCAATCTACGACCGGCCATTAACCGACGTGCCACCGACAAAACAGGTGTTACGCCAAGCGCAGAATGTTGAAATCGGGATAAGCTGGAACTGCGAGCACTGCGATCTTGATCTGTATGTGCGTCCGCATCGCGGGGCGGAGGTGCTGTATTTCGGGCACCGGCAGACGCCGCTTGGCTATTACCACAAGGATTTTACCCATTCGCCGCAAACCGACGGCGGGTATGAGACGGTAACGTTCACGGCCACTGTTGACTTGCAGGACGTCCTGATTGCGGTGAACTGGTATGACGGCAAGTCGGCTAACGGTGTGCAAGGTGAAATCCGCCTTGCCATCAGCGATCAGACCTACGGCCTGCCGTTTGTCTTGACCGGTACATCCGGCAGCGGCACAAAAGGGAAAGACAAAACCCTCGCAGACGGTAAAGCCGCCAATGCCAACTGGCTCATCATCAACCCGAAGGATATCGTCGGGTTGTAACACCGCCAGCCGCCCGGCATCAGCAAAAGCCTGCTCTATCATCGGAGCAGGCTTTTTTTATGGGGGGTGTTCTATGACACACAGAGAAGAACCGTCGATTTTTAAATCGTTGCTTGTCGCGATTATATTCGGCTATGCCGCGTCGATCATTGAACCGACCGACAGCGATATGGCGGCGGCGAGATTGTTTTGCGCATTTATCGCGGCCTATGCCGCATGGTCGGTTGTCAGGCACTTGCCGAACCCGGTCTATAACTGGCTCAAACGCCGTCGCGCAAAGAAAGCCAGTAACCGGCACGGCACAGCGCGGTGGGCCATCGTAAAAGATATCATGGCCTATGGCCTGCACAAAGTCACCGGATTGTTTCTCGGTGTATGGGCCGGTGACGGCAGGCCGCTCTTTCTGGACGGTGAAGGTCACTGCATGGTCTATGCCCCGACGCGCAGCGGTAAAACCAGAAATACGGTCATTCCCAACATCCAGAATAATTACGGCGCGATGCTGATCACCGATATCAAGGGCGAACTCTGGGATGTCACCGGTGATGCCTGCCGCAGCGTTCAAAAAAACAAAATCTACCGCCTCGATCCGGCGGGGCTTAAAAACAGTACACACGGCAAAGCGCATCGCTTCAACCCGTTAAGCCTGATTATCGACGCATGGAAAAGCGGACGCCATAGCGATGTCATCTTCGAGGCTAAAGATATAGCAAAGCAATTTTTGCCCGAACCCAAGGTGGAGGGTGAAAACTCCTATTTCCCCAAAGGTTCACGCAAAGTAATGGTCTTTGCCATCATCTATCTGGTGGTGACCTCTGAAAAGGAAGTCAATCTTACGATGGTTGTAGCATTGATTCAGAATAATCTGGAACTGGAAGACGCGCTGCGTATTGCCACATGTTCCGATGCATTGAGTGGCGAACTGGCATCGAGAGCCCAAAGCTTGCTGCGCACCTTGGAAGAGAAGGATTCAACGCACTGGCAATCCTTTTGCGAAGGTGCGGAACAAGTGCTCGATATTTATGGAGCAAGCGGCCTGCTGGCCGAAAGCACCAGTACCAGCGATTTTAATTTCAGTGAATTGAAAGGCAAAGAGCCTTGCAAGATTTATATTCTGGTCGATCCGACCCGCATGGACGTGCTGGCACCTTGGTTGGGCCTGATCGTCTGGTGCATGCTGAAAGAACTTTTGAGCAGTGACAGCCGCCGGGAAGTCATCCTCATGCTCGACGAAACGGCCAATTTCCGCGTAGACGGGCTGGTTGAAAAACTCACCATTCTGGCCGGGTATCAGTGCCGGGCTATTACGGTGCTGCAATCCTTCTCCGCGTTTGAGAAGACCTACTCAAGGCAGGATTTGGATATTCTGCTCGACCAGTGCGAATGCAAAATCTGGCTGAAGGTGCAGTCTTATCGGGTTGCTGAAATGCTCTCCAAAAGCCTCGGCAGTGCAACGCAGGTGAACGAGCATTACCACATGGGCCATGATTACCGGGATTTGGCGCAGGATAGTTTAGGCGAAATGCCGCGCCCGCTCATGACACCGGATGAGGTGATGCGCACCCCGTACGCCATTATCCAGTTACGCGGTAAATATCCAATACTGGCGGAAACGGTCGGCTACGATGCGGTCAAACCGTGGAACAAATGGGCGGGCATCAATACGCTTTACGGTAATAAACCGTTTGTCAGCAAAACCCGCATCAAGCTGCGCTATCCGTCATTGGCATGGTGGAGCACCTGTTTCGGACTGATAAAACGCACCCCGAAAATCGTGTATTACCGCCGTATTCGCCACAAACGCGATTGGAGCAATCTGCCCTTTGCGCTGATCCATACTGTCCGGGCCTTGTTGTTGCTCACGCCGGTAGTAGCTTTGTGGTGGGCTATTGAAACTTACGGCACCCCGCACGTACTCTGGGAATATACCTATCGCGGCTATTCTTCAAACCCGATCAAGGAACGCTGCACCTATATCGGCATTGATGGCCAAAAAACACGCTTCGGCCCCAATTGCCCGTTTGTGAAGTTTATGGATTAGGGTTTTGAATCGCCGATATTGTGCAAAATTTGCAACGTGCCGTCGAGATCGTCCCGGAAACGCTGAAGCTGGCTCATCCATGTAACGGCTTTTTCCGGTGTTATGGATTCCTTGGGGACGACACGTTCGCGCAGCAACTCGAACAGCACTTCGGCAAGAATAGCGCGGTCGATTTTGTCATTATGCTCGTAGGTTTTCAGCAAAACCGACAAACCGTTACACGCCAGTTGCCGCTTCGGATTTTGCATGAGTTCGCTAAAACTGCGTTTCGATGTCTGTGATTGATCTCCGCTCATGCCACCAACCTAGCACGAAACAGACCGCCATTACAAACTTCATGAGATGAAAAGGAAAATATGGAACTGACACAGCAATTTAATGCTAAAAATCCCGATCTTTTGAAAGATGTGCAAAACAGCAGGGAAGCACTTGAAGCGGTGCGCAAAATTGAAGAACGCCGTGTCATGCTCGCGCAAAAACTGGAGCTTCATTGTCAAAAACACCGCGATCTCTGGATTGCCAGAGAAGCGGAAAGACAATACGCAAAAGAAAGCCGTCAACTGCAATACAACTTGCCGCAACCGAAGAATTTCGGGCCGCAGGCGACACAGTGGAACGACCATGTGCGGCAAGCAACATTTTTAATAGATGCGCGGATTGAATCGCGGATGCAATCTCTCGATACGATCAGCAGGCGTATGCAAAATGATGCCGTTCTGGAAATGATCAATCAGCAAAAGCACCAGCACTTGGCGCGTCAACGTCTTGATCGGGATGTCAGGGAAATTCACCAGACCGTCCATCGTGAACGTATGGATGCCTATCGAGACTTTGAAGCCAACAAAACCCAGCGTGTACAAGATGTCCGCAACAATGGTAGTCAAACACCAGAACGCGATGTCTATGACGCTTACAAACAGCAAGACAATAACATTCTGTCACGCAAGGAATACCTGCTCACACAAGCTTACGAAAAACATGGATTTAATTACGAAATGGAGAAGCACGCACTGACACAGAAATACTGTCAGAAGATGTAAACAAAAAGCCCCGCAGCTAGGAAACTGCGGGGCTTTGATAATTGAAATTTAGCAAATTTGACCGATCGCTCTAAATGGCTCTGGATTTTCGATTTTGGCTGCAATATTAAATGAACCTAATACCGGGATATAACGGTCTCTAAAACGTTTTGTGTTGTAACATGGCTTGGACAAATCAATTTTTTTCTCATAAATTTCTATGAGTCTACCAAACCAGCGGCAAGAGTCATCATCAGGGAAAAACTTTTCAAATTCAGGCATAATAAATGGCGTACCATCTGCATTCTGTAGTGTTTTGCGGCATTGCCAGCAAAAAATGTCTTCTACCTTTCGAACGGTTTTTCGCCTGCTCAATCCAAAACCAACCAACACACCCATTGTTAATCGAAACGGGATAGTTGTTAACAGAAGGTCATCAGGTTCGGGACGTATAATACGGCCTGTGCCACAGTCGTTACCATGGCAGTTGCAAAAATTGTGATACATTCTCACTACTCCATCTAAGATGGAGAGTGACGCGCCACCCTCACGGGTTAATGAACTCTAATTAACTAGTGAGAATATTTTCTCTTGATCCTTAACCTTAGAGACTCATGGTTGACTCAAGGGAACGAAATTCAGTTTTAGTATCACTTGCGGTAATAACAACGAAGAAGTCAATTTTTAAATAGCAGATAAAACGGTAGAGCGATCCGATTTTTATTGGAAATTTAGATGACTAGTTCAGAAAATGATCCTGATACATTATTTACGTTGTTCCAGCGTGCTTCAGACAACAATCTTGATTCCTACGAACGTTATAAGGCATCTGAAAAAGCGTTCAATATAATATTGACAACTCAGTGGGATGAAAAATGCGGAATTCCGGGTACATTGGCGTATTTCGTTTTTTTGCTTGTCAAGATAGAGTTTGAGCTGGTTAATTCATATTTAGAACACGGGGGTGAACTTGATAAACGAATAGAAGCATGTGAACAATTACTACCGTATGTAGTATTGAATCCTGATCTTCAGCACCATTTAAATGAAAATTTAACAAAGCTTTATATAACGCGGATAAACGAGAATACTGTCGAGTGCTTGTCAGAAACATTGACTGCAATACAGAAGCTACCTACAACTGATGAAATAGGACAATCGCAGCATAAGATTGCCTTAATTTTCATTATTACAGAACTACTAAAAGAAAAGCTGTTCAATTTCACAAAACGACCAGAATTCACTACCAATCCAAATCAAATTGAAGAAGCTTTACAGACATGTTTCTCATCCAAAGATGAACAAGTAATCTTTGAAGCTCTACAAATGGTCGGCGAATATTATCTGCTGACCTTACAAGGAAATCACGACGAAAATATTGAACGTGCTTTAAAGATATTTTTGGATCAAAAAAATCACTTGGAATCACTAAATTTATTTATTCCAGACAATTTCTGCAAAATACATGAAAAGCTTGGAGATACCTATTCTATGCGTATAAAAGGCGACAGGTATGCAAATGTTCAAAACGCAATTGACTCATACAATTTCGCGGCAGGGGTTGCCAATGAAAAACTGTCCGACAAATATCCAATAAAACAAAGGTTTATTAATGCACTCAAATTGGCGGATATGTATGTTGAATGCAATAAACTTGATGAATCGCATCATGCTATTGCAATCCTTGAAAAAGAAACCGAAGCCAGCCCCAAAGCAATGTATAGATATGCTTGTTATTTTTCCTATGTAAACGCTAAAACATATAATGCGCATAACAAATTTCTGCCCCAGAAAATTGTTTTTGAATCGCTGCGCATAATGGAATCAACAATCCATACGGAATACTCTGCCAGATTCCGTTATGAAGCAAAAATTCTTGCTGCGACTATATTACTTCGGTCGCGCAGCTCTGAGCTAGACAATGTTCTTGAACAAAAACTGGTTGACTTTCAGGAGAGTCTTAGAAACATCAAGAGCAAGTTATTTCCTATCGAAAGTGTAAAAATGCATCTGCTTTGCGGCGATATCCTGAAAGCACTTTCACGTGCTTCATTCCTGCCCCAATTATTGCACTATGAAGCAGCATTTGAAATCGCAAAAGAATATGATCTCACTCATATTTTGGCCATAATCTATCTTAGAATTGGTGAAATATATGCTAATCAAAATAGTCATGTATTTAATACCCAGAGAGCAATTAAGTTATATCGATCATCTCTCGAATGTGTCAACGAGCATCACCAAATTGATATACTTATGGAAACAAAGCTGTATCTGATTGCTGCTTTCTGTTTGGCTGATAACTGGAAGGCTGCATCCGCGCAGTCTATAGAAATACTTGATTTCATTGATGAAAGAAATCCTCACGAAAGAGAACAAATTTTCAACGCTATCAACCGTGCGCAAATATCTTCGATAAGCTCATTTTTGCCATATACACATCTAAAACTGGGCAATATTAAAAAAGGATTGATGGTCGGCGAGCACTTAAGAGTTGATTCCATTCATCATAAATTACTTTTTGAGATGACACGCTTCAACAATGAGTTTCCTGATGAAGCCCTCGACCTTTATTGTTATCAAATAATGGCCAGACATGTCATTACGGGACAGGCACTTTCCTTTAAAATAAAGAAAATAACTGAAGAATACCTGAAAAAAGCTCAGTCCACCCCACTTGAGCATCAAGAAAAGTATGGATTTTCTCTGGAATTTAAGGATATTGAACAACAGTTGAATGAACTGGAAGAATGGTTATTGCTTCCGTTTATAACGCCTATAGGTACATGTTTTGTTCTTGTGGCTCCGCGAGAAAGAAACCAACCAATTGTTGTATCTGAACCCATTGGTGTTGATTCAGAGCACTTCTACGAAATTGTTTTATTATGGGTTGAAGCTGTTTTTGCATTGAAGGAAGGAGACAACGAAGGCATTCAGAAGTTTGAAGAAATAGTTACTGATCTGCCCCGATTATTATATTCAGTTATTGGGAAATGGATAGGCTCTGTGATTATTGATCGGGCTATCCCTCGCAATGAGCGTTTGATAATAATACCAACTTACCCCCTAGCAAATGTGCCTCTTGGATTAACGGCCATAGATGAAAATAATACGCTGCTCCAGGATTATTTTACGCTCAGTTTTGCTCCATCTATTACAGCAATTAACGGGATTAGGAAACGTTTTCAAAATGTATATGACAGCACCTTAACTCATGTATATGTACCGGAAGAGAATCTTGAATATGGCACATTTGAACGTTCTGCCATTTCTAATTTTTTCAATAAATCATGCGTCCAGCATATTGAGGCTACAAATACAGATTCAATTTTTTCTACCTCTGAATTTTTTGACAGTTCATACTTACATCTTCAATTACACGGCCAACATCACTTCACCTACTCAGAAGAATCTTCTTTGTCTTTAGCTGACGGAGACAATATTAAATCTGATGATCTGGTTAGAATGGCATCCAAACAATTTCAACGTTTGATTATATTGACATCGTGTGAAGCGGGGATGATGGATTCATACAAAAAAATCGGTGCAATCCATAATTTTCCGACAATTATGATGCTTTCTGGCGCGATAGGCGTTATCGCTCCTGTTTGGGAAGTAAACAGTATGGCAGTTTGTATCTTGATGATACGTTTATATGAAAATCATTTCGTTGATAAGCTTCCTCCACCGCAGGCTCTGAAAGATGCTCAATTATGGATAAGAGAAGCCTCGACGGACAATATTATTCAGTATATTGAAAATCATACCGACACAAATGATCCGGCAATATCTGAAAAAGCAGATGAGCTGATTTTTGAGCTTGAAAAACTCGACCCAGATGAAAAACCGTTTGCCTCACCTCAATATTGGGCTGCTTTTGTTTATTTCGGCCTTTAAATCCACAGTGACAGAATTTATCCGTTAGTTGGCATATTATCGTCACTCGGCGTTTCAGAATTATCAAAGGGTGCTGTTTGTTCTTCTATGATCCGTGTAGCTTCGGCAATAAGGTCTTCGCGTGTTATGCCTCTTTCCTTCATTTGTTTATGTTCTTCCATACTTAGAATATCTGCCAGAGCATGATTCTGGACAAGTGCGGCAATATCCGAGGGAAGCCATGACCCGCCGCCGGATAGCACCAGAAAATCTGCTCCTACTTCATCGCGCAGGATTTCAATGGCGTGTGCATTGCCGCTTTCGGCTGCCGCATGAATTGCGGCCATCCCTGTTTTTTTACTTTGATAATCTACATCCACACCCTGTTTAATACAATCCAGATATACCTCGCGTTCATAATCATAGACCGCTTGAACAAATTTCTCACCCAGTTGATCGTTCATAATTTTCTCTTTCTCAGATAAACCACCTCTAATAATGGTCAAATTAGTCTGAGAATATGGTTTTTTTATGGCAACTTCATCTTGGCTCTCATCAATCTTTGGTAATGCGGAACGTCTGGATTTGTTGAATTCGGCTATTTTGTCATACAAATCTTTATACTCATCTTTAATGAACGTACCGGTAAGATCGAATTCATCCTGACTACACGAATGATATTCTTTAATCTCAAAAGGTGATCGACTCTCAGAAACATTGTTATTCACAGCCGGGATATCCTGTATCCTGATTGAATTATCTTTATTATTTTTCGTATTAATGTCAGTGAGCAGTGAGCATTTGTGAGATTGAAGATTGTTCCAGTCTTTTAGAAAACACAAAAGCATACTTTCAGGAATATTAGTAACCCAACCTGTTTGTACTTTTAAACTATTACAATGCCTTTCGTAGTTCTTTAACCTAAAATCCTTACCATCTTTTAGTCCATTATGATTGTCGAAAGTTGAGATGATGCTGGTCATAACGAAAAATTGATTGTTGCGCGATAAAGCTATACTCAATACCTGCTGTTTTATTCGATGATCATTGATTTCATACAGAATATAATTGCCTTTCAAGTCACCTGAAAATTCATTATCCAGTACATTATTAAAATACTCTGCAAGTGTATAGGCAACGCCAAAATCAACATCTTCAACAAATCTTAATTGTGCGTTCGATAAATATTTTTTGTTAAACAACAATTGCCCAATAACATTTAATTCAGCTTCTTCGGGAAAGTTTGATTCTTCAATACCCGTTATGCGATCTGTATTCCCGGAAATTTTTTGTAATTGCCCCTTTGAAACAATGTCTTTTTCATCAAGGTCAATTGATTTAGTGTCTTTTCTTTTTTCTTTTCTATTTTGTAGCTCATTATCGACATACCCCCTTAATTTTTCTGAATTCCAGTAGATTACATTTAATTGATCGACAATTTTTGGATACGTGTAACCATTTTCCTCTTTATAGGCTTTGAAGCGACGTTTGAGCAAATTCTTTTGGTGATCCGAAAATTCATTAATAATTTGATAATTCTGCATAATCTTGTTTTTGGGTTTTTATTTATGGTATTTTGCAGAAAACAAATATCTATGTAAATCATTCAAAAGAATTTGATATATATGTCCTGATCAAATTGCTTTTTGACTCCAAGCCATGATTCACGCTAAGGTAGAGGTGGCGCTTTGTGTTTATCAAAGCCAGAAAGAAGGGATAAAACGGGTGTCGGAAAAGCCGGTAAATATTGGCATTGATAGCAAGCCGAAAAGTGAGCAGGACAAAATCGACTTGAATCACGAAATGTCCGGCATGCCCACCGGTCGTAGACAACGTTTTCTTACTCAAAACGATTATGGCGTTCACGGCGAGGAAGGCGAGAAGAAAAAAGCCGAACGCCGGTATCACAACATGCTGGAATACATGCTGGCCGAGGATGCGCGGTATGCAAAATTGTATTATGAAGTGCAGGACACTCTGAACCAAGCCCGCCGCGCTGCTGAACATGCCCTGCACGATATCAACAAACAACTTGAGGTAGCGGAGCGAACGTTACAAATGATGCGGGACAATGCCGCGCGGCTGGATGATGGTACGCTGGTGTTTCGCTCCACTGCTGACGGCCATGTTTATACCGAAGACGGCAGAAAATTATCGGCTGAAGAAGCGAGCGGCCTAGCGTTTTCCGAAAACGCCCCAAGCCGCGAAGCGTACAATCAGGCAAAAAATACCGTTGAAACCGCAAAGACGCAAAAAAACGAAGTGGAAGCCTATCAGCGCGAGATCGACCACGCTCAGGAACGGTTGCGCGATGTGGAGAACCCGCTCACGTTGGAAGAACTGGAAACAATCAAGCACGATATTTCAGAAAACAGCTTATTTCCCCGTAATAGTGGAGCGCAACAACCAGTTTGCGATGCTTCAGCCAATTCACTTGAGCAGGACATCTGCAAAGAGTCAAACCTCAACATGCCCCCAATGAATAGCCAGTTTGACAAAGCACGGCTTGGTATTCCTGATGTTGAAGCATTGCCGCAGCTTATAAAAACCCAGACTGTTGCGCCCGCCGTATAAATTTCATTGCCCTGAATCGGGAACAAGCTGACCGCAGCTTCGTTGCAATAAGGCAATCAAAATACTGGTTGCTGAGTGATCGGGAAATTGCTCAAAGCTTTTTCGTAGCAGTTCTTTTTTCTCTTCGGTTTCGGTCGGCAACCAATTCCAGACGCATTCCGCTTTTTCTTCGCCATGAAGCAAATACGTCATGTGGCTGATTGATTGAAGCGCACCGAAATACCACCAATGCTGTTGCACTTCCGAATATTTCAAAAAATCGCTGCTGGTCAGATTACTGGCCTGCGTGGAGGTGGAAAACAAAAGCGCAACGGCGGCAATAAACAAACTAGCACGTTTCATTGCCGGTTCCTTTTGTACGTCATGAAACCGATCAGACCGATACCCAGTAATGCCAGTATGGACGGCTCGGGCACGGTGCCGACATCGCCGTCGCGCACGGCCCATGCTCGAGCAGTGACACCTTTGGGCGTTTCAAACTGCGCACCATTAACGAAGCCAAAGAAAAATGCATTGCTTGGATTACCCGCAGGTTCCACATCCGACCAATAGGCACCGGTCGTAAGTGTAAATAATGCCAAATCAGGATCGCTACTGGTAAAAATTGAATTTCCTGCTGTACCTCCCAATTCATCATAAAATAAGTGACCCAATTCAATGTCAGTACAGTTAAGTGAAGTACATGGCGCACCCCCACCTGAATTTATCAATGTTGGCAAACGCCAATCATTAAAACCACCAACGTTTAGGCTTGCCGCCCATGCGGCGGCACTGTTCCATGTCATAAATCCATCCGTATTGCCGGTGCCGTCATCAAAAACCGAACCGGCCCCGGCATTCGAATCGGCCAACCATGTAATATCCAGATCGGTATCATAAACGGCTAGACCGCCCAGCCGGGACAATAAAGCCGCATCAACCGATGCCGCCGCCAAAGTCAAAATTCCGGCGCATACCACGCCGTTCACTGTTTTGTTCATGTTCGTACCTCTAATTTTGATTGATTGAAAAATGTCTGTCGTGCTTTTTTAAAAGCCGGGATTTGAAAAATTTTCACCGACGTGCTACAGGGCAAAAAGGATCGTTTTTGTTACCATTTTCATAAGTTGGTTTTGGTGAGGTAGGCTGTTCCTAATCAACTGTTTCACAAGGGATTTAAAAACGGGATTTTGGGAAAGGCGGCATCGGACAAAAACGATCCTTTTTGTCGAATCGAACACGGTAGAAGTACGGGACAATCATTTCTGTCATAAACGGAAATTGTCACGCGAGGGAAAGGAACGGCATGAAACGTCTGGGCTATATTCGCACGTCCACCGGCAATCAGTTGATCGACCGGCAAGTTCTTGCGTTGCAGGAAGCGTGCGATAAAATTTATATCGAGGAAGGTACGTCCGCCGTGAAAAAACATCGTCCGGTTTACGAGAATATGATCTCGCAGCTACGGCCCGGCGATGTGCTGGTGGTATCGTCCTTGGATCGAGCGTTTCGCTCCGTTCTGGATGCGTTGGGCGAGCTGGACAAATTGCATCAACGCCGCATTCAGTTTAAATCGCTGACACAGGATTTTGACACGACCACGCCGGAGGGGAAATTGCTGTACGTTATCGCGGCGGCACTGGCCGAGTGGGAACGCCAAACCATCAGCCGCCGTACCAAGGAAGGCTTAAAGGCCGCGCAAAAACGGGGCAAACATGCGGGACGGCCTCATGCACTGTCGCTGGAGCAAATCGTCACCATTCGGGAAAAGCTGGATCATGAACCCGGAACTACCATTACAGAACTGGCTCAGGAAATGAACGTGTGCACACGCACCGTTACACGGGCTTTGCAACGTGGCGGCTGCGCATACTGAAAATAGCCGAACTGTAAGAAAGGCTGCAAGAAACAAAATTTCCGCAGCCTTTCCATGTGTGGGACAACACGACACCGAATGTCGTGTTGCTGGCTCAATATAAGCTTTAGAAATCTTATTTATCAAGTTAAATAAGATCGACAAGGCTAAATGAATACAGACGTGTGCAAAGCTCTGGGGGATGCGATAGCAAAACAACGAAATGACACGGGCATTACGCAGGAAGACTTGGCCGCCAGAGTAGACCTTAGTTCGCGATCCATTCAACGTATCGAAGCGGGAACCGAACAACCCCGTTACGAAACCCTGTTCAAAATAGCCCACGCACTCAACACTACCCCGGATCAATTCATTTTGCCTATGTGGGAGCGTTGGCTCAAGCGGTGACTTTATTTTGACCTGCGGTCAATGCCCCCAATAATTTTCAACCTTTGCTCGACGCTCGCACCGGAAAATCATTGGCCGCTAAACCCACCCGATATGACCTACAGCTTACAGTTTTCGGTCATCCATCTGTCAAATGTCAGATGGTTTAGAGGCAGCGGAATATTCTGTACACCGTAATGATCGCCATGGACTCTAGGGAACGTTTTGTTGTACAAACATTGCTGAAGACAGCGAAAAAATAGTCCCGCTTTTGGTTTCACTGAGAAACGTACCCTTACCGCGATATGCAAGCTGTGTTTTGTAATACAAAACCTGCTTGGCAAGGGAGACGCTGCGCTCTCCCGTTGCATCCCTCTGGCCGATGGCGTGGCTACGGGAACTGCAATTCGTTCCAACCTTCACCACACCATCAAAACGTTTCGCCGTTTTATCACTCGCTGGACTTGGAGATATGCTTTCTCCACCAGCACCGAACCATGCACAATCGTTTGGCCGATTGATCACCAGTCAGGGGAGCGTTCCTGCTACCCCTAACAACCCCATGACCAACCTTATGCAGATTGGATGCGCACCAAAGGGAATTCTCTCCCCTTGGAACCTGTGACCAGAACTTTCGCGATCTGGAGACTACGACCAACCGTCCACACATGGATGCCGTGAGCGTTTCGTCGCTCAATCACGACCACTGTTTCGCCAGTGGATGACGTATTCGTTCCACAATTTTTGACCAGAAGGAATAGGTTTTTTGAGTCAAAAATGAAATGGCAATATACTAATTGCAATACTCTCAGCTATTAATTTCTACAGCTTGCTCTGTCTGGATAACGGTAAAATTTACTGAAATATCAGACCGAAAATCTATATTAATATGCATGATCAATCAATGATTGTTCGATATTTTGTATTTTGGCACAACAAAAACTGGACGATGAGATATGGCTTATAAAGATGATACCGATGAATTATGTGCTAAAAATCTTTGTCACCATTGTGTAAGGGAAAGCTACCTCAGTGCTGAGATAAAATCAGAAGGAAAAAAACGGAAATGTTCATATTGCGGTCAAACCGCTAAAAGTTATCTGATCGAAGACATAGCAGAACGCATTGATATTGCCTTCGAACAACATTATGTGCAAACAGCCAATGAACCATCAGCTTGGCAATATTCCCTAATGTCAGACAAAGAAAGTGATTATGATTGGGATCGCGATGGAGAGCCCGTACAATACGCAATTATGAATTCTGCCGACATGCCAGAGGATGCGGCTCATGATATACAAATTATCCTCGAAGACCGGCATGGAGACTTTGATGCCTTGGCAGCCGGAGAAGAAACACCTTTTTTATCGGATTCTTATTATGAGGAAAAAGGTGTAAGCGATACTGCATGGCATGAAGAATGGCGTAACTTTGAAAAATCTATAAAAACAGAAGCCCGTTTTTTTAGTAATACGGCACTGAAATATCTGGAATCTGTGTTTGAAAATATTCGTGAAATGGACACTAAGGATGGTCGCCCTATTATTGTAAATGCTGGGCCCGATACCGATATGCCAGCGCTTTTTCGCGCCAGAGTCTTTCAATCAGATGACAAACTAAAAACCGCCTTAATGCGTCCTGATCTTCATTTAGGCAGTCCTCCGTCCCCGTTTGCAAAAGCTGGTCGCATGAACGCTCATGGCATTTCCGTTTTTTATGGAGCCAATAATCCAGATGTGGCTCTTGCCGAAGTAAGGCCGCCTGTAGGTAGCCAGGTTGCTGTTGCACGTTTTGAGATCACGCGTTCTCTGAATCTACTTGATTTGACCGCATTGGATTTTGTCACAGTAAAGGGCAGCATTTTTGATCCTGATTTTATTCACAGACTTGAAAGAGCGGCGTTTCTCAACAAGCTATGTGAAAAAATTACAAGGCCAGTTATGCCTGATGATGAAGCCTTTGAATATTTGGCGACTCAAGCCATTGCAGATTTTCTATCTACTGAACCTGATCCACAAATGGACGGTATCATTTTCCCTTCCGCACAAGTAGCAGCAACTTCTCTGAATGTGGTGCTATTTCACAAAGCATCAAAGGTTGAAAAGCTAAATTTACCGGAAGGAACGGAGTTGCATGCCGAACTATGGCAAATGTATGAAGACGGGCCGGAGCCAGAATATAGTGTGACAGAAGAAGTACCGCCTAAAAAAGATGAAAATATAAAAGAAGAAGGTGAAGAATGGCCGCTTGATTTGGAATGGCCATTATCAGATTCAGAATTCGACGAGCCTACCTTAAAAATAGATACGGATAACATATGGGTACATATTATCAACTCTGTTAAATTCTCTTCTAGTGATTTTCAAGTTAAACGCCATCGCTGGGAAAAGAAAGAGTCATCTTTTTAGACGTGCCTAAGAAAATGCGATTGATCGTTTTTGGCCTCAATCTGCTCATTCGCCATCAGCTATCTACCCCTGCTTATTTGGCATCTGTTCAATTTTATTCAATGCATCATCTTTCATGATGCAAATATTTCCCTTGACATAAATTTACTTTCGATTCTAATATTCCGCATCATTGTTGATGAAGGAATTTTTTTGAAACTTGCCGATATCGTTACAGTGTCTTCAGGACACCCTTTCAGGGGCAAAATACCGGAAAAGCCCGGTAGTGGCATTTACGCTGTGCAGATGAAAGATGTTTCCCCCGAAGACAGCGTGAATTGGGATAACGTGATCGAAACTGAATTATCCGGCAAAAAACAACCCGATTGGCTCGCGCCGGGTGATATTTTGTTTGTTGCGCGCGGTTCCTATAACTACGCGGTGCTCATCGAAGAAATGGACAAACAAGTCATCTGCGCGCCGCACTTTTATATTTTGCGCGCAACCGATCCTTCACTCTTACCTGCCTTTCTGGTCTGGCAGCTCAATCAACGGCCATTACGAAAATATTTCGACAGCGCGGCAGAAGGTTCTCTCACCAAAAGCATCCGGCGCTCTATATTGGAACAAGCTGAAATCGTCGTGCCGCCCTTGGAGAAACAACACAAAATTCTCGGATTGCATAAAGCTATACAGCAAGAAAAAAAACTATATGCTGAGTTGATCAGCAACGCGGATAAATTAATGCATACCCTTGCTAGAGACATGATGGCGGGTAAAACTTTAGAGACAGCAAACATGCACAGGGAATCAAAATCATGAACACACCGATTAATCAGGACGCACTCAACAAAGCCCTGTGGGCGGCATGCGACACCTTCCGTGGCACGGTCAGCGCCGACACCTATAAGGATTTCATCCTGACCATGCTGTTCCTGAAATATATCTCCGATGTTTGGCAAGATCACTATGACGGATATAAAAAAGAACATGGCGACGAGCCAGAACTGATTACTGAGATGATGAAGAATGAACGCTTCGTTCTTCCGCCTGGTTCCAGCTTCTACACCCTCTACGAAAAACGCCATGAACCCGGAAACGGCGAGCGTATTGATCAGGCATTGCACGCGCTGGAGGAAGCCAATGGAACCAAACTGCGCGATGCATCAAAATCGGTGTTTCAGGATATCAGCTTCAACACCGACAAGCTCGGTGAGGAAAAACAGAAAAACACTATCCTGCGCCACTTGCTGGAAGACTTCGCCAAACCGGAATTGAATTTACGGCCCAGTCGCGTGGGTTCGCTTGATGTCATAGGTAACGCTTATGAATATCTGATCAAGCTGTTCGCCGCCGGTGGCGGACAAAAGGCCGGAGAATTCTATACGCCGCCTGAAGTCTCCGACTTGATCGCGGAAATTCTCGACCCGCAGGAAGGCGATATGATTTCTGATCCGGCTTGTGGCTCCGGTTCCTTGCTCATGAAATGCGGGCGTAAAGTGCGCGATCGTTTCAACAGTAAGAAATACGCCCTTTACGGACAAGAGGCCATCGGCTCCACTTGGTCACTGGCCAAGATGAACATGTTCCTGCATGGTGAGGATAACCATAAAGTAGAATGGGGCGACACCATCCGCAACCCCAAGCTCCTCGATAAAAATGGCGGGCTGATGCATTTTGATATCGTCACCGCGAATCCACCGTTCAGCCTCGATAAATGGGGTCATGATGAGGCCGAGCATGATAAGTTCGGACGGTTCCGCAGGGGCGTGCCGCCCAAGACTAAGGGCGATTATGCTTTTATCCTGCACATGATCGAAACGCTCAAACCAAAAACCGGGCGCATGGGCGTGGTCGTACCCCACGGCGTACTGTTTCGCGGCAGTTCAGAAGGAAAAATCCGCCAACAACTCATCGAGGAAAATTTGCTCGATTGTGTGATCGGCCTGCCGGAAAAGCTGTTTTACGGCACCGGCATACCGGCGGCGATTTTAATCTTCAAGAAAGACAAACCTGAGAACAGTGTCCTGTTCATTGACGCCAGCCGCGAATTCAAGGCCGGAAAAAACCAGAACCTGCTTACGCCCGAAAATATCGACAAAATCGTAGCCACCTACCGCGCCCGTGAGAGTGTCGATAAATATGCCTATCTTGCCAGCCTGGAAGAAATTCAGGAAAACGATTACAACCTCAACATTCCGCGCTATGTCGATACTTTTGAGGAGGAAGAGGAAATCGATCTCATGGCCGTGCGCAAGGAACGCGCAGAACTCAAAACGCAACTAGCCGCGCTGGAAACTGAAATGGACGGCTATTTGAAAGAACTGGGGTATGTGGAATGAGCTCCGGTGAATTAATTCTATATCAAACCGATGACGGCCAGGCAGAAATCAGTCTGCACGCCATAGATGGCACAGTATGGCTGACGCAAGACGATATTGCAGAGCTTTTTGATAAAGGTCGCTCTACAATTGCCGAGCACATTCTGAACATCTTCTCAGACGGCGAATTGATTGAGGATTCAGTTTGTCGGAAATTCCGACAAACTGCCGCAGATGGCAAATATTACAATGTCTTACACTACAATCTCGAGATGATTTTAGCCGTCGGCTACCGCGTGCGTTCTCCGCGTGGCGTGCAATTCCGTAAATGGGCCAATACTGTCCTGAAAGAATACCTTATCAAAGGTTTCGCCATGGACGACAAGCGCCTGAAGCAAGCCGACAAGTGGGACTATTTTGATGAATGGCTTGCGCGCATCCGTGATATTCGCGCCTCGGAAAAACGGTTTTATCAAAAGATCAAAGATATCTACACCACCGCCATAGATTACGATAAATCATCGGATCAGGCGCAGTTTTTTTTCAAAAAGGTACAAAACAAAATGCTCTGGGCGGTTACAGGACACACGGCGGCGGAACTGATCCAAGGGCGCAGCAATCCGGACAAGCCCAATATGGGTGTGATGTCATGGAAAGGCTCCATCGTTCGAAAAGGCGATGTCGGCGTTGCCAAAAACTACCTGAATAAAGACGAAGTGGAAGAATTAAACCGCATCGTCACCATGTATCTGGATTATGCGGAAGATCAGGCCAAGCGGCGCAAGCCTGTGACGATGGCACAATGGGCGGATAAACTGGATGCTTTCCTTGAATTTAATGAGCGTGATCTTCTGACCCATGCCGGAAAAGTGCAAATGGACGTGGCGCAGAAACTGGCCGCTGACCGCTATGATGCATTCGATGCCAAACGTAAGGAAGCTGAGGCCGTTGCCGCCGATGAAGAAGATATCGAAGTGCTGGAAAAAATGGCCAAAGACATTGAAAGCCGGAAGAAAGGAACTGAAGATGAACGTTCCTGAGGGGTGGATTGAAGGACGCGTAGAAGACTTACTTTATGGACTAGAGGCCGGAGTAAGCGTTAACGGTGATGACCGCCCCAAATCTTCAGCCGAAAAAGCTGTTCTCAAAGTGAGTGCTGTTTCATATGGTTATTTCGATGAAACAGCGTGCAAGGTAATTTCAAACGGTGAATTAGATAGAGCAAGAATACATCCGAAAGCTGGGCAAATAATTATTAGCCGTAGCAATACTGAAGAGCTTGTTGGCGCTAGCACCTATATCAACAAAAATTATGATGACTTATTTTTGCCAGATAAATTGTGGCAAACGGTTCCAAAACCGGAGTCAGATATGAAATGGCTGAGTTATGTTCTAGCTTCAAACCACGCACGTTATACGTTGTCAAATCTGGCCACTGGCACCAGCGGTTCGATGAAGAATATTACGAAGAGTGAGCTGCTCACCCTAAAACTTTTAATCCCTCCAGCCAAAGAACAAAAGAAAATCGCCAGAATTCTCTCCACATGGGATCGGGCGATCGAGGTCACGGAAAAGCTGCTGAAAAATAGCCAGCAACAAAAAATAGCCCTCATGCAACAACTCCTCACCGGCAAAAAACGCCTGCCCGGTTTTAATGGGGAGTGGGAAGACGTACCGATTAAAAGCATGGGAAAAATAGTGTCCGGCGGCACACCGGATACTAATATCGACGAATATTGGGATGGCGATGTCTTATGGATGACTCCAACTGATGTTACAGCTCTTAAGCATCGCCATATTAACAACACGAAAAGAAAAATAACGCAGCTTGGGATTAAAAACAGTTCTGCCACTTTAATGCCTAAAGGTTCGTTATTAGTGTGTACACGCGCCACAATAGGATTAATGTCAATTTCAACTACAGAAATAACAACCAACCAGGGCTTTAAAAATGTTGTTCCGAACAATCAGTACGACGTAGGCTTTTTATATTACTTATTCAATTTCTTTAAAAATAAATTCGTTTCTTATGCTTGCGGATCAACATTTCTCGAATTGTCAAAGAAAGACTTTGAAAAATTGCGATTTTTGTGTCCTCCAGTCGATGAACAGCGAAAAATCGCTTCTGTTTTTTCCGCTGCCGACAAAGAAATTGAAATCCTCGAACAAAAACTTGGTTGTCTCCGGCAGGAGAAAAAAGCGCTGATGCAACAACTCCTCACCGGCAAACGCCGCGTGAAGGTGGATGAAGACGAACTCCCCCAAAAGGAGGCCGCCCGTGCCTGAAGCCGCCATGACACTCCCCAAATTCCAGGAAGAATACAGCGCCAAGATTCCGGCGCTCACGCTGCTGCATAATCTGGGCTGGGCTTTTCTTTCACCGGAGCAAGCCCTGTCGGCACGGGACGGCAAAACCAGTGAAGTGGTTCTACGAGAAGTGTTGCGCGGTGAGCTGCGCAAGCGCCGCTATATCTATGGTGGAAAGGAACGCGCCTTTTCCGAACAGGCGATTGATAACGTCATTGCTGAGTTGTGCAGCCCGGCCCTCAATGAAGGTTTGGGCGTGGCCAATGAAAAAATCTATAACCATTTGCTCTATGGCATTTCGGTGAAGGAATTTGTCGATGGCAAGAAAATCAATCCGACACTCCCAATTATCGACTGGAATAACCACGCGAATAACAGCTTTCTGTTTACCGAGGAATGCAGCGTACAGCGCACCGGCGGCGCGGATCACCGCAGACCAGATATCGTTTGTTTTGTGAATGGCCTGCCGCTGGCCGTGATTGAAGCCAAACGACCGGACAACCACGCGGGCAAAAACCCGACGATTGACGAAGGCATTTCGCAGAACCTGCGCAACCAGCGCAATGATGAAATCCCGCATTTATTTGCCTATGCGCAATTGCTGTTTTCCATTAACGGGGCGGATGGGCGTTACGGCACACAAGGCACACCGATTAAGTTTTGGGCGCGCTGGCGCGAGGAAGATATCCGCGATCCGGAATTCTACGCGGTTAAAAACAAGGTATTGGACGAATCGGCTAAGGCGGCTTTGTTTTCGCATCGGCCAGGTCAGGATCAGAAATGGTATGAAAATCTGATTGCTGGCGGTGAACTGGCCGTGACCGAACAAGACCGGCTTTTGATCAGCCTGCTTTCTCCTGATCGGTTGCTGGAAATGACGCGATACTTTGTGCTGTTTGACAAAAAGGTCGGCAAGGTCGCCGCACGTTATCAGCAGGTTTTCGGGATCAAGCGCCTGATTGAGCGCATTAATTCCAAAGACAGGCAAGGCGCACGGCAAGGCGGCGTGATTTGGCATACCACCGGCTCGGGCAAATCCTTCACCATGGTATTTTTATCCAAAGCTCTTATCCTGCATGAATCCTTGAAGCAATGCCGCATTGTTGTCGTGACGGATCGTGTCGATCTTGAAGGCCAACTCAGCAAAACATTCAGTACCGGCGGAGAGCTGGCGAGCAAGAAAGACAAGGCCGCTGCGATGGCGACTTCCGGCAAGCGGCTAGCTGAGCAGATTGCTACTGGCACCGAGCGTATTATTTTTACCATCATCAATAAATTTGCCATCGCCGCCAAAATGCCGGAATGCCACAACCCCAGCTCGGACATTATCGTGCTGGTCGATGAAGGCCACCGCGGTCAAGGCGGAGAAAATTATATCCGCATGCGCCGGGCGCTACCCAATGCGGCCTTTGTCGCCTTTACCGGTACACCGTTGCTCAAGGACGACAAAACCACCAACAAATTTGGCCCGATCATTCATGCCTATACCATGCAGCGGGCCGTGGAAGACAAAACCGTCACGCCGCTGTTATATGAAGAGCGCATACCCGATTTGGATGTTAATGAACGCGCGATTGACAGCTGGTTTGAACGCATCACCGAAGGGCTGACCGAAGAGCAAAAAACAGACCTCAAGAAAAAATTCGCCAAAAAAGGCCATCTTTATCAATCCGAAGACCGCATTCGCCTGATTGCCTATGATATCGCCAATCACTTCGTCAAAAACATTGATGAAGGACTGAAAGGCCAGCTCGCCTGTGACAGCAAGTTATCGGCGATCAAATACAAGCAGTTTATGGATGAGCTGGGCTTGTTTGAATCGGCGATTGTCATGTCCGCACCCGATACGCGCGAAGGTAATGTGGACGTGGATGAGTCTGGTATTCCTGAAGTCACAAAATGGTGGAACGAATATGTCGGCAAGCAGGATGAAAAAGACTACACGAAACACATTGTCGAGCGGTTTGAAAACGATGACGATCTTAAAATTCTGATCGTGGTCGATAAATTGCTGACCGGTTTTGACGAACCCCGGAATACCGTGCTCTATATCGACAAGCCGCTCAAGGAACACAACCTGATTCAAGCTATTGCACGCGTCAACCGTCTGCATCCCAAGAAGCAATTCGGTCTGCTGATTGATTATCGCGGCATTCTGGCAGAACTCGATACCACCATCGCCAAATATCAGGATTTAGCCAGCCGCACGCAAGGGGGCTTTGATGTCAGCGATATCGAGGGGCTCTATCAGCAAATGAGCACCGAATATAAAAAGTTACCACGCCTTTATGCGGATTTATGGGCGATCTTTAAGGATGTTAAAAACAAGGGTGACATCGAGCAGTTACGCCAGGTGATCGTGCCACGAATGCAGGAACGTAATGGCGAGATGATCGACGTGAACCAGAAAATCCGTGAGGATTTTTATGACCGCCTCAGTGAGTTCACCAATTGCCTCAAGATTGCATTGCAATCAGCCAGTTTTTACGAAGATAAAAGTTTTTCGGAAGATGACCGCAGGCATTACAAGGAGACGGTCAAGCAGTTCACTGCGCTGCGGCAGCTCGCTAAAACCGATGCCGGGGAATCGGTCGATTACGATGAATATGCCGCGCAGATCAAAAAGCTGATGGATAAGCATGTGGTCGGTGTGGAAGTCAGAGAACCTGAGGGGGTTTATGAAGTCAACAAAATGGGTAAGGCGGCTGATCCCAAAGAGTGGTCAGATGATAAAACCCGCAATGAAACCGATATTATCAAAACCCGCATCACACGCATGATCGAACAAAATCTGCGCGATGATCCTTATGCGCAGGAAGTGTTTTCCAGGCTCTTGAAGAAGATCATCGAAGAAGCCGAAGCGTTATTCGATCATCCACTCAAACAATACATGCTGTTTAGGGAATTTGAAGAAAAAGTGGAAAAGCGTGAAGTCGAAGGTCTGCCGGACAAATTCGCCGACAACAAGCATGCACAAGCCTATTACGGCGTGCTGAAAATGATGATCGGTGAAAATCTTACTACAATTGATGAGACAACCTCAGACCGCTGGGTGGAGCTCTCATTCAAGGTCGATGAGATCATCACCAACGCCGTTGCAGAGCATTCGATCAATCCACAAAACATCGAAGCGGAAATCCGTAAAAACCTCCTGCCGATGATTTTTGCTGAATGCAAGAAAGTTGGCTCCGGCATGGATCAGGCCAAAGCGATGATCGAACGGATTGTACACGTGGTGCGGGAGGGATTGAACAAATCATGATCCATTCCACCCAGAAGAAAACAGCTTCAATTCAATATGGCGATAGTGCCATAGATTTTGCCATTGAACCCCGTTCAAACGATACGACGAAAGTCCTGATTAAAGTCCATCCCGATTGCCGCGTGGTGGCACACGCCCCACCACTGGCTTCCGATGATGAGATTATTCAGGCTGTCAAAAAACGTGCGCGCTGGATTCACCAGCAAATGCGTTATTTTGAAGACCAACGGAAAGATATCCTGCCGCGCCGTTATGTGAGCGGTGAAAGCCATTTTTATCTGGGACGCAGACATGTATTGAAAGTTCATGAAGCCCCGCGGTCTGCGCCGGAAGTCAAGCTGCTACGCGGCGTACTGGAGGTGAAAACCAGAACACCGCAATACGAAAAAATCAGAACACTGCTTTTTGACTGGTATAAAGCAAAAGCCAGAGAAGTGTTCGACCGTAGACTGGATGAAGTGCTGTCGCAAACGCTTTGGGTAAAAGAAAAACCGCCGATAAGACTCTTATCCATGCAAACCCAATGGGGTAGCTGTTCGCCCAAAGGACAACTAACGATCAATCCTCATTTGGTAAAAGCACCCAGGGAATGCATTGATTATGTACTGCTGCACGAACTTTGCCACATCGCTGAACATAACCATTCCGAACAGTTTTACCGGCTGATGAAACAGGTCATGCCGCATTGGGAAAAAGTGAAGGAACGGCTTGATGGAATGGCTTATTATTATTTGAATGATGTTTGAGGTTGTTGACCCAAAAAGTATTTTTCAACTGAACTGGTATCAAGATTTTCGGAAACAGGAGTAAATGTGATGAACTCAGAAATATCGAGGTTAATAAAAAATACACCTGTAGCATCCCTAAAAAGATATTTTGAAAGTGTTCACTATGATCTTGTAGAAAAATTTAATTGGAAATCCGACGAAAAGTCTATTAGTAAATCTCTGTTAGATATTACTAAAACAATAACAGATCAAAAGCTGGCCTTATTGAAATCTGATGCGGAACGGATAACCGCATTAACAGATGAGCTGGGTCAAAGCATACTAAAACACTCAATATTCGATGATGAAATCGAAGAATACTATCAACTGGAGAATGAATATGACCGTGTCCTTTGGTTATTTTTAAAAGATCCAAATCGTTTTAAGCAAGTTGAAGATTGCTGGTATACCGATGCCGGTAGAAATGGACGGATGTGGGATGCCTTTATTGGCCCAAAGGAAATTGAAGTCAGCCAAGACGAAAGTGATATCTTAGCGTTCAAAAACAAAATATTGGAGCTATTCCGCGCAGATGGAAAAATCCAGATAGACATATACGAAAGAACACGTGCTGAGAGTGAGGATAATCAAATTGAGCTGATACAGGTAATGGTTTACAGGGAGGACTTGCCTAGTACACAACTTGCTTTTGAAGAGGAAAGCCTGATATCGAAAATTGTAAGGCCGGTTAAAGAGGTTGCACTGACGTATGAGCCGGAGAGTGGATACATAGAAATCGTTGCGGAAGGAAAAGAGCACCGGAAAACTATCACCAAGTTATTTTCAGAGAACCTGCTCCAGTCGCCAATCGACGGTAAAAAAATTCCGCTAAAGCAGTATGACATTCAAAAGCTTCTCAATCCGGTTGTTTTATCCTTTGATCCAGAGGATGGCATAGAGTCCGTCAAGGTTACGCTTTTGAAGGTCAATCCACCGAACAGTAATAACAGTGTGACGCTGGACGTTACCATGAAGGAAGAGCGCAGCATATATAAACTTTCAAAGGAATACTTTGGCAACAATGATCCTCTTAAGTCCGGCTTTCGGTTGAACCAAGTCAGGATCAGCATCAAATTTATGCCTGACCAAGAGAGCCGAAGAGGCAAAATTCTGCACGTCAAAATTAGGGAGCCGAACGGTTGTGACCTGAAAAGCAAATCGCAGAAAGAAAAGTTGATTGGCGATAAGTACCTTGATCGTTGGGAATTGGTTAAAACCCTACTATGAGCACTCCGCCCAAAAAATCTGTCGTAGAGCAACTGCTCAGTATCGCAGCCACGCCGGACGCTTCGATCAAGAGAAAGATTGCGCGGGAAAAATTTGGTGATGACTACAAACTCCTGCTTATTGAAAACGTCTTGAATCACTTTAAAAATCTCAAAGATATCGAAGTGGCTGACAGCGACCGTGCATATACTGCGGAAATTGAGAGGCGGGACGGAAAAAACATGTATTTTTCCCCCTCCGATGGTTGGGTGGCTGTTCTGGATGAGGATATAGCCTTATACCAAATCAATTTCGAATGGCTTTTAAGGGTAATTATGAATGCGCTGAATATAGCTGGTCGTCACAAGCCAAAGGAGATTCTTAAAGAAAAAATCTGGGCATTAGGCCAGCATAGAATTGAAAGGCAATTAATCAACATCATTGTTGCAAGAAACATCGGCAATGACACTGTTTTTGAAGAATTGAAAAATTATCTCAACAATCACCATACCGTAAGAAATACAGCATTGGTGATTGCATTGGATAAAAATATTCCAGTTCATATGTTACTACCCAACCAGAACGAACTAATCAGAATAGACGAAGCAATAAAGTGGGATAAGGACAACTTTGAGTTAAACACTGCTTTTCTTGCCGGAAAAATGGGAGGGACAATAAGTAAACCTGGCTTTAGTAACGGTTATAGAACTCTAATTTCAAACGGCAAAACGTATGAATTTACGCTAAAACAAAGTGAAGCTTTGGAAGCCATGCATCTTGCAGGCAAACCTATCCACCAAACAGAAATTCTTGCTCAAACCACGTCGCAGCAAGGAAATAAATTAAGAGAGTTATTTAAGGGTAAAGGCGGGAAAATACATGACGCATGGAATGTTATTATTAAGAGTGATCGTAAAGGAAATTACTGGTTAGAATGCTGATATCACTTAGACATGCTGCTAACTTAATAATAAATAGTCAGCTTTTCTTAAAATCACCCCAATTTTTACCCCTTCACCCCCCCGATTCACCCCCCAGTCATTTGTAATACTGAACTCCGAAAGCTCATTAATTTTTTTTGGAGTTAAAACTATGAATACTGAAATTTTATATGCAATTCATATCAATGGTGAAGTCTTTGAAACCGACAAGCCCGCCATTTCCGGTAAGGAATTACTCAAAATGGCTGACAAGGAGCCTTCTGGTGAATTTGTCATCTATCTTCTATTGGAAGATGGGGATATGGAGAATATCCGGCCCACTGAGGTAGTTGATTTACAACGAAGTGGTATTGAGCAATTCCGCACTTTCAAGGCTGATGTTATTTATCGTTTGGAAATCGATGGTAAGTCACGAGAATGGGGTTCAGACTTTATTAGTGGACGAGCTATTAAACGTTTGGCCGGTGTTGATGAACCGGGAGATGTTGGAATTTGGCAAAAAACCAAATGCGGTGAAGACAAGCTCATCGGTGATCGTGACTTAATTGACCTGACCTATGAAGGAATCGAGAAACTCAGGATCGGTGCCAAATACTCCATTTGCATTGAAGGTAAAGTTTTTGAGTGGCCGAAGAAAACCATTACTACCGAAGAAATTATCCAGCTCGGTGGTTGGGATGCAAGCCAGGGTGCCGTAGAGGTGGACAAAGATCAAAATGAGCACCAGCTTGCATCCGGTGAAGTCATTAAACTGAAGCCGGGACATAATTTCTGTAAGAAGCAGCGTTTCAAGCGTGGATTCGAACAGAATTCCCGCATTGGAAAGGAAATTTTTCTTTTGCAAAAAAATTTTGACAATGTGGAGTATAAAGAAGTGAATAACCTTCATTGGTTCAGAATCGAAGGTTACTCTCTCCCGTCACCACTTTCACCTGCAACCATTCCTGTCGTGTTTAGTGTCACGGTAGGGCACCCCGTTCCTAAGCCATATGGTTTTTATGTGCTGGCAGGTGTAAAGCTGGGTGATCGAGTATTGAGTCTCAATAACCCGCAACACCCACCACCGTTTGAAGGAAACTGGCGTTTTGCATCATGGGATGTGGAAAATTGGCGGCCCGGTGCAGATGTTACAACCGGTGATAACCTGTGGGGCTGGGTGAGAAGTTTCCGTAATCGCTTGCTGGAGGGTGAATAATGCAATTCTTTATTGACCTTACAGAAAAGCAACATGGTGTTATATGGAAGCACCTTTTACCAGAAGGTGTAACCCGCGAATCTGCCGCTTTTATCTTTGCCGCATTTCATGAAGCAAAACAGTCATTGGTGCTTAAAGCCCAGGATTACTTTCTTGTGGAACAGGATGGCTTTAAGGCGCAATACGATGATTATATCGAACTGTCAGATGAGAGCCGGGTTGCCATTATCAAGAAGGCGCACCAGACGAACACGGCGCTCATTGAGTTACATTCCCATCCATTTAATAGTCCGCGGGCCGCTGCATTTTCACTTGCTGACATGAATGGCTTTAAAGAAACCGTTCCGCATATGTGGTGGAGATTACCCGCAAGACCGTATGCAGCTATTGTAGTTTCACCATGCGGTTTTGACTCACTGGTTTGGCTTACAAACCCTCATTCACCGCAATGCCTTACAGCATTGCGCGTCGATAGCGAATTGCACAAGCCAACAAGTATGACATTGGGAGGTAAACATGTCTCTGGAAAGTGAACGATTTAATAGGCAAATCGCCATTTTCGGTGCTCGTGGTCAGGAAAAAATTCACTCAACCAAAGTGGTGCTAGTCGGCTTTGGGGGACTTGGAACATTTGTGCTACCGCAGCTTTGTTTGCTTGGTGTAAAACATCTTACTGTAGTTGAGCATGAAACATTTTCATCAACAAACCGGAATCGGTACATGGGATTCCTGCACAGTGATTTTGATGCTGAGCAAGGTATCGGAATTGACAAGGTAGTTGTAGCAGAGCGTATTGCCAAAGGCATTGACCCGGAGATTGATATAACGCTTATTAAAAATAAGTTGGAGTCACGCGAAGCGTTTGATGCGATTGCGAAGTCGGATATTGTTGTGGGCTGCCTTGATAGCGATGGTGCAAGGTCAATTTTGAATGAATTATGTATTGCCTATGGTGTCACGTATATTGATCTTGCTAGTGAAGTATTTGAGAACGGCACATTTGGCGGGAGAGTTGCTGTCGTTAAGGACGGGACTGGATGCCTGCATTGTATGGGTGATAGTCTTGATCAAACAGAAGTACGTCGATACTTGGCTAACGATACACAGCTTGAAAATGAAGCAAGGGTGTATGGTGTAGAAAAAGAAAGCCTTGCCATAGGTTCCGGCCCATCTGTGGTTGATTTAAATGGAATTATTGCTTCCCTCGGTGTTCAGGAATTTAAGTTGCTAATTACTGATCCGCAAAATAGCTCACGCTATTTAAATTATCGAGGGCATTTAAAAATTATAAGTAAGGTATCGGTAGACCAACACAGCAATTGTTATTGCTGTAGCCTTTTTAAGAAAAAAGAGGCAGCTAACGTATGGCGATACCTGAAAGCCGTAAATTGTTAAAAAGATTGGGATCAGTGCGCTTTTCTTAATAGATGGCGGTTAAAGCTGATTGCTTTAGTGAGCGGCAGAAAAGCCTGCCAACATTGCAATTATTGAATAAAAAATTTGACGCACCAGAATGTGCGCCTGTTTCAAAACAAATAGAGGGGTTCTTGTTCCCCTCAAAGTAAAGAAAAATGACGGTTTCCACCTGATCCACTGCGTGGGGCAGACCCTCCGCAATTTTTCTTGACTTTTTCACGCCCGCCTTAGTCGCCCTAGTCGGCAGAGGTTCATGAGCGAGCAAACGCTTCGCTTAGAACCTCAACACCGAATTAAGGAGAAAGACTATGAATGCAGATATCAGAATCTATGTTGCAGATTTGGCGGCTTACAATAACGGCAAACTTCACGGCGTTTGGATCAACGCTACTGATGATCTGGACGATATCCAAGAACAGGTTAATCAAATGCTGGCAGAAAGCCCGGAAAGTTTCGCGGAAGAATACGCCATTCATGATTATGAAGGCTTTGAAGGCTACGCTTTAAGCGAATATGAAGGGCTTAAAACAGCGCATGAAATAGCTTGTTTTATCGAGGAATACCCGGATTTTGGTGGAGAGTTGCTGAACAATTTCGGCGGCGATCTGGAGGAAGCCAGAACAGCGGCAGAAGAAAATTATTGTGGCTGTTATAAATCACTGGCCGATTTTGCGGAAGAACTGACCGAGGAAACCACACAAATTCCTGAAAACCTGGCTTACTATATAGACTATGAGCGTATGGGCCGGGATATGGAATTGAGCGGTGATATCTTCACCATAGAAACGGCTTACGAAGAAGTTCATATCTTTTGGAATCACTAAAAACTTGAGCGCTGTCGGTTTGGAACTGGCAGCGTTTTTTTATTTGATGGGCTAAAAAATCGCGCCGCCGAAACCCGTCGGCTTTCGGCGGATATTGGTTAGAAATTGTTGTTTCGGTTTTGTTGTTTGCATTGTTCATGGTGATCATTTACGTTTGCAACGAAGTAGAGGAACGAAAGCCAGACAACAATTTTTTGCCGAGTTTGATGAACCTGAATTTTTCCACTTCATGGATATGTCTATGACATTGATGATGAACTGGAAAAATTTTCTTTATACAGCCCTCATAATATTCGGGATTGTCAGTTTTGCATGTCCTGCAATCCGGCACATGTGAGAATTCAGTATTTCTGGTTGGCCTGTAAATATCTTCCGAATTCTCCGGCAGGATATTTCCGATACAAAGTCGTACATAGCAATGGTGGTGTTTGTCGATTTTAGATGAAATTGTGGCATGTTCCTGATTGAAATGCCGGTTGCAGGCCAGACAGCTTTTACCGCGCCGGATCACATCGTCATGAAACACTCTGTTCCTGAGAGCGCCTTCAGCAAATAATTTCCATTGGGTTTCATGATTTCTAAAAATGGGCGGTACATGACGCTTGCGGATTTTTGGGATCAGGAAAAACGGAATAGTTTTTCCCCGTTTTGATGTTTTTTTCACGCTACGGTCTTTCTCTTGATGTTGAATGGCAAAAAAATACCGCCGAAACCGTTGGGTTTTCGGCGGTGAGTCAGGTAATAAAATGTCGATTGGGAAGAATGGCGTTACATTTTTTCTCTGTTATCACGCAAGGCGTGCAACATAATTTCACGTTCTTCAAGTAGGTGTAGTCCGGCGCGGATTGCTTCGTTTTTAGAACCGTAACGTCCGGCTTTAATCTGGCATTCCAGAAATTCTTCAAAATGCTTGCCCAGTGTTACACTGGTATTTTTTCGTTTAACCAGAAAAAAGAATCCGGCAATTACCCACCAATAATGTGTGATGATACTGACGAGGATATTAAGCAGCCTATAATCGAGGCCCCATATCGTATGTTTGTCTGTGAACATAGTCTTCAGACTGTACGTGCCGTAAAGCCTGTTCACCCACTTCATGATAATGGCGGACTTCTTTGCGCAAAACCAACATGTCCTGATGGTATTTGTCACGGACTTCCGTAACACGTTCCTGCAAACGCTGACGTTCCTGTAACTGACGGTTGATAAGAGCATGTCTTTCATCGCGGTCGCGTAAATCATTATCTTTAACCTCTTGCTGGTTTTGATGTTTGATTACCCGGTACTTTCCGGTAATACGGTGCCAGATGCCTGATAAGCCGCGCGGCAGACGGGCTATCCGTTGCTGTTCTTCCTGTTGCCAACGTTCTTGCTGTTGTTGTTCCAAAGCATCACGCTGGTTTTGATGCTGGGTTTTCATGGTCTGGATGGTGCGTTTCAACGGTGCGTAATCTTGTTTGCGCTGATCGTGCACGCTATCAATGTGCCGTTTGAGTACACCATTTATGGATTGGCTGATTTCAACTTTTACCCGTTGCACGTCCGGCAAGCGTTCCGGTTGATCTAACCGTTGTTTCAGCTCTTTGGATTTTACGCCCGTCCAACGACTGAGCGAATAGACTTCGCCCTTGTAATCCACCGCAACAAAGCCGCGCCGGTCGCCACGCGCCAGCCAGAAACCATGCTCTTTCAGCGAAGCCTGAAAGGATTGCTGATTATCCGATTGTTCCCAGACCTGCCGGAACAATTGTTTGAGCATGCGCGGATCGTCATGTGTGCGATTGGCTTGTTGCCATTCGGCGCGGGTGAAGTTCAACGGATTGCGGTATTGCTTATCGATAAAGCCCTGCGGCAGATTCCAGCCATGCTCCAGATAAAGCTGTTTGGAAATGTCATTCAGCTTTAATTTGTAATGCGGTAGGTTGATCGCTTTCATTTCATTGGCATCAATACGGCTCCAAATGGCATGCGCATGGCGGCGACCTTCTTTTTCATGAAAGACAATGACGCGTGGTTGACCGCTCAAGCCGGTGCGCTCTTCAATCTGTGCAATGGCTCTTTCAAAATATTCCGGTGGTGCGATGACATCCTGCGGCGGATTGAGTGACACCGAAAACATGAATTGTCTGCATTTTGTGCCGCGTGATACCGCATGGATTTCATCGAACGCGCTCATAACGCTGTCGGACATGAAGCCGGAGATTTCATAGACCTCCACATGCTCGTTATCCTGTGCGTTCATTAAATGCCGCGCCAGTTGCCGCGCACCGCCGCGTTGATTGCCTTCTAAAATCATGAGTCATTGCTTTCATTCAGGCCGAGGGCTTTCATCAACATGGAGCGGATTTCAATGATGGCTTTGCAGGCTTCTTGTAGTAATTTTTCCGTTTCCGGCGTGACAATCCATGTATTGTTGTTAATCCCTCTGGCAATCTGGTTCAGATTGTTCCAGCATTGTGTCTGTTTGATCAGTGCGAACAATTGCGCCAATATTCTGTAATCCTTGATCGGGCGTTTTACACGCCGTTTGCGTGGCGTGGCATCATCACCAAAAATCAACCAGCGAATAAAGGCGCTGATTGTCATATTGCCAGCATTGTGCTCCAGCCACGTTCTTTCTTCCGGCGATACGCGGAAGCATAGCGGCACAAAATCGTATTTCTTCTTTTCGGACATTCATCATGACTTTCTTGGATAGACGTGAAGGATAGCGCGACATACCCGGCAATCCGGGCGGCTGCACAAACAAAAAAGCCGGATCAGATCGATCCGGCTTTACAAATGAAATTGATTTTTTGTGTCAGAACCCAAGCTCAGGCATATCTATAAAAATATCCCCGCCAAGCCCTCGTAGAACAGATTCCCATTCTTCTAAAATACTGAAAAATTGGTTCGATAATGATGCGTCTTGCTCTACCATTTATTAACCAATTATCCTAATTGAATTATTTCTCGTATATTCTTGAGACAGAAAAGCTTATATTAGTCAACACATTGAAAAATAACAAAATTATTG
This sequence comes from Gammaproteobacteria bacterium, assembly GCA_030431985.1. Taxonomy (GTDB): domain Bacteria; phylum Pseudomonadota; class Gammaproteobacteria; order Burkholderiales; family Nitrosomonadaceae; genus Nitrosomonas. Next base: position 41,610 of record JAUIIB010000016.1, read on the forward strand.
GTTTGATTCCAGTTTGTTCTTTTTCTCGCTTTCTTCTTAGTTGAGTCTAAGGATTTCACAGAATAGTTTTATAGTTTCCGCCAAATTACTGCATAGCCCTAGTGACTTATCTATCTACTAAATCGGGTCCAGTACAATATAGCTAGCTCTGTCCTCTCGGTTGTATCGATTCAGAAAAATATCAATATGTAATTAATTTATTTTTTACATTATTTATGATTTCAAACAATTCTTCTGAGTCATTTTCACTTAAATTGTATTTAGATAAAATAGCAATGATATGTTTCGTGAGAATTTCCCAGTCAGCTTCGGTAATACCCATTCCTTTGTGGACTTCAATCATATTGCGTCCAGTATATGTAAATGGGCCGCCAGTAAGGTCGCAAAAATAATCAACTACATACTTTTTTTCCATTCTGATATTGTCTATTCCTCTGTCCTTCCAGTGTCTTCCGAGCTGTTCGTCCGACCGCAGCTTAGCGAGCAATTCATCAACTAGAGGCGTTATATTTTTAACGCCACCTAATCGATTATAAAGAGAATTTTTCTCAGGTTTTTTTATTTTAAGCGCTCTAACTTTTGAACTGAGCGTTGAGGGATTGACTTCCAGTAAATTTGCCGCACCTTTTTTCCCTGAGATTCTCCAATTAGTTGCTTCTAATGCATTAACAATATTATTTTTCTCAATTTCTTTTAGCAATTTATCTGAAATAACATTCAGACTATTTAAACTAGGCCTTTCTTTTTCTTTACTCCCAATTTCTCGCACAGCTTGCTCTGGAAAAGCAAGATCGATTCTAATGTGCTCTTTAGATAAAATGACCGCTCGCTCTATTATATTTTTTAGCTCACGGATATTCCCCGGCCAATGATACTCTTGGAGCATAATTAATTGTTCTGCGGATAGACTGCCAACCTGCTTTCCAAATTCTAACTTGGCTCTTTCTAAAAAGAAATTTGCCAAAGGAATGATGTCATCCTTACGTTTGCGTAGTGGGGGTACAGATATGGGAAAAACGCTTAATCGATAGTACAAGTCCTCTCTAAACAAACCTTTGTCAATGTCATTTTCTAAATTACGATTAGTCGCGGCAATGATTCGAACATCAACTTCTTTTGTTACATTTTCACCAACTCGCTCAAATGATTTTTGTTGAATTGTACGTAATAGTTTACTTTGTAAATCAATAGGTATTTCGCCTACTTCATCTAAAAATAAAGTTCCTGTATTAGCTAATTCAAAACGACCAATTCTGTCTTGAACGGCTCCAGAAAAAGCGCCTCTAATATGGCCAAAAAATTCACTTTCAAATAATTCAGATGGAATAGATGCACAATTTACGGTAACTAGCGGAGCTTCTCTTCTATGGCTTTTTTTATGAATTAGCCTGGCAACTAATTCTTTTCCTGAGCCTGATTCACCCGTTATCAAAACTGAAGCATTTGTTTCTGCCACTGACTGTATTCGCTCTATCATTTGTAAGAGAGCGGGACTATTACCGATCATGTCTTCAATATCATGTGTCAAGTGATATTCATCACGAAGATAGTCTCTTTCAAGGAGTAGCTTGGCATTTAATGCATCTAATTCTTTAAGAGTTCGTTGCTGTTCTTGAATGCTCTGGTGATATTTAGTTACATTAATAATGGCCCACAATATAAAAAATGCTCCTTTGGACTCATTAATGACTTGCGTATTAGCGATAAATCTAACTTTCCCTTTCTTTTTATCATTGATATAAATTTCAATCTGTCCTTTCTCCAGAGCCACAATTTTTTTTAAATATGTTTGTATGGTTCTGGCCGGAGAAAACAGCTCAGATAATGAAACCTTTAAAACAGCATCTTTTCTTGTATCCAATGCTTCAAAGAGAAGATTGTTGGCATATTCGATAAAACCATTCTGATTTGTTATACAAGCCAGAAATGGTAATGAATTTATATCCAGGGAAAATTGCCTTTTGAGATTATCGTTATTCGAGCTCATCTCTTTTCCTAGTTTTTATTACGAAATGCATTAGTTATCTATAAATATTAGAACTATGAATTCGCTAAAAATCACTAAAGCTGGTGATTGGCGCTGTAAATTTTATTATATTTGGCAAATAATTATGGCTTAAAAGTGGTGGTTAATGTTTAACTACATGATTATATTAAATAAATATTTATGGCATATAATTTGCCTATTAAAATATTGTAAGACTGGAGCCATGAGAAATTTTTAACATCTTATATGACGATATGTGAAAGGGTTTGATTGAAAGACTCAAACTGAGAAGTAAAAGTTAAGCTCGATTCAATTAAATAGTTCATGGCTACTATGATCAATTGCCATAGGAGCATTAGAAATGCTTAAATTTAAATCATGTAAATTGAAAAAACTACTACAAGCGCTATGTTTATTTGGGTTTTTCATTGTCTCACAAAGTAATGCTCACCCCCTAGGTTCCAATTTAAATCCCATTTCTTTTGGTAGCGATCAAACAATTGTAGATATAACTAAATTAATCTGGTTTCCACTTGAGGTAGAAGGATTGCCTCCTGGTGCAGAAATTGCTGTATTGCGAGGCGATATGGAAAAAGCCGGCAGTGAGTCAATTTTAAGACTGCCTCCCGGTTATGTTGTACCAAATCACACTCATACCAGCGATGAACTCTATGTATGGATACAAGGAGCATTTTCATTAATTTCTTATGATGGAAAGAAAACTAAATTTGATGGCCCGGCCTATGTTAGTTTCCCTGGAAAAGCGCCACCACATGCATTAGTTTGTGAAAATAAGGAGCCCTGTATCTTATATTTAAAATTTTCTCGACCATTTGATGTTGAATTTCCGAGGAATTGACCTTAATCTTTAATACGAAAAAATTTACATATATTAAAAGGGTGCATGCTAATTTAAGTTGTTGCGCGCACCCAATTTTAATATTGGTTGTAGGCGTGCTATAAGCTAGTGGAAGTGAGTGTCAGTTTAATGTTAACTTGAAAGATTACTTTCCACTGACTCTGGGATGATTCTCCCATTTTTCTAAAACATTGAATAGTTGGTTCGACAATTCTCCATGTTATAGAAAAGTAATTTAAGAATTATGGGGTAAAGCACGATTTGATTCTGGTTTGTATTCCACTGCAAATGCGTTTTAATAGTGATATTGCCTGAAAATTATGGCGGAGATTTATCTGATGGAAGAGGAATACAGTGCAGAAAATAGTGATGATGACGTTGCCGATGGTATGGTTCCGGACAGTCGAATTATCGAAATTATCGATGAAATAGAATTAGCCAAGGACGACGACGAAAATTTGAAGTAAAGGTGTCGTGGCCTGCTAACCTTGAGAGTGGGTCGAGATTTTATGCACTTTTGATTTGTTGATTGAAATCGTATTTATTCTCGCGCTTATTTTTATACATTAATGCATCAGCCTGAGTTAAAAGATCATCTAGAGAGTTGAAATCTTTTGCCCTGCCAATAATTTTGCCGTGACTGTATTTGATCGGGTAGCATTTTCCTCTGCGTTTGTTGGCGGCGTCGATTGCATCGGCCAGTCGATTCGTTGCTAATTCAAGATCGTCATTTTTGCTAAACACTACGAATTCGTCGCCGCCTATGCGTGCTATCGTTTCGTTGCGTCTGAAGTTGCTTTTGAGCAGATTCGCGAATTCAGTAATCATTTTTGAACCCACTTGGTGACCTTGCGTGTCATTGATTTTTTTTAATCCGTCCAGGTCGAGATAGAGTAGGGTCAGTGTACTATCGTTGCGCAGGCTTTCGAGAAAAAATGTTTACCCAGAATATGGAATGCCCGCTGATTGTATAAGCCAGTCATTTCATCGGTTAGGGCTAGCTTGTGTAAATCATTTTCTAGGTGGCTTATTTTATTGGATAGCCACAAAACTATGAAAAAGAAAGTCAGCGATAATATGGTTGCTGATAATGCGATCTGAATATCTTGTGATGCGGTTGGGACTGTATCAAAAAAATAATTAATGATACTGATCACAGCATAAAGGCCTATTAGCGCCCATGGTAATGCAACTTTTGCAGTAACACTGCCAATACCTGAGCCCAGTAATAATGAAAAAATCCCTCCCTAAATGACGCGAATGAAATTTGCAAGTGTTAATAGGCACATACACAGAAATGTATGATAAGGGATCAATATTTCGGTTGAGTGGCTGTAAAGACCTGTTGCCGAGAAGAAGTATCCGGAGAAAATAATCTGACGACGTACAGAGAAGTTGCGGATAAAATAACTATATTTCATGGACTTAAAATACGAATAGAAGTGCGATGTCGACTGAATTATGGTAGAAAAGGGAAAATTGTAGCTCTGGTGGAAAAACGAAGTGGGCACCGATAGACTGGGTTTGGATTTTACCAAGAAACGTATATAAACCGATCAACCGGGTTTTCGCAAAATGCCAATGTACGTAAACAATAGACGCTGGTATTATGAGTCCTTTATAAAAACTTTATAAGTTTTGATCGACGTGCTTGTTCTCACAGTAGACAAATATCAGTAGTGCTACTTTTATTGGAAGGTTTTTTATTTGTCGTCGTGCTGAGAAGTGGCTTTTAAGAATAACAAAAACAGTCTGTTAGGCTTATTGATGACAATTTCTAAAAACGATACATTTTTACGTGCTTTGTTGAAGCAACCTGTTGAATACACTCCTGTGTGGATGATGCGTCAGGCTGGACGGTATTTGCCTGAATACAACAATACACGGGCACAAGCGGGTGATTTCCTGACCTTATGCAAAACGCCGTCATTGGCTACTGAAGTGACATTGCAGCCGTTAGAGCGTTTTCCTCTGGATGCGGCAATTTTATTCTCGGATATTTTGACAATACCGGATGCAATGGGCCTGGGTCTTTACTTTGCCCAAGGCGAAGGTCCGGTTTTTGAGCGGCCGATACGCGATGAAAATAGTGTTCAGGCAATAAAAATACCTGACCCTGAAGTTGGTTTACGATATGTAATGGATGCGGTTTCAGAAATACGAAAAGCGCTGAACAACCGGGTGCCTTTGATTGGTTTTTCCGGTAGTCCGTTTACTTTAGCTTGCTATATGGTTGAAGGGCGTGGCGGAACGGATTTTCGTGAAATTAAAACCATGTTGTATAAACAGCCTGAATTATTGCATCAAATACTGAAAAAGAATGCACAAGCTGTCATCACATATCTCAATGCGCAAATTGAATCGGGTGCACAAGCCGTGATGATTTTCGATACCTGGGGCGGTGCTTTATCTCATTCGGCTTATCAAGAGTTTTCCCTCCAGTATATTCATCAAATTATTGACGAACTTCAACGGGAGAAACAGGGTGTACGCATTCCTAACATTGTGTTCACAAAAGGTGGTGGTTTATGGCTGGAAGCTATTGCGGATATTGGTTGTGATGCAGTTGGATTAGACTGGACTATTGACATAGGTGACGCACGTCGGCGCGTTGGTGACAAAGTTGCTCTGCAAGGTAATCTTGATCCGTCGATTTTATTTGCTTCAGAGGAAGTTATAGTCGAAGAAGTAAAAAATATTCTGACGCGTTTTGGTCATGGTAGTGGTCATGTTTTTAATCTGGGACATGGTATATCCCAGTTTACACAGCCGGAACGTGCCGCAGTATTGGTTGATTCAGTGCATTCGTTAAGTCGAAAATTTCATGAACACTAGGTTTTAATAATTCTTTAAGTACAGGTTCGCTAATAATGGCATAGAGGAGATTACCGTGCATATTCTGATTGTTGAAGACGATCAGGCGATTGCCGCCAACCTGTATGATTTTCTCGAGTCACGAGGGCATCGTGTGGATGCTGCTGCGGATGGTACATTGGGTTATCATCTGGCTGTTTCGCAGCAGTTTGACGCCATTTTACTTGATCTGGGTCTGCCGGGAATGAACGGCATTACATTGTGCCGGAAGCTGAGGCAGGAATCACAAGTCGATACGCCAATCTTAATGATCACGGCCCGTGATACGCTCGAAGATAAGCTGGTTGGATTTGAACACGGAGCCGATGATTATCTGGTTAAGCCATTCCAGCTGAAAGAAGTCGAAGCGCGCCTGAATGCATTGCACAAACGATACTCCGGACGCATGACCCGTCGTAAGCTTGAAGTCAATGGTTTGTCGTATGATCCCAAAACGTTTTCAATTCGCTTTGAAAGCAAAGAAGTAAAATTGCCTCCGAAGTGTATTCGCCTGTTGGCTTTAATGATGAGCGAACCTGGGCGGGTTTTTAGCCGTAAAGAACTTGAGTCTGAAGCATGGGAGGATGCACAGGAAACCAGCGATACGCTGCGCAGTCACATGCATGTATTGCGGCGCGCATTGATGCGGGCTGGTGGCTATGATCCGATTGAGACAGTTCACGGCATTGGTTATTGTTTGAATTCTCGTGCCCCTAGCCAAGATTAAGCGCAGCCTGCGTTTCCGTGTTGCGAATGTACTGGCAATCTTTTGCATCATTATCGTTGGCGCGTTATGTATTATTTTGTACGTTGTGTCTGATAATATTGAGGAAGCGCACATCGAGCAAGTGATCACAATGGAAATGGATCACCTGGTGCATCAGTATCGCAAACATTCCGATTCATATTTTCAGATTGGCTCGCATTTGAAAAGTTATGCGATTCGACATACTGATGACGAGTTGCAAATCCCTTCTCATTACCGCAAATTGAATGACGGGTACCATCGGGTTTTATTCGATTCAGAAGAGATACATGTTCTGGTTCGGTCGATAGACGGCGTCAAATTTTTGGTTGCATATCGTATTACACTGCACAATAAGCGGTTAAGTGAATTGCGATTGCTAATTCTATTGTCGTGGATTGTTGTTATCGCGATTGCGTTTGCTGCAGGATACGGGCTTGCTGGAATACTGGTAAAACAAGTCACCGATTTGGCTGAGCGCGTGAAGCAGCTGGCGCCTGATGAGATTAAAAGTGTGCCATTAAAGCAAAAAGATATGGACAAAGAAGTAGCGCAGCTAGCATTGGCATTGGATGATTATCAGAATCGTATACAGTGTATGCTGTTGCGTGAACAAGAATTTACTGCGAATGTCAGTCATGAGTTGAGAACACCGATTACAACGATACTAACGAGTTGCGAATTGTTGGAAGCTGAACCCGAATTGCCCGACAAAGTGCTTTTACGCATTAAGCGGATAGAAGCCGCAACGAAGCGTATGGGTGAGCAGCTGCAGGCTTTATTGTTTCTTGCGCGTGAACAGGCGCTGGGTGTAATGGAGCCGGTTGCCATCGCGGAATGCGTCTATGATGCCGCTGAACCGCTGTATTCAGAGATTCATCGAAAAAGATTGAAATTTATTACTGATATTGCACCTAACGTTGTGATTAATCTTAATCGCCAAGCATTACACACAGCACTTACCAACATATTGCGTAATGCAGTTCAGTATACAGAGGAAGGTTATATTCGGGTTCAGTACGATTGTGGTGTGCTATCAATTACAGATACGGGAATAGGGATTAAGCCGGCTTTTTTGCCTTTTCTGTTTGAGCGTTACTTCCGTGATACAACGCATGTTGAGGGGCTTGGGATCGGATTACCAATCGTTAAACGTATCAGCAATTATTATAGATGGCAGCTTGATGTTGAAACCAAGGCTGAAGTAGGAACGACATTCCGGATTACCTTTCCATCACAATTAGTCTGATTGGTATTACACGCCAAACTCAATCCCCGTTTGTGCGAGACCTACAAGATCAATATTATCGGCGTTAATTTGTGTATTGGCGGCCAGCAAGGTTAACTCAGCAGCTGATATTTGATCACTGTTGAGCTGTTCCAAATAAAGTGATTTTTCATCTGCTGATGGATCATAGCCGAGTAGATTGTGCCAGAGTAGTGTTACCAGTGCATCGTTGTCATGGATTCCAGCTGCATTAAGTCCTAACGATATTAACTGCTCATCATTATTCCCGTTATCGATCGCTGATAAACCTAAACCGACAAAATTGTGATTGCTTACCGATGCGGCCCCAAAAATAACGCCTAACAACTTAGCAATTTGACCGGCATGTCCGTTAATATCCAACGCCAATCCGGTATTGTCAAATTGAAGCCGTTCGATGTTAATTAATAAATCACGGCCTTCATCGCCGGCTTGATGAAGAATAGAGTAGCCTTCATTAGTTTTACTAAGCATATAATCGGACAATTTGCCATCGAACCGTGCTATATCAATGCCGCCGCCGCCCAGCAAGGTGTCGTTCCCGGCCTTACCTATCAGGATATCGTTACCATTATGACCGGATAATGTGTTGTTGAACTGATTGCCGTATAACTCATCGTTATTTTGGCCGCCGCTGGCATTTTCAATAACGGTATCGTATGCAATCCAGATGTTTGGCACAGGAGTACTATCAACGTTGCTAATTGCAAAAACCGGGTTGCCGATAAATGATCCCTGGCCTTCTTCCAATTGAATGTAAGCGGCCTGATTACCGCTATAACTAATCGTATCAATACCGCCGCTATCCCAGATAGTTTCATGGAAAGTGTCGTCATCGTTGTAGGTTATTATATTGTCACCTGGGTGGTGGCTGGAATTAGCGCGGTAGATATGTTGAATCGCTTTGATATCCAGGGGCATCGGCGTGGTGGGGTAATAATCAAAGAATGAATTTTGATCACCGGGTATTGCCGAATAACTCATGATAGTGGATGACATTGTGTTATTTTCAGCCGGGAAACTTGGGTCATCAAAAGGGTGTGTCAGACCGAGGGCGTGGCCAATTTCGTGCAAGATCGTCAGAAATGAAAAGCTACCTGCGACCCATTCTTGTTGTGCGCTTCGGCTTGTTTGATTGACCCAGATATCACCACTCCATATCCCATATGCAGGCAAATATGCCCATGCCTCGGCATCGCTGAATCCCGGGATGTCGGTATAGGCAATGCGGATGTCGCCAACTTCGTTTTCGGTTTCTGTAATTTGCTCAAACTCGATATCTGCTATTGCTTCCCATTGTCGCAATGCAGCAATGAAGTCGGATTGGTTGGATGGTGTGATTGGCGTGTATGATCTGCTCCATGGCTCTTCCCTGGGGCCATATCCCGTTAGTGGGTCGGCAGACCATCGCGATGTGCTACTTGGAAAGCTATAAGAGATAACAGGATTTTCCCAGCGCAAACCATGTATGAGTGAATCAATTGTATTTGAATTTGCGTCGCTGACGGTGATAATGCCGCTGAATGAAAATGGTGTAGGCACTTCGAATCACCTCAAAAAAGCGAAATAACTGCTGTGATTGTATATTCAGCCATCAATCATAGGTTGTATCGCCATACGTATCATTTAGTTTACTTTATTTACCGAACGTTATTTATGCTATGCTGCGTTTATTTTGTACTCAGTTGAATCCTGTTGAGTACTGTATCGCTTGGATTCGTAAGCCCAGTCCAAATTGCCGCGCATCCATGCGCGTAGTACTGAGACATATTTTTTTACCACGAGTTCCGGGCAATTGGCAAACCGGGGCAGTTGTTTTTCAAGTGATTGGAACTGTTGTATTTGTGTGTCGATCAGTTTCTTAACAAGATTTAGTGCATCTTGCAAGCTGATATTTAACTCGTGCTGCATAACAAGTACCATATTATGCATATCACCGTGAGCTTTTTCTTTTTTTAGAGAGATAATGTCATTAGACCAGCACACAACATTATTCGTTAAGTTCGCAAGTTTAACCATGTGTGGATGTGAACGTGCAATACAGGGTATCTCTAGGTTTTCTGCAACTTCAATTAAATCAATATCAGTGTACAATCCGCCGCTGAAAGGTCGCATCTGCATATAACTATCCGTATTCGGCCACCGATGTTGGTAACGGTTTTCTGCCTCCCAGAAGGTGGCCTCAAAATACTCTGAGGCACTTTTGGCAAATCGTAGCATCCAAGCTTGAGAAGAAACTTGCCGAAGTCGTGTGTAGATATCGCTTAAGGCGTGAATTAAAGGCGGGTCTTCAGGTTTGGTTAATCGGCCGGCCAGTATTTCAAGACATCGGTTATGCAGTGCATGCAGTTGATCGGGATGCTTGCCCAATCCACTTTCATCACACTGGTCGTCAATAACAAATAGCCAGGTATTCCAATTCGAAATCATTTCAAGTCGATCAAGCGCAGCATCCGGGTAAGCCCTGGCAGCAAGTCGGCCAAATTTTGATAATCTCAGATGCTCAAATGCGTGTGGGTCTGTTATGAGCTGATGTTGCTTAACCCATTCGAGGGTTTGCTCATGTACTTGATCTGCAAATGGGCTTATTCTCTCTGGAAATGGGCACGTGAGATGTGGCAGAATAATGTGCTCAGTCGTCATAATTGAATACCTCTGTCTAGCTTTATTTTTAAACGAATAATGAGTGTATCAATGAATAGCTCATTGATATAATTAGAAAAGCATAATTAAATACCCTTGTTTTGTTAATTAAATGCATTTTTTATAGATGTGGGTAATGGGTCGATCTGGGTCGATCGTTTTTCGCAGATGCATTGTTCCATGCGGGATAGCGATAGTTATTGTAATTACCTGTTAGGGCATAATGGCACATCTGACTATTGACTTAATGTGGGTTGCGTATCGATTATTGGTTTGATCACAAGAACTGAATTGTAACCATCTGATTAATCTATTCAATAATAGGTGTTCCTTGAAATTTAGTAAAAAATTTGTCAAAGAAATAGATGAATTATTGCCGCAAACGCAATGTCGTCAATGCGGATTTGCAGGCTGCGAGCCCTATGCAGCAGCCATTGTTGCCGGGCAGGCTGATATTAATCAGTGTCCACCTGGTGGTGCAGCTGTCATCGGCCAGATTTCGGCACTCTTGGGCATCGCCATCAAGCCACTTAATACTAATCACGGCTTTTCTAAGCCCAGAGCTGTTGCAGTTATTGATGAAACTCGCTGTATCGGTTGCACATTTTGTATACGTGCCTGTCCGGTAGATGCTATTGTCGGCGCAGCAAAACAAATGCATACGGTTATTGCCGATGAATGCACCGGCTGCGAATTATGTGTCGCGCCTTGTCCGATGGATTGTATTCAAATGACTCCCGCTTCAGTGACGATCAGTGTTTCTGAGGATGATATCAAGGATAAAGCGGATCGGGCGCGTTTGCGATACCGCTCTAGGCAGCAAAGACTTGGATATCAAAAGCAGGAACCAAAACCTGCTGAAACGATATTAAATGATCCGGTGTCTACGGACCAGGACCGCAAACAGGCTATAGTCCAAGCAGCGCTTAAACGTGCCGCAGCCGTGCGTCAGAAACAAACAAGCGTCCATGATTCAAAATCAGTATAGGTTATGTCATGAATGCAGCCAAACGGTATGAGATTTTTTCTTGCCTGCAATCTCTCAATCCACACCCAACGACAGAATTAGAGTATCGTACACCGTTTGAATTGTTGATCGCCGTAATACTTTCTGCACAGGCAACTGACAAAAGTGTAAATCTGGCGACACGCAAATTATTCATTCAAGCGAACACACCTCAAAGCATCCTTATGCTTGGTGAATCAAAATTATTAGATTTTATTAAAAGTATAGGGTTATATAAAACGAAGGCTAAAAATATTTTGGCAACTTGCCAGATTTTAATTCAGCAGCATCGCGG
>JAUIIB010000017.1 GCA_030431985.1 Gammaproteobacteria bacterium
CCGGCAGATGCAAAACCTCTTCTTCATCTGTGTTCGCGTGTGCAGCATAAGTAATCAAAAAACAAAATACTAATGCAAATATCCTGATGCCTTTAATCATACCAATCGATCCTATCCATCCTTACTAGAGTGAAATTCTTGAATATTAATAGAAGTGAATAAACACAAAACAACCCTGAGGCAATAAAAACATGCCATCAATAAGAAACATTACGAAAATGTGAAACTTCACGAAACAAATGCAAAAGCATGATTGCTTTTGCCGTCTTGAAGGAATTACCAAATTCGAGCAGTTGACTTGTTAATTGCTTTCTCTAGACTCTATCGCAATTCACAGTATTAAATTCGCAAGCGTCCCCATTTATCTAACTAGCAACGTTGCATATTTACTTAATATGTTTAGAAATCCTCATCTCAATTATACTTAAAAACAGAAATCATATATTTTTCAAATACATCCACATGAACAACAACCCGCTGCATAACCGTAATCAGTACGCTTAGGCTATTGAAAATTTTATAACGACTGTGGAGGTTGGTCATAAAACGAAAAGCAGGAATCACACTTCACTCTAACAACACTTTCTGACGCTGAATATCATCGAGTTTCGACACTTCATTAAGCTTAATTAATGTAGATCTTTGCAATTAACCTGAATAAATACTTTGTATACGCTGTAGTTTATCACTCATCTTATGACACAATTCTTTACCGGCCGCCATCTTAGCATAAACACATTATAAATTAAATACTTAAATTTCTTTTTGCAGAGTAAAAATCACGCCAGCCAACGGCGGAAGCATAATTTTGAGTGAATAAGGCAGCCCCATCCACGTTTCATGACTCGTATTAATCTGTCCAGCATTACCAATATTACCGCCACCGTAATACATGGAATCACTGTTAAAGATTTCATAATAAGCACCTTCCATCGGAACACCAATACGATAATTCTCACGAGGCACAGGTGTAAAATTAAGGATAACTATAATAAATTGCCCATCTATTGTCTGCCGCAAATAACTAATAATAGATTGATCAGCATCATGGCAATCAATCCACGAAAAACCATTAGCCGAAAAATCAAGTTGATGTAATGCCGGAATATTTTTGTATAAATGATTTAGATCGCGTACCGCAGCCTGTACTCCTACGTTGAATCTGTTTTCCAGCGATTCCCAACTCAATTCCCAATTAACATTCCATTCACCCTGTTGCGCCAGCTCATTACCCATAAAATTTAGCTTCTTACCCGGACAAGTCATTTGATAGGTAATTAATAAACGCAGGTTGGCAAACTTTTGCCAAGTATCTCCTGGCATTTTATCAATCAATGAACCTTTGCCGTGCACGACTTCATCATGCGAAAAAGGCAATACAAAATTTTCTGTATACGCGTAAATCTGACTAAAAGTAAGTTGATCGTGATGGTAACGCCTATAGACAGGATCTTGCGTCATATACAATAAAGTATCATGCATCCAGCCCATGTTCCATTTCATGGAAAACCCCAGGCCACCTGTATAAACCGGGCGCGATACGGCAGGCCACGCGGTAGACTCTTCCGCGATCGTCAACGCCCCCGGAAACTCTTCATGAGCCATAATGTTAAGCTCACGAATAAAGTCAATTGCCTCCAGATTCTCCCGACCGCCATGCCGGTTAGGTATCCACTCACCCTCCTCCCGGGAATAATCAAGATACAGCATAGATGCCACTGCATCGACACGTAGTCCGTCGAGATGAAATTCAGATAACCAGTAATGCGCACTCGACAGCAAAAACGATTTCACCTCATTACGGCCATAGTTGAATATATAGGTCCCCCAATCCTGATGAAAACCGAGACGCGGGTCTTCATGCTCATAAAGTGCAGTGCCATCAAAACGTGCCAAAGCAAATGCGTCCTGGGGAAAATGACCAGGCACCCAGTCAAGAATCACCCCAATGTCAGCTTGATGACACGCATCAACCAAAACCTTAAAGTCCTCGGGCGAACCATAGCGGCTTGATACAGCAAAATATCCGGTAGTTTGATATCCCCAGGATTCGTCGAGTGGGTGCTCTGAAACCGGCATAAGTTCAATGTGGGTATATCCCATTTCCTGTACATAAGATGGCAAATGCTGAGCTAACTCACGATAAGTATAAAATCTGCCATCAGGATGTCGCTTCCATGAACCGGCATGGATTTCCAGAATATTCAATGGCGCGTGCAACCAATCCCAATCTGCGCGTTTTTCCATCCACGTTATATCATGCCAATGATATTCACTGTTTATTGTAGGCGTCAGTGCAGCCGTATTAGGACGTAATTCGTAGCGGGTTGCATAAGGGTCTGTTTTTACACAGACCTCACCGGCATAACGATTACGTATTTCAAACTTATAAAATATATCCGAAGGTAATTCTGGAATAAATAACTCCCAAACACCACTGGAATGATGTACGGCCATTGGATTAACACGCCCGTCCCATCGATTAAAATCACCCACAACACTGACACGTTCCGCATTTGGCGCCCACACAGAAAAACGCACCCCAACAACACCCGCATTGGTAACACGCTGCGCTCCCAACATGCGATAACCTTGCCACAGTTTCCCTGCATTAAACAAATACAAATCATGATCTGTTATCTGCAAAGGAAACGAATAGGTGTCATAGGCTTCATACACATGAACAACTTCTGATTCAGGATGGGCCACTTCAAGTCTTAGCTGAACAGGCGCAGATAGCTGCACTAAACCGCACCATTCAAATATCCCTTCTTCATGTATTCGCTGCATAGATTCAAAGCCTTGAGACGTTTTCAGCCAAATTGCCTTGGCATTTGGCTGAAATACGCGCGCGCAATAACCTTCTAGGGTTTTGTGTATACCAAGATAAGCAAACGGATCATGCAGTTGCCCTGCCAGCAGCATCTTCAAAAGCGGATTTAGCGCAGTTCTCGTTAATGATTGTTTTAAATTTTGTGTTGACATGCGAAAATTATAACGTGTCATTAGTTTGCATAATCGAATATTTCATAGTACGTTGATTCTGGGTCAAGCCGAATCCATTAATTAAAAATAATTCTATCAATTATTCACTTGAAACAAGTTTAAACTATTACTTGACATAAACAACTTCGATGTCGGCCATCATGGAACCGATCATCGAGAAAAATTTAGGAGGATACTCGGCCTTAACCGGAGAGTATTTTATATCATCGATGAAACAAAAATATAACGCCATCAATACACAAAACTCAATAACTCGAAAATCAATCGCACTGATTTTAGCAGGAGGTCGCGGCACACGACTTAAACAATTAACTGATTGGCGGGCGAAGCCGGCCGTACCTTTTGGCGGTAAATTTCGTATCGTCGATTTTCCACTATCTAATTGTGTAAATTCGGGCGTTCGAAGGATCAGCGTCATCACCCAATATAAAGCGCAAAGTTTGATTCAACATATCCAACGAGGCTGGAGCTTTCTGGACGGCCGATTTAATGAATATGTCGAGTTATTACCGGCACAGCAACAAATCAAGGAAAGCTGGTATCAGGGAACGGCCGATGCCGTATTTCAAAACATAGACTTTCTACGCCGCCACAGTGCAGACTACGTTTTAATTCTGGGCGGCGACCATGTTTATAAAATGAATTATGAAACACTGCTGGCAGAGCACGCTAACAATAATGCCGAGCTCACTGTTGCTTGCGTCGAGGTGCCTCGAAGTGAGGCCAGCGCTTTCGGCATCATGGCCGTTGACGATGAGTGGCGCGTTACCGATTTCATAGAAAAACCAGAGGATCCACCGAGCATGCCCGGCCATCCTGAGAAATCACTCGTAAGCATGGGCATCTATGTTTTCAACACCGAATTTTTGTTTGATCAATTAATCCGAGACCATCAGGACGAAAACTCAGCGCATGACTTTGGCAGAAATTTAATTCCTTATTTGGTACCGGGCCATCGTGTCTATGCGCACCGCTTTCTGGATAGCTGTGTCAACAAAGTTAGAGGAATACCTTACTGGCGCGATGTCGGTACAGTTGAAGCTTACTGGGAAGCCAATCTTGATTTGACGAGAATTAAACCGGACTTGAATCTATATGACCAGAATTGGCCAATCTGGACCCATCAGGAACAATTACCGCCTGCAAAATTTGTTTTCAACAATGAGGAGCGACACGGTCGCGCCTCTGACTCTCTGGTATCGGGTGGCTGCATCATCAGCGGAGGTACCGTCAATCGCTCGTTACTGTTTTCCGGCGTGAAGGTCAACAGCTTTAGCCATGTTGAAGACGCTGTCATTCTGCCCAACGTCAATATCGGTCGAAAAGCACGTCTGAGAAAAGTTGTCGTTGAAAAAAACTGTATCATTCCGGAAGGTCTCGAGGTCGGCTTCGATTCAGAAGCAGACAGTCAACAGTTTCATGTCACCGATAACGGTATCACATTAATTACACCCGAAATGCTCGGACAAAAAATACATTATTCAGATTAATACCCATCCCATGAAGCACATCAACCTTGTCTTACTGTGGCACATGCATCAGCCTGACTACCGCCATTACGATACCCGGGAATTTGAAATGCCTTGGGTTTATTTGCATGCCATCAAGGATTATGCCGATATGGCATTTCACTTGGAAAACCACCCTAAAATCAAAGCAGTCGTTAACTTTGTTCCAATATTATTGGATCAAATTGAGGATTATGCCTCTCAATTCGCATCAGGGCAGATTCGAGATCCACTGTTACGACTGCTGATTACACCGAATCTTGGCGACATTTCCGACAGTGACCGCGAATTCATTTTGACGAGTTGTTTTAAAGGCAATCCAGACACTATGCTCAAGCCCTACCCAGCATATGAGCGGTTGTTTGAGTTAAAAGAAACGGGCGAGCTAATACACTTTTCCGAACGCTACTTTTCAGATTTGTTGGTATGGTACCATTTGGCCTGGACCGGAGAAAGTGTTCGGCGCAACAATGAGATTATTATCCAACTCATGGAAAAATCTACCGACTATGACTATACAGATAGAACTCAGCTTTTTAGCTTAATTGGTCAGTTGGTTCGAGATCTTATACCACGTTATCGTAAGCTTGCAGAAACCGGCCAGGTTGAATTATCAACTACCCCGCATTATCATCCTTTGGCGCCTTTGCTAATTGATTTCACATCCACACACGACAGCATGCCTGATGCCGAACTGCCCGTCAGCAAGGATTATCCAGGGGGGCATGAACGCACAGCCTTTCATCTGTCATCTGCCATAGACAGCCACCAACGGCGTTTCGGTAGCCAGCCCACTGGAATCTGGCCTGCCGAGGGTGCAATATCACTGCCTTTAATTCAAATGATGGGCAAATCAGGATGCCAATGGTGTGCCAGTGGCGAAGGAGTACTGGCCAACAGTTTGCGTAAATCGTATCCAGATGCTGATCTACCTGACCGGAACCATTATCTATATCACCCCTACCGTGTTCATGACAGCGAAAACATTACCTGTTTTTTTCGCGACGACCTATTATCCGACTTGATTGGTTTCGAATACGCTAAATGGCATGGGCGGGACGCTGCCGAGCACCTCATACAATCGCTTGAACAGATAGGACATGATACTCAACACGACGAAAATCCTATTGTGAGTATTATTCTGGACGGCGAAAACGCATGGGAGCATTACCCTTATAACGGATTTTATTTTTTTGATGATTTATATTCCTTATTGGAACAGCAAACTGCTATTGACACGACAACTTACAGTGATTATCTCACTTTAACGAATCAGGCAGAAGACGTTATAACGTTACCCGCTTTATCGGCGGGAAGCTGGGTATATGGCACGTTTTCCACCTGGATAGGCGATCCGGACAAAAACCATGCATGGGATTTATTGTGCGCAGCAAAAGTATGTTATGACGAGAATATTCATAACGCGCATTTATCAGAATCTGAGAAAGAGGCAGCCAGCACACAGCTCGCTTCTTGCGAAAGCTCTGACTGGTTTTGGTGGTTCGGAGATTATAATCAAGCTGATGCTGTAATCCAGTTTGATCAGCTATACCGGGATAATCTGGCAAATCTATACCGCTTGCTGAAACTGGCCGTACCCAAAACCGTTATGGAACCAATAAGCAAAGGCAACGCAGACGTTAGAGAAAGTGGCACGATGAGACGATCATCATAATAAATAACGGATATTCAATCTAGGTCAATTCACAGTCAACCGCGTTTTAAGCACCAGGTTATATCAATAAATACGGAAATCACATCTATGCAGCAACCGGTATCATTACTCTTAGGCGTTCATGCACACCAGCCCATCGGCAATTTTCCTGAAGTACTGGAAGATGCGCATTTTCGTTGCTACAAGCCCTTTATAGAAACGTTACACCGTTATCCGGATTTTCATTTTGCGATTCATTTCTCCGGCTGGCTCCTTGACTATCTGTTTGAACACTATCCTCAAGACATGGCCTTGCTTAAAGACATGGTTGCCCGAGGACAGGCTGAATTGTTTGGTGCAGGTGATACCGAGCCTGTATTGGCAGTCATTCCGAATAGGGACCGCATAGGGCAAGTAGAAACGCTATCTAGAAAGCTCGCCGAAAAGCTGGGGCAAAGGCCTCAAGGTGCATGGCTGACCGAACGCGTATGGGATTCAACCGTAGTACCTTCACTCGTTGATTGTGGCATTCGTTATGTTATTGTTGATGATTACCATTTTCTCTGTGCGGGGAATACTGCCAAACAACTCAACGGCTTTTATACGACCGAAGAAGATACCCGCAAGCTCGATATTTTCCCGATTTCAGAATCATTACGTTATAAACTACCTTTTACGCCCGCGCCCGATGCAATCGCCTATCTCGAGTCTTTGGCAGACGAACAATCAAGCGACAATAATCATCCTCGGGTTGCTGCGGTTTATTTTGACGATATTGAAAAATTTGGTATTTGGCCGGAAACCTATCAATGGGTGTATGAAAAAGGCTGGCTCGAACAGTTTATACAAGGTGTTCTTGCTTCACCAAAAATTTCGCCATGTCATTACAGCGACTACCATGCTAATGAAAAAACGAGCGGCCTCGTTTATTTACCGACAACATCCTACATTGAAATGAATACTTGGACGTTACCTGCTGAGTCTGCTGAGGCATATGATGACCTGGTCAAACAATCAAAAACAGCAGGCTGGTATGAACAAAATAAGGCTTATCTGCGCGGCGGCATCTGGAAGAATTTTCTGTCACGCTATCCCGAATCGAACTGGATGCACAAACGCATGCTCGGCTTGTCAGCGCGACTTGCCTCATTACCGGATAACCAGCGCACATTGACCATGCAAGAAAAATTGTATGCCGCCCAGGCCAATGACGCTTACTGGCATGGTTTGTTTGGCGGCTTATACCTGCCTCATTTACGCCGAGCAATTTATAATAACCTGATCGCTCTGGAAGCCATGCTTGACGCTTGCGATCAACGTAAAAGCATACAAGTTCAGGATATTGATCTCGACGGTATTGAGGAAATCTGTTTACAAAATAACGCACTTCAAATCATTTTAAAAAATGATAACTTTGCCAGTATTGTTGAATTTGACGCCTATTCACTGAGCCACAATTTTGGGGATACGCTACAACGCCAAACTGAACATTACTTTCACAAAATCCAGTTAGACGGACAAAATGCAGCAGACTCGAGTCATTTAGACACTGGCATTACATCGGCTCACGATCGCATTTTAAACAAACATGTTGTCCATGCCTCTGATCTGAAACCGGATACGCACCCCAGGCATTTGTTTGTGGATTGGCTTGACGATCAGCTAGTCGATTATCAATATATCGATTCAAATTCAAGTACCGTACAGTTTCAAAGTAAAACTTCTTCATTATCAATTCTTAAAGCGTTTACACTGTCGGACAGCCGGTTGAACGTGCACTATCAGTTTTCAGATAATTCGCACAATGCATTTCGTATTGAGATTAATCTTGCGATGCCCAGCTGTGACGGTATGGGCGGACGTTTCGTCACTCACGATAATAATCTGGGCAACTTTGGCCAATTACACTCACTCACTCAAATAACCGAAATCCAACTGATTGATGACACCTTGGGGGGATGTATCGTATTAAGCACATCATCTCCTGTTCAATTTTCTGCAATACCACATTTTACGGTTTCCCAATCGGAAAATGGATTTGAGAAAATAATGCAAGCTGTAACAATTCAACTGGATTGGATCATTCAATCTAAGGCATTAACCGTCTCGCTTGATGTAAGCCCGCAATAACGCTATACCATTATGTCTGCTCTAACCGAATCACCAGCTTGGCTCGCAGTAGAAAAACACCAATCGACACTTGCACAAAGCACATTATCCGACCTGTTTAAACAAGATAATCATCGATTTGACAGATTTTCTCTGCAATTTGAAGATATGTTGGTTGATTTCTCTAAACAGCATATTACAAATCAAACCATCGATTTATTGCTTGCACTGGCTCGCCATCAAAATCTGGAACAATGGATCGGGCACATGTTTAATGGTGAAAAAATCAACAGTACCGAGGACCGTGCTGCGCTACACACAGCCCTCCGCAGTAAAAAAACGGTCGTATTGGATGGCGAAAATATCTCACACAAAATCGGCATCGTATTCGAAAGAATGGCACGGTTTTCCACTGCGGTACATAACGGTGAATTACGTGGCTATTCTGGCAAACCGTTTTCAGATGTCGTTAATATCGGAATTGGCGGATCCGATTTGGGCCCCCTGATGGTAACAGAAGCCCTGAAGCCGTATGGCTCAAACAAAATACAACTTCATTTTGTTTCAAATGTCGATGGTGTGCAGCTTTATGAAACCCTGCAGCACCTCAACCCAGCCACTACACTATTTATCATCGCTTCAAAAACGTTCACAACACAGGAAACCATGACCAATGCATACTCAGCACGCGAATGGTTTGTAACACACGGCGGCAACAAAGCCACCGTCTCCCGACATTTTATCGCCGTCTCAACCAATCAAGACGCTGTTAGGCAATTCGGCATCGAAACCGATAACACATTTGAATTTTGGGATTGGGTTGGCGGCCGCTATTCATTATGGTCATCAATCGGATTATCTATCGTGTTAAAGATTGGTATGGATAATTTCCAAGCACTACTCGCCGGTGCAGAAGCCATGGACCAGCACTTTGAAACAACACCGCTGCAGCACAATATACCGGTCATACTCGGATTACTGGCGATCTGGCAAATTAATTTCAACGGTATCCGCTCACACGCAATATTGCCTTATGACCAGTACCTGCACCGTTTTCCGGCTTATTTGCAACAATTGGAAATGGAGAGCAATGGCAAACGCATCACACGTCATGGTGAAATCGTTGATTACGATACCGGTACCATAATTTGGGGTGAACCCGGCACCAATGGTCAACACGCTTTCTATCAATTGTTACATCAAGGTACGCAAACTATTTCAGCTGATTTTCTAGCGCCTTGTCAAAGTCAGCACCCGATGGGTAATCACCACCAACTATTATTGGCAAATTTTTTTGCACAAACCGAAGCACTGATGCAAGGTAAAAATAACCAAAAAGCGCATGCCGAACTCGTATCCCAGGGTTTCTCTGAAGAAGAAATAAAAAAACTGCTGCCGCATAAAACTTTCCCCGGAAACCGCCCAACCACATCCATTTTATTTAAAAAACTTGATCCCAGAACACTGGGCACACTGATTGCCATGTATGAACATAAAGTTTACGTACAAAGTATCATTTGGGATATAAATCCATTTGATCAATGGGGCGTCGAACTGGGGAAGCAACTCACAAATAAAATTCTTCCCGAACTGGAACAAGAAAAGGCAATCACTTCTCACGATGCTTCCACTAACGGATTAATTTATTTTTTCAGGAATAATCAATAGGTAATAGCCTTAGCATGAAAAAAGTCGGGGGAGTTATGAATTTGCCGTGCGCTGTCAACAGAGTTACATCTAGGAAAAAAACGTGCCAACTTATATTCCTATGAAAGATTCATTTGTATTTCTTATATCGGTAATAAAACCTCACAAAACGTTTATAGTTTCCAATAGATTATTGTGTTAATGCATCACGGCGCTACTACATAGCTTTTACAGCTCAAAATAGACTTGCGCCGTTCACAAGTATCATGTGAGAATTTTTACATTAAAGATGAAATATTTGTCTTAACATTATTCGATAGTGATGATTTACAGGGGTCTGCTATGAAACTGTCTGATCTTTATTGGCACCGTATAACACCATTGCATATCTTGCTGTGGCCACTAAGTCTATTATTCATCGTATTCATGCGCATTCGCAAGTTGTGTTACTGGTTGGATTTTTTTTCATCAGTCAGGCTGCCGGTCCCCGTAATCGTTATTGACAGCATCACTATCGAAGATGGCGGTAAAACGCCGTTAGCAATCTGGCTGGTTGAAAAGTTAATTGCATGTGGCTTTTGTCCCGGAGTCATTGCAGAAGGCAATTTAGATAATCCAAGCAAACCTGAAGCTGTTACGTTATTAAGCGATCCTACCACTGCAGGTGGAAAAGCATTATTGATGGCAAATCGTTTCGAAAAAAACTGTCCCGTCTGGATCGGGGGTAATCCGGCTAATGTAGCTCGTGCACTACTTAAAGAGCACCCAGACTGCAATGTCATCATCTGCACTTATGGATTACGCTATCCACGGTTGGAACGTGATTTCGAAATTGCCGTAGCTGATTTTAATGAACCCAGCTACGGCAACGGATTACTACTACCAGCCGGGCCATTACGTGTTTCCCTCAAACGACTCAACAGTGTAGATGCCGTTGTTGTTAACTGCTCACGAAAGCTACGTTTTGATACCAGCAACTGGGCACCAACTTATCATATGAAACTAATAGGCGATACAGTTTACAATAAGAGCAATCCAGCTGCCTGCCAGTTAACATCCAGCCTAAAAGATAAACAACTTCACGCCGTCGCCACATACGACAATGCGCAATGGTTTACCGATTTCTTGCAACAGCTTGGATTACAAGGGAAGCTGCAGACTGTCGCAGAAGATCATCGCTTCATCGAACAGGATTTTTCAGCTGTCCAAGCCGATACGATCCTCATGCTAGAAGAAAATGCTCTACAATGTTATGACATCAGTAACAATAAAATCTGGGCATTATCAATTGAGGCCTGGGTTAATGGTGAAATGCAGGCGCAGGTAATCAAAAAGTTAAGAGAACGATTTGCCGATTCAGAAGTGTTGAACGAAATGATCTGTCCGCACTGCAAATCCCAATTACATCATCTGGAAAATGAAAATATTTTGATTTGCAAACAAGATCAACTGGCATTTCCGATTAAAAATGGCATCCCCAATCTACAATTGCAAAGTCGTAATAAACTAGCTGCTTAATGCAATAATACTGGGCACCGGGTTTAATTCGGCTTTTTCCGTGAAACAGTCCATCCGGCACAAAACAACACACCGGCTACTCCCAACGCCAGGTAATTACCTACGCTGATGTAAGGCGTTGTGCCCGTATACCCCTGTGCATGCCCATGCAGTCCAATTGTTGTAAAAATTTCTACCTGATCTATAACGTTACCCTGTTCATCAATGATTGCGGTTAAACCCGTATTGGTCGCACGCAACATATAACGTCCCGTTTCTACCGCGCGCATCTGGGAAATTTGAAGATGTTGATGCGGCCCTATGGAACGCCCAAACCACGCATCATTGCTGACATTAACCAACAGGGTTGCCTTTGGCAGTTGCTGAATAATCTCTTCACCAAATACGTCCTCATAGCAGATATTGACCGCTACCTGCTGCCCGGCCAGCTGCAACGGTTGCTGGTCCGTTGCACCACGCGAAAAATCCGATAGCGGAATATGCAATGTCTTAATAATCCACCCAAATATAAATTTTAACGGAATAAATTCACCAAACGGCACCAAATGGTGCTTGCGGTACACCTGCTCGGGCGATGAGCCGAAACTGAACATGCTGTTGTAATAGGTATCTACGCCATTCGTAGCATGCTCAGCCAAACCGATAAGCACATCACCATTATTGTTCTTAGCATGCTCTGCTAAGTAATCCAGATATTTAGATGGCACAACATTCCTGAACAATGGAATTGAAATTTCAGGCATGACAATCAATCGGCTTTTGCTTTCCAATACCAATTGCGCATAGGTATGCATGGTCTTCTCAACATAATCTTCGCGCCACTTCAGGTTTTGTTCGATATTGCCTTGCAATAGACTCACAGTTATCGGTTCATCAACAGGGCTAGTCCAGTTAATTGATTGCAGCCCGAATCCGGTCAGCCAGACGCTACCCAATAGAATACCAAAACGCCATCCGGGTTTTCCCTTTTCAAACCAGAAACTGAGCAGTCCGGCACTTAAGGCCAGAATCAGCGATACACCATACACACCAACCACCGGCGCAAATCCAGCCAATGGGCTGTCAGGTACTTGTGAATAACCCACCGTCAACCATGGAAAACCAGTAAACAAAACACCACGCACCCATTCGGCCGACATCCAAATCGATGCGGCCACCATTATCCATGCAGAAGGAAGGGTTAGTTGCATGCGCACAAGTATCCAACCGCCAATTGCTGGGTAAAGTGATAGATACGCACATAGCAGTAACAACGCCAAAGTGGCCAGTGCAGGTGGCATAGCACCAAAGTCGTGCAGACTGACATACAACCAGGTTACTCCTGCACCGAACAAACCCATGCCAAATGAAAATCCCAGCCTAAAAGCCCGTGCCGGCGCTTCAATGCGGCGCAAGAATATGAACAACACAGCAAGGGTAACCAACGGCAACGGAAACAAATAAAATGGCGCAAACCCAGGCACTGTAAATACACCTAGCAACAACGCGACAATGAGTTCGATATAAGGATTCTTCAATGGATGACAATTAGTTGATTCCAGCCAACTGAGTATATCATTGCCCAAACAACAAATAACAATGAATACTTTTCCACATGGAATGTATTGTCATTTATCATCCAACAAACACATCGTCTTATAGCCAAGATAAAATTCATAGTTTACTGCTTAAACAAGACTTGTAAGGCGTATAATAACCCTCCAAAAACAACTCAATAAAGTGACAACACGGCCTAACACACATGACTCAGGAAAATCCGTCTGACCAACCTATACATGACGAAAATCAAATTATTGCCGAAAGACGCACCAAACTTACAGCGTTACGAAAAGAAGGCAATGCATTTCCCAATACATTTCGACGCGAACATTTAGCAGCAACTTTGCATAATCGTTATGGCGAGCAATCCAAGGAAACGCTTGAAGAATCTGCGACTACCGTTAAAGTTGCAGGCCGCATGGTTCTCAAACGTGTAATGGGTAAAGCCAGTTTCGCCACTATTCAGGATATGAATGGGCGCATTCAGCTGTATATTTCAAATAACCATACCGGTGAGGCTGCGCATGCCGCATTCAAGCATTACGATCTCGGCGACATACTGGGTGCTGAAGGCACATTATTCAAAACCAAAACAGGTGAATTGTCTATTCGTGTCACCGATCTACAATTGCTGACCAAGTCACTACGCCCTTTACCAGAAAAATTCCATGGCCTGACCGATCAGGAGCAGAAATACCGGCAACGTTATCTTGATCTGATTACCAATGAGGCAACTCGCCAGACGTTTACACTGCGCTCCAAAATCATTCAGGCTATTCGCGAATTTTTCGTTGAACGAGACTATCTCGAAGTGGAAACGCCGATGATGCACCCAATACCAGGTGGTGCATCGGCACGGCCGTTCGTCACGCATCATAATGCGCTAGATATGGCATTGTTTTTACGCATTGCACCCGAGCTTTATCTAAAGCGTCTTGTCGTCGGTGGAATGGAAAAGGTTTTTGAGATTAACCGCAATTTTAGAAATGAAGGTATCTCGACACGACACAACCCGGAATTTACTATGCTGGAATTCTATGAAGCATATCAGGATTTTACCTACCTGATGAACTTCACTGAAGAGTTGCTGCGTTCCGTAACACAAACGGTACTCGGAACTACTATTTTGAACTATCAACAGCGGGAAATCGACTTCAGCAAACCTTTTCAACGCATGACCATCACACAGGCAATCATGACTTTTCACCCCGAATACAGTGAAATTCAGCTGTCAGATCGTAATTTTCTGATCGACCGCCTTACTCAACTGGGTATTCATCTTAATCCTGATGACGGCATCGGTGGTTTACAATTATCACTGTTCGATGAAACAACGGAACATTTACTGTTCGAACCAACGTTTATCGTTGATTACCCGGCGGAAGTCTCACCGTTAGCCCGTCGCAACAACGAAAACCCAGAAATTACCGATCGCTTTGAACTGTACATTGCCGGACGCGAGATTGCCAACGGATTTTCAGAGCTCAATGACCCCGAAGATCAGGCAGAACGCTTTATGGCGCAATCAAAAGCTAAGGATGCAGGCGATCATGAAGCCATGCATTATGATGCGGATTATATTCGGGCCTTGGAATACGGCTTGCCCCCAACAGCCGGAGAAGGTATTGGCATAGACCGCCTGGTCATGCTATTTACCGACAGCCCGAGTATTCGCGATGTGATTTTGTTTCCACAGCTTCGCCAAGGAGATTAATCACTATCGCCTGATAATCAATTGAAACACGAAGAATATTACAACAAACTTTTAGCGCGCTTTATCCTCTAGGATGATGTTTGGTGTGTAATTGCTTTAAACGCTCTCTTGCAATGTGCGTGTAGATTTGTGTTGTCGATATATCAGCATGTCCAAGCAGTAGCTGTACGACACGCAAATCGGCGCCATGATTGAGCAAATGCGTAGCAAATGCATGGCGCAACGTATGCGGCGAAAGATGCTTTTTAATGTTAACAGTCTGGGCATGCCGCTTTATTAAATACCAAAATGCCTGACGTGTCATTGCACCACCGCGTGATGTTACAAATACTATGTCGGTCACTATCCCCTGGAGCAGCAAGGGTCTTGATTGTCGAGTATAACGATTTAACCAATCGAGCGATTCTTCACCAAGCGGCGTCAAACGTTCTTTTCTGCCTTTTCCCATAACACGTACCACGCCCATATCCTGACTCACCTGAGAATATTTCAGATTAATCAGTTCCGAAACACGTAAACCGCTGGCGTATAGTACCTCAAGCATTGCCCTGTCACGCAAACCCAATGGACTGCTCAAATTCGGTGCATTCAAAAGCTGTTCAACCTCAGCTTCTGTCAAGCTTTCCGGTAGATTTCGTAACAATTTAGGCGTTTCAATATTCAAGCTTGGGTCAGACTCAATTTTGCCCTGACGTAGCAGATAACGATAGAATCGTTTCAGGCTGGATAGCTCACGGCTTGTTGTGCTGGCCTTGATCTTTGCAGAAACCCTATCAGCCAAAAAATCTAGTAGATCTGAATGCGTAGCATCAATCAGCAACCCCTGCTTGTGAGACCGTTCTTGACAAAGCCAGTTCTCAAAAAGCTGTAGATCATTACGATAGCTTTGCAGCGTATTACGGGATAAGCCATCCTCGAGCCATAATACATCGAAAAATTCATCGAGTATTACGGCATTTTTCTCAGACACTCTCATGCTGTAACAACCATTGTTTAATTTTCAACGGTTCTCCTTGTTTAGCATTCATAAAACCTCCTAGTCCACCATTTTTTGCAATGACCCGGTGACACGGTATAACAATCGGAATTTTATTTGCACCACAGGCCTGCCCTACGGCTCTCGGTGCAGAATAAATTTTTGATGCTATATCTGCATAACTACAGGTTTGACCGCTCTGAACATCCTGTATTAAAGCCCATACACGTTTCTGATGTACAGTGCCGCTAATATGTAAAGAAAGATCAAATCGATAACGAGGATTAGACAAATAGGCACATAATTGCTCACTGACTTCTTTAGCCAGAGGCGTTTTAGGTAACATAAGCGGTGTATTTAGCGGCAAATAATCTATCTCTGTCAGCCAGTCTTCTTCCGTACGTATACCTAATACAGCAAATGGTGTTCTAATCTTCGCCTGATAGGAATCATCTTTCTTGGCATATTGGCAGTCAAGAGATTTGTTCACATCCTCACTCTAATACTCTGGAATAAAAAAATGTATGGTACACAAATAAAGTAGACATTTGTACTGTACTAAAGTTGCATAGAAATTCATCAATACGACGCAAGTTATATGAAAATGTACAACTATAATTAAATAATGTTAGATGAGAATGTTAATCCACTTAGTATTAACAGAAATATGACAATCAAATTCTATATTAAAGATTTCTGTCACAATCGCATCGAGCGGTGCTACTGAACAGAAACACCGCTTCACGAGTAGATTTTAGAGATACAACAAACTTTACACCTGCAATTCAATTACATAGGACAAGTCATCAATATAATACTAAGAGAGATATACCACTTGATTTACGCGAATCAGTGACCGCTCAATGTATTAGATAATAGTAAATCGTTGAGCCGTTTTACAAATGCAGCCGGATCTTCTGGTTGACCACCTTCAGCTAATAAAGCCTGATCAAATAAAATCTGACTCCAGTCATCAAAATGACCATCTTCCGTTTTAAGCCGTTTGACCATGGGATGATGGGGATTAATTTCCAGAATTGGTTTAGTATGATTCACTTTTTGTCCAGCCTGTTTAAGCAGGCGCTCCAGATTGCCGCCCATATCATACGTATCGGCAACCAGACAAGCCGGCGATTCCGTTAAGCGCAGCGTTACACGGATATCCTTTACTTTGCTCTCCAGCGTTTTTTTCATACGCTCGACCATATCCTGATATTCATCAGCTTCTTTCTGTTGCTCTTCTTTTTCAGCTTCATCCTCGAGATTACCGAGGTCAAGCCCCCCTTTAGCAACAGACTGTAGTTGCTTGCCGTCAAATTCATTCAAGTGACTAACAAGCCACTCATCCACTCTGTCAGCAAGCAAGAGCACTTCAATACCTTTTTTACGAAACACCTCCAGATGGGGACTACTTTTTGCAGCCTTTAAATTTTCAGCTGTTACAAAATAAATTTTGTCTTGGCCTTCTTTCATGCGACCAATATACTCGTCAAGTGAAACGGTAGGTTCATCGGTTTCGCTGTGCGTTGTTATAAAGCGCAGCAATTTTGCAATTCGATCGCGGTTGGTAAAATCTTCACCAACACCTTCTTTTAAGACTTGACCAAATTCTTGATAGAAAGTCTTAAACTTTTCCTTGTCTTCCTCCGACTCGCCTTTTGCAAGATCTTCAATCATCCCTAAAACTTTTTTAACTGATCCTGCTCTGATCGCTTCAATATCTTTTGATTCCTGCAATATTTCACGCGAAACATTTAACGGTAGGCTATTCGAATCAATAACACCGCGCACGAACCGCAAGTAGTTCGGCATCAATTTGTCTGCATCGTCCATAATGAAAACCCGCTGAACATAAAGTTTTATGCCATGACGATGCTCACGATCAAATAAGTCAAAAGGTGCCCGAGAAGGTATATAAAGTAACTGAGTATACTCTTGACGCCCTTCTACACGGGCATGCACATAAGTTAACGGAGATTCAAAATCATGCGCCACATGCTTATAAAACTCATGATACTGTTCCGTCGTTATTTCATTTTTTGGGCGTGCCCACAATGCATTGGCTTGATTAATCGTTTCATCTTCGTCAGAAATTTTGTTCTTCTTTTCTTCATCCGACCATTCTTCTTTCTTCATAAGAATCGGCAAAGTAATATGGTCGGAATATTTCTGGATAATATTGCGCAATCGCATGCCATTGAGCAAATCATCTTCATCTTCACGTAAATGCAAAATAATTTCCGTACCGCGCGATGCCTTCTCGATTGTCTCCAGCGTGTAATCGCCCTCTCCGCTAGACTCCCAGCTCACGCCGTGTTCAGCAGTTAAGCCCGCTCTACGGGTATTGATTGTGACTTTATCCGCAACGATAAATGCAGAGTAAAAACCGACTCCAAACTGACCAATCAAATGCGCATCTTTCACCTGATCACCCGTCAGTGAGTCAAAAAATTCTCTTGTACCTGATTTTGCGATTGTACCGATATGATCAATAACTTCCTGGCGTGACATTCCAATACCATTATCGGTAATAGTTATCGTACGCGACTCCGCGTCATAGCTAACTCGAATATTCAAATCAGAATCGGATTCATACAAAGCCGCATCAGTCAAACCCTCAAAACGCAGTTTATCCGCCGCATCTGATGCATTGGAAATTAATTCACGCAAAAAGATTTCCTTATTGCTATACAAGGAATGGATCATCAACTTGAGCAGCTGCTTAGCCTCGGCCTGGAAGCTTAAGTGTTCTTTTGTTGTTTCAGTTTGCACAATTAATTCCTTAAAAAAATCTAGTGGATTATAACTATAGGGATTATTTTATGAATTTCAAGTAGTGTTGAGACGTAAATTTCAATTTGTATAGATTTTAAATAATCTATACAAATTGAAATTTCGCCTATGATATTTTTATTTAGCTTGAAAAGCTGTATTAAGCTGCAATGGATAACAGAAAGTAGGTGCCTATTGTGTATCACCTATGTGCGAATTGACACGACTAAAATGAGTGTATTTTACTTATACAGTTACATGGTATTCTGGATAGCATATAAGCTAAGCCCCATTAACGACTGGGGAAAAACTCCAAGGGCCAGTACTGCCAAGCTATTTGCACTGACCAGAACTTTCACATCAGGTTTAACCGTAAGCGGTTCTTTTGTTTCAGGCGCATCAAAATACATAAACTTAACGATTCGCAAATAATAGAATGCGCCAATCAATGAGAAAACAACTGCGACAACTGCCAGCCATACATATCCAGCATTTACAACCGCCTGCAATACGGCAAATTTGGCATAAAAGCCTACCATTGGCGGTATACCGGCGAGTGAGAACATCAGTAACATTGTCATCAATGCATACCATGGATTTCTTTTCGCAAGTCCCTTAAAATCACTGATGTTTTCAGCTTCGAATCCGCTGCGTGACAAGATCATGATCATAGCAAAAATACCCAATGTCATGAGCACATAGGTAATCACATAAAACAAGGAAGAACTATATCCATTCCAGTCAGCGCTGATAAAACCAAGTATCAGAAAACCCATATGCGATATTGTCGAATATGCAAGCATACGCTTGATGTTAGTTTGTGCAATTGCAACTACATTACCAATAGCCATCGACATTACTGCAAGTATCACCAGCATACCTTGCCAATCTGCAGACATTTCGCCCAGCCCCTCAATCAGCAAGCGCATTACAAAAGCAAATGCCGCTAATTTCGGTGCAGATCCAATAAACAATGTAATTGCTGTTGGCGCACCCTCATAGACATCTGGCGCCCACATATGAAATGGCGCCGCACTCAGTTTGAAACTGATACCAGCAACAATGAAGACAAGCCCAATAACGAGTACTTCATGGTTACTCACACCACTTTGTATTACTTCTGATACTTGTGCGATATGTAATGAGCCGGTTGCACCATAAACCATAGACATCCCATATAACAGAAAACCTGAAGCTAATGCACCCAGAACAAAAAATTTCATAGCGGCTTCAGTTGCCACAATCGAATTTCGTTGCAGTGCAACTAACGCATATAATGACAGGGAAAGAAGCTCGAGACCGATATAGAGCGTCAGAAAATGGCTGGCCGAGATCATCACCATCATACCCAGCGTCGCAAATAGAACAAGACAAAAAAGTTCGCCCGTCAATATCCCCCGTTCTTTGAGATAAGTGTAAGAATAAATCAAAACTGCAGACACTGTAACGTACACCATTATTTTTAAGATATCGGCCATCGCGTCGTCAACAAATAGACCCGAAAACTGGTGTGTTGCTTCCGCAGAAAATGTTACAAAGGTTATTACAGCACATCCTAACAAGGCTGTCTGCGTCAATACATAAGTGATATAGCGCCTTTTTTCACCCGCCGCAAGATCTGTCAGCATTACCACACACACCATTATCAGCATAAAAATTTCAGAATAAACTGGCGTAAAATCAGCTGGTAAAAAATTCATTAATTGTCTATCCTCTTCTCGAGAAATTTATTATTCTGGAATAAAGTTACAGTTTGCTGTTACTCACATGCTCAAGTAAATTATCTACGGATACGTGCATGACATCGGTAAGTGGAAACGGGTAAATACCCAACCACAACACAGCCAGCGCCAAGACCGCAAGTAAAATAAATTCACGATTTGATATGTCTTGCAAACCTTCAACAGCAGGACTCGCAACAGCACCGAAAATAACACGTTTATACATCCATAGCGTATACGCAGCGCCAAAAATCAACGTCGTTGCCGCCAGAAACGCATACCAGAAATTAACCTGAACTGATCCCATAATGACCATAAATTCTCCAACAAAACCACTGGTACCCGGCAATCCCGCATTGGCCATTGCAAACAACATAAAAAATGCTGCGAAAAAAGGCATTTTGTTGACTACCCCCCCATAATCAGCAATTTGACGAGAATGCAGTCTGTCGTATAAGACGCCGACACACAGGAACATGGCCCCAGAAATAAATCCGTGCGAGATCATTTGGACCATAGCGCCTTCGACACCGTATGCATTAAACAAGAAAAAGCCTAATGTTACAAAACCCATGTGTGCTACTGAAGAATAGGCAATTAGCTTTTTCATATCGGCCTGCATCAGTGCTACAAGTCCAATATAGACTACCGCTATTAATGACAATACGATCATCATTTCCGCAAGATAATGACTTGCATCGGGCACTATCGGCAGTGAAAATCTTAAAAAGCCATACCCCCCAAGCTTCAACATTATTGCTGCCAATACAACTGAACCGCCAGTTGGAGCTTCCACATGTGCATCGGGCAACCATGTATGAACAGGCCACATTGGAACTTTCACCGCGAATGCTAGTAAAAATGCGATAAAGATCAGGATTTGCGCAGTAAATGGGATAGACAGTTGATGATAATCCGCAATTGAGAAACTGCCACCTGATGACCGATATAGATAAATAAATGCGATTAACATCAGCAGCGATCCAAGTAACGTGTACAGGAAAAATTTTATCGCTGCATACACTCTATTTGGACCACCCCAGATACCAATAATTAAAAACATTGGTATCAAAGAAGCTTCCCAGAATACATAAAAAAGCACCGCATCCAATGATGCAAAAACACCATTGACAATACCTGACATCATTAAAAACGCGCCCAGATACTGCGACACACGTTGCTGTATAACCTGCCACCCCGCTATTACAACTAGCGGTGTCGTAAAGCAATTTAATAAAATAAGCGGCATCGATATACCGTCGACACCTAAATGATAATTGACATTAAATCGTTCAAACCAAACACGATTCTCTGTAAACTGCATCACGCTTGTCGTTGGATCAAATTCTGTATACAGCGGTATCGCCACCAAAAAACCTAAAATCGATCCGATTAACGCAATCCAACGCGCCGGCTGGGCATTGTGATCACCCCCGGTAGAAAAAACAGCGATGCCAAAAAGAATGGGCAGCCAAATAATCAGACTTAAAAGTGGGAAACCAACCGACATGTTTATTCCGTTATATTTATTAGTGTTTATACGTTACGAGTATCTGAATATTCTCAATATTAAAAAACCAAGTTTTAATGTAACCAGAAGGTTAGAATCGCAAAAATACCGACTATCATCGTAAATGCATAATGATAGATATAACCGGTCTGGAACCGCCTTACCAGCGTAGCAGTCCACGCAACCAGTTTAGCGGATCCATTGACTATTGAACCATCTATCAATTTCATATCCCCGAACTTCCAAAATACTGACCCGAGCGCACGCGCCCCTCCAGCGAAAAGCCAGGAATATAGTTCATCAATATAATATTTTTTATCCAATACGGTATAAACCGGACCAAATGCTGATTTAATCTTACCTGGCCAATTGGTCTTAATCGTATACAAAAACCATGCAGTGAAGATGCCAGCAACTGACAGCCAAAAAGGAACGGTTGTCAAAGCATGAGCCATCATCCCCCCGATTCCCGTAAACTCAGCACCAAGTTTTTCTATTGCCGCGTGTTCCGGCAATACATAAATTACGTTATTAAAATAATCGCCAAATACAATCGGACCAATAAACCAACCCGCGCCTACTGCCGGTATTGCCAAAACAATCAATGGCAATGTCACAACCCATGGCGATTCGTGTAAATGGGACTTAGTGTGTTCATCCATGCGTGCCTCTCCATGAAAAGTCATGAAAAACAGCCTGAATGTGTAGAGTGCCGTGACAAAAACTGTAGCCACAACACAATAATAAGCAAATTCGGCGTACGGTATAGTCGCAAAACCAACGGCTTCAATAATGGTATCTTTGGAAAAGAAACCTGAAAATCCCGGCACACCCGCGCTTGCCAAAGATGCAATAAACATCGTCCAATACGTAATGGGCATATATTTTTTCAGCCCGCCCATTTTTTCCATATTTTGTTCATGATGCATCGCGATAATCACTGAGCCAGCACCTAAGAAAAGTACTGCCTTAAAAAATGCGTGCGTCATGAGATGAAAAATCGCGGCGGAATACGCAGAAGCACCTAGCGCAACGGTCATATAGCCCAGCTGTGACAATGTAGAATAAGCAACAACACGTTTAATGTCAGTTTGCACGATGGCCACAAGCGCCATAAACAACGTTGTTATTCCACCTGTCAGAAGAATCACTGAAAGAGCAACGTCTGAAAGCTCGAATAATGGCGACATACGTGCCACCATAAATATACCCGCTGTAACCATTGTCGCAGCATGAATCAATGCGGAAATTGGCGTTGGCCCCTCCATTGAATCCGGCAACCAGACATGTAAAGGAAACTGCGCCGATTTACCCATCGCTCCGATAAACAACAATATACAAATGACGGTTATTACAAGCCATGATGACCCGGGAATAATTTCTATTGTTTGCTTAGCAATTTCGGGGGCTTGTTCAAAAACATCTGCATAATCGAGCGTTCCACAATACGACAACACCAATGCGATACCGAGCAAAAATCCAAAATCTCCAACTCTGTTAACCAAGAAAGCTTTTAAATTTGCATAAATAGCCGTTGGTCGCGTATACCAAAATCCAATGAGTAAATAAGATACTAGTCCGACAGCTTCCCAGCCAAAAAAGAGCTGCAGGAAATTATTCGACATGACTAACATCATCATCGAAAAAGTAAACAAAGAAATATAACTGAAGAAACGCTGGTATCCTGGGTCTCCATGCATATAGCCTATCGTATAAACATGCACCATAAGCGAGACTAAGCTAACAACAACCATCATGGTCGCAGTCAGTTGATCGATCAGAAAACCAATTTCAAAATGCGTATCGCCAGTGACTAGCCAAGTGTATACAGTACCGTTAAATACATTTCCACCAAGCACGTCGACAAAAATGATCAAGGATGCGATAAAGGAAATAAATACCAAAGAAATGGTGGCACGGTGGCTCCATACGGTTCCAATTTGACGTCCAAACAACCCGGCTATAATGGCACCTAAAAGTGGCGCTATTGGCACCAGTAAATAAAGTGTTTGCATTTCAATCTACTTCTAATTGTCAGTTATTTTTTATTCAAATCGATATCGAATTTATTCTAGCCTTTCAATTTATCTAGATCGTCGACATTGATGGTTTGCAGATTTCTGAACAGTACAACCAAAATTGCCAAACCAATTGCTGCCTCGGCTGCTGCAACAGTCAATATGAAAAACACAAATACTTGTCCCGAAATATCCTGCAAGTAATGTGAAAATGCCACAAAATTCATATTAACGGCCAACAGCATAAGTTCGATTGACATCAGTATGATAATGACATTTTTTCTGTTAAGAAAAATGCCTACAATACCAATCGCAAATAAAATCGCACCAAGTACCAGATAATGAGATAACGATACCAAGCTAACATCCTCTTTTTTAATTCATGAATTGCCGCAAAGATTACTTTGCTTTTTCAACCTTTTTTCTCTGCAGGCATGGTAACAATCCGCAGACGATCTTCTTTTTTTACGCTGACTTGTTTTGCAACATCAAGTGACTTTTTATCTTCGCGATGTCGCAACGTTAACGCAATTGCAGCAATCATTGCTACAAGTAATAACACTGCGGCAAGCTCGAAAGCATAAACATATTCCGTATATAACAGGCGTCCCAACTCCTTGGTATTGCTATACTCAACCGTCTTCGGTTCGGGTGCGGGCATAGCATCCAGACTGAAATATTGTCCAAACATTACTATGGCTATTTCTACAACCATAACCAAAGCTACGATACCTCCGATGGGAAACCATTTCCAGAATCCTTCACGCAACTTGTCTAAATTAATATCCAGCATCATTACAACAAATAAAAACAACACCATCACGGCACCCACATAAACAAGAACAAGTGTAATAGCTAAGAATTCAGCCTCTAATAACAGCCATAACCCTGCACTTGTCACAAATGACAAAACAAGCAGCAGCGCCGAATACACCGGATTTCGAACAGTGATCACACCCAGAGCGGATACAATAAGTACAGATGAAAAAAAGTAAAAAATGATGTCCTGAAAATTCATTTGTATTTACCTAATGTCCAATGTATCAACGATAATTCGCATCTTCCGCTCTATCCTTGGCGATCTGTTCTTCGTAACGATCACCAATTGCGAGCAGCATTTCCTTGGTATAAATCAAGTCTCCTCTTTTTTCACCATGGTATTCAAGAATGCGCGTTTCAACAATTGAATCGACCGGACAAGATTCTTCACAAAAACCACAAAAAATACACTTGCTAAGATCGATGTCATAACGTGTTGTCCGGCGTGTACCGTCTTCACGTTGCTCTGAATCAATAGTGATAGCCATCGCCGGACATACTGCTTCACACAATTTGCACGCAATGCACCGTTCCTCACCATTTGGATAACGCCTCAACGCGTGCAACCCTCGAAACCGCGGCGATTGCGGAGTTTTCTCCTCGGGATAATGTACGG
The DNA here is from genome assembly GCA_030431985.1 of Gammaproteobacteria bacterium. GTDB lineage: Bacteria > Pseudomonadota > Gammaproteobacteria > Burkholderiales > Nitrosomonadaceae > Nitrosomonas. The sequence goes on from JAUIIB010000017.1 coordinate 25,128, forward strand.
TCATTTTAGGCTTAAACAAATACCGTCCCGTAACCATCATGCCTTTCCATAATTCCAATAACAGAAAGGTACTAAAAAACTTTTTAATCCGATTCATAATACAGTTCCTTTTTTAGAACCAAAGATTAAGCGGAACATCATTTTGTATCGATTCCGGCAACTGCATGATCACACCCAGTACAACAATCCAAACAATAGTAATCGGGATAAAAACCTTCCACCCTAATCTCATGATCTGATCGTAGCGATATCTTGGGAATGTCGCACGAAACCAAAGAAAAAAGAATAACAAAAATGCTATTTTTAACAATAACCAGATAAATCCTGGAATCATATTCAAAGGAGCGATATCCAATGGCGGCAGCCACCCCCCTAAGAACATAATTGCTGTCAATGTCGCGACCAGTATCATATTAGCGTATTCAGCAAGAAAGAATACGGTAAACGCCATACCGGAATAATCAACGTGAAACCCTGCAACAATTTCAGATTCGCCTTCCGCCACATCAAATGGTGCACGATTCGTCTCTGCTACACCCGATATGAAATACACCAGGAACATTGGAAACAAGGGGATCCAAAACCAATGCAAAAAACTTATCCAGTTATCACCTTGTTGACCTCTAACAATATCACCCAGATTCAGACTTTGTGACATCATCAATACGCAGACCAAGGCAAAACCCATAGCCAATTCATACGATACAACCTGCGCGGCCGAACGCATCGCCCCCAGAAACGCATATTTTGAATTCGATGCCCAACCTGCAATAATGACGCCATAAATACCCATTGAAGTCATCGCCAGGATATACAGCAAACCAGCATTTATATCAGCCAGTACCATCTCGGCAGAAAAAGGTACGACAGCCCAGGCAGCCAGTGCGGGCATAATAGTCAATATTGGTGCCAGTATGAACAGAAATTTATTAGCGCCCGCCGGAACAACAATTTCCTTCATCAGCGCTTTTACTGCATCCGCTATCGGTTGCCCCCAACCACGCAGCCACGGAATACCGAAAAAAGTAACTCGATTGGGCCCTACCCGTATTTGCATGTAAGCAATAATCTTACGCTCAGCAAATGTAAGATAGGCCACGCCAAGCAGCAGTGGAACAATAATTGCAAAAATAAATGTCAGATTCGTCGAAAGCGAAAACAGCATATAACCCAATTCCGCTCCAAAAACCTGTTCAAATAGCTGTTGTATAGATTCCATCTATAAATTCCAAATTCTTTGCATTACAGTTTTTCTATTACTATTTCTCCAAACATTGCACCTAATGCAGTTGTTTTGGGGTGGGCGCACGGTACGCGTACACAACCCGCCGGTAATTTATCATCACAAGCGGCCTCTAACTGTATTGACTCATTATTCTGTTGGATTCGAATTTGATCGCCTGAACTGATATTCATTGTATTCATTAATCCAGCTGGCATCCAGGCATACACCTGGTTTGCATCTCGGGTTTGCTGCAATGACTCAGCACGCCGAACAATTGGGTCAGCTTGATAAATAGGCACTTCGCCGATCCGCTGAACAGAATTGCTTTGATACGTGTCCAAATTAAACACTGACATTCCCACGTCATTATTTAAGTATTTGCCTAGACTCTGTTTCTCAGGAAATATCGCATTGCGAACCTGCTCCGATGTTTCATAGTCGAAATCATCCAAACTCAATAAATTTGCAATGACACGCAATACCTTCCATGCCGGCCTTGCTTCTCCCAGTGGCGCAACGACCCCATTAAAGCTTTGCGCACGTCCCTCAGTATTGACAAATGTTCCTGATGTTTCCGTAAAAGGTGCGATAGGCAGCAATACGTCTGCATATTCATACGCATTACCTTGAAATGCAGTCAGCGATACCACAAAATCCGCTGCTTTTATAGCCTCCAATGATTGTTGAGTATCATAACAATCAAATTCTGGTTCCATATTCATGAGTATGTAACCATGACATTTTTGATCCCCAGCTTCACCCAGCATTTGCGCCGCATTCAAACCGGCCGTTGCATTTGAAAGCAGGCCAACCGACGACAAGGCCGTTAAATCTGGTATGGCACCTGCAATATATGCACCCACACTGTTCGCCGCCTCACCCAAGATTCCAAAAGAAGCATCTGTCGCCTTAGCGATAGCATTCGACAACATATGGATTTTCGTGTAATCAGGATGATGTTGTGCTAAATTGCCGAGATAAACTGCTGCGGGTGATTGATCAATCAGACTGCGAGCAATCGCCTCGGATTGCGCTGAATCTTCATCCTCAATCGATGCCAGCAACGTTTTCATTTCTTCCGGCTGCTCCTCCCCCTTCAATGCAACCACGGCCTTTAATATACCGGTCAACGCCTTGGTAATTGCATCGGGAGCAACGATGATCTTGTTACTAACCTTAGTCAGAAGATCGTCATCAACAGGATTTACAATACTTAATTGTGTGCCTTTTTTTACAGATTGCCTGATTCGCTGAGCAATTAATGGATGATCTTTACGTAGCGTACTGCCCACAACCAATATAGATTTTTGTGCTGATATTTCCTCTATACTCGTACCGAGCCATGGAACGCCTTTCATCTGCTTATCCGCACTAAAATCAGATTGTCGTGTACGGTGATCAACATTACCACTTCCCAATCCGCGAACTAATTTCTGTAACAGGTATAGCTCTTCCGTTGTACTGTGGGGCGATCCTAACGCGCCCAGACTTTGCGCACCGTATTTTTCTTTTATTTCTATAAGCCTATTCGCAGTAAACTCTAAAGCTTCCTGCCAGTTGCTTTCCTGCCACTCACCGTCACGTTTAATCATCGGTTGCTTTAAGCGGTCTTCCGAATTCAATCCTTCGTAAGAAAAACGATCCTTATCAGCAATCCAACACTCGTTAATCGCTTCATTGTCCCTTGGTAAAACACGCATTACACGATTATGCTTGACTTGAACAATCAAATTGGAACCCAACCCACAATGCGGACTGATTGATTTTCTGCGTGACAGCTCCCATGTCCGTGCAGTGTACCGAAATGGCTTACTTACCAAAGCACCTACTGGACAAAGATCAATAACATTGCCAGACAATTCTGAGTCAACCGTTTTTCCGACAAAAGCCAAAATTTCAGAATGTTCACCACGTCCGGCCATGCCCAACTCCATAATACCTGCAATTTCCTGACCAAAACGTACACAGCGGGTACAGTGAATGCAACGCGTCATGTCGGTAGAAATTAAAGGACCGAGATTTTTATTGGTTACAGACCGTTTAGCTTCTTGATAACGGGAACCGCTTGAACCATAACCAACGGCCAAATCTTGTAGCTGACACTCGCCACCCTGATCACAAATCGGGCAATCCAATGGATGATTAATCAGCAAAAATTCCATAACACCTTTTTGTGCGGTTACAGCCTGCTTTGAATGCGTATAGACCTTCATACCATCCATAACAGGTGTAGCACATGCTGGCAGTGGTTTTGGTGCTTTTTCAACTTCCACCAAGCACATACGGCAATTAGCCGCTATCGATAGTTTTTTGTGATAGCAAAAGTGCGGAATATAAACTCCGATCTCTTTGGCACCATCCATAATGGTGCTACCTTTAGGAACGGATACTTGTTTACCATCGATTTCAATATTGACCATCGGCTAAATTTCTTATTTTTAAAAGTGTTGTATAAAGCGTTAAGGGTAATCTAACCTCAAACCCACCAACTCATGTCATTCATGTGATGTTAGCCCGAAAACCCACCTATACCATACATTTTTTGTGTTCAATGTGATATACAAACTCATCTCTAAAATGCTGAATCATGGCACGAACCGGCATGGCCGCAGCATCACCTAACGCACAAATGGTTCGGCCTTGAATGTTATCTGCTATATCATCAAGCAAATCAAGGTCCTCTTGACGTCCCTTTCCGTGCTCGATACGATTGATAATCCGATAAAGCCAGCCCGTTCCTTCCCGGCACGGTGTACATTGGCCGCAGGATTCTTCAAAATAAAAATAGGATAGCCGCTCCAGCGCCCTTACCATGCAGGTCGTGTCGTCCATAATAATCACTGCACCGGATCCCAGCATAGAACCGGCCTTTGCTATGGAATCGTAATCCATATCCGTTTCCATCATAATATCACCAGGTAATACCGGCATTGACGACCCACCCGGAATACAACCTTTTAACTTGCGACCGTCGCGCATTCCACCTGCTAGTTCAAGTAATTCGGCAAATGGAGTACCCAGTGGAATCTCATAATTTCCCGGTTTATTGACATGACCTGAAACTGAGAATATCTTCGTACCCCCATTGTTTGGCTTACCGAGTTCCAGATATTTTTCTCCCCCGTTACGAATAATCCACGGCACTGATGCAAAGGTTTCAGTATTATTAATTGTTGTCGGCTTTCCATATAAGCCGTAGTTTGCTGGAAACGGCGGTTTAAAACGTGGCTGCCCTTTCTTTCCTTCAATCGACTCGAGCAGCGCAGTTTCCTCACCACAAATATAAGCGCCATAGCCATGATGGTTATATAACTGGAAACTAAACATCGCACCAAGGATATTTTCACCGAGATAACCCGCCGCACGCGCCTCTTCTACAGCCTCCTCCATGCGTTCGTAGGTATCCCAGATTTCTCCATGAATGTAGTTATATCCAGCCTTAGCGCCCATCGCATATGCGGCGATAATCATCCCCTCGATTAAAAGATGCGGGTTATATCGCATAATATCCCGATCTTTAAAGGTACCGGGCTCCCCTTCATCGGAATTGCAGACAATGTATTTATCACCCTGATAGTCTTTGGGCATAAAGCTCCACTTTAAGCCCGTGGGAAAACCAGCCCCACCGCGCCCGCGCAACGCTGATTTCTTTACTTCCTCAACAACATACTCAGGCGCCATCTTTTGGTTCAGGATTTTTTTTAGAGCTGCATAACCTTCACGTTTTTCGTAACTTTCTAAACGCCAGTTATTCGGATCTGTATTGTCTACGCCATTAAGCAGCGTCAACGGATATTGCTTCATTTGTTCAGTTCCTCCAACATTTCATCTATCTTCTCGTTGGACATAAAACTGCACATGCGCTTGTTATTGACCAGCATAACCGGTGAATCGCCACAGGCTCCCATACACTCACCTTCCTTCAGAGTGAATTTTCCATCTTCCGTAGTTTGGTTAAAGCCGATTCCCAGCTTTTGCTTTAAATAGTCAGCCGCATCTTTACCGCCGGATAATGCGCACGGTAAATTGGTGCAAACCGTTATCTTGTATTGACCCAAAGGCTCAAGATTGTACATATTATAGAATGTTGCAACTTCGTACACCGCAATAGCCGGCATACCTAAATAATCTGCAACAAAATCCATTGTCTCATTCGCCAACCAACCTTTCTCATCCTGTGCAATGGCTAAAGCAGACATCACTGCAGACTGTTTTTGATCTACAGGATATTTTGCTATTTCATGATCTATTTTTTTTAGGGATTCAGCACTTAACATTTCATCTATCTATCAATTTCACCAAATACGATATCTTGAGTCCCGATAATGGCCACGACATCAGCAATCATATGCCCGCGGGACATTTCATCAAGTGCGGCCAAATGCGCAAAACCAGGCGCCCTGATTTTTAAACGATACGGTTTATTTGCCCCATCAGATACCAAATATATGCCAAACTCGCCTTTTGGATGCTCAACTCCAACGTAGGCCTCACCCGGTGGAACATGAAAGCCCTCTGAGAACAATTTAAAATGATGAATTAATTCTTCCATATTTTGCTTCATATCGACACGCGGGGGCGGTGCAACCTTATGATTCTCTGTAATTACCGGCCCTGGATTTTTTCTCAACCAATCCACGCATTGCTTGATAATACGATTAGATTGGCGGAATTCTTCCATGCGAACTAAATAACGGTCGTAGCAATCACCGTTTACTCCCACCGGAATATCAAAATCAAGTTTATCGTAGACTTCATAGGGTTGTTTTTTTCTCAAGTCCCATTCCACACCAGAACCGCGCAGCATGGGTCCCGTAAATCCTAATGCTTTTGCACGTTCAGGTGAGACAACACCTACATCAACCAGCCGTTGCTTCCAAATACGATTATCCGTCAGCAAAGTCTCGTACTCATCTACATAAGTCGGAAAGCGCTCAGTAAAGTCTTCAATAAAATCCAGCAGGGAACCCTCTCTGTTTTGATTTCTCAACTGGATTTGTTTTTCACTGTGAACTTTTGAGTCTTGGTACTTCGGCATGTTATCCGGCAGATCCCGATAAACACCACCCGGACGATAGTATGCCGCATGCATTCGGGCACCTGAAACCGCTTCATAGCAATCCATGAGGTCTTCCCGTTCACGAAATGCATAAAGAAACATTGTCATCGCCCCAACATCCAGCGCATGCGCCCCAATCCAAAGCAAATGGTTTAATATCCGCGTAATTTCGTCAAACATCACACGTATATACTGCGCTCTTATCGGCACATCAATTTGCAACAGCTTTTCGATTGCCATCACATAGGCATGCTCATTCACCATCATGGATACATAATCCAAACGATCCATATAAGGCACGGACTGTATGAATGTTTTGTTCTCTGCAAGCTTTTCCGTCGCACGGTGTAACAACCCGATGTGCGGATCTGCACGGCGAACGACTTCTCCGTCTAACTCAAGTACAAGCCGCAATACCCCGTGCGCAGCAGGATGCTGCGGACCAAAATTCATGGTGTAGTTTCTTATTTCTGCCATAGCCTACTTCTAAAAACTCAATCTTTTTAACAGAATCTTACATTAATCCAAATGACTATCGCCATAGTTGGGCTCACGAATCACATGGGGGGTTATTTCACGCGGTTCTATAGTGACAGGCTGGTAAATGACGCGCTTCTGCTCCTCATCATAGCGCATTTCAACATAACCCGATATCGGAAAATCCTTACGGAACGGATTACCCACAAAACCATAGTCGGTTAGCAGTCTTCTAAGGTCCGTATGACCGGTAAAAACAATACCATACAAATCAAATGCTTCACGTTCAAACCAGTTTGCACCTGCCCAAACATCCATTACGGAGTCAACCACCGGATACATATTATCTTCTGCGTATACCTTTACGCGCAATCGATGATTAAGGCTGACAGACAGCAAATGATAAACCACTGCATAACGTTTACCATCAAAATCATCCGGCACCTGCTTTTCATCTCGGCCATAGGCCAAATAATCAATACCACAGAGATCAATGAGCGTATCGAACTCTAAACCTTTATAATCACGCAAAATTTTGCTGATCGACTTGATATCCTTAGCGAGCACAACAATTGTAAGCTCATCAAACTGGCAGTCATGACTAACCAGCCGCCCACCCAAAACCTTTTCAATAAGTTGGGCCAGATTTTCTAATTGATTTGTATCCATACCTTTACTGCCGTGCAATCGTATTGGTACGATTTATTTTGTTCTGTAACTGAATAATGCCATAAAGAAGCGCTTCTGCAGTAGGGGGACAACCTGGAACATAAATATCTACCGGCACGATACGATCACAACCCCGCACAACAGAGTACGAATAATGATAATAACCACCGCCGTTTGCACACGAGCCCATCGAAATCACCCAACGAGGCTCAGCCATCTGATCGTAAACTTTTCTCAGTGCAGGTGCCATTTTATTACATAAAGTACCCGCAACAATCATTACATCCGACTGCCTCGGACTTGGACGAAACACAATACCAAAACGATCAAGATCGTAGCGCGATGCGCCGGTTTGCATCATTTCTACAGCACAGCAAGCCAGGCCGAACGTCATCGGCCACATTGAACCTGTCCGTCCCCAGTTGATCACAGAATCCAGGTTCGTCGTAATAAAACCTTTATCTAAGGCACCTTCAATACTCATAATTCTAATCCCACTCTAATGCGCCACGCACCCATTCGTAGATAAAACCCACGACTAAAATGCCAAGAAACACCATCATAGCAACAAAGCCGAATAAACCGATCTCCTCAAGCACGATCGCCCATGGAAATAAGAATGCAATTTCCAGGTCAAACAAAATGAATAAAATCGCAACGAGATAATAACGCACATCAAACTTCATGCGCGCATCCTCAAAGGCCTCAAAACCGCATTCATACGCCGACAGTTTTTCTTTATCGGGACGATTTGGCGCCATTAGCCACCCACCAACCATACAACCGGCGCCAACCAGAAAGCCGATAATCAAAAACAATAAAATCGGAAAATAATTTTCTAGCATAGTTCTATTCTACTCGACAAGTAAGCAATCGGAAGAAAATTTGACAGCAAATAGATGGGATTCAAGGCTAACAACTACAGACTGATTGGTGCCGACGGCGAGACTCGAACTCGCATAGCTTTCGCCACCGCCCCCTCAAGACGGCGTGTCTACCAATTCCACCACGTCGGCGATGACGTCTTTGATGCTAATGAATACAAAAACCTATCAGTATTCTGTTAATCTGGTATCTGACCTGCTTTCGACGACGCACCATTTACTTCAGGAATGTCCGGTATAACCACTTCATCTTGCTTGGGTTTGTTATCCTTTTGTTCTGTTGGTGCAGCTTGTTGTTGTTCTTTTTGCTGTTCTACTTTTTCAATCTTGCCTACGGAGCCCATTACCCCCAAATCTTCAGCCTGATTTATCGTAAGATAAGTCAAACTCATACTTGTTATAAAAAAAAATGTGGCCACTACACCTGTTGTTCTACTAAGAAATGTAGCCGACCCGCTTGCACCAAACAAACTACCCGCAGACCCACTGCCAAAAGCAGCACCCATGTCCGCCCCCTTACCTTGTTGCAACAATACTAAAACAATCAAAGTAACTGCCAATATAACATGAATAGACCAAACAACGGTTTCCAAAATCTAACTCCAATAATTTTAATTGGCTGCCTGACAAATCGCAATGAAATCCTCTGCAACCAGCGATGCCCCACCGATCAATCCGCCATCGATATCAGGCATGACAAATAATTCAGCCGCATTATTTGCCTTCACACTACCACCATATAGAATTGTCAAATCAGATGCGATTTCAGCATTTTGCTGCGCGATAGTCAACCGTATAAAATGATGTATATCCTGAGCCTGCTGAGGTGTTGCTGTTTTACCTGTGCCAATTGCCCACACCGGCTCATATGCAATAACAGCATCAGCAAGAGAATCAACGCCAGCTAGTGATATTACCGCCTTGAGCTGCTCATCGATAATTTGCTTGGTTGTTCCCGAATCACGCTGTTCAAGCGTCTCCCCTACACACAAAATGGGAATCAATCCCGCATGCTGTGCTGCAAGATATTTTTCAGCAACCATTTTATTACTCTCGCCATAAAGCATCCTTCTTTCCGAATGCCCGACAATTACAAACTCACATCCAAAATCATTCAACATAGATACCGATACCTCTCCGGTATAAGCACCTTTTTCATATTGACTGACATTCTGCGCACCCCATTTGATCGCTGATCCCCTCAACTTGGATTGCGTGAGTGTCAAGTAAGGATAAGGAACACAAACGGCATAACTGGCTTTGTTTTCCGGCTCGGAAAGACCAGCAATTAGAGCACCGAGCAGCGCCTCATTTTCTTTAAGGTTACCGTGCATTTTCCAATTACCAGCCACCAGTTTTTTTCGCATTATTGTTATTCCTTGCTTTCTCAAAATGGGCGATGCTACCCCTGATTGACTAGCGAGTCAATGTTATAAATTTCCACCACCCATTAGCAAACAGAAAACTGTACCAATAAACGTCGAATTTAATTAGTGTAGCCAATTACCGTTAATACATTTAATACAATAAATCTAAATCTGGAAACAATAAAATGCAAGCATCTGAAAAAATGCCAGAAATGGAAGGGGAATCAGAATCTCATTGTGAAACACAAAAGTCTATCCCCAAAAAACAAGCAACCGCCCAACCCGCAGCATTTACTTTTAACGACATGGGATTGAGAGTTGGCGACAAGCTGCAAATCAAATTGCTTTCAGTTGCCACAAATGACCCAGCAATAACCGCAGAATACTGCATCGCAAGCTTGATCGGCTACTATGGCAAACAATCGCTGATTATATCCAGCCCCAGCGCTTGTCAATCATCTGCATGCCAACTTGTCGTAGGAGACAAATTAGAATTATATTTCTTTTCTGGAAAAACATTCTTCAGATTCATATCTTATGTCGAGAAAATCAACGCCGTACCATTCAAATATTTACACTTATCCTTCCCAACCCATATCGCGGGACAAACCATAAGAAACGCAAAACGTATTAATGTCCACATAGCCGCAACGATCAATGCCAACAACCCAGAGTCCGTGATTGTTTCAGACATCAGCGAAACTGGCGCTAGAATTAAAGCCAACAAAAAAATTGGAAGCCCGAAAGATACCATCGAGTTAACGATTGAATCGGAAAAAGCCTTGAGAATCAAAGCCACTATCCGGACATTTAACCGTAAAAATACTAAAGATTATCCCTTTAGCTTCGGTATTGAGTTTACCGAACTGCAACAAGATCAAACTCAAGCACTACAGGATTTGATTCATCAGCAAGCTATAAAAGAATTCAATTAGTTATCTCTGGTCTGCAAATCCGATAAGCGTCTTTGCGCTGCTTATCTGCACGTAAGGTATGCAGCACAAAGATTGGAATAATAATTTGTCCGGTCTCAGCACAGCATATTTCAGCCCAGTGTTGACCACTCCACAACTCCCGTGTATGCCGTTAATAATATTACGCAACCGAACACTATCCGGTACCATGCGAACACCGTAAAGTCGTGATTGCTGATAAAGCGAATTAGACCACGTACGGCAATAAGAGCGCTGAAGAATGCTGTGATGAAACCAACAACAAACAGACCGATGTCGTCGGCTTCAAGAAACTCTCTGCTTTTATAAACGTCGTAGAAAGTCGCAGCGAACATGACCGGAATCGCCAGAAAAAAAGAAAACTCCGTGGCTGCCTTGCGTGACAGACCAAAAAACAATCCGCCGATGATGGTTGCGCCAGAACGGGAAGTCCCCGGTATTAACGCCAAACACTGCGCACAGCCAATTTTCAAAGCGTGCTTCCAATCCATGTCGTCAACATGTTCGACCTCAATTTGATGATCGCGCCGTTCCGCCCATAAAATCAAAAAACCGCCCACAACCAAGGCCATTGCAACCGGAATGGGATGAAATAGATAATATTTAATGGTTTTAATAAACAGGAGGCCGAGAACAGCAGCCGGTAAAAACGCAACGAATAGATTGATGATAAAGCGGTTTGCTGTCTTGTCGGAACCGATGCCTTTGACGACATCCAGAATTTTGCCGCGGTATTCCCAGCACACTGCAAGAATGGCGCCAAGTTGAATTGCAATCATAAACACCTTGCCACGCTCGTCGTTAAAATCCAGCAGATCACTGGCCAAAATCAAATGCCCGGTTGAAGAAACGGGCAGAAATTCAGTCAACCCTTCGACAATCCCCAGGATTAATGCCTTGAACAGTAATACAAGATCCATACGCGTTTCATTCCGGTTAGTTTAATATCGACAATAAACAGGCTGCCAAGGCAATTTTGAAACAGCTGGGCACATTACAAGCACGCAGAAATTTTGCTGAAGACAAATCTTGAATAACAAAAGTATTCCAAATGTCGGAACAGTGTCATAAGCCACTCAAAAAGCGTAATCCCATAACACAACAAATTTTCCCTAGCGATTGCTGCTTTACTTCAACCGCTTGCTACAGCTTATTGTAAATTTCTGCGCCTTTTTCCTTGAATTCAGCAGACTTCTGCTCCATACCTTGCTTCAATGCTTCACTCTCGCTAACTCCTTGTTTAGCAGCATACTCACGCACATCCTGAGTAATTTTCATAGAGCAGAAATGTGGACCGCACATCGAACAAAAATGCGCAACTTTGGCACCCTCCTGCGGCAGTGTTTCATCATGAAATTGGAGCGCTTTATCGGGATCGAGACTCAGATTAAACTGATCCTCCCAGCGAAATTCAAAACGTGCCTTGGATAATGCATTGTCGCGGACCTGCGCTCCAGGATGGCCTTTTGCCAAATCGGCAGCGTGCGCTGCGATTTTGTAGGTGATAATTCCGTCCTTTACATCATCCTTGTCCGGCAAACCAAGATGTTCCTTCGGTGTAACGTAACACAGCATTGCCGTACCGTACCAGCCGATCATCGCTGCGCCGATCGCCGAAGTAATGTGATCGTAACCGGGTGCAATATCGGTAGTCAGCGGCCCCAGCGTATAAAAAGGCGCTTCGTCACAGTGTTTAAGCTGCATATCCATATTTTCCTTGATTAAATGCATTGGCACATGGCCCGGACCTTCAATCATCGTCTGTACGTCATGCTGCCAGGCAATTTTAGTTAATTCACCCAGTGTCTTCAGTTCAGCAAATTGCGCTTCGTCGTTGGCATCATAAATCGAACCGGGACGCAGACCATCACCAAGTGAAAAGCTGACATCATACGCCTTCATAATTTCGCAAATTTCTTCGAAATGGGTATATAAAAAGCTTTCCTTATGGTGCGCCAAACACCATTTCGCCATAATAGAACCACCGCGTGACACAATACCGGTCATGCGCTTGGCAGTCATCGGTACATAGGCAAGCCTTACACCGGCATGAATGGTGAAATAGTCAACGCCTTGCTCAGCCTGTTCGATCAACGTATCGCGGAAAATATCCCAGGTTAATTCTTCAGCTTTACCGTCGACCTTTTCCAGTGCCTGATAAATCGGTACGGTGCCAATCGGCACCGGGCTGTTGCGCACGATCCATTCGCGAGTTTCATGAATGTTTTTTCCGGTAGATAAATCCATCACCGTATCGCCGCCCCAGCGGATTGCCCAGGTCATCTTTTCAACTTCTTCCTGGATGCTCGAACCTAATGCTGAATTACCGATATTGGCGTTGATTTTCACCAGAAAATTGCGGCCGATGATCATCGGTTCGGACTCCGGGTGATTGATATTTGCCGGAATTATAGCTCGCCCCTGTGCCACCTCATTGCGTACAAACTCCGGCGTAATTTTTTCAGGCAAAACTGCGCCAAAATGCTGTCCAGCATGCTGCCGTGTTAGCAATTCATGGTTTTCGTTACTAAACGCTTCGTGACGCTGATTTTCGCGAATGGCAATAAATTCCATTTCAGGAGTAATAATTCCCTGCCGAGCATAGTGCATTTGTGTTACATTCTTTTCCTTTTTGGCACGGCGCGGTTTGCGCTGTAAATTGAACCTCATGTCTGCCAGAGCTGGATCATCCAGACGCGCACGACCATATGATGAACTTAAACCGCGCAAAACCTCAGTATCGGAACGCTCTTCGATCCACTTCTCACGTAGTGCTGGCAAGCCCGAACGGATATCGATTTGAGCCTTTGGATCGGTGTAAGGACCGGAAGTATCATAGACCCAAATGGGCGGGTTTTTTTCTGTACCGTTGTTAGTTAAGGTGTCGGTCTGGCTGATTTCACGCATCGGCACCTGTATCTCCGGCCGAGTACCTTGCACATAAATTTTGCGTGAATTTGGCAGTGATTTTACGGCAGCTTCGTCAACAGCTGCTGTGGCACTGGAAAAATTTTTTTGATTTAAAACTGTAATATTCATTTAAGATGCTCCTTAATCATGCCATAAAGAGCGGGAGGACAAGCTCCAGCTTCCCTACGGCGGCATTATCCGCGTCAGGTAATAAGGGACTTTCTCACCAAAATTCCGAAGATTCAGGAAATGGACCCCTAGCTGATGCTGTGAAGCTAATGGAAATATGAAATAATTGCAAGTATATTATTTTTTAAAACGTTAACCTATGAACATTGAATTTAAACCTGAACAAACCCTTGAATATTCACGCTACAACATGGTTGTCCAGCAAATTCGTACTTGGTACGTTCTGGACGACGAAGTACTCGATCTACTCTACAAAGTACGCCGCGAGGCTTTCGTTCCAACAGCCTACCGCCACGCGGCTTTTGTGGATATGGAAATTCCACTGGGACATGAGCAAGTCATGCTCGCTCCAAAAATGGAAGCACGCATTTTGCAAGAACTTCGTATCAAAAAAACTGACAAAATTCTTGAGATTGGTACCGGCAGCGGCTATATGACGGCTTTACTGGCACAACTGGGAGCCCATGTTTTCAGCGTCGAAATTTTTCCCGAATTCAAAAACAAGGCCGAAATCAACCTAAAGGCGAATGATATTACTAACGTAACCTTGGATTTAGGCGATGCAGCTCAAGGTTGGACAGAGCATGAACCCTACGATGTGATCGTTATCACCGCTTCCACACCAGTGTTGCCCGACAGTTTCAAAAACAGCCTAAACCCAGGTGGACGTTTATTTGCTATTGTCGGTGAAGATCCTGTGATGGACGCTGAATTAGTAACCTGCGAGGCACCCGGTGAATTTAGCGTCAGGAAATTATTTGAAACCAGTACGCCTGCATTGGTGAATGCTGTACAAACCAGTAGGTTTACCTTTTGATTGTCAAATTAAGACTCAGGTATGCTTGATTACCTGAAATACATGATTCACATATTGGAATTTTTACAGACTGATTTTTGGCACCGATGGCAAGTATTTTTCGCAGCGTACTTCTCACGCTGATTTTTTTAATTGGCACGGTAATCAGCGCTGCACTGCACGCGGCAAATCTGATAGAAATTTATCAGGAAGCAGTGGAGCAAGATGCACAATATCAATCTGCACGAGCAGCATATGAAGCTGCTCGTGAAAAAATACCACAAGCTAGAGCCGGGCTACTACCAGATATCAACTTATCGGCCAGACGCGACACATTGAATGTAGATAGCAATCTGGGTCCGTCAAGAACAATAGATCAAAGAGGCGTTGTGATCTCTGCGACGCAACCACTAATTCGCTTTGAAAATTTCGTCATTTACTCTCAATCCAAAACAGAAGTATCTATAGCAGAATCAGAATTTGTTATTGCGGCACAAAATTTAATTTTACGCGTTGCGCAAAGCTATTTCGATGTACTTAATGCACAGGTCGATGTCGAAGTGGTCGATGCACAAAAAACGGCAATTCTTAAACAACTCGAACAGGCACAACGTAATTTTGAAGTGGGTGTAGCCACTATTGTCGACACTAATGAAGCACAAGCACGCTTTGATTTAACACTGTCACAGGAAATTGCGTTGCGTAATGCTTTGGAAATCGCTAAGCGCAACCTGCAGAGCATTATTAATCGTATTCCTGGTCAGCTTGCTCATGCTCATGATTTTTCACCCGACCCTCCGGCATTACGTTATAACGATATGGAACAATGGATTGTAGCTGCCGAAGAAAAAAACTTTTCTTTAAAAATCCAGAAAGCCGCGTTTGAACTGGCCGAAAAAGAAGTAAAAAGAATGTACTCCCAACACTTCCCAACTGTAGATTTAGTAGCACAATACAGTGACCAGAAAGGCGTCGGCGCTCAATTCACCGGCATCGGCCGCGATCTGACGACAGCATCAATTGGATTACAATTAAATTTCCCCATATTTCAGGGCGGTAGAACACATTCTCGTGTACGTGAGGCAATAGCAAACCGTGAAAAAACACGTCACGATTTGGAAAATACGCTTCGTGACACCCGATTACATATACGGCAGGAATTTTTGAACGTCACAAATGGCATTGCTCAAGTTAAAGCACTCAAGCAGGCTGTTATTTCCAGCCAGACTCAACTCAATTCAACAATGCTTGGACAGGAAGTTGGCGTCAGAACTGAGGTCGACGTGCTGAATGCACAACAGCAGCTCTATTCCGCACGGCGCGATCTTTCCAAGGCCTATCACGACTATCTGATGTCCAGGTTGCGTTTAAGTGCAGAAGCCGGGGAACTCGACGAAGACGTCCTACAGCAAATCAATCACATGCTGCAAGGATGAAACGGCCTCACTTATTCCATTTGCTAGGCTCTACAGAAATTTTTTCACAGACTCCATGAGACTTACAACTGGACTCTTCTAAAATGATAGAATAATCTTAAAGCTGGCCAGGCAGTCGCTGCCCACCGTTTCAACGTGGGGAGAGGAAAGTCCGGACTCCACAGAGCAGAATGTCGGCTAACAGCCGAACGCCGTGAGGCGAGGAATAGGGCCACAGAGACGAGCGTATTCAGTTACGGTGAAACGCGGTAACCTCCATTCGGAGCAAAACCAAATAGGCAGGCAATGATGCTGCTCGCGAAGCCTGCGGGTAGGTTGCTTGAGTGTACGGGCAATCGTACACCTAGATGAATGACTGTCCACGACAGAATCCGGCTTACCGGCCAGCTTTTTCCTTAAATTTAACTATTGGCTTTGATGTTCGTAAATTTACCATTGGCAAGTATTTCATTTACAGTCATTTATGTGATTTGCACGCATATCAATCATATTGATTAAAGCGATAAGGATGAAAACCGTGATTACACTTTATCAATTCAAGCGTACCGGGGCATCCCGAACTTAAGTCCTTTTTGCTGCAAGGTAGAAACCTACTTACGCATGGCAAACATCGATTATGAAACAACATCCGCATTACTCCTCAAAGCACCTAAAGGAAAACTGCCCTACATTAATGATAGTGGGAAAACCATAGCGGATTCGCATTTCATTCTAGATTATCTCAAATCTACATATATCAATTTGGACTGTCATCTAGAACAGTCACAATATGCCATCTCTCTGGCAATGCAACATTTACTCGAAGAGCACTTATTTTGGTGCATTTTATATTCTCGCTGGGCATATACCGATGAAAACTGGAAAATTAACCGTGAAGCAATTTTTGGTGTATTGCCGCCCCTCATTCGTGATCTTGTCGCCCAGTATTCGCGCCGAAAAATTAGACATAAAATCATTAATCAAGGCATCGGCGCACTCCAAACCGAGGCAATTTTTGCTTTAGGTAATCAAAATATCGATGCATTGTCAGATTTTCTCGGCAGCAAACCCTATTTCTTCGGCGACCAACCTACTACATTGGATGCATGTGCTTACGGCATACTCATTAATATTATCGGCTGCCCGATTGAATCGCCACTCAAAACACATGGTTTGACAAAAAATAATCTGAGGGAGTTTGTTAAACGAATTAGCAGCACTTTTTACCGCGATTTTCAAACTAAATATCAATAGGCTGCTAAGGATTCACCACCTGAAAAAACACCAACATACGCAACACCGTCATCACCGATAACACCACGAAACATACCGCTGGTATTAAAACACATTGAATATTCTCCTGCAGCATTAAGTACAATTAGTCCACCTTCACCTCCAATCGCTTTGATTTCAGCCAATGTGTTCTCTGCTGCTTCAGTCATTGTTTTTTTCTGCAAACGCACCTGCGTAGCCGTATAAAATCCGGCTGCAGTACGTATGAACATCTCCCCTGTGCCGGTTGCAGAGACTGCAACCGATTGATTATCCGCATAAGTCCCAGCACCGATAATTGGTGTGTCGCCAACGCGGCCATAGCGTTTATTGGTCAATCCGCCTGTCGATGTACCGGCGGCAAGATTGCCACTGCAGTCCACTGCTACAGCACCGACTGTTCCATACTTCTCATCATTATCTAATGGGGCATCCGAATCAAACTCATGATCAAGTACAATACGCTCTCTGGCAATGGCTTTTTGCAATTGATCCCAGCGCCGTTGAGTATAAAAATAAGTGGGATCGACTAACTTCAGATTCTGCGCTTTTGCAAAAGCTTCAGCTCCCTGACCGATTAAAAGGATGTGTGGACTATTTATCATTACTGCATGTGCGGCGCGAATCGGATTACAAATTGTAGTTACCGCGGCAACCGCACCTGCCATGCGTTCCGCCCCATCCATAATCGACGCATCAAGTTCATTACAACCTTCATGACTGAATACCGCACCCCGACCCGCATTAAACTCAGGCGAATCCTCCATGATTTCAATCGCAGCGACAACAGCATCAACACTGCTGCCACCGGCAGAAAGTACAGTATGGCCGACATGCAACGATTGCGCCAAAACCTCCATAAATGCCTTTTCCCGCTCTGGCTTCAATCTGTCACGCTGCACAGCACCGGCTCCGCCATGTATCAGCAGTCTTATGGAAGAATTTTTGTTTGTACCGATTTTCATTTGTATTTCTATTTAAGCTTTAGCGGCCTGCTCATCAGTACTTAGATCAGAATAAATTGATTTTGGAGCCATAGCAATCTGCTCAGATAAATTCTTGATATGAATCTCCCGTTGCGGGAAGGCAATTTCGATCTTGGCCTCACGAAAACGCCGATCAATTTCCAAGAGCAACTCATGTCGCGTTTTCAAAAACAAATCGGGATCGGGAATATAGATTCTTAACTCAAAATGTAATGAACTATCCCCAAATGTAATAAAGTGTGCACTGGGTTCTGGATCTTTAAGTACATCCGGATTATTTCTGGCAATTGACATCAAAATATCATAAGCTAGTTTTGTGTCCGATCCGTAGGCAATTCCAACAGAAATAACAATACGTAAAATTGAATCGGACAGCGACCAATTAATAACCTGACCGGTAACAAATTCCTTATTAGGAATAATCAATTCCTTCCTGTCCCAGTCAGTAATAGTTGTCGCGCGCATCTGGATGCGTGATACTTTACCACTAATAGTCCCAAGCGTGACGACGTCTCCGACACGTACCGGACGTTCAAATAAAATAACTATACCCGAAACAAAATTAGCAAAAATCTCTTGTAATCCAAAACCCAGGCCGACGGTGACAGCCGCAGCAAGCCATTGCACTTTCGACCAACCGATGCCTAGTGCGCTAAAAGTCATAGCAAAACCAATAATGATAATGACATAGCGAACAATAGAAGTAATGGCGTAGCGCCCGCTGGGCGTAAAAGGCAAGCGTTGTAAGATGACGATTTCGAGCAACCCTGGAATATTATTGCTGATGAAAAAAGTCATAATAAAAATCACAACCGCCAGCAACAGACTTGCAAGTGTTATGGGTATAAAGCTAGTCGTCTCATTACTACCACCTTCCGTACCGGCTACTTCGGTATTCCATAACACCACTTCATCCAATAAATTAAATGCTGGGAAAACCTGCGCCCATATCAATGCGAAACCAATCACAATCGTGAACCAATATGCAGTGTTGAGCAATTTCATAGTTTGCGCACTAATAGCCTCAACATCCAGTTCAGCTTCTTCGATAACGCTTTGATTTCCAGCTTCGGGTGCTTTGGATTTATCGTCATCTTGCGCCGCAAATTTTTTTCTCCATTGCTCTAGCGCTAATTTGCGCTGTTCGATATTCAACCAGCGTATCAATAGCGCCCATCCAACAATCATTGCAAAAACAAGCAGTAAAGAATGAATAATCAGTAGTGATAGCTTACCGGCTGTATACATATAACCAGCCGCAGATGTTACGGCGAGTACAAATGGGGTTATTAACAAAAAAGGAAACCATACACCCGCTAAACGACTCGCCCAGCCTTCAGAATTTTTCTCTAGATAAGACCTTAATAGTCCTTTTGCCGGATGCAGTAAACGATAAATCAGTACCGTGGTCGCTGAAACAAATACAAAAAAGACGAGCCTTCCCATCGATTCATGATGGGCCTCAATCGAAGTTTCGTCAGTCATAACATAGATAAAAATCACCGGTAAAATCACAATTAAATACCAAGTCAGTTGCTTTCTAACTAACTCCATATTTTCTCGTTTCCATCGGAAATGTAATTCACCCAGCCCGTTTTCACGACACAAATTAAGCAATAACAATCCCGAAAACAGTAAATATGTCATCATTGCGAGCCCGTTACTCACTGCAAAAACAAATTCAGAATCAGACTCGATCTGCTGAATTCGCCAAGTAATAAGATAGATAAATAACGGCCATGCTAGTGACAATAAAATAGTAATTACAACCGCCCAAAGCGTATCAACAAAACTGGCTTTGCTGAGTTTAGTAACATAACGACCCAAAACTGACAGTTTTTGTTTTAGTAAGCGTTGAATCAATAACAAAACTAGAAAAGAAAGAAAAAGCGGCGTAATGACTACAAAATTATCTTTGATATCAGCACCTAAAAGAAATGTTACTTCTATCCATGATGAAGGATTGAATAACCAGGCCGTCGCCGCCCCTAAGCCCCGAACATCCTTAAACTGTATCATTGGCGCACTCTGAACCCAGAGTATATGAGTATCTATAAACGCTTTGTATTCTTTGATTAAAGCAATGAATTCAAGCTCTTTTTCATATACAACATAAAGCTTGGTATCAAAATAATCGTCATAGACACTAATTAATCCATTTAAATAGTCTTCTTTTTGTTGCTCGAGCGCTTGATAAACTGCGGCATGAAGTTCGCTACGTGCGGGCTCCTGTAATTCAATTTTTGCATCGGAGATCATGCGGGATACCGCACTATTAACATCGACCATTTCTAGCAAACGATCTTCGATTTCAATACGTCGTTGCTGTACATTGTGGATTTCCAGAGCAAGCGCATCAATTTTTCTTTCGTAATTCTCAATATCAGGTAGCAACTTAAGATCATTGCGTAACTTTAAACCGATTACATTGGTCAAGCCGGTTTGAATAATTTTTTCCTGAATACGATCATAATTACGCTGTACTATGACGGACAGATTATCTTGTTGTTTCAATCTCTTACTTAAATGCACGCTTTTTGCGGTGATACTTGTCAATTCAGCGGCCAACTGCTTATTTTCTTCCATAATGGTACGAACCAGAGGATGCGCTGAATTAGCAGCCTCACTTGCAGTCGCCGCTACTTGTTTAGTACGTTCTGCTACAGCTGATCGACGTTGATTAATGATTTCTTCATAGTTATTAAAATTTCGCTCGGCAACCAGCACATCACGCTCAGCTGCGTATCGTTGCATCCTTAACAGCTCCCGCTGCTGATTATAGCTGCGATCTTCCAATTCCAATTCCTGGATTAGTAGTGAAAGATAATCGATTTCCACATCCCGTAAAGATTTTTTTGTAACGACAGGTCTGTCCTTCGAATTAGTAGCAGTTGCAGTGCTTCGTTGTAACTCCTCAAGTCGGGTTCGGATAGATTTAATTTCTTCTTCAATCTTGGGAGAGCGCTCATTTCGTCTGTTAATTTCTTGTTGTACTTCGTTACGTACATTCTTGGCATCTGTCAGCATTTTTATTGCCGCTTCAAATTGCAATTCAAGCTGTTCCAATGTTAGTTTCGAATCTATTATTCCAGATTTTAATTCCTCTTCTTGCAACGGTGATTCCAGTTTTTTTTGGAGAAATTTAAGTTGCTGCGATACTTTCTGAGAAGATTCTACAAAGTGGATCGCGCGGCTGGCGGATTCAACACTTTTATGCAAAAAATCATCGATTTGGCTCAATGACAGTAACTCGGATTGTTGCTGGGAATTTAATGATTCTATTTTCTTCAGTGTGGTGATGCGCTCACCAATTTCACTCAATAATACACTGAATTTGTTGCGCTTTTCCTTGAGTGATCTTTCAATATCCGCATACGAATGGTTATTACTGTCTGCAAAAACAGAACCATAACTGCAAGCAAAAAAAATACCAAGCGCAAGAATCAAGACATTAAATAAACGATACTTCAACTTCAGAAACCCGGCGTTATAAAATAAATGGATGGCATCTGTTTCCAAAATTAGACTTACAGAAAAATAGATCGCATTACAATGGAAACACGTTAGATAAACTGCTTTAATATAAACCTATTTGGCATCGAGGTAAATCGTGATACACGCGCCTTTGGGTGAGTTTTTATCAATCGATAAATCGCCGCCGTAAACTTGTATAATGTCGCGCACAATGGCAAGTCCAATGCCATGCCCCGGAATAGATTGATCAGCTCTCACACCACGTTCCAATATCCGAGTGATTTCATTTTGAGGAACGCCTGGGCCATCATCCTTTACCTGTATAACAATATGTTTCAGATGCCGCTCAGCAGACAAAACGATTTGTTGGCGGCACCATTTGAATGCATTGTCGACAAGATTACCCAACAGCTCCATTAAATCACCTTCATCAATACGCAGGCTGATCGAGTGATCAATGCCAATCGTAATTTCGGGATTTTTATCGTGATAAGCCTTACTGACAGTTTTTACAATTCGATCAGCAATTGGATATACCAAGACCGGACGCATGCCTGGAGAACTACCAGCCGTTGCAGCACGACGCAGCTGATATTGAATAATATTATCCATACGTTCAATCTGCTCACGCACAGTGTCATCATCTGAATCATGCGGCAAGGTAACAGCACCATGAAGTATAGCTAGCGGTGTTTTTAAGCTATGCGCTAAATCGGCAAGTGCATTACGATAACGTTTTTGTTGTTTCCGTTCGTGATTAATAAGTGAATTGATACTGTCGGTTAATAGTTTTAACTCACTCGGATAATGACCAATAACATTTTCCTGTGTACCAGACTCAATTGCAGACAATTCATTCGATACACGACGCATGGGTTGCAAACCCCAACGTAACACCAGCATTTGCGTAATTAACAGTAGCAAGGCCATAACACCCAGCCACCCCCAAAGATCTTCACGATAACGATCAATCTGTGCATCAAATAACGTTGTATCAGTGATGACATTAAAAGTCAGAGGATAACTGCCCGACTTGGTTGTCCATGCAACACCATAGCGATATATGAAATACGATGCATCATCAATCATGATTTGACCGAAATGCTTAACACCTTTATCTAACAGTTGAAACTTTGGAAGCCGCTTATTTAATGCCGATGAGGAGCGCCAAGCTATTCGTTTTTTATGATCGGCAATGAATGCATATGTATTAGAGTCAGGCCTACTGAGTTCCGTATCGAGCAGATTGGTCGGCATGATCAGCCTGCCATTTGGATCAACCTCGGCATCTCCCATTAACAAGAGCAACCTGGCCAGCATTTTATCTTGCACCCCTATTCTGGCACTGTCATAAAACGCCCGATCTAAAGCCAGTGCAATACCCACAGTAAAAATCAGCAGAACACCCGTCGCACTCAGTAAGATACGCGTATTGAGCGACATCATCACGGTTTATCGCATGCAATGGTAAAACGGTATCCGCGGCCTCGCAGTGTTTCAATGGGGTTTAAACTTCCGGTGGGGTCCAATTTTCGCCGTAAACGACCGACCATTACTTCAAGCACATTACTGTCACGATCTTCATCATGCGGATAAAGATAATCCGTTAAAACCTGTTTGGATAATACTTCACCCCGGTGCCTGATCAGGTGCTCGAGCAGGCGATACTCAAACGATGTCAAATCTACTTTGTTTTCATCGATTGTAACCAGTTGTGCTGAAACATCGATTACGATAGGACCGCATTTTAGCAAAGTACTGGGTATACCTGTTGCACGACGTAGCAAGGCCTTAAGCCTTGCCAGCAATTCTTCCATCTGAAACGGTTTTGTCAGATAATCGTCCGCACCAATTTCAAGCCCTAACACTTTGTCTTGCCAACTATCGCGTGCAGTTAAGATTAAAACTGGTAGAACACTACCCTGCGCCCGCAATGTCTTAATTACTTCCAGTCCTGATATACCGGGCAAACCCAAATCGATGATTGCAGCATCCAGCGGATATTCATTCGCAATATACAAACCTTCAGTGCCGTCACTGCACATGTCGACCATATAACCTGCAGACTCGAGTTTCTGACAAATCTGTATTCGTAATTTTGTTTCGTCTTCAATAACTAAAATACGCATGGCTATTGCCCAGATTTGATTGTCCCGTCTGTCGCACTCACCTGCACAATATGAATAGAGCCTTGATCGCTGAGTATTTTGATACGATAAACATCACCGCTGCGCTTAACATCCAAGAGACGCCCCTTAATTTGTCGCTGTGCTATAGCTATCGCATTTTGCTGCGAAATCTCTGTTTGATTGTTACTTGTTCTTACTAGATTAGTTACCAGCTGATAGCTCCCGGAAAAAGCTGGAGTGGGAAAAAAAGTGATTAACAGTGCAATCAAAAAGATTTTTTGCAGTGCATTCATGGGTAAGCGGCTCTATTGTCAAACGATACCGGATTTTATCGTATCGCTGGTGTATTGAATCAAACTATACCTGCAAAAAAGGCCCACAGCCTTTTCACAGGTATTTTGTATCAATAGCGTAACATAAAGCTTGTATTTCCGGTATGAACACCTAATGACATGTGATTGGGATAACCATATCCCGCAACGGGTGGATAATTGATATAGCTTGGTCCATATCCGTATACAGGTCGGGGACTATAATACGGCTGACTGTAGTACCGGCGTGGTGGATAATAGGCCCGATTATAGCCGCCATAATACGGATTGTGGCGGTTATAATAATGCCGTTTATAGTGATGGCGATGATGGTGGCGATGTGAATGTCTGTGACCATGGCCGTAATGATGTTTGTGATGTCCGTGACCAAACCGATGATGCCCCCTGCCCGCCTCAACCGCAACTGGCATTGCCAAGACCACTCCAAGCAATATCATTAGCAGTATATTCACCGGCGATAATATTCTAGTTTTCATTGGGAACCCCCATTAAATTGTTAACGATTCAGGTCGAAGCCTGACAATTTAACTATACGTATAACAACATGAATGTAAACTGAATATCTTACTGTGTAAAAGATAAAAACCTTCGAAATAAGCGAAGGTTTTTAAGATGATGTGTAGATTGAAAAACCTGATTAAAGCGAGTTATTCAATGCTGAAGCTCGCGACGTTTTAAAAACTTGTCAGTAGCCAGCACGATTAGCAAAAACGCCAAGATATAGGGTGTCATTGTAAAAAACATATCCTTATAGTTTGTCATTTGTATATGCAGTGGGTATTCATAATGCAGTGAAGGAACACCGACGCCTGTAACAAATAGCGTGTAGTCACCCTTATCGAGACTGAACGCACCTTTGATAATCCCATCTGAATGATCGGTAGAATATATAGATGCTATAGTATCGCCCAATGAATCACCGTTCCCACGAACAATTTTGACGTCGATCGGCATTTTGCGCAAAGCGCTGTCGACCAGATCCAAAACCCAGAAAGTTTCGCCTTCTTGTGGAATTTCAGTACAGTACTCAGCCTTTGGATCGTGTTGTGGCTGATAAGTGCTTAAATGCACCATACTACCAGCCATCGTGCGCACACAGACATCTGATTCCAGAGAAACATTGCCGTGCGCGAACACACAACCACTGTACAACAATACAAATACCGTACTAAAAGTCCATATTTTTTTAATCATATAAACTCCATTCAGTTGCTGGTCAATCCTCCCTAAACAGCCACAATCGATTTTAATTCCCATGGTTTACATCCAGCAAACCATGGGAGCAAAAAGACAATTTAAGGAACAATCCGGTCGTTGAGAATTTCACGGCTTTGGTTATTCCAGGTAACGTCCGTCAGGTTGGAATAACGAGTAATGATCTGTGCCGCTATACCGCCTGAGAACAAACCAGCCCAGCCCAGAATCACAAAGCCCCAGTGCAATGGCGCACTAAACAGCTCTTCCATGAACCAGAATGCATGACCCCATTCGTTCAATCCAACGTTCGGCAAAATCAT
>JAUIIB010000018.1 GCA_030431985.1 Gammaproteobacteria bacterium
CTGGTGCTTTTTGACAAGGTGAGGCTTAAAACTACCCGATCTATCGCGCGGCGTGTCCAGCTCAAACTCGCCGGATTCCGTTTGTAGCGTCTTGCTGCTGTAGCCGTTCCGATTATTGTTAACTTCGTTCGGCTCATGCTTAGCAAAACCTAGATGGTCATCAAGTTCAGCGTTTAACGCCGCTTCAACTGTGATTTTAGTCAACATCTGACGAAAATCGTTGAGATCGTCTTCCGTCTTAATATTCTTCGCCGCTAATTCGGCGATTGCTTGCAGTTCTTTGTTCTTCATCGTCTGTTTATCCTTTCCCATATCCGGGGTTAATGATAAACAGTTACACAGAATTTGTTACAGTCTCTCTGCCGTTGGTACAGGAAACCGGATGATGCAACTACGTGAGAAATACGGTTCGTTGACATTGTGTTTCCCGCTGCGTATCGATACCTGTATTGCTCCACAAACCGAGTGCTGTTCGCGCAGCTTCTCTCCCGCTCGTGTCGCATGTAATGCTACCGCTTCGGATAGGGCTTGTTTGCAAGTGATGCGTTGCCCGAAAGAGCGTGAGGCGATAATCTGTTTTTTGGGTGCGATATCTTCCTTGTCAAGACAGGTTATGCCACGCAGCTCCATAATCAACCGTTGCATCACAACGCTGTATCGTTTGCGCATGTGATCGGGATCAGCATTGCGTAAGTCCAACGCTGTGTAGATATGGTGTTGATTCAGTTTTTCAGCCCAGCGTCGACCGATACCCCAGATATCGCCTACAGCAACACCGGCCAATACTGCATCCAATGATTTAGCATTACCGATATTAAAAACCCGACCCGGTATAGCGTGTTGCTTGCAAATCCGGTTGGCGATCTTGGCTAGCGTTTTGGTCGGCCCGATACCCATAGACACAGGGATGCCAGTATGTTGAAAGACTCTCATGACGATCTCTCGTCCTAATGCATCCAGTGTTCCATGCCGGATACCGGTCATATCCAGCCAGGCTTCATCAATACTGTAGATTTCCATATCGGGTGCAAGCTGTCCCAGCGTATACATCACGCGAGCAGACATGTCGCCATAGAGAGCATAGTTACTGGATACGATAACGGCCTTCATTGCTTCAAGCTGTTTCTTGTGCTTGAAATACGGTGCACCCATCGGGATACCCGCAGCCTTGAGTTCGTTGGAGCGGGCAATGATACAGCCGTCATTGTTGGACAGCACACCGACAGGCCGATTGTTCCATGCCGGATGAAACACCCGCTCGCACGACACATAGAAGTTATTGCAATCAACCAGCGCGATACGCCGGGGTTGATCAGAGTTTACGGGTAACACCCGACACCACACCCCAGATTACCAGTTCCGTTTCCTGCTTGGGCCGCACAATGGGATAGGCCGGATTCTCCGGGCGCAGTTCTATACGTCCGTTTTTCCGGTATAAGCGTTTTACGGTGAGTTCATTATCGACCACCGCTATAACGATAGAATCGTGCGCGGCGTCCAGTGACCGGTCAACGACCAATATATCGCCCGGCAGAATACCTGCGCCGCTCATACTCTCTCCCGTTACACGAACATAGAATGTGGCTGCCGGGTGCTTGACGAAATATTCGTTTAAATCCAACTGACCTTCGATATAGTCGTCTGCCGGAGACGGAAACCCGGCTGACACCGATGACGATAATATTGGGCGTTTCAATGAAACGGGATGACTGGACGGATAAAGGACATCCGTGACAATAGCGTTATCCCTGTCAAAGTTTACGTATTGTTCCAGTAATGTGTTAATTGCGGGTACGCTCGCTTGGGGTACGCGGATACGTGTGACCGGGCCGTCAAACCGTTTCTTGCGTCCTGCACCCTCGCGCTTGCCACCATGTTGATTTTTGCTCATGGCGCAATGTTATCTTGATAACAGGACTTAAATCAAGTGGTGAGCATAAATGTTAAGGGCGCAGGTTTGACCCCGCGCCCGCTGAGCAGTTTTCTTTCATCCTTTCTACAGGAGACCTTAATGAATGAGGTCAATTGTTATAACGACAATTAATTGAACTGAGTTTAGAAAAACGGACGAAAAACACTGCTAGATCTCTGACGTCGTCAAAAAATTATTGACATTAGTATCAGCGCCTTCTAGGATCTTTAGTTGATAGTGAGCAAGTGAAAGTAAGACGATCCAGGCTTGGCTGTTGGCTCACTAGGCACCCCTGGACCTCGGAACAACTTTCGACGGATAGAGGCCGCATCAATGGAATTTTCAATTCTATGATGTGGCTTTTTTCTTCCTCCTTTTAATACTTTTTCGCTATTTGCTGTTACCAAATGGTGTTGCTTATTATGAGTCAGAAGTATGCTTGGATAGAATATCTAGTGAGCACTCTTCCTATTATTAATCGAAGTTAGATGTAGAAGCCTGTCATCCATCAACCGGCCTTCCAGTATCGTTATCAATCAAGATGCCACGCTCACGCAATACAGCCATTTGCCGTTCTTTAGAGCGCTTCATTGCCTTGGTAAAATTCTCAGCAATCTCATTTAGTTTTTCGGTATCAAATTGAACCTTAACCTTTGAATTATTGCTGTCTCGCCAATATTTGGGCTGTCGATTACTCAACCAAACTTTCCCGGCGCCAACATCAGCCGGGATTTCTTTTTTATGCTCAATTATTTCAGCAATAAGCTCCTGGCCGTTTTCACAGATAACTTTTGTTGTCTTGGTCTCTGTATATCGATAGCCACATGCCCGCCGATAAAACTTGAAAGCAACCTCAGCATCGGCAATATCCTTACCTCTGCTAAGTGACTCCGAAAACTCATGATGATCTAGTTTCCACTCATTGATAGTTGACTCGGCAACATCAAAGAAATCGGCCAGTTTCTTGTCTGTATAGCCCATTAAACACAGCTTGTATGCTTGCTCTGCGTATTCGTCACGATACTTTGTCGGTCGTCCAACTTTGTTTCCATCACCATCCTTCGTCAAGGTTTTCGTGATGGTTTCGGAAACCATGGTTTTTGGATTCTCGGAAACCTTGCGAGAAACCTTGGAAACCTTGTTCGATTGCTTTTTGTTACTGGATTTACTGTCAGTTTTTTTGGATTGTTTTGATGGTTTCTTTGTCCATTTTTCTAAGATAGCAACTTTGCGTACAGCCGGACCGGAAACGGGCGAGTCAAGCTCTTTAATCAGCCATGCATAACCATCACGGGAATCATTCTCCCATGTCTTTTTGACTTCCGCCCACTGCTCAGGCGTTAATTTAGGTTTTGCGGCCATATAAACAGTTATTCTTCAAAGATTAAATCAAGTTTAGGCATTTCGCTACGTTTGTCGCGACATTCCTTCCTGAGCTTAACAAATGATTATAAAATTTTTGTATATCATCCAAAACAAGACGATAACTAACTCTGGAAATCATGACGATGTTTGTTATTGTTCTTAGTAGAATTCATAGTCTGTTTCTGATCGATAGATCAATTTGATCTAATACAGTTAATTGCAATGATAGAGTTAAGTCGTATTCAT
This sequence comes from Gammaproteobacteria bacterium, assembly GCA_030431985.1. Lineage (GTDB taxonomy): Bacteria > Pseudomonadota > Gammaproteobacteria > Burkholderiales > Nitrosomonadaceae > Nitrosomonas. Next base: position 3,524 of record JAUIIB010000018.1, read on the forward strand.
ATTTTGTAGATTACTCTGTTTTCTATGTTGTTTTTTTATTTCTTTGTATCTTGTGTACTGACATTACTGACGATAGATTTCTTTTGGCAGCTTTGGCAGTATGATAATCAGCATTTTTTAAAATAAATTTCGTTCTTTCAAACCAATTTACTGTCATTGCCTTTTTCCCTGATTATTATTGGATTGATCAGATAACGAGTAGTTCGTCGACCGCTACCAGGCCCGTTTCCGCCAACTTTTTTGGCTTTTAACCAACCTTCATCCTCCAACCAATCCAATGCCGCTTGAATTGATTCGTCAGTTGTAAGAGAGCGCCACTGATTGCGTCGAATATCCCGTGCTGTAAATTCATCTTTCAATTTTTCTTTCCGTATCTTGTCTGCTAAAGCTTGTGCAGCACGAAGACCATCGTCGATCAACAATCCGTAACAACGACGCGCATGGGCTTCAAGGTATTCACACCATGCTCCAGCCCGTGACGCAGACTCAGCGTTAACCATACCTTGCCGTCCATGTGATGCGCAATCAACAAGATGAAAGATTAGTGCAAGCGCAGGGAATAGCTTGTCGTATTTCGCTAAATGTTGCTGGATAATGGGATGATCCTCTGCTAGCATACGGTTACAATGAAGATCTTTTGACCATTCAATAAAAATTTCTTGAGCAACGTCGTCAAAGCAGAAATAGGGAAATTTTGCAAAATCATCAGCAGGATAGGCACCCCATGATTCAGGTTCGAAATCTGCTAATGTTTCGAATATCTTGAATGCGTTATCTCTCGCTTCTTTCATGGGAACACGATCACACCATTCCCATATTCTTGGATCTGGGTAGACCAGTATCTGAAATCGCTGCAGCATCCCGTCATTTGCAAGACAATTGGTAGCTTGTTCCAAATAGCCGACTAACTTATCGGGTTGAATACCCCCAAAAATTGATACGCAAAGATTGGGTATAAGGATTGAACCGCGCCCTATACGATCGGTATCAAAACTGGCGTTGCCATTCCATGCTTCCAGGTAAAATGCACGATCACCCTCATGGCCTTCTCTGTCCCATGAAGCCAGCAATCCAACTAGCTCATCACGCAAAACAAGCATTCCCGCATGGTTGTCTCTTAGTAATTCGCCAAGTTTTTCTATAGTTGTGTCATTTGTTTTATAACGATTTAGAATGGGTGGGACAGGGGTATTTTTATTATGATTTTGTAATTCTAAAGCAAGATCTTCAAGATTTGTATCTATGCTATCTTTTGACTTTGCTGCTTTCTTTATAGACGATTCAATAGCATCTTTTTTTGCTTCAAATACTGTTTTTTTAGTTTGGAAAGACTCCATTTCCGCCTGGTGGGATTTTTTTGATTGTACGACTAAGCGTTCGAGGTGTTTCAAAGCTTGATTAATTGCGGGTGTTTTCTTTGTTGAAGGCAAGCCTACTATACCACCCCATAGATTTGCAATAATCTGCCAAGAGTCGTGTGTCTTGGGTTTGATAGCACATTTAGCGCCTAAAATAGAGCCTAGTGCAACGACCACAGTGGCTGCAATAAAATCAGGTGGACAGGGCATTCTGTCGGCTTCATCCATAATCCAGACACGTAATACCTCGGGTAAAAGAGATTCTGCATCAAAAGCGGGGACTGTGCGCAAAGGCGCTGTGATCCGCTTTGGTTTCGGCCAGTTTTCTAACTTCTTTTGGCCGCCTGATTTTTTGGACGCGTCATCAAGGAAAGATAATCCCCGCTCAATTGCTTTATTCATGGTTTAGTCCTCCAATATCCAGGGCAGCCTGAATTCTGCTGACAGCCAACAAAAGCCTCTCACGATCAGTATTATTCAAAGGTTCTCTTTTTAGAATCGTCCTAGTTGTTGTTACTACCACTAATGCTTCAAATGCTATTGCCTGCAATATGTCTGCGGCTGGAAAAGGTCTATGCTGAGATTTACCACTGGCCATTTCACGAGCAGGAAATAAGTCTATGAACTTAAGATTAACCGCCGATAAAACGGATTGAACATCACAATCTGCAAAGCAATGAAGAAGGATACGTCCATCATCAAGTTCCCGAATTGAGAGAGATGGTCCATGATCGTCATGTGCCGGGCATCGTGCGATATAACGCCCATGACCAGTGCATTTAACCCGTTCCAGACGTGAAATTAATGCCTCGATTGTCATAAGACCTCCTTTGCAAATAATTTACGAATAGCTGTGAGTTTAATTACAAGTTGACGTATTTCTTCTTCAGACTTACCTGCAATGCTTGCCGCAACGAGTTCATCGACGTCATAATCAGGCCATCCTTTTGAACGCTTCCCTAGGCTTATAGGCTTAGTAAACAATCCTTTGGAAATCTTATCGTAGAGAGTGCTGCGAGGATTTCCGGTGCGCATTTCTACTTGCTTGCGCCTTAGAATAGTCAGATTAGATTTCTGGATTTCTTTAGTCATGCTCAATTCCTTTCAACTTATACCGGAACATACCGGCATGGAGAAGAATTAAGCCAGATTATATTTTATAAATCACATTGGTTTTTTAGACCTTTTTTTGTATTCCAAGCTTTCCTTCATTATTTCAGCTAAAGAATAAAGACAAATATATCTGTAGGTCGTTTCAAAAATTGTTTGGGCAAAGAAAAGGGCTGGACTGCATTCGCCATCGCGTTGCCAAATCTCTTGGCTGGCTTCTGGTCGATATTTTTTCCATATTCGCCACACTGCCTTAGCTAGAGGGCATCTAGATTTAATTTTTTTTCTTCCTCGACCTTCTTTATTGCTATCACATATTTTTAAGGCTAGAGAAATAGCATCACGAAGTCCGGAGATACCATCAGGTAGATAGTATTTAATTCCAGGATGTGTGTATTGATCCAGTGTGGGAGTATATGTGCAATGCTCACCCTCAGAATCTATAAAATAACCAGTGGAAAACAATTTTTCAGTAATTAGGTCAGTTTGAGCTTCTGAAATCATCAAGAAAGTATTTATATCAGTATTTTGTACGGACCTAACCAGATCATCATCGTCTTTGATTCGAGTCAATGCTTTCAACTGGGCTAAAGAATTTTTTCGTGTCATATTATTGTTTATTCGTTTTTTTTCTTCGTGTTCTGCAGAATGTATTTCAAAAAGAAGGTATAAATAGTCGGAGTATATAAGTTTTTCTCCTAGAGCTTTACATAAGGTTTTATATAGCTCTAGATTCTTTGATGGTGAATACTCGATTTTAAAATCAGAAACCTGTCTCGTGGGATGTCGTCCTTCTTTAAAAAGAATTTTTCCGGGCATGTGATAACAAGTCCTAAAGTAATGAATTTATTTCGCTGCCCAAGTAATGGCTTAGTTGCATGATTGCGGTTTGTTTCAGTACTTAGCTATTAAGAAACAATGAATGAGCAGAAAACATGCCATTAGCAAAATTTTGCTGGAGCAGTGTTGGGCCATTCAAGCCGACATTAAATTCATAAGATTTATGTCAATTCCTATCGGATTATATTGGACTTTATTACAACTTTTCAGTGCAATTTAATTTTGGCAATGAAAATATAACGATCAATATCTGAATAATTAAAAAGGATAATGGTTTGATTTCTTTGAAAGGATTTAATGAAGTTCACTGAAGATACGCGAGTCAAGATACCGACAATCTTGCGTTTCGGTGACTTCCGTGTCGTTACCGACCAGAACAAGTTGTTTCAGGCCACCTACTAAAGAATCATTTTTGCTTGAGTTGGCTAATGTTCTAAATTGGGTACAATGATTTTGTTATTGCTGCAACACTGCACACAGATGAATTACAAGCTTTCCAGTGCAGAGTAAAATGTTCGCCTCAGGATGGCGACAAGTTTAAGCTTTTACCTGAAGGTTTTAAGTCGGTAAAGGGACGAAGAAAACTACAACCAAAATGATACATAGAAATACTCAATAAAAAAATAGTGTGTCAAATTAAGCCTGCTGATTTATTGATTTTATTTCAGTGACAGATTTGAGTTTATCTAAATAATTAGCCCATTGCTGCATCATTTTTCGCCGCTCAGGTAGATGAGCGGTACGATTATATGCCCGCCCATTTGGGTCGCGTACAGCATGCGCAAGCTGGTGTTCAATGAAATCTGGGCGCACACCCAAAACTTCATCAAGTATAGTGCGAGCAACTGCCCGAAAACCATGTCCACTCATTTCTTCTTTGTCTATACCTAGTCGTCTCATGGCGGCGAGTATTGCATTATCACTCATAGGACGGGTAAAACTGCGCGCGCTTGGAAAAACAAATAGACTATTCACGGTAAGTGGCTGCAACTCGAGCAATATTTCAATTGCCTGGCGGGCGAGGGGTACGATATGTTGTGTATTGGTTTTTGTAACGAGGTAACGCCATTCCGCTGCTTCAAAGTCTATATCCGCCCATTGTGCGTTACGTAATTCACCGGGGCGTACAAATACCAGTGGTGCAAGGCGAAGCGCGCAGCGAACAGTCAGTGTGCCTTCGTAACCATCCAATGCCCGTAAAATTTCTCCAACACGTTTTGGTTCTGTTGTTGCGGCAAAATGTGTGCCTTTAACTGGTGGCAGTGCGCCGCGTAAATCACCGGAAGGATCGCGTTCTGCACGTCCAGTTGCAACAGCGTAACGAAATACCTGTCCGCAATTGCTGAGTGCTCTATGCGCAGTTTCCAGCGCGCCCCGATTTTCAACTCGTCGTACCACTGAAAGCAATTCCGGGGCATTGATTTCTGCAATAGGGCGAGCACCAATCCAAGGAAAAATATCGCGTTCAAATCTGCGAATAATGCGTTCGCTGTGATTTTTTGCCCAGGTCGTGGAATATTTTGCATACCACTCCCGTGCAATTACTTCAAAACTGTTTGCTGACCTTTCTTTTCTGGCCGATTTCATTGCTTTGCGATTTTCACTTGGATCAATGCCATTGGCTAGCATTTTGCGTGCTTCATCTCGTCTACCACGTGCATCTTTAAGGCCGACATCAGGATAGACGCCTAATGAAATTCTTTTCTCTTTGTTATTAAATCGATATTTCAGTCGCCACCATTTTCCACCAGCAGGTGAAATTTCCAGATAGAGTCCCCGCTCATCAAATAGTTTTTTGGTTTTAGTGTTGGGTTTTGTGTTGCGAATGGTTATATCAGTAAGGGACATGGGGCAACTCCGCAGTAAGGTAACTCAGTTGCCCTCAATGTTGCCCCCACTTTTCCTCGGATGTCAATAGATAAAATTGTATCTTATTGGACGGATATACAATAAGAAAACCCGCTGTTACACGGGTTTATGGATTTTGTTGGATGGTTTTGGATGTTTAAATGGTGGAGACGGCGGGAATCGAACCCGCGTCCGCAAGCCCTCTACAGGCAGTTCTACATACTTAGCCATGTTTTTTGATTTAACCCGACAACCGACAACTGGCAATCTGATGGCAGGCGAGTTACCTTAAGTTTAACGTACTGCAAAGTAACCCTACAGTGCGCGATCCTCGTTAATAACTCTGCTGTCTGTTGCCAGACCCGGCGTTGAGGCCCACCGGCGCAGAGGCTAGCCTAATTAAGCGGCTAAAGCGTAATTTTCGTCGTTTGCGACTATTGTTTTCAGATGGATTTACGAGGTAATCTGATCCTCGGTATGCCCTACGCTGCTTTGCAACCCACGTCGAAGCCAGATCGTCCCCGGTTCTTTTGTGGTGTAGATAAGATGGGGTTTGGTATTAAAAAGTTCAACCTCCCATATGATCTATTTGTTCCAGAAGGATTCTATCATCTGATTTAAATATAGGCGAGTAATTCTTGCGGCTTGTCGATAATGTGGCTTGCTCCCCATGTTTCAGGGGGCTGGTCATTCCCCAGGTAGCCGTAACGAGCGATAAAAGGTTTCATGCCTGCGGCCAGGCTTGCTTTGACATCACGTAAGTCGTCGCCAAGGTAGATACAGTCGGATGGGGATACATCAATTTTGTTGCAGGCAACCAATAGTGGCTCGGGATGGGGTTTGGTGTGGGTTGTTTCATCTCCGCAAACAACACAGGCGGCACGTTGTTGCAAACCTAGTTCGGTAATGAGCGGATGGGTATAGCGGGCTGGTTTATTGGTGACAATACCCCATGGCAGCTCGTTTTGATCCAATTGCTCAAGTAGTTCGGTGATGCCGGGAAACAGACGGGTGTTTTGGCAGAGGCGTTGTGAATAAAATTCGAGAAATTCATCTCGCATCTCGGGATAGCCTTGATCTTCGGGGGCGATATTAAATCCGAGTTTGAGCAATCCACGTGCCCCTGCAGATGCCTGGGTACGGATTTGTGCAATTGGTAAAGGCGTGAGGCCTCGGTTTACACGCTGCCGGTTGAGCGCATTACCTAAATCCGGTGCCGTATCGGCAAGTGTACCGTCAAAATCAAAAAATACTGCGCTGAGCATTGAATAATTAAAGTTGCTAAACAAGAAATATTAAGCGCGGCAGGCCATAATGTAGTTGACGTCAGTGTCTGCTGCCAGCGCGTAGATTTCGTTCAGCGGATTATAAGTCATCCCAATTAATTCGTTATTGGATAGTCCCGCCTGCCGTGCCATGCGTGACAGTTCTGACGGCTTGATGAAATTGGCGTATTCGTGTGTGCCGCGTGGTAGCAGTTTGAGGATATATTCTGCGCCGATAATGGCAAATAAATAAGATTTTAGATTGCGGTTAATGGTGGAGAAGAATACCCATCCGCCAGGTTTTACCAACGCTGCGCATGAACGTACAATGCTTGCTGGGTCGGGTACATGTTCGAGCATTTCCATGCAGGTCACAATATCATAGTGATGAGGTTGTTCTTCGGCGAGCGTTTCAGTAGTAATTTTTCGGTATTCCACCTGTTGACCGCTTTCCAGTAGGTGTAGCCGTGCAACTTTAAGTGCCTTATCGCTCAAATCAATACCTGTTACATTTGCGCCGCGTGAGGCCATTCCTTCGGACAGAATGCCACCGCCGCAGCCGACATCGAGTACCGTTTTTTCCGTCAGTCCAGCAAGTTTGTCAATATAATCCATGCGCAAGGGATTAATTTCATGCAGTGGCTTGAACTCACTATTGGGGTCCCACCAGCGGTGTGCCAACTGGCTGAATTTTTCGAGTTCCAGTGGATCAGCATTAATGCCACTGTCGTTGATGTTGGTTTCTTGCGTCATAAATAATTATACCTAGATAAAGAATAAAGACTGTCTGCTGAAATTATTGGGGTGCATCGATGCGAGCTTTCCAGTATGTCGCGCGGTTTTCCAGTTGTTTACTGTCGAGAGTGGTCAACCGCTTATCTTCAAGCAGCATTTTACCATTAACCCAGACATGGCTCACTTGTTCTCGCCCGGCAGTATAAACGAGATGTGAGACCGGGTTATAGCATGGGGATAGATGCAAGTCAGAGAAATCAACGGCTGTAATATCCGCAGCTTTTCCAGGTTCTAGGCTACCGGTTATCGTATCGATGCCAAGTGCCTTGGCCCCATTAATCGTTGCCATTTCGAGCGCCTGGTAGGCTGGCAGAGTATCTGCACGGCAACTAACGGCTTTGGCCAGCAATGCCGTCAATCGCATTTCTTCAAAAATATCCAAACGGTTATTACTGGCGGTGCCGTCGGTTCCAATTCCAACATTGATTCCATTATTCAGAAGCGAGGTAATCGGTGCAAATCCGTTAGCCAGCTTTAGATTAGAAGATGGACAGTGTGCGATATGACACCCATACCGTTTCATGAGCTGAATTTCGGTGTCAGTTAAATGCACCATATGTACCGCGATGAATCCCGGACTCAGTATGCCAAGTTGCTGCATACGTTCAATAGGACGCATGTTGTATGATGTTATGCTGATATCGATTTCATCTGGAGTTTCATGCAGATGCATGTGGATGGGTACTTGAAGTTGCTCAGCATAAGTCAGAATACGAGTTAGTGCCTGGTCGCTAATGGTATAAGGTGCGTGCGGCGCAAAACAGAATGACAATAACGGATTCGGATGCAGTTTGTCGCGTAACGCGATACCTTTGGCCAGATAATCGTCGGCGTCATTGGCGTAGGGTGTTGGAAAATCGATAGCAATCATTCCAATAGCAGCACGCATTCCGGTATTTAGTGCTGCTTGTGCACACGCTTCAGGGAAAAAATACATATCATTGAAGCAAGTAATGCCGCTTCTGAGCATTTCAGCACAGGCTAGTTGGGTGCCGTCGAACACAAAAGATTCACTTACATGACGGTTCTCGACAGGCCAGATATGCTTGTTGAGCCATTCCATGAGCGGCAGATCATCGGCAAGACCACGCATTAGGGTCATTGCTGCATGTGTATGCAGATTTATCAAACCGGGAATCAATGCATGATTGCCTAGCTCTATCGTTTCTCGGGAATTATAGTGTGTTTGCGCAAGTGGGGATGGGAGAATATCGAGAATGCTGCCCTGATGAATGGCGATGGCATAATCTTTGAGAATGGATTGTTGTGGATCGACTGGGATAATCCAGCGGGCCTTAATCAGGGTGTCGATATAATCTAAATTGTGCATCTGTGGTTATAAAAAAGCCCTGCATGAACAGGGCTTTTTTATTGAAAAATTGCTTAACCGCGAAGCGTTATCGGGTTCCAGCTACTTCGACTTCTACACGGCGATCAGGGCGGAGGCATTCCTTGAGCGCCTTGCCACCTTTGCCCTGGCATGTGTCGCCAGTGACAGGTTGTGTTTCACCTTTGCCATCGGTAAAGATTCGGCCACCTTCAACCCCTCTGGACACTAGGTAGGATTTAACGGATTCGGCGCGACGAACCGATAATTTCTGGTTGTAATCCGGATTACCAATTCTATCAGCATGCCCAACAGCGACAATTACGTCATAGTTGATGCCTTCAAGTCCCCGAACAAATTCATCCAGCGCCACTTTTCCGTTGGGCTTTAACACATCGCTATCAAAGTCAAATAATGCATCAGCAGAAAAGGTTAGTTTTTCAGGTGGAGGAGGAGCGGGAACAGGCTCGGGCTCTGCTTCTACTACTTTTTCATATCCATCACACCCTTCGATAACAGCTAGCGATTTGTCCCAGTATCCAGTGCGCCAGCAATGGTTACCAAGATCAGGTGAACTGCGCCAAACTACGCCGTTTTCATCTTCAACTACGTAGCCTTCAGCTTTTTCAATCTCGCTATTTTCGTATCGATCTATCGGCGAAATTTCTGATGCTTCCAGTGTGCCGTAGATAAATACTGACAATAGAGCAGTGCCGATTAATTTGTGCTTGGCTGACAATATATTCATGCTGTTATTCCTTTAATGTGAATACTTCAAATTAGGAACAATTGTTATTGTATTTACAATAACAAACAGGCTGTTCCATGATTCATTTTTCGTCCACGTATGATGTGCTGACGGTGATTATGGATTTATCTCAATATATTTGTCAAATACAAGTGTGTCCTTTATGCAACACAGGTAAATAATATCATTAAAATTAGTCAATTATGTTAAGAGTGGCAATGTGAGTAGTCGCCTTCGCGGGGCTGTCAAGGATTATTGTGTAGTAATAATCATACAGTCAGTCAATAGCGGGGGTGTATTAGTGATCAGAAGATGTAGATATGCTGTGGCTTATTTAGTTTTGTACTATAGAATATGATATAACGGCACGAAGAGCTGATGTTGGTGATTCTACGTTAAATTGTATAAATAATTGATGGTGGTTCATTCAGTTTATTTGAATCGGACTGGTTGGTTTGTTGGATGCAGTATAGGAATATTGTTTATGACAGATCTAGATGAGCGGACTATGTTATTAGCCAAGTGTTTGCGGTGTCGCTATGGTGAATATAATGCAGTCGATGATATTTCAATACAGTTGAAAAAAGGTGAAGTACTTGGTTTGCTTGGTCCCAACGGCGCGGGAAAAACGACAACTATACGTATGATTACCGGGAACCTTGCTCCAAATGCGGGGAGTATAAAGATTTGCGGCATAGATTTGCTGAATGAACCACAGAAAGCCAAAGCACGCTTGGGTTATCTGCCCGAAATACCACCATTGTATTTTGACATGACGGTAGATGAGTATCTACGATTTGCCGCACGTCTTCATCGGATGGAAAAACACCATATTCCTCAAGCTTTAGAGACATGTAAACAACGTTGCGGTTTAATGAGTCACGGTAAACGTTTGATTGGTTCTTTGTCGAAAGGATTGCAGCAGCGTATCGGTATTGCGCAAGCAATTATTCATGATCCTGATGTTATTATTCTGGATGAGCCGACCGTTGGGCTCGATCCAAATCAGATGCGAGAGATACGCGAATTAATCCGGGAACTTGGCAAGAAGCGTAGCATTATGTTGTCTACGCATCTGTTGTTGGAAGTTGAAAGTGTTTGCAGTCGTGTGCAAATTATGCATGAAGGACAGGTAGTGATGAATGAAACAGTGGCAGGGTTGAAACAACAAGGTGCCGATCTGGAAACTGTTTTTACGCGGCTGACACAGCAATCGCAAGAGATGCATTAATTTTTCAGTATTATGATTTTCACTATAGCGCGCAAAGAGTTATTCATGTTATTCGCGTCACCGTTAGCATGGATTTTGTTGGCCTTGATACACATGCTGCTGGCTTGGTTCTTCTTGGGGAGGTTAGACGCTTTCTTGCAGATACAGCCACAATTGGTGCAGATAGAAAATCCACCTGGTTTTACGGAGACTATTGTAACCCCGGTATTTGCTATGGCCGCAGTATTGCTGCTTGTATTGATACCCTTACTGACAATGCGGCAGTTTGCCGAAGAACGCAAGAATCACACCCTTACATTATTGCTTTCCGCACCTGTGACTGCCACTGAAATCGTTCTAGGTAAGTTTTTGGCCCTGATAATTTTTTTTCTAGGCATCATCGGTTTAATCGTAGGAATGTGTTTAAGTCTGACTGCAGGTGGTGAGTTAGATTATGGACTGGTACTGAGCGGTGCGTTGGGGCTTTTTCTTTTGGTATGCTGTTTTGTCGCATTAGGGCTTTATATTTCGAGTTTGACTGCGCAACCCGCATTGGCTGCAATCGGTGTGCTGGGTGTGTTACTGGGTTTTTGGATAACTGATATGGTGACAGACGATCATCAAGGATGGGTGCATTTTGTTTCAATTTTCAAACAATTTGAATTATTGAATAATGGACTAATAGATACATTCAGTGGGGCTTATTTCTTTCTGTTTACGTTGTTTTTTATAGTACTGACAGTTCGTCATTTGGATGGAGAGCGGCTGCATGGATAGCGCGCGGTATTTGTTTGTTGGTGAGAATACCTTTCAAAAGCTGTGGATAAAACAAAATGACGTATACGGATAATACATCGCGTTTTAAATTAAAAGTGCAGCAGCGTATTTTCGTATTACTCTTCATATCATTGTGTGTTCTACTGGGTTATCTGGCATATCACGTACGCATGCAATGGGATGTGAGCCATAACGGGCGTAATACACTCGATTCGACCAGCATCGAGATACTGAAAAAAATGTCTGGGCCCATTGAGATTACGGTTTATGCCACTGAACAACATGTGGAGTTTGGAGAGGTGCGCGAGATTATCTATAATTTTGTGCAACTTTATCAGCGTATTAAGCCTGATATCTTGCTCACTTTTGTTGATCCTGTAGTACATCCAGACCAGGCAAAAGCAGCCGGTGTAAAAGTTAACGGCGAGATGGTTATTCAGTTTCAGAATAGGCGAGCACGATTGACAACGATTAATGAGCAAGCGCTAACGCAGGCGCTCGTGCGTTTGTCTCGGCAGCGTGAAAAGCTGGTCATGGCACTTAGTGGTCATGGGGAACGTAGTCTGACCGGTGCGGCCAATTATGATTTAGGTGAATTTGGCGAGCAATTGCATGCAAACGGTTTTGTGAGTGAGTTGTTAAATCTGACGGCGACACCTGTGATCCCTGACGATGTTGACATGTTGTTGATTGCTTCACCTCAAACTGATTTGCTGCCGGGAGAAGTGAGTAAGCTACTTGAGTATGTGGACAGCGGCGGTAATTTGCTATGGCTGGTTGATCATGAGTCGTTGCGGGGGATGCTGGGTTTGACGGAGAAGCTGCATTTGATATTAACGCCCGGCGTTGTGGTTGATCCTAGTGCAGAACAGCTTAAAGCGCCAATCACATTTGCTTTGGGTGTCAATTACGGGCAACATGAAATCACACGGAATTTTGACTATGTTACCGTTTTTCCCTTTGCGCGCCAGATTGTTTTTAATGAAAATGATGTATGGCATATCGTTCCATTGATTGAGGCTGCGCAAGATGGCTGGGTGGAAAAAAGCTCGGATGAAGCCTATGTATTCGATCCGGATGATGACATTGCGGGCCCTGTTACCATTGCTGTAGCATTATCCCGCTATATCAATGACCGAGAACAAAGGGTCGTTGTTGTCGGCAGTGGTCATTTCATTGCCAATACCTATCTTGGTAATGGCAACAATCTGGATTTTGGTGTCAATCTTTTTAATTGGCTGACCGGTGATGAAGAATTGATTATCTTGCAGCCGCGAACGAGGCTAGATGCTCATCTGGCTCTAACAGAGACTGAGTTGACATTGATCGTTGTTATATTTTTATTCGCTATACCGGGTATCTTCCTGTTAAGTGGCGCAATTATCTGGTGGCATCGGAAAAAGGCAATCTAAATACAATCAAAACATGACCTATCATTCTCAAATTAATCTGATCATGCTGGTTACTATTATTGGCCTGGGTGTTTTTCTTTATCTCACCCCGCAATTTCAGTCAGAAACCGATACTACTTACCAAATTTCCTTGCGTACTCCTGAAACGGTCCGATCGATTCGTATTGTGCGCCATAATCAGGAAATGACGTTAAAGCGTACGGCAGGGAGCTGGCAATTAACAGAACCATATGCAGCAAGAGCAGACGCTACAGTCATCGGAAAAATACTTAACGTGCTGTCAGCGAACAGCCGACAGCGTTTCCCGATAAATGATGCAGAGAGCTTTAGCTTGGACTCCCCTGCGATTGAGTTGTACATAGATGATGTTCATTTTGCTTTTGGTGGATTGGCGCCGGTGACTAATGAGCAGTATCTGGCAATCAATGGGGATGTTTATCTGGTTTCACCGCGCTATGCGATATGGATTCCCGCCAGCCCCCGGGATTTAGTCAGTCCAAAACTGCTGGCAGATGATGAGGTACCGGCTGGTTTTAAACTGGGAACCCTGAATATTACACACCAGGATGGAACTTGGTATGTTGATGCTGAAGAAAATCTGAATCGGCAACAACAAGTGTTGGAAGAATGGCAGAACCTATGGCGGAATTGCCAGGCTGTTGAGTTACTGAGGGATTCTTCAGAATATACTGATAGCATTTCGACTGTAAAAATAAATGTTGAAGATGGACGCAATATCAGTTTTGGTGTTTTTGAACATCAAGACGGTATTGTTTTCCGCAGGAAAGAAGAACAGATTGGTTATCTGGTTTCTGAGCAAACAGGTACTCAGTTGCTCAATCCGTTCTCATTGCGTTCGGCTAACAGCGTCAACAGTCAGCTATAGCGCAAACGGTTTTTTCATGCCAGAATTACCGGAAGTCGAAGTGACGCGCCTGGGTATTGCGCCCTATTTGGAGGGGCGATATATCAGCGGCATAGTGATTCGTAATTCAAGGCTACGCTGGCCAATACCCGCTGATTTGATGAGGCAGGCGCAAGGCCGTATGATTGTTGCAGTGAACAGACGAGGCAAGTATTTATTGCTTGATTGCGGTGAAGGTGCATTAATTATTCATTTGGGCATGTCGGGAAGTCTGCGATTGTTAAAAAGTGATATTCCGAACTCGACTCAATCTGTCGAGCTTGCTTATCCACCGGACCGGCACGATCATTTTGATTTGATCCTGGATAATCAGAGTGTGTTGCGTTTTAGAGATCCGCGTCGTTTTGGCGCAGTGTTATGGCAGTCAGGACAAGCCGAACAGCATCCGCTATTGCACCATTTGGGGCCTGAGCCGTTTTCTGAAAATTTTAATGCAGGGTGGTTATATCAGGTCTCGCGTGGGCGTAAAATAAGTATTAAAGTGTTTTTGATGACTAACCGGGTAGTTGTCGGTGTAGGAAATATTTATGCTAATGAGGCGTTATTTCATGCCAAGATTAATCCACAAACGGCTGCAGGGAGAATAGGGTTGTTGCGTTATAAAAGAATAGTGCAACACGTTCAATTTGTTTTGAGTAATGCGATCAAGTCCGGTGGCAGTAGTTTACGTGATTTTGTTAACAGTGACGGTAAGCCAGGATATTTTCAGCAGCAATACTGGGTTTATGGTCGAGCCGGTGAGGCCTGTAGAGAGTGTGGTGCGGTGATTAAACAGATCAAGCAAGGGCAGCGGTCAAGTTTTTATTGTCCGGTTTGTCAACGATAGTCGTTATGCTACTTTATTTGACAAAGCTTAAAGGCGATGTGATTAATGATTCGTTACGGTATGTGGCTGTTTCCAGTCTTCAATCCTGCTTAAAAAATAATTAAATTGTAAATATAGAAGAAAATAATGAGAATTACGTTTATCGGTGGCGGTAATATGGCCTCCGCTTTAATTAGCGGACTGTTAAAGCAGGGTTATAGCGCAGATCAGATTGGTGTGGTTGAGGTTGACGAAGATGCGCGTGCCCGTATCAAAAAAGCATTTAGTATTACGGCTGATAGCGAATTGTCGGATGGTATGCTTTCTCTCGATCAAAGTGACGGGCAGCATGTTGTGGTACTTGCTGTTAAGCCGCAGCAATTAAACGCGCTGGCACATCAGTTGGCGGATATGCTCGACCATCATTTGGTGCTGTCTATAGCGGCAGGTGTGCGTGCTGCAGATTTAATGCGGTGGTTCAATGGGTATCGACGGGTCATTCGTACCATGCCAAATACTCCGGCTCTAGTTGGCGCAGGTGTAACCGGATTGTATGCGATGCCGGATGTCGATAAACAGGATAAGCTTATTGCTGAGTCAATAATGAAATCGGTAGGAACTGTACTTTGGGTGAATGATGAGGATATGTTGCATACAATCACTGCAATTTCTGGTAGTGGTCCAGCGTATGTGTTTTATTTTATTGAGTCTATACAGGCGGCAGGAATAAAATTGGGACTGGACCAGCGAGAAGCCAGAGAATTGAGTTTGCAAACATTTCATGGTGCAATCGAACTGGTGGGCAAAAGCAGTGAAGATGTTGTGGCATTACGGGAAAAAGTTACGTCAAAAGGTGGAACAACCCAGCGGGCGATTGAATCGATGGATGCTAATGATGTGAAAAATGAGATAATCGCCGCAGTTCAAGCGGCAAATGCGCGTTCACGTGAAATGAGTGAGGAATTTGGCAAAATCTAGATTTAACGCTAACAACAATCTTAATGAGAACGAGTGATGACTAACCAGATAATAATTTTTCTGATAGATACGATTTTAGGTCTTTTTTCCCTAGCGCTGTTGCTCCGTTTTTATTTTCAGTTATTTCGCGTTCCATATTACAACAATGTTGTACAGTTTTTAATTGCGATCACCGATTTCATTGTAAGGCCAGCGCGCCGTTTTATTCCAGGTTGGAAAGGTATGGATCTGTCCACGTTGGTGCTGGCTTGGTTTACTGAATGTATTATTATTGCGTGCGTATATCTTTACCAGGGATTTGACTTTGCTGAACGAACTTTTCTTGTAATCAGTGTAATAGGGGTGCTGGGCGTGATCGAGGTGATCGAGCTAACCCTATATATTATTCTGTTTATGATTATCGCCCAGGCCATCATTTCTTGGGTTAATCCATACAGCCCTGTTGCGCCTGCACTCAACAGCTTCACGCAGCCGTTTTTATCCATTTTTCGCCGACACATTCCTCCGATCGCCAATGTGGATCTTTCGCCATTGTTTGTGTTGATTATGATTCAGTTACTGCTAATGGTCGTTGCCGGTGTAAATATGCAAGTTGTTTCAATGTTGAATTAGCATCTATGGCTTGGTTTCGGTATACCGATGAACAGCATTGCATTCTGGTGTTGTACATACAGCCGGGCGCAAAGCAGACGGAAGTTGTAGGATTCTATGGAGATGCGTTAAAAATTAAGCTGGCTGCTGCACCGGTTGAAGGTAAAGCGAATGCTGCGTTATTGCAGTACCTTGCAAGATGTTTTGATGTGCCGCGTAACCATGTGGTACTCAAGCATGGCGAAAAATCCAGACGCAAAACTGTTACGATTTTTTATCCTAAACATTCACCCGATGTTCTGTTTCATCTTGAGTAACTTGTTTTCTAGCCTAGAATAACAATTTTTTAATTTGAATCCTATGGAGCTTATTTTATGGCGGCATGCCGAGGCAGAGGAAGGTATTCCTGATCTTTCGAGACAATTGACAGAAAGAGGGCGGCGTCAAGCTGCTGAGATGGCTGCGTGGCTGAGAGCCAAGCTTCCTGAAAATGCTTTGATATTATCGAGTCCCGCTGTACGGGCTCAGCAAACGGCAGCGGCTTTGTGCCGGAATTTCGAGATTGTGTCTGCGTTAAGGCCCGGTGCAAGTGTGGATCAATTGCTGGACGCGGCTAGCTGGCCTTACGCAAATAGAGCAGTCGTAGTGGTAGGGCATCAGCCAACACTGGGTGATGTTGCTCATATGATTTTGTCGGAAATGCCGCCGGGGTTGCATTTTAAGACAGGAACTGTTTGGTGGTTGAGTTGTCTTCAGAATGAAGAGGTAGATACTATACAGTTATACGCCGTCAAATATCCTGATGCGCTATGAAAGCTTCGGCGGCAGAATCGGTGGGTGGTAGGTTATATTTATTTAATGAAACGTTTGATATTATTTAACAAGCCCAATAGAGTCGTGTGTCAGTTTACAGCGGTATCACAGTATGGTTCGTTAAAAGACTACATTACGTTACCCCGGTTTTATCCAGCTGGACGACTGGATGCCGACAGTGAAGGTCTTGTTATCCTCACGGATGACGGACGGTTGCAAAATAAGATTAGTCATCCGGATTATCAATTATCCAAAACGTATTGGGTGCAAGTAGAGGGGACGCCAACGCGTCAAGCAATACAGCAGTTACGTCAAGGTGTGACAGTAAAAAATTATTTGACACGGCCGGCTGAGGTTGATTTGATGGATGAACCGGTTGATTTATGGCCTAGGACACCGCCAGTTCGTTTTAGAAGGCAGATCCCTACAACGTGGATGAGGCTGATTATTCAGGAAGGCAAAAACCGTCAGGTAAGACGTATGACAGCAGCGGTTGGCTATCCGACATTACGGCTGATTCGTTTTGCTATCGGTGATTACACGCTAAAAGGCCTGGCGTCGGGAGACTGGCGTTTGCTTGAACTGTCGTAGTTTTTGGTGCATAAAACAGTAATGCTAAGTTTATTCAACGGATTGTATGGTTATTGTACGTGGTATCTTTTATACGCTCTGCTCAACGATTGGTATGTTAAATTCTTATGACAAAACTTTACAGCCGTCGTGGTTAAAATGTTAAGATGTAGTTTGATAGTTTTAGCGTTAATTTTTTTACCTTTTGCAGGTTTATCGATTGTTAACCGATAAGTGTTATGGGCGTGGAATGATTCAGGCCTTATAAACAACAGCAGATATTTGATGTAATATGCTTGTTTTATTAGAATATTTCATGAAATACGATGGGGAGTTTATATCTGTCGTTTCAGATGAGATACGCATTTCAAGCTTTTAAAAAAAATGGATTTTTAAAGGATAGTTTTTTATGTTTTCAGAATTTCTTGATCTAATTTCGGGCGTTGTAGATTTGCCGTGGTGGGGGTATATTGTGGTGACCCTGGTGTTAACACATATTACGATTGCAAGTATCACCATATATTTACACCGTTATTCGGCTCATAGAGCTTTGGATCTGCATCCCATTCCCAGTCATTTTTTTCGTTTCTGGCTTTGGTTAACGTCAGGTATGGTTACCAAAGAATGGACAGCTGTTCATCGCAAGCATCATGCTAAATGTGAAACTGAAGGTGATCCGCATAGTCCCGTAATTTATGGTATCAAAAAAGTTTTGGCGGAAGGTGCCGAGCTTTACCGGTTTGAAGCGCAAAACAAAGAAACGCTTGAGCGTTATGGATATGGAACACCTGATGATTGGATAGAGCGTAATGTTTATACTCGATTCAGTAAATCGGGCATTATTTCAATGCTGATAATTAATGTGGTGTTGTTTGGGCCAATTGGGTTAACAATTTGGGCTGTACAGATGATGTGGACACCTATTTTTGCAGCCGGTGTGATTAATGGTATCGGGCATTACTGGGGTTACCGAAATTTTCAAGCAGAAGATGCCAGTCGCAATGTCCTACCATGGGGTATTTTGATCGGTGGCGAAGAATTGCACAATAATCATCATGCGTACGCAACTTCCGCGAGATTGTCGAATAAATGGTATGAATTTGATATTGGCTGGATGTATATTTGTATTTTGGAGATGATGGGTTTGGCCACGGTTAAGAAAGTCGCACCTAAGCTTAAGCTCAATAAGGGAAAAACACAATGTGACTTGGATACACTACATGCCGTTATTTCTCATCGCTATGAGGTACTGGCCAAGTATTCAAAATCGTTGAAAACGACTTTTGCTGAAGAGGTTGTCCATATCAAAGAATCAATCACACATTACAATATTGATAACTCAACATTAAAACAGTGGTTGCTGGCTGATGCAAAAACTTTGCAGGCACATGAGCGTGATACACTCAATCAGGTGTTGAGTAAAACTAAAAAGCTGGATACGCTATACAATATGAGAGAAGAACTCATCGAAATATGGCAGCGTTCGACAGCCTCAAAAGATGAACTGGTTAAACAATTGGAAGATTGGTGTAAGCGTGCTGAAGAGAGTGGTATAGAAGCATTAAGATCTTTCTCGCAGCGGCTGCGTTGTTATGCCTGAGTTCCGATGTAGAATTACTACAAAGTTGTAGGCTATAAAAAAACCCGTTTTAACGGGTTTTTTTATTATTATTATTCAAGATTATTATTTTAATTTAGTTTCTTTATACTTAACGTGTTTACGTGCTTTGGGATCAAACTTCTTAATTTCCAATTTTTCGGGATTGGCACGTTTGTTTTTTGTCGTCGTATAAAAATGCCCGGTCCCGGCTGAAGACTCGAGCTTGATTTTTTCACGCATTGGGTAGTTTCCTCGTTATTAAAATGGGTTAATACACGGGCTATCAGCTTAAATGCTTTTACCTTGAGAGCGCATCTCTGCGACGACTGTATCAATTCCCTTTTTGTCTATTGTACGCAATGCCGCATTTGATAGACGCAGGCTGATCCAGCGGCTCTCACTTTCCAGCCAGAACTTTCGCCTTTGTAAATTAGGTAAGAAGCGTCTTTTGTTTTTATTATTTGCGTGAGACACATTATTACCTGTCAGCGGTTTTTTGCCCGTTACTTCACATACTCGTGCCATGATGATACATCCTGAAATTACAAAAACATGAATTATATCTCGATTTAGGTTTTTTTCTCAAATATATAACTACTACGCTGGATTATATTTAGCGTAAAGTCAGGTAAGTAAATCAGCAAACAAAATTTTTAGCTGATCAACAGGATTTGTATCATGAAATCCAAATGTCTGTTAAATCATGTTATGTTCGGCAAATGACAGGATATTATTGTTTCCAATAATAAAATGATCAATTACTTTAACATCGACTAGGTCGAGTGCCTGTTTAAGAACGTGTGTGAGTGTTTTGTCAGCCTGACTTGGCTCTGGGTTTCCTGAGGGATGATTGTGAGCAAATATAAGAGCAGCGGCATTATGGTAAAGTGCGCGTTTAACGATTTCACGCGGATATACACTGGTTTGAGTCAGTGTGCCGGTAAAGAGTTCTTCAGTTGAGATGACTTGATGTTTTGTATTCAAGAAAATACACATAAAAATTTCGTGTTGCTGACCTGCTAAACTGAGACGTAAGTAGTCGCGCACAAGTTGTGGCGTATTCATCAAGCAGCCTTGTTCAAGCTTTTCATTGAGCGTGCGACGCGACATTTCCAGTACGGCCTGTAATTGTGTATATTTGGCTATTCCTATGCCTGTAAAATTACAAAGTGCAGTTTTGTCTGCATAAAAAAGATGGCTTAAACTGCCGAAATGACGCAGCAGGTTTCGGGCAAGTTCAACCGCATTCTGGCCTGTGGAGCCCGTGCGCAGGAAAATTGCTAGTAATTCTGTGTCAGATAGATTTTTAGCACCAACTCTTAAGAGTTTTTCACGAGGACGTTCGGCTGCCGGCCAGTCAGTTATTGGCATATCAATAATACATAATTTAATTTTTAATTGATACGGCATTGAATCGGCAATGATTGAGCTAAAATGTCACATGTTCGTTTGCTTCTGAAGAACAATTCTTTTTATATCCGGAAGTTTTTTTGATCCTAAAAGCGGGGTGGTGTTTTTATTATCATGAATAACAAGTGCGATGAGTTTTTTTCTGTTGGGAAAAGTGTTTTGCTTGGCGTGACGGGCGGCGTAGCGGCGTATAAGGCAGTAGAATTAACACGTTTGTTAACACAGGCAGAATATATCGTACAAACCGTGATGACAGAATCGGCACGTCAATTTATTGGACCGATATCGTTTCAATCATTAACTGGTCAGCCTGTATTTACTGAATTATGGGGGGGGGATGCGGCAAATCCAATGCCGCATATTCATCTTTCCAGGCAAGTAGGCTTAATACTGATTGCCCCGGCTAGTGCGAATTTTATCGCCAAACTGGCATATGGACTTGCGGATGATCTGTTGTCAACTTTATGTTTGGCACGTGACTGCCCTTTGATGGTCGCACCTGCTATGAATCGGCAGATGTGGGAAAATCCGGCAACGCAGCGGAATATAGCACGCTTGCAGAATGATGGTGTAATCGTTGTAGGTCCCGAGAGCGGCGTGCAGGCATGCGGTGAAACCGGTATGGGCCGGATGCTCGAAGCAGAAGCTTTGTTTGCGGCAGTACAGGAAGCATTATCAGAAGGCCTGTTTCAAGGTAAGCACATATTAGTGACAGCCGGCCCAACGTATGAGGCGATTGATGCAGTACGTGGTATTATCAATACCAGCTCGGGGAAGATGGGTTATGCAATTGCCCAGGCGGCGTTAGATGCAGGTGCCAGAGTGACTTTGGTAACGGGCCCGACTTGTCTGAAACCACCCGCTGTTACCAGATTGATACACGTTCAAAGTGCTCAGGAGATGCTAAACATGGTAACGGCTACAATAGCCGAAACAAGTATCGATGTATTCATTAGTGTCGCGGCAGTTGCGGATTACCGGGTGGCTTCTGTTAGTCAGCAGAAAATCAAGAAATCCGACCAGAAACTTACACTTGAGCTAATACAGAATCCAGATATACTGTCTCACGTCTCCAGTCAGCCTGATCCTCCCTTCTGTGTTGGTTTCGCAGCAGAAACAGATAATTTAGAACAGAATGCAATTACCAAGCGCCGCCAGAAAAAAATACCGGTATTGGTCGCCAACTGGGTGCAGGAGGCGATGGGATCTAATGAGACGGCGTTAACTGTATTTGATAACGAAGGTGCTCATGCTTTTGAGAAAGCGCCTAAGCAAATACTGGCAAAACGATTGATCGAGCACATTGCGTTACAATACCGGCAACAGCGCAACAATATATAAGGACTAAATGGCACAGATAAATGTAAAGATTCTTGATCAACGCTTGTATGATCAGTTGCCGTCGTATGCTACACCTGGCTCGGCGGGGTTAGATTTGCGCGCTTGTATTGATCGGGTTGAAGTAATTGAAGCGGGGCAAACCCTGTTGGTGCCGACAGGTATCGCGATTCACATTGCCGATCCTCAAATGGCGGCGATGATATTGCCGCGTTCGGGTCTTGGACACAAGCATGGCATTGTTTTAGGCAATCTGGTTGGCCTTATCGATTCGGATTATCAAGGGCAAATTTTTATTTCTTGTTGGAATCGTGGGCAGAAATCTTTTGAGTTAGCACCTATGGAGCGTATTGCACAGCTCGTTATTGTGCCCGTTATACAGGTTGGTTTTAATATTGTTGAACAATTTGACATCAGTGAGCGTGGTGCGAGTGGTTTTGGTAGCACAGGTAAACAGTAATCATGCGTTCAATCGCACGTATTAGCTGTATTTTTGCGTTCTTTGCGGTATTTGTAATAGACCTTGCTGTTGCCGACTTACCGAAAGTTGCTTTGCAGATTTCTGGTCATGATTTGTCTGCTGAAGTTGCGAATACTCAGCGCTCTCGCCTGCGTGGGCTGATGTTTCGGGAGACTTTGGATGATGATTCAGGGATGCTGTTTGTGTTTCCGGAGAATGCTTATTACGGAATGTGGATGAAAAACACATTTATACCGTTAAGCGTCGCCTTTATTGATGAAAAAGGCTTTATTATCAATATTGCCGATATGCAGCCAAATGCCCTTTTCGCATATTATTCGGTAGATCCGGCTAGGTACGCACTCGAAATGAATATGGGCTGGTTTACACGCAAAGGAATAACAGCGGGAAAACAAATTATCGGACTTGAGCGCGTACCTGAAGCCGAATGAAAATTTTTAAAAATTACGGGTCTTAAGGTAGTTTACGTTAACGTTAGCGTAAATTGGGAAACATACCTTTCATGCTTCGCATCATTTTAGCCATACCGCCTTTGTTCATCATTTTCATCATTTTTTTTGCTTGATCAAATTGGGACAACAGGCGGTTGACTTCCTGCACGGAAACGCCAGAACCGGCAGCGATACGTCTTTTGCGAGAGGCTTTGAGAATTTCCGGTTTTGTTCGTTCCTGGGGTGTCATGGAATTAATAATGGCTTCGGTTCTATTGATCGCTTTATCGTCCACATTGACCTGTTGCGCAGCTTGACTTAATTGAGCGGGCAATTTATCAAGCATAGCGCTCATGCCGCCCATTTTTTTCATTTGTTGAAATTGCGCCTTAAAGTCATTTAGATCGAATCCTTTACCCGATTTTACTTTTTTTAGTAACTTTTTTGCTTCTTGTTCATCGGTGCTGCGTTGTGCCTCTTCAATCAGCCCCAGGACATCACCCATACCTAAAATGCGTGAAGCCATGCGATCCGGGTGAAACGCTTCGAGGCCGGTCAGTTTCTCTGCAATCCCAGTAAATTTAATGGGTTTGCCGGTAACCTGTTTGACCGATAACGCGGCACCACCGCGTGCGTCACCGTCTAATTTGGTCAAAATAACGCCGGTTAACGGTAATGCTTCTGAAAATGCCTTGGCCGTATTTACTGCATCCTGACCTTGCATGGCATCAACCACAAATAGTGTTTCGATCGGTTTGAGCAAGGTTTCCAGTTCACTGATTTCCCGCATCATCGCTTCATCAATGCCCAGTCTACCCGCTGTATCTACGATTATGACGTCATGATGATGTTTGCGCGCGTGATCCAGTGCGGCAGTTCCGATTTCACCGGGTTTTTGTCCATCTTGCACCGGGAAGAAATCCGCACCGGTCTGACTGGCCAGTAATTCCAGTTGATGAATCGCGGCGGGGCGGTATATATCACACGAAACCAACAATACTTTTTTCTTTTTCTGCTCCATCAGCCATTTGGCCAATTTGCCACTGCTGGTTGTTTTACCAGCACCTTGGAGGCCAGCCATCAAAATTACAGCAGGAGGGGTTGTCGATAGATTAAGATCTTCCTTATTTGCGCCCATTATGGCAATGAGCTCTTGGTGAACGACACCAACAAGGGCTTGCCCAGGTGTCAAGCTGCTCATAACTTCGTGCCCGATTGCCTTTTCTTTGACACGAGATATGAATTCTTTCACAACAGGCAATGCGACATCTGCTTCAAGCAACGCTAAACGAATCTCACGAAGCGCCTGCTGGATATTGTTTTCTGTCAATCTTGCTTCGCCTTTGAGTGTTTTGATCACTCCGGATAGCCGGCCTGTTAGATTTTCAAACATGTGTAAAGCCTCTGTTAAAAAAATTGAATTTGTTGAAACTGTTTATATAAAATTAGGTTAATGTATCAGTGAATACTATGAATTTTTTGGAGCGACATGTAGACTTAATAAACGTCTGCTTTTTTTATGACCATATCGATGACTGACATTTTAACTTATCTTGCAGCTTTTTTGCTCTATAGCCTCGTGGGCTGGTTGATATGGCGGAATATTTATAAAAAATCTCCACTACAATCACAACAAACCGAAAGTTCACCTGTTGTTATCCAGTATGTGCATCATGTCATGATACTACCTTTAATGCTGCATGCATTTATACTTTATCAATCGGTTATGATTGGAACAGAATTGAATTTTGGTGTCGGTAACGCGATATCGTTAATTGTATGGTTAACGGCGTTAATATACTGGCTCTCAGGATTTTTCAGCAGATACCAGGGTATGCAAACCTTACTTGCGCCAATTGCAGGGGTTGCTGCTATTGCGGTTATACTGCCACTGATTTTTCCTTCTCTAAAACCATTGGATAATACAGGGTTCCCAGCATTTAAGGCGCATCTGATTGTTGCAATGTCAGCATACAGCTTATTAACTATTGCGGCACTGCATGCCGCTTTAATGACTGTTGTTGAAAACCAGCTTCATCATCCGGCTGCACATTCATTCCTGGCTAATTTGCCACCACTGCTGGTAATGGAAAAATTGCTGTTCACTATCATTTGGGTTGGATTTATTCTATTAACATTAACGCTGTTGAGCGGAATTGTTTTTTCAGAAGAAGTATTTGGTCAGCCGCTCACATTTACACATAAAACATTATTTGGTTTTATTTCATGGGGAACATTTGCGGTGCTGTTAATTGGAAGGCAGTGCTACGGTTGGCGCGGAAGAATTGCGATACGCTGGACGCTCGTGGGTTTCATTATGCTGCTACTGGCTTACGTGGGTAGTAAGTTTGTCTTAGAGGTTATATTAAATCGTTGAATAACATAAATATTATTTAATTCTCTATTGTTGTTCTTTAAATTCTTAAAATAAGTATAGCCTCGATTAAGTTCCAGCATATTGTGACAGATAGCTTCATTTTCTACAGATAAGAGAAGGCATATGTATGGGTCTAAACCCAGGTTCTTTGAATTATTGGGGTTGCCCGGATCATGTATGATTACATAAGGTGTGTCATAATGTTATTTTTTAGAATCAGTGTATTGTATCACCTAAAAACAGTTAAAAAATTGTTGCCGCAATTTTTTATCATGCTCGTACCCTGGTTCTTTTCTGGCTGTATGTCTACCAAGGAGTCAACTGAGCCAAAGGTATCCCACTACGAAAAACAGATGCCAGTCAGGGTGCATCTGCAAGAAATTGAGAGCATGGAAATAAAAATTAAATATTTGGAGCAGCAGTTGGCTGAGAAAAATGCGTTGATTAAGAAAATTAATTCACGCGAACAAGATCAACCGCAAGTGATACCCGCCTCCAGTAAAGAGATAGTGCGTACACAGGTTAAGCTGCATCGTCTGGCGACAAAACCCAGCTCTGCATCCTTGATTTCTGAAGCTGAAGTAGCCATGAATTATATTAAGCAGCAGTTAACAGTTGAGTCTGATGAGGTGCTGCTTAAACAGGCAAAGCAATTGCTGGATGCAGCTGTGGCGAGTTATACGCAAACTGATTACGCTACCGCTACTTATTTTGCGTCGCAAGCGCTTGAATTTACTAATATGGTTTCCGACCAGGAGCGTGAACAGCCTAATCGCGCAACGATACGGTTTAATACACCGATTCTTTTGGAGACTAATGCTAATGCAAATTTGCGCCGTGAACCGGGGCGACGGACCTTGATAGTCAGTGTTCTGGAAAAAGGTACGGTGCTGACAGCAAACGCATATCAAGGGAACTGGTTAATGGTTCAGACAGATGCGAATACCCAGGGCTGGGTGTTTAATTCACTGGTAAATACTGTAGCGGATAATCTGCGTTAACATCAAACCATGTGTGTGCTACTGGCATTCACAGGTCATTTCTGTCAATTCAGCTTAATCTCAAAGTACGATGTTGTTTGATTTACTTCAAACTGATTTTCTAGTGTATTTTTAGCGTGTCTTCAGGCGAAATTTATTGATAACTTACTGTAATATTCTTCATGTACACTGTAGTATGATAAGTAATCAATAATAATTATGTTTTACAGTACCTTTTCCTGAATTAATGGATATCCCCGATCTTAAAAGTCCTACCTTGTATCTTAATCGCGAACTGAGTTTGCTTGAATTTAATCGGCGCGTTATTGAACAAGCGAAAGATGAAAATCTGCCTTTACTCGAACGTTTAAAATTTCTCTGTATCGCGAGTACTAATTTAGACGAGTTCTTCGAAATTCGTATAGCAGGACTCAAACAACAAATCAAATATGGCTCTGTACAAACGGGCCCAGATAATCTGTTGCCTGCTGAGGTGCTTGCGCGGGTGAGTGAGATTGCGCACCAGATTGTAAAAGAGCAGTATGAAGTATGGAATGACATGATTATTCCAGCATTGACCAAAGACAAGATCAGATTGTTGCGTCGCTCGCAGTGGAAACCAATGGTAAGTCGTTGGATACGGCGCTATTTTAATGCCGAAGTGTTGCCGATCCTGAGCCCAATCGGTTTGGACCCGGCACACCCATTTCCACGGGTATTGAATAAAAACTTATATTTTATTATATCGTTGGAAGGTAAAGATGCTTTTGGGCGCGACTCAGGTTTAGCTATTGTTCAGGCACCGCGCTCATTGCCGAGAGTTGTTCAAATACCGCCTGCACACAGCAACGGTAGTCACGATTTTGTCATGTTGTCTTCCATCATTCATGCGCATGTAACCGATTTGTTTCCGGGTATGAATGTGTTGGGCTGCTATCAATTTAAGGTGACGCGAGACAGTGATTTGCTCATTGATGATGAAGAAGTTGACGATTTGTTGCGTGCCTTAGAGGGTGAGTTGCCATCACGAAGATTTAGCAACGCTGTGCGCCTTGAAGTGGCAGATAACTGCCCGGATCATTTAAGTGATTTTCTGTTACAAAAATTTGAATTGCAAAAGCATGACTTATACCAGGTGTCGGGGCCAGTCAATCTGGGGCGTCTGCTCGCTATTTGTGATTTGGTCGATCGACCTGAATTGAAGTTTGCGGGGTTTACACCGGATATTCCGAATCGTCTGCTCAAAAATACCAACATCTTCGAAGTGCTGCACAACGGTGATATTTTGTTACACCATCCGTTTCAATCTTTTGCTCCGGTTATTGATTTTGTCAGGCAGGCATCAAACGATCCGAACGTATTGTCAATTAAGCAGACACTGTATCGTACCGGTGCGGATTCAACGTTAGTAGAGGCATTGAAGGATGCTGCACGTGCCGGGAAAGAGGTGACGGTGGTTATCGAGTTGCGCGCCCGGTTTGATGAGGAAGCTAATATTGAACTGGCCAGTGAATTACAAAAAGCGGGTGCACATGTGGTGTATGGTGTTGTTGGTTATAAAACCCATGCAAAAATGATTCTGGTTGTAAGACGGGAAGGCCGTAGTTTGAGGCGCTATGTGCATTTGGGGACGGGTAATTATCATGTCAGGACAGCTCGGCTGTATACAGATTATGGTTTATTGACTTGCGACAAGGCGACGGGAGAAGATGTCAACAAATTGTTTCATCAGTTAACCGGTCTTGGACGGGCTGGCCGATTAAAAAAATTATTGCAATCACCTTTTACCCTTTATAAAGGCTTACTCAGTTATATTGAAGGTGAAATACAAGCGGCAGCCAATGGAGAAA
This sequence comes from Gammaproteobacteria bacterium, assembly GCA_030431985.1. Classification (GTDB taxonomy): domain Bacteria; phylum Pseudomonadota; class Gammaproteobacteria; order Burkholderiales; family Nitrosomonadaceae; genus Nitrosomonas. The sequence continues at coordinate 31,363 of JAUIIB010000018.1, forward strand.
AAGCCTGGATTATTGCCAAAATGAATGCGCTGACGGACCCTGAAATGATTATGGCACTTTATCGAGCATCTCAGGCGGGTGTTAAAATTGATTTGATCGTCCGAGGCATATGTTGTTTGCGTCCTGGAATTAAGGATGTGTCGGAGAACATTCAGGTGCGTTCTATCGTCGGTCGTTTTTTAGAGCATACGCGAATTTATTATTTTTATAATGGTGGTGACGAACGCGTGTTTTGTTCAAGTGCAGATTGGATGTCGCGTAATTTGTATCATCGCGTCGAAGTCTGTTTTCCCATTGAGGAGAAGCGTCCCAGAGATTCGGTGATTGCTTATGGTTTGCTAAGTTACTTATCCGATAATACGCAGGCGTGGATATTGCAGGCTGATGGTACATACAAACGCAGTAAACCTGGGTCTCAAAAGTTGCGTACTGCACAACTGAACATACTCGATCATTATTGTGAATAAAAAATTTACTGAAAGCTAAGAGAGAATCCGGCTGCCTGCAGATAAGTTTGTTCAGTTTTTAAGTCGGCAAGAGTCAACGGGTGCTCAAACAGCCATTGTGGTGGAAAATATAGGTTAATTTGGTCATTATCAACCCGAATGCTTATTTCGGGAAGTGTGCTGTTGGAACGGCTTCGGTGAAGAACGATAGCCAGTCTTAGCAAAACACTGAGTCTGATGATAGATTGCCTGACATTGCTAGGTATAGCATCAAATTCATCTAACGGAAATTTTCTGCGGTGGCTGCGTACCAGTTTAGCGAGTTTGATTTGTTCCTGGCGTGAGAAACCTGCTAAATCAGAATATGTTGTTAAATAATCACCATGCCGGTGGTGCTGTGCATGTGCGATTGACAGACCGATCTCATGAATCAGTGCACCCCACTGTAGCAATTTAAGCATTTCGTTTTTGTGTAATTCCCAGTCAGAATTGACTTGATGGAAAAAAGACTCTGCCGTATTCTTGACACGGTGAGCCTGATCCACGTCAACATTATAGCGTTGCGAGAAATCCAGAATTGTTTTATGCCGAATATCTTCATGGTGTACTCTTCCGATTAGATCATATAATAGACCCTCGCGTAATGCGCCATCCGATACATTAATTTGTTCTAGATTGAGTGCCTCAAATATTCCGGATAATACAGCAACACCACTGGCAAAAACCGGTTTTCTATGTTCTGACAATCCATCAAACTCGATCGCATTGCAATCGCCTATGTCGATGAGTGCATCGATTAACTTTGACAGTGCATCAGCAGTAATACCGGCTTCACACCACTGCTGCGCTTGTACGACATCACGTATTGTTGTGATGGTTCCGGAGGATCCGAGTGCATAATCCCAGCCTGTTTTTTTATAAGCAGTTTCGATAGCCTCTAATTCTTGACGTACATAGAGTATTGTCTTGCTAATTCTTTTTGCTTTTATTCTGCCGTCGTCAAAAAAACGCTTCCCCATGGTAACACAGCCCATATAAAGGCTTTCCATGGTGTAAATATCATAGCCTCGTCCGATAATAACTTCTGTACTGCCACCGCCAATATCAATAACCAGACGCTTATTGGTTTCGTCAAATACAGTGTGCGCTACACCTTGGTAGATAAGCCGTGCTTCCTCTTGACCCGCGATAATTTCTATCGGGTGACCCAGTGCGGCATCTGCGAGTGATAAAAAGCACTCCCCATTACGAGCCTGGCGTAGGGTATTAGTGCCAACAGTACGTATATTGGCTTGTGGTATTTCCTTGATGCGTTGTCCGAAACGTTGCAGACATGCCAGGGCTTTTTGCATAGATTCTTCTGACAGCTCAAGGTCTTCGTTCAGACCTGAGGCCAGTCTAACCATTTCCTTGATCCGGTCGATAATCTGTAAACGACCGTCTACATACTGGGCAACAATCATGTGAAAGCTGTTAGAGCCCAAATCGATTGCAGCATATGTTTCGTCTGTCTGGGATGTCATAAATCCTTCTTCACGTAAGAAAAGATAATTAAGTTTGTAAGTGTAAAGGAAAGTGGATATAGATAAAATGGTAGGGATGGGAGTTACGGTGATGAGGATGGTATTAGTTCGTGCTAAATGTAAAGATAACTGTTATCAACATGTAAAGGGTAGTGTTTATTGCTAGACTAACGCTGTTAATATTGAGAATCTGAAAGCAGATTTTGTTGCTGGTTGCATTTGCTTATCAGAAACAACCGTTTCTGGTTGGAATTTATAGCGGTATACTCACGGTAAGGTATAAAGCAATGCCGATTTTCGGAGGCTACCATGAAGTTCTATATTTTCAATCTGTTGTTCTGTTGTTTACTTTGTTTGTCTCTTGCGTCTCAATCTGCTGAGGTCAATACGAGTTTTGAGTTTAACAATACCAGTGGTTCTTTTACATTAACAGAAGGAAATGCTTCAGTAACTTTTATCGGCGGAGAAGCAAGATCTGTCGGTAATTTTTCTTTGTATCATACAGGGTTAAATGCATGGATGGTTGCGCCGGGTACTCCTACAAGTTGGACAGAAGTCAATCTTTCTGAGGTTGATTTAGGAAAGCCGATTGCACAGGCTGTATTGCGAAATGAAAGCGGACAAGGTTTTGCAGTGCTTGATGATTTTGCTATGATTGCGCGGCAAATTTCAACTGGTGAAAGATTGGATGATCCTATTCCAGAATCTATTCAAGGCGGTTCGGTGAGAGTTAGATTAAAACCTGTAGCGAGTGGATTAACCGCGCCCAATTGGGCATTTTCGGCACAAGGAGATCCGATGCATTTGTATGTTGGGGATCAGGATGGAAAGCTTTGGCGTGTTGATTTAGCGGATAACAGTAAGGCTGTTTTTCTGGATTTGTCGAGTGTCCTCATTCCTTTGGGTGCATTTGGTGAGGGCTCTTTTGATGAACGTGGTTTTCTAGGTTTTGCGTTGCATCCGCAATTTATTGATAACGGATTGTTGTATACCTATACTTCTGAGCCTGCCGATGAAGTCAGTGATTTCTCTACCATTCCAAATGGTGTTTCTGCAAATCACCAAACGGTTATTCGTGAATGGCACCTAAATCAGGCAAGTTTGCAACAGAATCCAGCTATGATTGAGTCTCAGCGTATATTACTGACCGTTGATCAACCGCAATTTAATCATAATGCCGGTGCGCTTAATTTTGGGCCCGACGGTATGTTGTATATCGCATTAGGGGATGGTGGTGGCGCAGATGATCGTGACGGCCAGACGTTTGCCGGTGAACCGATCATCGGGCATGGCGATACAGGCAACGGTCAAAATACCAGTAATCCCCTTGGTAGCTTGTTGCGAATTGATCCGGCCGGTAACAATTCAGCTAACGGACAGTATGGAATTCCGCAAGATAATCCGTTTGCCGGCTCCAATACCGTTCTTGGTGAAATTTATGCATTTGGTTTTCGTAACCCATTTCGGTTTTCTTTTGATGTTTTAACTGGTGCTCTCGTTGTGGCGGATGTAGGACAAAATGATATTGAAGAGGTTAATTTGGTTACGGCTGGTGGAAATTACGGTTGGCCTGTAAAGGAAGGCAGTTTTCGTTTTGATGCCAACGGCAATGATGCTGGATTCGTTACAAATGAACCTGTAACAGCAAACGTTATAGATCCTGTGGCTCAGTACGATCATGATGAGGGGACGGCAATTATTGGCGGTTTTGTTTATCGGGGGAGGGCTATTTCGGCGTTGCAGCAGGCTTATGTTTTTGGCGATGCATCCAGAACTGGGAATGGTGACGGCAGACTGTTATACACCTCAGGTAATGAGATTTTAGAAATCGATTTGACGGAACGTAGTGTGCCTGGGTTTTGGGTGCTCGGATTCGGCCAGGATGCCAATGGCGAAATTTATGTGCTGGGTAATACAACTGGTGTACCGTTTGAAAGCACTGGAGCAGTTTATAAGTTGGTGCCGAATGCCAGTTTCCAAGCCGGTACGCTCACAATACCAGCGGTCGATGTAATTATAAATGACTCGAGCATTCAAGTTTTTAGCATACAGCTGCGAATTATTTCGGGTAGCAATCCATTGCGTTTTGAGCTGAGTCAGGTTGAAACATTGTCAGGGAGTTATAGTGGCGACAACAGTATGTTCGATGCTGAATCGGGGACACTAACTATTCCTTACCTCAATTTGATCAACGCGGATCAGACGGTTTCCACGTATGCAGTCGAAATGTCGTTGTTGCCAGATCAATCCAAGATGTCATTCGAGTTGCGACAGGTAACGTTAGTGAAATAAGGTGAATTTGTTTGTCCTGAACGAGTAGTATGTATTGAAGTTGAGGTAATGACGATACAGTCGATGAGATACGAGCCTGCAAACCTTGAGATCAGTTTCTAAATTGCCAGACAACATTGACTAGGCAATGCTGATTTCATTGGACAAATATACATCCTGAATTGCATTGAGCAGGGTTATTCCTTCTGCAAACGGTTTCTGGAATGCTTTTCGTCCTGAAATGAGCCCCATGCCCCCGGCGCGCTTGTTAATCACAGCAGTACGTACAGCCTGATGCAAATCGTCGCTGCCTGATTCGCCGCCAGAATTAATCATGCCAATACGGCCCATATAGCAATTGGCAACCTGGTAACGTACCAGATCAATCGGGTGATCCGTGGTTAGCTCATCATAGACTTTGGGATTTGTTTTGCCAAATTGTAACGCGGTATAACCGCCATTGTTAATCGCCATTTTTTGTTTAATGATATCCGCATCGATTGTTGCTGCTAAATGATTTGCTTGACCTGTCAGATCGGCGCTGACATGAAAATCTTTTTCAGACGTTTTAAACGCGGAGTTGCGCGCATAAGCCCATAGTATAGTGACTAGGCCTAGGTCATGCGCATGTTCGAATGCTTCTGAAATTTCCTGTATTTGGCGGCGCGATTCTTGCGAACCGAAGAATATCGTTGCACCAACAGCGCAGGCTCCCATATCGAAGGCCTGATCAATACTGGCAAAGATGGTCTGGTCATAGTGATTTGGGTAGGTTAGTAATTCATTATGATTAATCTTTAAAATCATCGGGATTTTGTGCGCATATTTACGCGCGATGCTGCTAAGCACACCTAAAGTTGATGCGACACCATTACATCCACCTTCAATTGCTAATCTGGCAATATTTTCGGGATCAAAAAACATTGGGTTTGGGGCAAACGAGGCACCGGCAGAATGTTCGACACCTTGATCAACTGGAAGTAAAGATAAATATCCGGTCTGTGTGAGTCGTCCGTGATTATAGAGTGCTTGAAGATTTCGAAGCACGCTGGGTTTGCGGCTATTGGCAATAAGTACGCGGTCTACGAAGTCTGGGCCAGGGAGATGTATTGTTTCTTTCGGAATACCTTCACAGATATGGCTGAGTAAGGTGTCGGCTTCATCTTTTAGAATAGTGGTAATGCTCGCCATTTTATCTCCTTTTATTGTGTGAGTAACAAATTGGCGGAACTGTAAGTATTGACAGAGAATATTTGCACGGAATCCTAGCATGTTTTATCAGCGGATACACTTTTTAATCATTCCAGAGCATATGCTTGTGCTGATAAATGAGCTGTGTTTTGTATAACTTGCAATACTTGCCCGTATCCATCTTTTTTGTGAATTTCTTATTTGATCTCAGCTTAGTCTAAAGTTTCAGAAGAGTCATGTCGTTAAGTGTATTTGATAAAAAATATTATAGAGGTAGTACTTATGTCAATTATTGGAGATATCGTTGAAGAGGTCGTTGGTGATTCGGATGGGGAGACAATTGGTGATATAGAAATCGACATTGATCTGGGTGGTTCTGGAGATGGAGGTGATGCAGTTACGGATTCCGGTGATGAAGGCGATTCGGAAAGCGGCTCTGGAAATTCAGTTGGAGGAACAATTGGCAATATAGAAGTCGATATTGATCTGGGTAGTTCTGGAGGTGAAAATAATTCAGTAACGGATTCTGGAAATGAGGGTAACTCAGGAAGCAACTCTGGAAATGGAACAGGTTCTGACTCCAATTCCAATTCCAATTCCAATTCCAATTCTAGTCAGGGTGATTCGCCCAAACAATATGTTTTTGAAGTAGACGGCAATCGTGTTACATCTATGTCCGAGTTATTCAATGGTACGTTAAGACCGTTGGTTATTGGTGAGAATGATACCGTAGTTGTTGAGGGAGACATAATCATACATACTACACAAACTCATTTCGGAGATCATATAACTTGGTATGCTGATTCAAATAAGGATGGGTTGCATACGCGTCATTCTGAATTGTGTGTAGTGTCGGATGAAATTTCACATAAACCACATACGATACCAGCTATAATCGATATTCTGCTGTACTCTTCAACTGATAAAGATGATTTGTTGGCTGTGCGTGAAGGAGATGTCAGTTTCGGAGGATTAGGTGCGGATCGTTTTGTGGTTCGTGAGGTTGGACATCTAAAAATAGGGGATTTTGATTCGTCTCAAGGGGACGAGCTTGTTTTTGATTTGGGTTTGGGGTTAACTTCTTTAGAACATTTGGTAAGTTTTGTTACCGGTGTAACTTATAATAATCAAGATTTAGTAGTGTCTTTTGGTACCGAAGCTTCCGTAACGTTGGTTGGCATAGACATAAATAATATTGGTTTAAATGATATAGCAGTTTTTAGCTAAGAGAATTGTCGAATACTATGCACCCGATGGGTTGTTTTTGATCAATTATTTTTCTTGAATTATGACTATAAGTTAGTTTAATGTGGCTTGCTGGTTTTGAGCAGGTACTGAGTAGGTCCATTTACAATTTTGCCTGAACGGTTGCTTTGTTGAGATGCGGTGCAAACATTTCTATAAAGTCAAAAATGAACTCCTGTATATAGCTGTTGCGACTGATGCCGATGCGCGTCATGCTGGGTTCAAACAGGTGGCTTGCATCAACTGCTCTGAGATTTTGGTCGCGTAAGGGGTCATAAGCCATTTTTGCCAATATCCCTACGCCCAGTCCTAACTCCACATAGGTTTTAATAACATCAGAATCAATTGCCGTTAGCACAACATTTGGAGTGAGATTTCTGTATTCAAATGCCTGATTGATTTTGGATCGTCCTGTAAAAGCAAAATCATAAGTAATAATAGGATATTGGCTGATTGATTCCAAGGTGAGTTTTTTTGCACTCAGTAACGGGTGATCAGGTGGTACCACAACACAGCGGTTCCACTGATAACACGGCAACATAATCAATTCATGGAAATGTTCAATTGCCTCAGTTGCGATGGCAATATCTGCTTCACCAGAGGTAACCAATGCCGAAATTTGAGTGGGACTACCCTGGCGGAGTGTAAGTCGGACCTTAGGATGCAGGGCTGTAAATTGTTTGATAACTGGCGGTAGTGCGTAGCGCGCTTGGGTATGCGTGGTTGCTATGGTGAGTTTGCCTCCCCCTTCATGTGTGTATTCTTGAGCTGCTTTCTTAATATTCTCAGCTTCTTGCAGCATTTTTCTTGCGATTTCGATAATGGTGTGGCCAGGTTGCGTAACTTGTGTAATGCGTTTGCCATTACGGACAAAAAGCGGTATACCGAGTTCAGCTTCTAGCTGCAGGATTTGTTTGCTGATGGCTGGTTGTGAGGTGTGTAGCCGCTGAGCGGCTTTAGACAAATTCAGTTTTTGATTTGCCGTTTCGCAAAGGTATCTAAGCTGTTGTAGTTTCATAGAACAGGAATATTAATAGCGAAAAGTTATATTATCCTAACATAATATTATTATGAATTATATAAAGATGCTGGTAATATGCAGCCTGCCATAGAATCAAAATAATAAATAAGGAATTAGATGGAATTGGGTTATACACTATCAGGACTGATAGTTGGCTTAATTGTTGGTGTCACTGGCGTTGGTGGTGGGTCGCTGATGACGCCGCTGTTGATTATGCTATTTGGTATTCCACCGGCTATAGCGGTGGGTACAGACTTGCTTTATGCTGCGCTGACCAAAGCCGGTGGCGCTTGGGTGCATAGTCGTCAGAAAACTGTGCACTGGCAGTTGGTAAAGCGGATGGCAATGGGGAGTGTTCCGGGGTCTATTTTGACGTTGGCATTATTAAATGCAATCAGTGTAGATCAAGCGTTTTTATCTGGCTTAATTACGAGTACATTAGGTATTGCACTGATTTTGACTGCAATGGCGATTTCATTTCGTCAGTATTTAACCCGGTTGGGCAGGTCACATTTTGGTTTTTTGGTAAAATGGCGGAATCGATACGTTAAACCAGCTACCGTTGCGACAGGCTTAATTTTAGGTGTGTTGGTAACAATTTCATCGGTCGGTGCAGGTGCGTTGGGCATGGTTGTGCTATTTATGCTCTATCCACGGCTGCCAGCCGTGAATCTGGTAGGTAGTGATATTGCGCATGCGGTGCCTCTCACACTGATTGCTGGGTTGGGACATGCTTACATGGGTTCGGTGGACTACCATCTGTTGGTTAGTTTGTTGATGGGTTCATTACCGGGAATATATTTTGGCAGTCGAGTTGGTAAACGTATACCCGACCGTTTTCTGCGACCCATATTGGCGACAATATTGATTTTGATTGGTATTAAGTTAGTTGCATAGCGTCGAGTGGAATGCTGATAGAGAGATTACACGTGGCAGTTGTTTTATAATAGCGTTAATAATCTGTTGGATAAAGGATTACAAAGATCGAAAAGGAATGAATTGTTTTATGAGCACAAATATAGAGAATAAACCGAAACAGGTGACCTGGTTTAACGGGTGTGGCGGTCGTATTGGTATTGTTGTGGGTGAAAAAGGTGATTTTGCATATATCGGTGTAGCGTTGAGGCATGATGAGGATGATGATGTCGATCATATTATGAAATATGGCGCTAAATTTCCATTAGATGCTGCATTGTTGCTGCCTGTTTCTAAAGATTATTCCGAGGCGGAATCCTGAGTCTAACTTGCAAATGTGGTTTATATCCCACATATAAAAGTATAAATGTCGGCTTAAAGGCAACCGCTGACACGTTGGATTGATAAGATAAGCGGAGAGATTAAATGTATTGTTACGATGAATATGACCAAAAAATGCTCGAAGAGCGCGTCACGCAGTTTCGCGATCAAGTGCGTCGGCGTTTAGCTAATGAGTTAACGGAAACCGAATTTCTGCCTTTAAGGCTGCAAAACGGTCTGTACATGCAAGTGCATGGATACATGATGCGTATTGCTGTGCCATATGGTCTGATTTCCTCAAAACAGATGCGTATGATTGCTCAAATAGCGCGTCAGTATGATCGTGGATACGGTCATTTTACTACGAGACAGAATATTCAGTTTAATTGGCTCAGTCTGGAGGATACTCCCGATATTCTAGCAGACCTCGCCTCTGTCCAAATGCACGCAATCCAAACATCGGGTAATTGTATCCGAAATATAACTTCTGATGAATTAGCCGGCGTTGCTCGAGATGAAGTAGTTGATCCGCGACCCTATGCTGAAATCTTGCGTCAGTGGAGTACTTTTCATCCCGAATTTGCCTATCTGCCGCGCAAATTCAAGATTGCCGTAAGTGGTGCTCAACAAGACCGCGCTGCTATACAGGCACATGATATTGGTTTGTCGGTAACTAAGAATACGAAAGGTGAAATAGGTTTTCGTGTTTTTGTAGGAGGTGGTTTGGGACGTACGCCTATTGTCGGTAGTGAAATTTGTGAATTTGTACCATGGCAGCATATTTTGACATATGCAGAATCGATTTTACGTATTTATAATCAATTTGGCCGCCGTGACAATAAGTTTAAGGCGCGAATTAAAATTCTTGTAAAAGCACTGGGCATTGATGAATTCAGGCGTTTGGTCGAAGAAGACTGGGCGGATAACAAGGATGGCCCGGGTACATTGACGTACGAAGAAGTAGAGCGTGTGAGTAGTTTTTTCACAAATCCAGATTACGAAAAGCTGACGGACCATGATTCTAAGTTGAATGAATTTAAAGCGGATAATCGACATTTTTCCAACTGGATGTTACGCAATGTAAAATCGCATCGTGTGCCGGGTTATGCAATCGTTGTGTTGTCATTGAAAAAACCGGGTAATGCACCGGGTGATGCAACTGATGCGCAAATGGATGCTATTGCTGATTTGGCTGATCGATACGCTTTTGGTGAAATGCGTATTACGCATCAGCAAAATATCGTATTTGCTGATGTCAAGCAATCCGATCTGATCGATCTCTGGCAGGCGTTGACTCAACTGGAACTTGCGACACCTAATGTTGGATTGCTAACCGATATTATCAGTTGTCCTGGTGCAGAGTTTTGCACACTTGCCAACGCACGCTCAATTCCGTTATCTAAACTGATTGCAGAGCGCTTCGATCAAATTGATTTCCAGCATGACATTGGCGATATTACATTGAACATTTCTGGCTGCATGAATGCATGTGGGCAGAATCATATCGGCAATATCGGTATTACCGGTGTCGAGAAGAAGAATCATGAGGAATGGTATCAAATAGCGATCGGCGGCGCAGAAGGTAATGATTGTTCAATGGGTAAAATTCTTGGTCCTGCATTTAAGTTCTATCAGGTACCGGAAGCCATTGACCGGATTTTGCAGGTTTATTTGCGTGAACGTATCGATGAAGGTGAGCGCTTTATCGAAACCGTTCGTAGAATCGGGCATAAGCCGTTTAAAGATCATGTGTATGCCTCTGAATTTGAAGATGTCTCAGTCGATGAAAATGAAGTTGATGACAATACGGTGGTGCCCGCACAGTATGCTATACCATTTTATTCACCAAGGTTTTAGTTATAATGATTATTAAAAACAAAACACTCGTAGAAGATGATTGGTTGACTTTGCGTCTCGACGATCAGGAAACAGTGGAAAATATTGTGGTACCGGAAGGCAAGGTCATCGTGCCGTTAAAAGTGTGGTTAGCACAACGCGATCAGTTACAACTGCGCGATGATATCGGTGTTTGGTTTGCGAGTGACGAACGGCCGGAAGATTTAAAAGAAGATCTACAGAGATTTTCATTGATTGCAGTTGATTTTCCAAAATTTTCGGATGGACGTGGATATTCTATTGCCTTTAATTTGAGGGCGCGGCTGGGGTATTCCGGTGAATTAAGGGCGATTGGCGATGTGCTGCGCGACCAGTTGTTTTATATGCGGCGTGTAGGCTTTGACGCATTTGCGCCGCGACCAGATCGCGATATTCATGATGCGTTAAAAGGTCTGGAAGTGTTTTCAGAAGTTTATCAGACGTCTTTCGATCAGGAACTACCCTTGTTCAAACGTGCTCAGCGTAAAGGAAAATCTTCCGCCATTCAGAAAAATATCTGAAAATGATTGATTTAGTAAAAAAAATTGAGCAGGTTGTTACAATTCTTGCGGATACCGTGCATGACTATGAGCCGGTAGCATTTGCCAATAGCTTGGGCGCTGAGGACATGGTGCTGACTGATTTAATTGATCGTTACAAACTGGATATTGAGATGTTTAGTTTGGATACCGGACGCCTACCTCAAGAAACATATGATCTGATGCAAACCGTGAGAGATCACTATAAAACACCTTTACGCATATATTTTCCAAATGTTAAACAAATTGAAAACTATGTTGCAAAAAATGGTGTAAACGGCTTTTATGAAAGCATCGAGTTGCGTAAAGCGTGTTGTCATATTCGCAAGGTTGAGCCGTTGCGCCGTGCTCTGGTAGGAAAGCGAGCTTGGATAACGGGTATTCGGCGTGATCAAGCGGCAACGCGCGTTGAACTCAAGCTGTCAGCTTATGATATTGGTAATCGTTTGCAAAAAGTCAATCCGCTGCTTGAATGGACGCACGACGAAGTCTGGAGTTATCTCAAGAAGTTTGAGGTGCCTTATAACAAGTTGCATGATCGTTTTTATCCGAGTATAGGATGTGCACCATGCACACGTGCTATAACTCCAGGTGAAGACATTCGCTCGGGACGATGGTGGTGGGAATCACCGGAAAATAAGGAATGCGGCTTGCATACTAATAATGTTATTCCGATCAAATAAACGAAGTACATACGAATGATGGTTGTGTGTTTGTTGAAACATACAATCTTGCATAAGGTTGTTTTTGTAAGTAGAGAGAAATTATATGAGTAATCGTGCTTTTGCACATTTAGATGCGTTGGAAAGTGAATCCATTCATATTATGCGAGAGGTGGCAGCTGAATGTGCTAATCCCGTGCTGTTGTTTTCGGGGGGTAAAGATTCAATTGTGTTGTTACGGTTGGCTGAAAAAGCGTTTCGACCGTGTCGCTTTCCGTTTCCGCTAATGCATATCGACACTGAGCACAATTTTCCAGAGGTTATCCAATTTCGTGATCATCGCGCCGAAGAATTGGGTGAGCGGTTGATCGTGCGTAGTATGGAAGATTCGATCAAAAAGGGCAGGGTGGTATTGCGTTCAGAAACGCAAAGTCGAAATGCGTTTCAGTCGGTAACATTGTTGGATGCTATTGAGGAATTTGGTTTTGATGCTTGTATTGGCGGGGCTCGCCGTGACGAAGAGAAAGCCCGAGCTAAAGAGCGGATTTTTTCTTTTCGTGATGAATTTGGTCAATGGGACCCCAAAAATCAACGTCCTGAATTATGGGATTTATACAATACCCGTACACATCCTGGCGAAAATATTCGTGTGTTTCCAATTAGTAACTGGACTGAATTAGACGTATGGGAATATATCGCCCGCGAAAAATTGGAAGTGCCGTCGATATATTTTGCCCACGAACGGGAAGTAATCCGGCGGGAAGCGGGTTTGCTGCCTGTTTCGCATTTGGTTCAACCGCAAACTGATGAACAAACTGAAAAAATGATTGTACGTTTTCGTACTGTCGGAGATATGAGCTGTACCTGTCCAGTTGCATCTGATGCTGCGAGTGTAGAGGCTATCATTGCTGAAACAGCGATGACACGGATTACTGAACGTGGTGCTACGCGTATGGACGATCAGACTTCCGATGCGTCGATGGAGTTGCGTAAAAAAGAAGGTTATTTCTAATATAGCAGTACGTTTCGGTCTAAATGAGTGAAGTATCATTAAGTTGAAGTCGTTGTGATCCGATCCGAATATTTTCCAAAAATAACCTCCTAATTTTTGAGGTGAAAAGATTTTCCAGAAGGGATATTAATGTCTGTAATTGATAAAGTTCTGCCAGATCAGACTGAGCTACTCCGTTTTATTACTGCGGGTAGTGTTGATGATGGTAAAAGCACCCTAATTGGTCGCTTGTTGCATGATTCCAAATCAATATTTGAGGATCAACTGAGTTCGATCACTAACACGACACGAAAACGTGGTATGGAAGGTGTCGATTTGTCACTGTTAACAGATGGATTACAAGCTGAGCGTGAGCAGGGCATTACTATCGATGTTGCCTATCGATACTTTGCTACGCCTAGGCGCAAATTCATTATCGCTGATACACCTGGACATGAGCAGTATACGCGCAACATGGTTACCGGCGCTTCGACGGCTAATCTGGCGGTAATTTTGATTGATGCACGTAAGGGTGTACTGACGCAATCACGTCGTCATGCATATCTTGCTAGCTTGGTTGGTATACCGCATTTAGTTGTCGCAGTTAACAAAATGGATTTGGTCGATTACGATCAGTCGGTATTTGATGCGATCTCGAAAGATTTTTCAGCTTTTGCAGAGAGACTTCATTTACATCATGTCGATTTTATTCCGATGTCTGCTTTGTATGGTGATATGGTGGTTGAACGTGGTGATCGATTGGATTGGTATAAAGGTTCGACATTAATGGATTTACTCGAAAATATTTCTATTAGCCACGATATGAATCGCGAGGATTTCCGCTTTCCCGTACAGTGGGTATGTCGGCCTCATACGCAGGAGCTACATGACTTCAGAGGTTATATGGGGCGGGTAGAGTCGGGTTCTATTAGTGTCGGCGATGCGATTACAGTATTGCCGTCAGGATTAAATTCACGAATTAAAGATATAGTGCTATATGAAGGCGAAGTTGATACAGCCGATGCGCCCCAGTCGATTACCATGACGATTGAAGATCACTTGGATATTTCACGTGGCGATATTTTGGTAAAAACAGGTGATTTGCCGCAGGTTACCAAAATGTTCGACGCAATGTTGTGCTGGCTCTCGGAACAGTCTTTGGATCCATCACGGAAGTACTTAATTAAACACACTACACGTATGGTCAAAGCGGTTATTAGTGGCATTGATTATCGTGTTGATGTCAATACGATGGATCACGAAACGGTGGATACGTTGAAAATGAACGATATAGCGTATGTCAACATCAGAGTTCAACAGCCATTGACATGTGATGACTATCAGAGAAACCGTGCGACTGGCTGTTTCATTGTAATCGATGAGAGCAGTAATAATACAGTCGGTGCGGGCATGATTTGTATTCCAGCCAACCAGTCACCTGCATGACTATCATAAATTCAAATTGTATTTGATTGATTTAATGGCCAGACAGATGGTTTTTGAGTCAATCAGTGGTAATTTGTATGCGTAATCGATTTTTTATTATCAATATTTAAGTGTTAACTAATTTATGACAACTTTGGATTTAGCGTCTCCTAATCAGGTAACAGATTCTTTGCCAAACTTTCAGTTGGATATCTCGATTCAGGATTTATACACGAGGGATGGGCTCGTTAAAATTGATCGTGCATTTCTGGATTTTTTGCGTGAAGGTGATGCAGTGTTACATGAAAAGCTGAGTCATGCACGCGAACATCCGGGTTCATTGCAGCCAAAAGATGAATCAGCACTGCTGATTGCAGTTGCGCCCTGGCTCGAAGATTACGTTGCAAAATTATTTGGTATTGAAGCTGAAGCTAAATCACTTGCAGAAAAACACCATAAACTTGCTCCGCTTTATTTTTGCAAGCGTCAGTTTGTTCAGCGCCGTGCTAAGGGTAAAGTCAGCGCGAATGAATTGGCTGAAATTAACGGTCTGGCTTTGGAGAAAACTTTGGAGGAGGTATTTGGGGAGCCATTCTCTGAACTGGTTTTTGCTACCAAAGTATCGCAATGGATGGAAGACGAGGCCAGTCACGCTGATCGTTTGAAAACGGCTCTGCATTATGCAGCTTGGGCGCTTAGGACACCGGAAGGGCAGGCTCATACGCAATCTGGTATTTTATTCAAATCGCCAGCCAAGTTGAATTTCCAGAATTTGCTGTCTTTAGAAACCGATGACACACAAGGTTTCCCACTACACCGGTTAGCTCACTTAAGACAGCGGAATGGATTTGCCTTGACTGATGAAGGCACTGATCTGGTCGGCGCGCTTGATGAGGCTAATTATTGTATTTGGTGTCATGAGCAGGGTAAAGATTCGTGTTCGAAAGGACTGAAGGAAAAAACTAAATCACCGGATGAAACACCTGGGTTTAAAAGAAGTGAACTTGGTGCGCTGCTGGCTGGTTGTCCGCTTGAAGAACGCATTTCGGAGTTCCACATGCTCAAGACTCAGGGTGTTGCAATAGGCAGTCTGGCGATGATTGTACTTGATAATCCGATGTGTGCCGGTACGGGGCACCGGATTTGTAATGACTGTATGAAGTCTTGTATTTACCAGAAGCAGGATCCCGTGGATATCCCACAGGCTGAGACACGGACTTTAAAAGATGTTTTGGAATTGCCGTGGGGGTACGAGATCTATAGTTTGTTAACGCGCTGGAATCCGTTGAATTTAAGTCGGCCAGTGCCTCGAGCATCGACGGGTAAGAAAGTTCTTGTTGTAGGTATGGGACCCGCCGGTTATACCTTGGCGCATCATTTGATGAACGACGGGCATACTGTGGTAGGAGTAGATGGCTTAAAAATAGAACCGCTACCGGAACATATTAGCGGCGTCAATATGAATGGTGAGCGCGTACCGTTTAATGCGATTCGAGATGTACGGGATCTGGAAGAGAATCTTGACGAACGTATTCCAAGCGGTTTTGGTGGCGTTGCAGAATATGGTATTACTGTTCGCTGGAACAAAAATTTTCTTAAGTTGATCCGGTTGTTGCTGGAGCGCAGGGGCCAGTTTTCGTTATTTGGTGGTGTGCGTTTTGGAGGTACTTTAACAACAGACGATGCATTCGCAATGGGTTTCGATCACATTGCATTAGCCGCAGGTGCTGGAAAACCGACTATCCTAAATTTGCCAAATGGTCTTGCCCGTGGTGTGCGGGCTGCATCTGATTTTTTAATGGCTTTACAATTGACTGGCGCGGCCCAAAGTGATTCTATTGCTAATATGCAATTGCGGTTGCCCGTCATCGTGATTGGTGGCGGCTTGACTGCAATCGATACTGCTACCGAAGCATTGGCATATTATCCGGTGCAGGTGGAGAAATTTCTGCAGCGCTATGAAATTCTGACTGCCGTTCAAGGCGAAGCATCACTCAGAGCTGTTTGGGATGCGGAAGAAACGGAAATAGCAGATGAATTCTTGCTACATGCACGTGCTATTCGGGCTGAGCGTGATGTTGCGCAACGGGAAGGGCGCGAACCCAATATTCTTTCATTGCTGCAATCCTGGGGTGGGGCAACAATTGCATACCGCAAGAGGTTGGTCGACAGTCCTTCTTATACTTTAAATCATGAAGAAGTTGAGAAGGCGCTTGAAGAGGGTATTGCGTTCGCCGAGGGATTGACGCCGATACGTATCAATATCAATCAATGGGAACATGTACAGTCCGTTCAATTTACTGTACAAAAACGGGACGAAGCCGGGCAATGGCAGAAAACCGGCGAGGTTGAATTGCCAGCGCATGCATTACTCGTTGCCGCGGGGACGCAGCCGAATACCGTACTGGCACGGGAAGATGCTGAAATCTATAAACTCGAGGGTCGTTACTTTGCGTCGTGTGATGAGATGGGGAATATGGTGACACCTGAATACGGCAACCCTAAATCCGGTGCATCTGTATTATTAGGACGTTACCGAAATGCAGACGACGGACGTTTTATCAGCTTTTTTGGTGATCTGCACCCATCATATTCAGGTAACGTTGTTAAGGCGATGTCGAGCGCAAAGCAGGGATATCCGATTGTTAGCCGAGTTTTGGATCATATTAAGCCATCCTTGGAGAAAACTACTGAACAATTCGTTGCCGAGTTTAACGATAAATTGAGACCGACAGTTCATAAGGTTGAACGGTTGACACCAAATATTATTGAGGTTGTAGTTCATGCACCTTTAGCTGCAGAACGATTTCATCCGGGACAGTTTTATCGTTTCCAAAACTATGCTTCACTTGCGCCTGTTTCGGATGATACACGTTTGGCAATGGAAGGTATTGCGTTGACTGGCGCTTCGGTTGATGTTGAGCGTGGTTTGGTATCGCTCATCGCTCTGGAAATGGGTGGGTCCGCAGATTTGTGTGCGACACTAAAACCGGGAGATCCCGTTATACTGATGGGGCCGACAGGTACGCCGACTGAGATTGAGTCGGGTGAAACGGTTGCACTTGTTGGTGGTGGTCTGGGTAACGCAGTGTTATTTTCCATTGGTGCAGCAGCGCGGGCGGCTGGTTCAAAAGTGCTTTATTTTGCGGGTTATAAAAAGCTAGTTGATCGATATAAAGTGGCTGAAATTGAAGCTGCTGCGGATACCGTTGTTTGGTGCTGTGATGAGGCGCCTGGATTTGAAATAACTCGTTCCGGAGATAAACAGTTTGTTGGTAATATTGTTGAAGCAATGGTGGCGTATGGTAGCGGTCAGTTAGGCGAACAGTCTGTGCCGTTAATGGAAGTAGACCGCATTATAGCAATTGGCTCAGACCGCATGATGGCTGCTGTTGGCGCGGCGCGCTACAATAAACTGAAGCCATACTTGAAGGCTGAGCATTTTGCTATTGGTTCAATCAATTCACCGATGCAGTGCATGATGAAGGAAATATGCGCGCAATGCCTGCAGCCTCATAAAGATCCAGAAACTGGTGAGATTACCTATGTATTTTCTTGCTTTAATCAGGATCAACCATTGGATCAAGTTGATTTTGCTGGACTCGCATCGCGGTTACGGCAGAATAGTGTTCAGGAGAAGTTGACTAGTCGATGGATCGATAAATGTCTTGGAAAGCAATGATGTTTGGATCAGTAAATTCAATATGGTTATTGATATGCATCGTCATCAAATAGTGTATTTTTAGCAGTGCTGTCAACGATGGCACCGACTTTCTTCAGCGCTTTTCTACCTAATAGCATGGGAGTTGAGAAATGGGAGCGGTCAATTAAGTTGACTTTAATGGTATGTGATTTTCCGTCGAAAAAAATAGGTAAATTGACAACTGGACGGGAATGATGCGTTTTAATTTCAGTGTTCTCGGACGCGCGTCTTTTTATTCGTGCATGATGAACTATGGGTAAGTCATAATGAAGTGATTCTTCCATTTTGGGATGTGTAACCGTAAACTTTACATATTCTTCTCCATCTTTTTCGTATACTTGAATATTTTTCGCGGAAATCGAAGCGGTTTCCGCTCCCGTATCCAGTTTTGCCGTGAGTGTAACTTCGTCAGGTGATAATAATGTGACAGGTTCAATATAGCCATAAATTGATTTGCTGGCCATAACGGATATTGAAGCTGAAAGAAGGAATATTGTAATAAATAAAATAATAATTGGTGTTTTTTTTTCTTTAATTGCATAAATAGTCTTTAGTTATCGTTGCATAGTTTTTGCCGCGACCATCGGTGTAATCAGTACATTAATTCCAACTGTACGCTATTTGCTGTGTGCGATGGAGTATGAAAACAAGTGATTTTGGGGCTCTATTTAACATACAGGAAGATAATTTGGCTTGCAATGTTCGTAATTGAGTCGAATTAGGGGTTTAATCTGATGTGTTAATATGAGTGACTACTCGAAAAAAGTGCATATGACTCATGAACGATAACCCTAGCAAAAATTAATTTCTAAGGAGGCGATGATGTCAGATCATGTTTATAAAATTATGGAACTTACCGGTTCTTCCTCAGCTAGCATGCAAGATGCAATTGAAAATGCAGTAGCAAGAGCTTCAAAAACAGTGCGGGATATGCGCTGGTTCGAAGTGATGGAAACCCGTGGACACATCGAACAAGGTTCAATTAAACATTGGCAAGTAACTATAAAAGTTGGTTTCACTTTAAATGAATGACTGCTAATTTGATTTGTTAGCGGGGATACGAGGGTGTAAAGTTTTCTGTGTAACTGTCTGAGTTAAGTGTAGTCCTTCAAACGGTCTTCGAATTCGATTGTAAATCTATTCAGCGCCTGTTTCCAGTTATGGATTGGCATAGT
>JAUIIB010000019.1 GCA_030431985.1 Gammaproteobacteria bacterium
AATATTCTTCGCCGCTAATTCGGCGATTGCTTGCAGTTCTTTGTTCTTCATCGTCTGTTTATCCTTTCCCATATCCGGGGTTAATGATAAACAGTTACACAGAATTTGTTACAGTCTCCACGTCCTAGCCAAGAAAATATGCCCCGCCAAAGTGGGAAAATCTGAACACCGGTTATTATCTTTCTTATTTGGCCTACACCGCTTATGCGATTCCTTTATCTAAGAATCGTGTAATGCATTGCAGCTACAGCACAACGCTGAGAAATCGGTTCTCCCGTCCTATGGTGGGGGATTCTATGACCGCGATTAACCAGGATTCCATCATATGGATAAGCTAATGGAATGCCGCTATTTGGCTTCCACTCCCCCCCTTGAAAATAAGCATCCAGTTGGCTCTGGTTCTGCGCTTCCAGTTCCGGATGGAAATGGAGCGGACCGACTTTTCCCAACACAGAGACTAAAACTGAAATGTCGCTTTTTTCAGGATCAATATGCAGTGAAATCGCATCCGTTCCTTCATAAAAAATATACCAGGAATTTAAAGGTTCGAGTATATAGCCTGTTAGAACACGTAACAAAGGCAACAGTGCATTCTGAAACTGTGGAAGCACAGTTTCAGAATGAAATCGTTTTGTAGATTCATAGACTGCTGTTTCCGGCGAATGTTTTCCTACGCTTGCCATGCTATGACTATCTGGAATTTCTTTATTCCGCTCAGCCGATGCAATGGCATCCTTTTCCAGCGTGGAAAACAAATCAGCCTTTATCAGGCGCTGAATTGCCACAAAACCTGTATTACGGAACTGTGAGCCTTTTTTCAAAACGACATGAGTCGGAATCGCTTTCAGTCCGTTCATCACAACACTTTCATGCATCATCTATAGGTACGAAAAATATCAGGATAATTGGCTATGGATTCTTATATGCCGGAACATATTGTATAGATCATAGATAATATTTGGGTAATGAGAATTTAAAATTAATTCGCGCCACTCATAAACCAGTTACACTGGATATTGTACCCCGTCAGCACAAATCGGAACAACAAGCCCAATTACCTGGAGTCTGTTGACATTTCAGCCTCCAATGCTTTTAGGTGAATAGTACCATTTACTTCTTCCGGAATGGCTTACGCTTGTTGACATATAACGTTGCACCAACTTGCGGCTTTCCAGCTGACGTTTCCAGCGAGTTAAGCGTCTTATTAAATGACTCTTTCGCAACTTCACGCCTGACAATATCTGTAGTCATTAATGCTAGTTTTCCGCACTGCTCTTCAATTTTGTGATGACCCGATATTACGCTATGCATCAGCGCTTCCTTTGCCCTGGAATCAGGATTCGAACAATCAATAACCTCAGCAATCACATTTGCATAGTTAGCCGTCAGTTCGTCTAGCACTGCCTTTTCTTCAAGTGTTTCAGGAGCATAAAAACTAAGCAGCGTATGCAGTTGCGTTTCTGGAATCCTCTTGCCGGGAAGCGCCATCGGCGTTCCGCTATTGATTTTCATTGCTGCAGAACCGGCGAGTTCGCGGTATGAATTCTCGAAAAGATCTAATACAGAACTCAGCTCCTCGAGTTTATTTCGCCTGTGAAAAATTTCTTCCCAATGCTTTTGCTCCTCAATAAGCCGAGCAGTTGACACTCGGAACAATAATGCGCCTATTGCTACACCGACCAATGCAATTAATGCGCCCGCCCATTCTTCCACTCATATCCTCCGGCCATCTATTTAGCTCTTATCATAACAAACTTCAATTATATTTTCTTTTCCAAGCGTATCACGCAGCCTACGCGCGAACATTTGAAAAAAGATGTTCCGAATTATATTCGTTATTACAACCATGACCGGTTACATACAGCTACAGCGGAATGTAACCGGCTAAATATCAACTGTCTCTCATTAATTTGTCCGGTTCGAGTTGACCAGAACAACCGTTTGGTTGATGTTGATACTGTACTAAGTTAAGCGGGAATCATTAAATATTCTAGCCCTGTTTGCGAGACGCCGACAAGGTCGATATTGGCCTGATTGAGCATGGTATCTGCCGCCAGGACGCCAATTGATGCAACACTGTGTACACCCGAATCCAGTAATCCGATGAAATAAACAGCCTCGGCAGGAGCGGGAGACGAACCCACTATGTTTTCGTAGAGGTGATTCACCACTGTAGTGTGGTTGGTTGCATGGCTACCAAGGGCTTCATTAATGGCGAGCTGCATGAGTGCTTCATAGTCTGTGCCATTGTCCAGCAAATGCAAGCCGATACCTGTCAGTGCTTTGTTGGATAAGGCTTCTCGGCCGAATACCGCGCCGATAGTCTTGGCCGTAATGCCGGCATTGCCGTCGAGATCCAGGGCGAGCGATGTATCCGCGAATTGCAGCCGTTCGATATCGGTGAGGGTATCCATCCCATCTGTTTGATGGGCGACCAGCCAGGTGTCATCAGCACGCTTTTCAATCTGATAGTCAGCCAAATTACCCTGATACCGACCAGTATCAATTGACTCATTGCCATTTAGGTGATCATTCCCACCGAAACCAGTCAAAACATCCTGACCTGCACCGCCCGCAATCATTTCATCTTGATCATGGTCGATGACAAAGGGTGTCTGGAAATCTGCAAACAGGTTCATGTAATCATTTGCGGAAATGCCATTGCCATCTTGCGGGCTGAATACGGCACCGGACAACAGGTAGCCTCTTAACCCCGCCGTGTCGGATGATTGACTGCCTGCGCCAATCAGATGTGATGCAGCCAGCATGCCTGAAGCGGTGATTAAAGTACCATTTAGAACCTGACCGTCATAGTGATCCAGTCCCAGCGCCGTTATTCTGCTCCATAAAATATTCTGCCAGTCTTGAATGATGATTTCCTGAACAGGACCGTTGTCAAAATAGTCTTGCTTACTATGGATGCCGTTTTTACCTGACCAGGTACCCGACCAATCATTTTTGAATAAATTGGTATCACTCCCATCAATGCCGTAGTAGCCCAGATCAAATAGCGCGGCTTCACCGAATTGGTATTTGCCGATAAATCCGTGGGGATTTTCGATGTGATAATTCTGAACACCGCCCGCAATACTGGATGATTCCCTAAAACCCAGTTCATCCAAGTAATCTTGATAGGTTTTAATCATGCGACTTCTCTCGACGATTGGCCTTAATAATAGAATTACGTTTCACAATATATCCAATATCCATGATAACTGTGCTGCAGAAACATCATTATATTAAATGGAAATGATCCTAGGTGTTAACGTGCATATCGACTGACAAATCGTTTCAGAATTTTCTATACATAAGGCGTGTCTTTCTGGCTAATTGCGTCGATAATTTTGTCCGCTTCATGTGGTTGAAGAGTTTTGCAAAAAGACCGTTTGGCAAAGCTTAATGATGTACTCGAGCATACTTTCTATCTACACTTGAAAGAAACCGAGTTTCGTTTTAATCTTCGCCATGATGATCTTTATTTTGAAAATTCAGATTATTACGTTTAAATCTGCTTTAACTTCCTAAAACACTGCATATTTTCTATGTGAAATTTATAATACACGTATTCAATTTAAAGCTGTACCCTTCATCATGTATAAAATACTGTTTGTTATCGCATGTTTTTCGTGCGGCATAATGTCCGCTTCAGCGGAACAAATCCGTATTCGTCCCGGTTTATGGGAAGTGATCACAACATCCGATCTGCTGGCATTGGTACCGCATATTCCTTCCGAACAAATGCGACAAATTACAGAACTGGCCAAACGATATGGTCTGATCATGCCAGAAATCCGCAATAATGCCGCCACCTCAAAGGTATGCATCACGCCAGATATGGCCGCACAGGATATTCCAACGTATTTCTACGACGGTCAATCTGGTTGCTCGATTGAAAATGCATTTCGCACCGGCAATCGTTTTCAGATCACCATATCCTGCGATAATGCGCAATTCCAGGGTAATGGCACGGCTGAAGGCGTTCTGACCAGTCCGGAACAATTTTCCGGGAAAACTGAATTTGACAGCTGGATGATGGATACGCCAATCCATGCAACCGCCGAGACAAATGCGCATTGGATTGGTGAAACCTGCAGCGTACAACCCACACAACCGGAACGGCCCGCCTATCCTGGCAAATCCAATGCACCCCCTGAATTTATCCCATTAAAGTGATAGTTTAAATTATTGTCTTCTGGAATTTCTGAATTGCAGAATTTATCTGACTCGTACTTCAACCAACAATTGGTGTTTTGTAACGGATTCACAACATTAAGACGAGTTAATCACCCGAATCGGTTAGAATTCTCCTATTATTCCTATTTCACTCAACTGTTTTCTCATGTCACTTGTTAACAAAACCCAATCCTTACCCAGAGTCGGATTTATCTCACTGGGCTGCCCCAAGGCCTTAGTAGATTCCGAGCATATCCTGACGCAACTTAGAGCGGAGGGTTATGAAATATCGTCCTCATATGAAGCAGCCGACCTGGTTGTCGTCAACACTTGCGGATTTATCGACAGCGCGGTCGAGGAGTCGCTTGACACGATTGGTGAAGCACTTGCTGAAAATGGTAAAGTCGTCGTCACAGGCTGTCTGGGCGCCAAGGAGAACGGTAATATCATTCGCGAAACACATCCACAAGTACTCGCGATTACCGGGCCACATGCACTGCCAGAAGTCATGTCGGCCATTCACACCCATTTGCCACAACCGCATGACCCGTTCACCAGTCTGATTCCGCCGCAAGGAATAAAGCTGACACCGAAACATTATGCCTATGTGAAGATTTCCGAAGGCTGCAACCATCGCTGCACCTTTTGTATTATTCCATCGATGCGCGGCGACCTGGTCAGCAGGCCGATTCATGAAGTAATGCAGGAAGCTGAAAATCTGGTCAATGCCGGAACCAAAGAATTATTGATTATCTCGCAGGACACCAGCGCTTACGGCGTCGACATCAAGTACCGCACCGGGTTCTGGCAAGGTAAACCGGTAAAAACACGCATGACTGAACTGGCTGCCGCACTGGGTGAACTTGGTGTGTGGGTCCGGTTGCATTATGTCTACCCTTATCCGCATGTCGACGAAATCATTCCATTGATGGCAGAAGGAAAAATTTTGCCTTACCTCGATGTTCCGCTGCAGCATGCCAATCCACGTATCCTTAAAGCCATGAAACGTCCGGCCAATGCAGAAAACAATCTGGCTCGCATTCAGCACTGGCGTAAAGTCTGCCCCGATATTACCCTACGCAGCACATTTATCGTCGGATTTCCCGGTGAAACAGAAACCGAATTCGAGGAACTGCTACAGTTTCTACAAGCAGCACAACTCGACCGAGTAGGTTGTTTCAAGTATTCACCGGTTGAAGGTGCGACAGCCAATGCGTTGCCCGACGCGATTGATGACGCCGTTAAGGAAGAACGTTACGCCCGGTTTATGCAGCTCCAGGAAGAAATTAGCCGCAAAAAATTGACCCAAAAAATCGGACAAACTATTACCGTAATGATTGACCGTATCGACGACGATCAAGTGATTGCCCGCAGCAGCGCAGACGCGCCTGAAATCGACGGCTGCGTCTACATCGACCATCCGCCGGACAATTTGCAGACCGGCGATTTCGTCGATGTTCAAGTCACCCGCTCGGATGCACATGATCTCTATGCACGTATCGCGTAATACTGACTAGCTCTTCGACTGCTTCACCATGCCAAACCACCTTCAGAGCGAAACCAGCCCGTACCTTCTGCAGCATACGGAAAACCCCGTCGACTGGTATCCATGGGGCAGCGAAGCACTTGATCTCGCACGAGAACAGAATAAACCGATTTTGCTGTCCATCGGTTATTCCGCCTGTCATTGGTGCCATATGATGGCACAGGAATCATTTGAGAACCCTGAAGTTGCAGCAGTCATGAACGAGCACTTCATTAATATCAAAGTGGATCGCGAGGAGCGTCCCGATATTGACCAGATTTACCAGGCAGCACATTTCTGGCTTAATCGCAGTAACGGCGGATGGCCGCTCACCCTCTTTCTGACCGCCGAGCAAAAACCGTTCTTCGGCGGCACCTATTTCCCGGTCAAACCCCGGCATGGGCTTCCAGGTTTTCTGGATCTGTTGCCACAAGTTGCGAAAATTTATCATTCCCGTGGCGATGCCATTGCGGAACAAAATAAAAAGTTACTTGAATTGATGGATTTGTCGCTACCCACAAAACCGTCACAACACTGGCCGCTCTCAGCAGAGCCGCTTCAGGAAGCCATCAAAGCGCTGGAATCAAACTTTGATGCCAAATATGGTGGTTTCGGTCAGGCACCTAAATTTTTTCACCCTAGCGAACTAGCATTCTGCTTACAGTACTACGTTACAACCCACGATACAAAAATCCTGAATATGGTTACGCATACCTTATCCAGAATGGCGCATGGCGGCGTGTTCGATCAACTCGGCGGCGGGTTTTTCCGTTACAGTACCGATAACCACTGGGGAATTCCACATTTTGAAAAAATGCTTTACGACAACGCCCTGCTATTGCACCTGTATGCGACTGTCTGGCGAACCACCGGTAACACTTCATTCCAGAGAATCGCGGTAAAAACAGCAGAATGGGTACTGCGTGAAATGCAATCGTCGGCACCGCAAAATAGCGGCTTTTATTCGTCTCTGGATGCGGATTCAGCCCATGAAGAAGGCAAATTTTATGTCTGGGACCGACTACAAATTGAAGATCAGTTATCAAACGACGAATATGCGATCGTCAAAACATACTACGGCGGACTAAGGAACCCACCTAACTTTGAGGAAAAATCCTGGCATCTCGAAATCACTCAATCGCTTGAACAAGTCGCCAGAGAAGCAGGCACAAGTCCAGAAATCGTACATGACCTCATCGCCTCAGCACAACAAAAATTACTGGCACTACGGGAACAACGAATTCGCCCCGATTGTGATAAAAAAATTCTTACAAGCTGGAATGCATTAATGATCAAAGGCCTCGCCACCGCAGGCCGTATCTTCAAACAAGAAAACTGGATAAATTCCGCCGTAGAGGCAAGCGATTTTATTCGCGCACAGTTGTGGCGAGACAATCGTCTGGTTGCGACTTTTAAAGACGGCAAAGCTCATTTAAATGCATACCTGGACGACTATGCCTATTTACTCGACGCATTGCTCGAGCTCATGCAAACCCAATTCCGGGCCGCCGACCTTAGTTTTGCCATCGAACTCGCCGATGTATTGCTGGAACAGTTTGAAGACCCCAAAGCAGGCGGTTTTTTCTTTACCAGCCATGATCATGAAACGCTTATTCACCGACCCAAACCCGTACAGGACAACGCAACGCCTTCGGGTAACGGCATTGCCGCCATCACATTGCAACGTCTCGGTTATTTTCTGGGAGAAACACGCTATTTAACCGCTGCAGAAAAAACGCTGCAACTGTTTTACCCATCCCTGTCGCTTCAACCGGACAAGTATGCCAGCCTTCTGACCGCTCTCAAGGAGCACATTGAACCGCCGATAGTGGTAGTGTTGCGTGGTGAGGCTATTACAGCGCAATCATGGCAATGGGCTATACAGGACCGGTTTCCCGGTGCAATCGTATTGAATTTATCTGGGGAACTTGTTGGCTTACCCGGTTGTCTTATCAAAGCACTGCCTGCAGATAACACAAGAAACTCAGTAACTGCGCAGGTTTGTAAAGCGGATAGTTGCTTACCCGACATTTCCGATTTGCAGGAATTGCTGCATATCTGTGAAGATCAGGGTAAAATAACGTTTCCTAAATAACTTTTAATAAGGAATAGTCACATATGAAAGGAGTTTTAATAAGCATAGCTGCAGCTTCTGCATTATTTCTGGCAGCCAATGCGCAAGCTGATGCAGACCTAGCAAAAAGCAGCGGCTGCCTGAATTGCCATAATGTTGACAACAAACTGGTTGGACCAGCATTGAAAGATGTCGCTGAAAAATACGCAGGTCAGGATGACGCTGTAGAATATCTGAGCGGCAAAATCAAAAACGGCAGCCAGAATGTTTGGGGGCCTGTACCTATGCCGCCTAACGCCATGGTTAGCGATGAAAATGCAAAAGTCCTTGCCGAATTTATTCTATCGCTCAAATAATTCAGGCCTGAACATTGTAAAGCCGACGTTAGTTCGCGTCGGCTTTTTTACGGCTGCCAAACCATTTTTTTGGATTAATTCCTATGAGAACATCAATTCAATGGAAAGGTAACGTCAGTTTTCTCGCCGAAACCGGCAGCGGCCATCAGGTCTTAATGGACGGTGCATCCGAGGCAGGCGGACAAAATCAGGGTCCGCGCCCGATGGAAATGATGTTGATGGGACTCGGCGGCTGCACGACATTTGACGTCATTTTCATCCTGAAAAAAGCACGCCAGGATGTAACCGATTGTAGTGTCAACATTGAAGCGCAACGTGCGGAAACCGACCCAAAGGTCTTCACACATATTCATTTGCATTTCATACTCACCGGAAACAACCTCAATCCCCATCAAATCGAACGCGCCATCAACCTTTCTGCAGAAAAATACTGCTCCGCATCAATCATGCTTAAAAACACCGTAGAGATAACGCATGATTATGAGATTGCGGGGTAATTAAAGTTCGTAAAACGGGAGCATTGATTGTTGGTGACAGAATTTATTTTTTAAGACTCGAAAATAGCGGCATACTATCAGTAATACATACTTTCAGTGACTCTATAGTTTCGTACATTCCAACCATAGCAGGTATTTGTATTGTTCCTCTGTGTTTTTTTAACGCTTCAACCTGCTGTTCTTCACTTGGCGCTTCTTTAAATCGATAAACCGCCACAATCTCACCATGCTTATCCAATTGCATAAGTGAATACTTTGGACCAAATTTTCTTTTTAATCCTTCATCGTAATCCAGATTGTTAATTAAACGAAAAACTTCGGTTACATTCATTATGTATTGACCAACCCAATAATTGATGTCTTCCCAAAGATTTCTAATATAACCAAGAACAACTATTTGCAATAAAGTTAGCAAAGAAGCACACAGAGAATTTGAATTAAATCGACGCAATAATCGCACCTTATAAGTGCTTACGACAATATGCTAATTTTTTTCTTTCGGCAGCACTCAGTTCAGACTCAATAGATTCATAAAGTTTTGTAGCTTTAGCATAGTTTCTTCTTCTAAAGGCTTCTTCCGCTTTGGGACGAACCTGCCTTGATAAAATTTCAGTAGCAAACTTGTTTGACAGCTCCTTTTCTTGTTTGGCAAGTTTGGTAAAAATACTTTTATTTCCCTTCAGAAAAGTGTCAGCATTTTTTCTTAATATTGCGCCTAATCTCTTGACGCCTGCAATCACATCCTCAGGTGTAGAGGCCGAGTAATTCCTATATTTCTCAGCATCTTCGGGATTAATTAGGTGTATTAGCTCGAAAACAGAATATGATTGGGAATTACGAAACCACCTTATCTGACCGAATTCAGCATCTATTTCAAACGAGATTCGACCATGATAAATATTCAAAAAAACAGTGCTCGATTCATATCTAACAATAGTGGGTTCGGCCTTTATACAACGCAAACCATAGTCCGGTAAGAAAGAAAACTCAGATCGAACAATTTCAATAAAATTCAATTGCTGACGGTGCATTATTGAATTTATATACTTAAATACATATTTCTAACAATTTATTTTGCTGGAGACATCCAAAGGTTTGTACTTTTATCAAAATTCCACCCTTTGCTTTCAAGTAAGTTTCTTTCAGCATTTAAATACTGACCATTATTATTTTTTGGTGAAATATCTCTTATTGGCTTGCCGGCACCCATAGTCTGCCTCAAAACTGATGAATTACTTTTCCAAGTAGATTTACCATTTAGCGAGCCATCTGAATTTCTGACAACTTTTACAGCCAAAGAGCTTTCTTCCCATCTAACTAACCACCACTTATTAAGATCATCAGTCCTTCCGATTTTTTTATTTCCCTTATCTGAAATAAATTTGCAAGGAATGGAATCTCGCCTGTCGGATCAGTAAATGAAAGCGGATTCCCGCTCACATACCCATAAGTATCCAGCCCTCCAGCAAATCCAATCGGATCGGAAGAAAGGTATCTACCGGTTTGAGGCTCATAATCCCTGAAGTAATTGTAGTGTAGATAGGTTTCGGTGTCGAAATACTGTAAAGTGCAACTTACTGGTTTAATACGTCTTGGTAAGTCATTTTACCTTCCCCTGATACGCGCTCGAATTGCCAACATGTTTTATTAGTTTGAATGCTATCCGCAACTCGAATATGTAAATTAAAACAATAAACCGAGGTAGTTTCGATTTCACTATCAAAGGAAGCGATATCATAAGTACAGGCAAGTACCCCCTGATCAATCCAATCGTTAATATTGCCTACTTGGTAAATTACGGGAATTTCTTTCCCCTCAAATAGCTGAAAAATATCAACTTTCTCTAGATTTGGTAACTCACCACTTTCATTGTTAACACAAACATCAAACGTATAGGGCGCACCATTCTTTATCGTTGCACCAAACTTTCTTTTTAGAGTAGTTGCCTTCGGGACAACTCTCACTGATGAAGGGTCGCTCAAATCCTTAAGCTTCTGCATCTTTACCAAATCATAAGAATAATTTTCTTTGCACCCTGAGAACAAGCAAATTCCCAGCAAAATTAATAACGCTTTATTAAACATAATTAGTACCAGAAAGTCCGATCTGGGGTTTCGTAGTTCCCATCGAATATGTGAGGAAAAACATCATCCCAGAAATGATCCAGCTTTCCCGATTCTTCGGGATTTGAATAGTCATAAGTACCCTTGTCGTCCCCCGAAAAAATTGGATCACCAGTATTCGGGTCATAGAAACATTGAGAGCCACCTCCGCTGCCATCACGACTTCTAAACCCATTATTTCCACCATGAAATATGCTTGCCGCTCGCGGATCATCTGGATACCACTGGTTGCCTTGCTCATCAAAGTATCCTTCGCTGCGACTTTCACATATTTTTTCCTTTGGCGGTTTGCTGGGACATTGATTGTTTCTATTTCTCTGACGATGTTCATCTGTGTATGGCCAAACTATCAAGCCAGTTGGGTCAATATAGGCTAACGGATTTTGCAACACATACCCATAAATATTCAGCCCACCAGCGAGTCCGATAGGATCGGAAGACAGGTATCTACCGGTAGCAGGCTCATAATCCCTAAAGTAATTGTAGTGCAGGTTGGTTTCGGTGTCGAAGTATTGACCGGCGAATCTCAGATTGTAGGTAAACAGATTGCTGTCACCATCAGGGTCTTCGTTCGGGGTGTTGTCACCAAAGGCGTTCAGGTTACGCCATGTCCATATTGGTGTGCCGGTAGCGTTTGTGATGACTCTCGGTGTGTTCAAATGATCGGCATGGATCATATAGAACACCATCGGGTCGGTTGGTGATGCTTGTTTGAGTACCGCCACAGGAATATTGCCGAGCCAGACGGTTTCCTGTTGTAACAGCCAGTCGCCGGTCTGTGGTGTTGCCTGGTTTTCCAGATAATCACCGATCAGTTGTCCACCGGGGCCGAACATGAAGAATGTATGGCTGTTACTGCCAAGTCCTTTCTTCACCCGTTCACCGCTACCGTTGTGTTGGTATTGATAGGTGTTGCCACTGATCGTCGTTTGCACCAACCGTCCGGCGGCATTCCAGGTGAAGGTTGTTGTGCCATCCCCCTGCGGATTACCCGCCGCATCATAAGTGTAGGTCTTGGCAACGGGGCCTGCGACACTGAGTAAGCGGTTACTGTTGGCATCAACAGTGTACGGATACACCGTCGCACCCGATTGTTCGCTGGTGCGGTTGCTGTTGGCATCATAACCCCACAGTTTTGTGGTGGTGTTGTCGGTCTGACGGATGAGCCGGTCGTTGGCGTCGTACTCGTAAGTACGGTTGTAGACCGTATTGGTGTTTGTGGTGTTGATGATACGGCTGGCCGCATCATAAGTCAGTGCTTGTGTTTCGCTACCCAATGGGTGTTGTGTCAGCCTGCCGTCCAAATCGAAACTGCGGCTGTACACCTGACTGTTACCCCAGCTCCAGCTTTCAGGCTCACCGAACGGGCGGTAGACGATGTTTTGCATTAGTACCGCACCATTTACGCGCAGTTCTGTCGGTCTGCCGTCCGTACCATAGGTGTAAGTAATCTGTGCACCCGATGGATAGGTCATGCTGGTGAGCTGACCGTTGGCGTTGTACTGATAACTTAGTGTCTGAACGAAGTTCTCACTGTTGTAACTTACGGTCTGGGTTTTGTTGGTAATTCGTCCATGCGCGTCATATTGGTAGCTGGTGCTGCCCGATTCGTCACTCATTTGGGTTAAATGTCCGACACCGTTGGTACCGGTGTCGTACGTCCAGGTGATAGTACCGGTTTGCGGCACACCCGTTACCGTGGTGTACGATTGCGAGATCGGACGGTTTAACGCATCATACGCAGTGGTTTGTACCACGCCTCTGGCATCGGTTTTGGTCAACTGATTGCCCGCCAGATCATAGGTGTAATTGGTCGTACCCCGGTCTTGCGAGACTTCCTGTGTCACATCACCGAATGCGTTGGTGGTATAGCTGGTGGCGACGCCTTTGGGGTCGGTGACTTGCGTGACCTGATCCAGCGCATCGTGCGATTGCAGGGTTTGGCCGCTCATCGGGTCGTTGGCCTGAATCAGCCGATCCAGCGCATCGAACTGGCGTGTTGCGGTGTGTAGCAGCGGATCGGTCGTCTGTTTCAGGTTACCGTTAGCGTCATACGCGAGTTCTGTAACCTGGCTTTGTGCACCGGTTATTTTCCACAACCGGCTTAACGCGTCGAATTCCTGCTGACGGGTTTGTGCCAGTGCACTACCGGCATCATAAATGTCGACCTTGGTGCGGTTGCCTGCGGCATCGAGTGTATAGCGGATGGCGTTGCCGAGGCTGTCGGTAATGTCCGTTAACCGGTGGGCATCGTCATAGGTGTAGGTCAGACTGCTGCCGTCGGGACGGGTCAGTTGAATCAACTGACCAACACCATCGTACTGGTAGGTTGTGGTTTCCGTACCCACGACGCGCGACACCAGACGCTGGCGGCTATCGTAAGTCAGCGTTGTGGTCAGATTGTTGGCATCGACAATCTGCTCAGGCTGCCCGTGCGCGTTATAGCGGGTAATGTCGGTGATATGGCCTAAAGCGTTAGTGATACGCATCACCTGTCCACGACAACCAAAATGACCGCCGGTACACGCCGCATCGGGAGCATAGTAATCGATGGTCGTCGTGTCACTCACATCGGTACGCGGCCCGTCCTCAACGCGCTGAACGATGACACCTGGCACAGTGGCATGGTAGGTATAGCTGGTACTCCAGGTGCGTGTTTCACTACTCGCGGTATCCTGGATGCTTAACTGTGTGACATTGCCATAGGTATCGTAAGCAATTGTGGTGACACGACCCGCTTCAGTCACCGACACCGGCAAACGGAAACTCGCGTGCCAGCCGGTCAATATCTTGCGCTCATCGGTACTCGGTGCCGGGGTATAGTTCACCACATCAGCCGGACAACTGCTGCTTGACGCCAACCCTTCGACACGCGCAATTTCCAGATTACGAGTCAGGTCATAGGCATAACAGGTCTTGTTGCCGTTAAAGTCGGCACGGCTGGCGACATTGCCGTTAACATCAAACGTCGTTGCAGACGATGCCGCACTGCAGCCCGATCCGGCAGGTTGGGATTGGCCTGTGCTTTTAGCAACACCTAGAATTGTTTGGAAGTTACGGGTATAGACACTGTTCAAAGGATCGGTAACTTCCGTACTGCTGGTACTGACGTAATTCAACGCATGACGGTCTGCACCACCGGCGTGTTCGGTCACAATGGCACGGCCTGTTGAATCGTAGGTATACGTGGCATACCGTATCCCTTTCTCATCGGTAATACCGGTTAATGCATGGGGTAAATCGGTATTGTTGGTATAGGCCTGTTCGTTATAGTGGTAGGTGCGGGTCTTGTTATCGGGATAGGTTACCGAAACCAGATTACTGTCGGTATCGTAGCCATACGTAAATACACCTCCTGCCGGATCGTTCAGTGTTGCGATACGGCCAGAACCGTCATAAGTGAAATTGAGTGTACGGCCAACATCGTCGGTTACCGTAGCCAGTTTGTTGTACGTATCATACGTCAACGTTTGGGTGCGACCATCGCGGCTACTTAAAGACAATAACTTGCCTGCTGTATCGTAGTTCTCTACTGTATTATCGGTGCTGGTTAACTGCCAGCCGATAATATTGCCATTCCCATCATCAACCGGAGTCAGGTTCTCGCTATTCTGTATCTGGTTAGTCCAGTCAGAACCCACCAGCCGGAAATAAACCAGTTTGCCGTCAGTACGTGACGCCGTCACTGTTTCGGCATTGATCACCAAACTGCGTTGGTAGGTATGTCTCCAGGATAAACCGATTTGGGTGCTACCTGACAGACTGTCAGAGTTGTAATAACGTGAAAAAGATAATCCACCAGGCAGGGTAATATCGATTTCTTCTGCGAATTTGTTACCAGTGCCTGGATTGACAGGGTTGCCGTCCATAGGACACTGTTCACCCTGATTGGCACCTTGGTCTGTCGTGCTATCAGGTATATTGCAGATCATATCACTGGAATTATTTGTTCCACCTGCTGAATCACCATTATTACAAACCGGATAAACCCATCCGGCATTGGTAACATCAAAGGTTTGAGGAGGCTGCGTGAACCGTAAAATTTTTGCAGCACATGAGTATGCAAATGTCAAACCTGATGAGGTGTAATAAGGTACTGTCCAGATACTAAGTACGTCGGCGTCATTAGGCCCAGGAACCGGATACCAAGGTGTGCCCCTACGCGATTCTATTACTCGCTCACATGAGGATTGTGGATCTTCAAGATATTGAGGCGGTGAATCTGAACGAAAGATAGGCCCACGTTCAATACCGTAACTTACAGAAGTTCCAATACATAAAAATAGAAACAGATAAGAACGCAGAAATTGCTTGAATCCACCGCGAACAGACTTCGAAACCATTACGCTCTCCTCGTAGGCCGAATAATCGAATATTGATAGAAAACTACCGTCTGAATAATTACGGAATGATTTGCCCAAATTATAGAAAAATTAATGGTATGTTTGGGTCATTAGATTTTAAATTATTGATAGAAAATAATTAATTTAACAATATATCCACGCAGTCACTATTTCCCCATTCAGAAGAATCTTGATAAATCGTATTGCCATCCACTATTACTCAATTTTGTGACGCATCTCAGAGGTTAAATTCATCCGCCCGCATGCCGTTCCTGCATAACAGTATTGCAAAGAAAATAACGGGAGATCATCATGCACTGGTTTACATCTTTATTCGCGACACTTTTAATTTTTACGCAACCTGTTCTGGCATCCATGAATAAATGTGTGGACGAAAATGGCAGATACCATTATTACGCCAATGTTATGCCGGCTGAGTGCCAAAACCAAGCCACAGTGGAAATGAATAAAGGCGGCGTAGTCCTGCGTACGCATGCCGTTAGAATCAAAACAGAAGATGAAACCGATCCGGCAATACAGGCAGCGGAGGAACAACGGCGTATCGAGGAACAAAGACGCGATACGGTATTACTCAGTACGTATACCAACGAGGAAGAAATTGACTGGGCAATGGAACGCAATATCCATCCGATAGAGCTGGCGATTACAGGGATCGAAAAACGCCTGGAAATTGCCACAAATAATCTGCAAAAACTCCAGAAGCAAGTAAATCAAGCTAAAAAATCGGGCAGTCCAGGACTGACATCACTACAAGAAAGCCTCATTCCTGCAACGCGCGATGTTAAACAGCTACAACATGAATTAAAAAGAAATCATGACCGTATTGATGGTCTTACAGCAAAATTTTCTGCCGACAGAAAACGTTTTCGTGAATTAAAACAAGAAAATTTATAAACCCGCCGGATAGGATATTAGGATTCAATATAGCCTGTAGCCGGTTCGATAATACCGGTTGCCGAATCCGGTAATGTTAAACGTTCCATCAGATAACATAAACAATCCTGATGGATCACCTGAATATTTCGCGTTAACATCGACGGCATCACAGGCCGTCTAACTCTAAGCGCCTGACCGTCCAAATGAAAATAACGTTCGGAAACGTCTTGATCCTGTTCATCAATCGTTCTCAAAACAATACTGCTGCTATTTCTCTGCCAACCAATCAGTGTGTTAAGCGGTAATTCGTTAAAATTTAAATGATCGATATTGTCAATCAATTGCAAATCCAGCTCATTATCCTGAAACCCCACACTAATTCCGGGCTTGATACGCACAATGGCAACAGTATGAAATAATTCGATATCACGCCGGGTAAGTGCGTGTGCCGGAATTTCTGTTAAATTCAGACAAGCATTTAAATATTCAATCGCATGAGCTTCGCCACGAGCACAATTGGGTTGCCCGCATTCGAGCGTTACCGACGGCGCAAGCTCTGAGAACGTAAGTGACAATACTCCCTTAGGCCGCGTAAAGTAAATAACGGTACGATCAAACAATGCAGCCAAATGCAAGAATGGCGCTTCTAATCTGTTGACACAGGCATAATGTGGATTCAATCCTGTATTATTGTGCACATCCACGCTGGCGAACAGTCCTGTTTCTGCCATTGTTTCGTAGACACGATATGCCATACCTTGTTCGGGGATACATTCATCTGTGTGTATGTTACCGGCAGGAGACGGCCAAATTCGGTTGAAATCAGGTTGGTTCTCTAAGTGTCTTTGATGATAGCGGGCCGCCTCAATATTACCGACAAACAACGATAAGGCGCGCGGCAATGTTTTATTCTGGTAGCGATACAAAATCTCACGTATTGCATTCCAGCCAACTGGTTCATTACCGTGCAATAAAACAGAAATAAAAATTGGAGGCGTTCGGCGACCTGGAATCTGGAATAAAGTCGGCCCGTCTAATTTGGTATACAGTTCATGCGACTGTAAATTGAGTAGACCGTCGGGTAAACCTTGTCGTATAGTCAACATCTATTTTTAGCTAATACATTAATCAATAAGTTATTTTTCTGTATACCCAGCTGCAACATACCGGAGACAATAGCTTTCAATCGAAACCGCCGAAATCACCCGCAATGTATTTACAGATAGCAACTAAACAGGCCAGACATGCACAGGCTCGCCCTGCCGTTGCAATGTTGCATAAGCAGCTGTTAATGCCTGCATATCGTAATGATGGTTAGCAGCATAACGTTGCTGCCAATTGGTGCCGGTTTGTCCACTTGTAACACGCTGCTTAATAATATCCAGATAAAAACAGATATCCTTATCACTAATATCCAACCGCTCCAAACCAGAACGCGCCAACGGAATCAACTGTTGCAAGACATGAGTACGCGCATCGATTTGCTTATTACCCAGCCAGTACAAATCCGCTTTCAGCCCGAATCGGGCTGCCTGATAAAAATTACGTCGCGCATGATTAAATGCCAGATCGCACTCCGGCGGCTGTTGTTGTTCAATCAGGCTGTTAATCGCACCCACGAACAATGCTGCGTTTGCAACAATATCCACGACGCTTGGCCCAGCAGAAATCACCCTGTGCTCTATACGCAAATGTGGCTCGCCCTGCTCGTCAAAACCCACTAATGGACGGTTCCAGCGCCAAATAGTCCCGTTATGTAAACGCAAATGGGCCAGTTCCTCCGGTTGATCTTCAAATAAAACCGGAAGAATTGCCGGGAAATGCTCCAGATTTTCTTGGAAACATTCCATCAGCGAGCTTTCAATGTATCCGGTACCAAAAAATACCCGTTTCAAATCACCTTCCACTTCAGCACGCTGTCCACACCCGCCCACGGCTACAGCCTGTTCAAACAGGGGAATTCGGGTTTCCTCCCATAAATGCTTACCAAATAAAAACGGTGCATTACCGGTCACCGCAACCATGGATCCGGACAAGATAACTGCTGCGTTATAGTATCGTTTTGCTTTATCCAACGGCACCTGCAAATGCAACTGAAAGGAAGTGGCGGCTGCTTCCAGCATCACATCATCATGCTCTATACGCAGATGTTCTTCACCTTTGATATTAATCTGTAGCGGACGCCCCTGTCGCAATCGCAGCACCTGTTCATTTAAGGCGCGGTAGCGTTGAGAATCGGACATATTATGTAACGAAAGATCCTTTTGCCTGACAGTCGGTAAAATACCGATAGTTAGTATATCCCCATTCAACAATTGTGCCTGACGCCGACAAAGACCAAATATCTGATTCAGGTTATGTTGCATATCACTAAACGCCGATCCACTCAAATGCTGCGGCAAACTATTGAGCTCGACATTGAAACTTGCCAGTTCCGGAACGACCAGAGGATGATTCAGCATTTTTAAGAACTGTTCATTGGCTGGTAAAGGCCGACAATTCTCATCAACCAACCAAGCCTCAAGTTCATAACCGAACATGCGCTGTTCATCAGCAAAACGGTTTTGCGAGAACCACTGATCGAAGATACTTGTTTCCTGTTGTAATTGCGCATTAAACAATTGATGGTCTTCGAGGCTAAAATGATCCGATGGTATTTCATTCCCCATAATTTATCGTAATAACGCTAAGTGTATTTTCTCTTTCAAATAAATCTACAATCAACACCATTCCACTTGACTGCATCTCGTATCAACAAACCGACGTATGGCTCTTATGCACCAGCTCGTTTTAGAATATTTCTGGCAATACCTATAAACCGGTCAAGCCTAAAACGATTCTCGATCTTTATGGGGGTGCTCAGTATAAATCTTGCGTGTGCATAGGCCTCCTGTTTTTTACCCATGTCAAATAATAATTCTGCATAAAAAGCACGTGTGATAATATCGTTCGGAAACAATGCATACGCTCTTTTAATATGAAACAATGCTTTTTTGTAACTGCCGAAACTAATTGGAAAACCGGGCAATTGATGGTACAAGCGACCTAAAGCATTGTGGGCGCCTGCATAGTCATATTTTTCGTCAAGTATAACCACCCGCAAAAAAAGCCATTCCATAGTGCGCAAATAATGTAAAGCATCCAGAATGCCATTCTCTTCAGTCAAATTCCCCATTGCTACTGCTTTCCAGTATAGTGCACTGACTTCATTAGCATGAATAGCCAACGCCTTGTCCGCAACTTCAATACAACCCTCATACAATCTAACGCGTTTGTTTTTTACTTGTTCAACTTCCGCATTTGCGCATTCCAAACGCGCTAATTCACCGATAACTTCGGGGTCCTGTGTACTCTTGGCCAAATACCCGACCCACTCAATTGTTTTGATGAGCGTGGGCCTGTCGACCGCATTACGCAAAACAGCCTGATTAATTATCTGCTTGTACGCTTCAGGAAGGAAATCTGTTCTGGCCAACGCTTCGGAACAAATCATACCTACAACAGCAAACAGAAGATATGAACAGATATAACGCTGCAAAAGGAATTTAATAATCATCCCAGACAAAACTTTACTGACATTTCTTTCTTTTGAATCAATTAAATAAGCACTAAGCACAACACCATCATTTTATTTTGATTACAATTACTTATTACAGAAGATTATTCGATTAAATCCCCCCATCGTCAAGTTGAAAAAGACGGATACCTCATATTCAATTCCTATAATTAGCGCGTTCTATTCTCCTGCACACACGCAATAAAATCAAATAAATCAATGCCATGTCATCTAATCAACTCGTACTGACAACTTTTTCTCAATCGTCGTAACAAACCCAACATAAGTGTCGACAATCTTTACATTACACAATTCATTTTTTTTACTAAATCACCAATTAGCTGATAGATAAACACTTTTTTATCGTGGCATAAATTTTGCTATAATTTTACATATCATTACTAAAAAAATTTCAAGTATAAATGCGGCACAACCAGGCCGCCACATCAAAGCTGGTAAAACTGACGAAATTTAACGACCGTGACTCGCATTATCCGGATCGTTCCTGAAACATTAGCAGCCCGCTGGACAGTTCTGAAAAATTGCCAGATATCAATCTCTCCTGTCCATGTGGTGCAACTGTTATTAACAAAAGAACAGATTAATAAACATGAAGCTAAATCAACCTATACTATTTACACTCATGATTTGTAGTCTCGTTTTCTGGGGTTCTGCAAAAGCAAGCAACGTCACGATGGAGTTAAAAGGCTATCCATCTCAAGATCCCAGTGATAAAGCGCAAATCCTGGTCGCATTGGCTAAACAGCATGAACACGCGGAAGGAGTGCCACGAAATTATAAGCGCGCTATTGAATTGTATTGTGGTGCTGCCAAGCTGGGACATCAAGAAGCGTTGTACTCTTTGGGATGGATGTATGCGAACGGCCGAGGCGTGCGTCGAAGTGACAGCATAGCTGTACAACTATTTGTTATGGCTGCGGAACAGGGCCATACACATGCAAATATGATGATTAGCTATCTTGATACCTCACAAGAACCGGCGCTTCCTGAATGCCTGAAATCAATTGCTGATGACAATACCACGGATTTTTCTGAAAAACCCTACTTCGATCTTGTCCGTGAACTGGCTCCTCAATATAATCTAGACCCCAATCTGGTAATGGCCATCATCACCGTTGAATCAGCATTTAACGTACAGGCAGTTTCTCATAAAAATGCCAGGGGACTGATGCAGCTCATACCGGCGACGGCGGAACGTTTTGAGGTAAAAAACATTTTCGATGCCGAGGACAACATCAAAGGCGGGATGGCATATTTACGCTGGTTACTTGCCTTTTTTAAAGGAGATGTCGCATTAGCCGTTGCAGCCTATAATGCTGGCGAAGGTGCTGTTGAAAAACATCGGGGTATTCCACCATATACAGAAACTCGAAACTACGTTAAAAAAATACAAACACTTTATGCAAAGCCAACTCATCCCTATGAACCTAGCATAGTTCGCAGACACGCAATCGTTGCTTTATCCAGTTATAAATAGCACATTAATATTGCTATGGTTCAGTTTCTCAACTGAACCATAGTATGCTTAGTTTTTTGCTGAAAGTATCTGGCATTGAGAGCACAATTGAATACATGCAGATCAACTTCCAGCCCAATGATGCATCAGCATTCGCTCCCTACCACATTTTGATGGCCCTCCAAACTAGATATGCTCCGCAACATGTGTTTGTTGTTTGCTAAACGTATATTTTATACGATGGTTGTCATCGGCTTGATGGGAGCATTTTTCACAGCTTGCAGCACGCAAAATAATTGGCGGACCGCCAGCCGTGATCCTGTTGGCATCGCCCCCGAACCATCCGTCACACCAGAAGCCATCATTCAAGTTTATGGCGCCCGTGCCTACAGCTGGCGTGGTTATTTTGGTATTCATACCTGGATTGCGGTTAAACCCTCCAACGCTGAATCGTATACCATTTATGAGGTGTTAGGTTGGCGAAAGCGCAGGCAATTACCGGTTCTGGCAATTTATAACCAAATTCCTGATCGACGCTGGTTTGGAAATACCCCCGTTATTCTCGCCGAAAAACGCGGTAGCGGTGTGGACAACATGATTAAACGTCTCGCGCATGCCGTCGACAATTATCCTTATTCCCGAGAATATACACTGTGGCCCGGACCAAACTCCAATACTTTTACCGCATGGATCTCGCGAAACATACCCGAATTGGAACTGAATTTACCTGCAACAGCTATCGGCAAAGATTATTTGGGCTACCGCATATTTGATGTTCCACCAAGCGGCACAGGGTTACAATTCTCGTTACTCGGAATCCTTGGTTTTGCAGTAAGTAGCATAGAGGGCCTTGAATTCAACTTTCTTGGATTGGTTTTTGGCATTAACCTCGATCCGTTAGTTATCAAGCTGCCTATCGCCGGAAACATCCAATTAGATCGCGCCATGCTATCAACTGGCCCATGATCTATATCATAGGAACACTTAAACTAACTCTTTCCTGTATTACTCCAGCATTCATTTAGTAAATTGGTTTCGTCATTGATGCGCTTTTGCGCTCTGGCCTAAAGTCAAATAAGATACGCTCTATAGCGTACAATATTCTAGAATTCAACTCAGCAATTAATCCAATATCAAACGACACTGCCCAAACAACCAACTTGAAAAATTTTCAGACTATTCCAGCTTCAAGTCTTCAAGACGTTTTTGATAAAAAAACGTATTCGAAAGGGCAACACTATTTTCTACACCATAAGGTTATCAGTCTCGAAACACGTACCGAAACCGCAAACACAGTTATTCTCAATGCCACCGTCACCGGCAGCAACAATCAACGTTATAATCAAATCATCGCCATTAACAAAAATGGACACAACCTTCATGTTAACGGCAAGTGCAGTTGTCCTGTGGGCTATAACTGCAAGCATGTTGCAGCTGCATGCATTGTGTATAAACAAGCAAAACCACAACAACAAACAGCTGTAAACAAAGTTTATATTGACTGGTTATCCAGTTTTGATGAGAACCACATTAAACCGGATTCCGCCAAAGAATTTTTAGTTTATGTCATACAAAAAGACGACACTGCCAGAAATTATTTGCTGTCACTGATTATCGTACGCCACAAGAAACATGGTGGAATTACCGCCGGTAGAAGCTTACCGCTAAATAATCTGCGCTACGGTTATTTCCCGAGCACACAATTTCCGCCGGAAGACCGCGAACTTTTGCGCCTTGCCATCAATGCAGATATCGATCATCAGGATAAAGTCATAATCAACGGTGCTTTAGGATATTTAATGTTAACCAAAGCACTGCAATCTGGGCGCTTGTTTTGGAATTCGCACCAAGAAACATCTTCCCTGCGCAGCAGTACGCCCAGGTTACTACAGCTATCCTGGCATAAACAAAAAGACAATACCTACACGCTGGCGGCAACAGTGTCCGGTCAGGCACTTTGTTTACCTACCGAACCACCGACATATTTAGACACCGACAATTTGACACTGGGTACGATAGACTGTCCCGACATGACACACCAACAATTTCAGAAAGTATTAACTGCACCGCCAATACCGGCTGAATATATTGAAGACTTCAGCCTTCGCCTGCTGACTGAACACCCAGATCTGCCTTTACCCTTACCAAAACCTGTCAAAGTAACGGAATTAAGTGGCCTGACTCCACGTCCACGACTACAACTGCTGGGCCAACCACTGGATGACAAACGCTATGTTCATTTGCTCAAATTACGTTTTGACTACAATGGCTATACGCTCTCCGCGCTGCACGAAAGATCGGCGAGTACAATTAAATTAAAGCAGGGTTTTGTTAAAATTCAACGAAACCTGAACGACGAAAATAATGCCGTACAGGCATTACTTACACTCGGGTTTCGGCAATTTGAATTCAATGATGAGCAGGAATTGTTTTTCTACAGTCCCTCAGAAGATACTGCTATGGACAGTATGGCCCGATGGGCACAGTTTATTGAAAACCAAATACCGGAGCTGACACAACAAGGCTGGATAATCAACACAAACGACAGCTTTATGCTCCAGTTCCAACAACCACAGCATTGGAGCGCCAACATTGAACCAAGTAGTAATGACTGGTTCAACATGCATTTCGACATAACCGTCAACAATCAGTCTTTCCCGCTACTACCGCTGATCACGCCTGTGCTGGAACAGTATTCACGCGACCACCTGCCCGATGTGCTCAGTATCCCGCTAAAAGAGCATGAATATGTCACTATCGCGACGGCGCAATTAAAACCTTTTCTAAATATCTTATACGAACTCTTTGACAACCAGCGCATTGACGGCAGCGGAGCCGCCCGCATGTCACGTTTCAATGCCGCTGCACTGGCTGAATTCGAACAAAAAGATCACAGTTTCTTTAAAATTCAGGGTAATCAGAGACTCATCGAGATTGGCAGGAAAATTGGTGATTTTAGAGGTATTACTGATACACCTCCACCCGCTACGCTACGCACACAACTCCGTAAATATCAGCAAGGCGGATTAAACTGGTTGCAATTTCTTCGCGAATATCACTTCGGTGGTATTCTCGCGGACGACATGGGGCTCGGAAAAACCGTCCAGACCCTCGCACATCTTCTGCTTGAAAAAGACTCCGGTCGTATGGATAAACCATGCCTGATCGTAGCGCCAACCAGCTTAATGAGCAATTGGTATCGCGAAGCGCGTCGATTTACACCGGAATTGAGTGTACTGATTTTACAAGGCAGTGATCGCAAGCAGCATTTTAGTGAAATCAAACAATATGATTTGGTTCTGACTACATATCCATTACTGCATAGAGACAAACAATTCCTATTGGCGAACGCGTTTTACTA
Source organism: Gammaproteobacteria bacterium (assembly GCA_030431985.1). Classification (GTDB taxonomy): domain Bacteria; phylum Pseudomonadota; class Gammaproteobacteria; order Burkholderiales; family Nitrosomonadaceae; genus Nitrosomonas. Next base: position 24,383 of record JAUIIB010000019.1, read on the forward strand.
TCTGATTCTGGACGAAGCGCAAGTCGTCAAAAACCCGAATGCACAAGCCGCACAAATGGTGCGCTGTATCGATACACAGTATCGTTTATGCCTAACAGGTACGCCGCTGGAAAATCATCTGGGCGAGCTCTGGTCGCAATTTGATTTTCTAATGCCCGGTTTTTTGAACGATAATGCCTGGTTCAATAAGAATTACCGAATACCGATTGAATTGCACGGCAATACCGAAAAGAAAGACCGTCTTTGCAAACGTCTAAAGCCATTTATGTTGCGCCGAACTAAACGTGACGTTGCGAATGAGCTACCTGAAAAAACAGAAATCATCCGTACAATACCACTTTATACGAAGCAGGCAGCACTCTACGAAAGTATCCGCATCAGTATGGAAAAACAGATACGCGACGCAATCGCCCAAAAAGGGCTAAACCGCAGCTATATCACTATTCTTGATGCGTTACTCAAACTGCGGCAAACCTGTTGTGATCCCAGAATGCTCAATCTGAAAGAGGCACAGAAATTTAAACAATCCGCCAAACTGGATTTACTCATGGAAATGCTGCCGGAATTACTGGAAGAGGGACGGCGCATCCTCGTATTTTCTCAATTTACCCAAATGCTCGGACTCATTGAAGCCGAGTTAAAATTAAAAGCGATCAGTTATACCAAATTAACCGGGCAAACACGCAAACGGGATCAGGCAATAGAACTGTTTAAAAATGGCCATACTGACGTCTTCCTTATCAGTCTAAAGGCAGGCGGTGTCGGTCTTAATCTAACAGAAGCCGACACCGTCATTATTTACGACCCCTGGTGGAATCCTGCTGTGGAAAATCAGGCGGCGGACCGCGCCCACCGAATCGGTCAAGACAAAGCCGTATTTGTTTACAAACTTATTTCAGAAAATACCGTCGAAGAAAAAATCCTAGCACTACAGAAAAAAAAGCACGCACTCGCTGAAAGCGTCTATCACGGTAGTAAAAAAGCTCAGACGCTACAATTAAAGGCAAAAGATCTGGCGGATTTACTGAAACCTCATGAAAGTTAATATTGCCGACTCAACCCATTGGCAGCCCAACAATAAATCTGCCCAGATTTTTATCCGTTTTTCAAAATCGAAACCCGTATCTCATCACCCGCAGCACCACACCCCGCCAAAAGTTAACATGATTTACCCAATAAGATAGAGTAAAATTGACGGTATATGCCTTGATTGCGCAGGTGTTGAAAAATATTTTCACATATTTCCACCTGATTGAACGTGCCACCATTTTTCAATACCGGTCATTTTAAGTATAAACACCCAAAACAAGAGGTTAACACGATGAGATTTATTACAATTTTTCTGACGTCGGCTCTGGTGCTGATACTAAGCACCCTCACCTATGCGGAAAATGAAACACCTGAAATTAATGCAAACGAAATCAAACAGTATTTTGAACCACTTCCTGAATCAATCATTGATGACGAGAAAAACGCCGCATTGATCAAACTGGGAAAAAAGCTTTATATGGACCCCAGACTTTCGGTCAATGACAAAATTGCCTGCAATTCATGTCATGCTCTGGACAACTACGGTGTAGATGGAGAGCCAACATCCCCAGGACATGATAAAAGAAGAGGTGATAGAAATTCCCCTACCACAATGAATGCAGCCTTACACATTACGCAATTCTGGGATGGCCGCGCCAGCGATGTGGAAGAACAGGCATTGGGCCCCATTTTAAACCCCATCGAAATGGGCATGCCGGATAAAGGCAGCGTGGTTGCCAAATTGAAAGCTATCGACGAATATCAACAATTATTTGCTGAAGCTTTCCCCGACCAAAAATATCCATTCAATTACAATAATATCGGTGTTGCGATCGGCGCATTCGAACGCACATTGCTTACACCATCCCGCTTCGATGATTTCCTGAGAGGTGATGAAGATGCGCTAACGCAGGAAGAATTGGCAGGATTGAGGAAATTCATCGATGCCGGATGCGTAACCTGCCATAATGGTGTTGTCATTGGCGGTAATTCCTATAAAAAAATAGGCCTTGTCGAGCCCTATGAAACCGATGATATGGGCCGATATGAAGTAACTGAGCTTAAAAACGACCAGAAGGTATTTAAAGTCCCGAGTTTAAGGAACATCACTCACACAGCACCATATTTTCATGATGGCTCGGTTGAAACACTTGACGAAGCAATCCGCCTGATGGCGAAATACCAGCTTGGCAAAGATGCAGACGATGATTTTGTTGACGATGTTAAAGCTTTTTTAGGGACGTTAACAGGTAAAGAATAATTTGGCTAACCGTTGTTAATGGATTATTTTCTAGGCTGAATTAGTTCGGTACGGAGTATTAATAACACTTTGATCCACCGGGAGAGTTCAACATGAGGGGTTATCAGCTTATCCTGTTTGGGGTGGTCACATTCATGCTGCTGACCGGCTGCACAACCAGCCGGCAGAATAAAGATGCAATAACATTATCCGAAACACTGAAAACCGCCTCATCAAATCCGTCGTTCTTCAAAGCTGACCGTAAAATCAGTTTCGAAGATAAGGATATTTTTATACTTGTAGAAGGTAGTCAATGTACTGAGCAACCACATGGCAATAGTCCTGCAACGATGTTGATTACGCATGACATGCCCGCATATGTCAACAACGGCACCATCATTCTAAATGGCTGGAGCCTGCGCTACTTGAACGGTGACCGGCAGGTACGTTCATTGCGCGCTGATATCCTGCACAGTAAACTGGTAACCGGTGGAAACAGACCACCCACGCTCGTTTTTGAAGTGGAGGGCGAGCTTGGCGACCAAAATCGAAATGATGCCTATGAATTCTGCATTTATTATACCGGCCTGGGTTATAACTCAGCTTCGATAGACGCCCGTATTGAAGGCGACTATAACGGTATCGAGTCGCAAACGCTGCAAGTTGATTCGGCTGGGCCGATAGCCACATTAGAGAGTCATTGGCAGGATGGTACACTCAAAAGCAGCGATTCAATTGCGGTACTCCCTCGCGGATTTGATTTTCAATATGAAAATGAATTTGAATGCGAATTACGAATGCCGCCTTGCCGGTGGGAAGACCCCACAGACCATCATTTGCGCCAAATTGCCTACAGCCTGTTTCAGGTGGACGCATCGCCCAATCCAAACAATTACCCACATTGGATCACGCAAACTATCTTCAAAGACGACAGCATACACACCCACTGGGTTAAAACCCGTACCGCGCTAATTGGTGGCAACAGCATCAAATTGCGAACCAATGTTTTACCGCTTAACCCGCGTGCCGGGAAAACTAATATTTGCCGGAATGGTGTTGGCGGTACTGTCGATACATCGACATTCACTATTAATGAATTACCCTTCGATTACGCCATCCCTATACTAACTGGATGGAATCTTGATTATGAATGCAGCGATCAAAATGTTCAGCGCGCCGGTATCTGGATTCATGATATTCGCTTCAACCCCGCAAACAGTACACTGGAATACAAGTTATCATCCATCCTCAGAGACAAGGATGGCGCCCCAGGCTTCAATACCGCCCATCGTATCAGCGTGCTGGGATTCAACCGCTTATCTATTCCATCGGTTGTAGAGCAGGCTCACCCCGAGCTAAAAATCAGAATCAGGAAACCTGTCGATAGCTACGATACATATCTACCGGATGATGATACTAACGTTCTGTATTAAAATCGTTTTCCAGCCACATGTGTATCACTGATTACGAATCTGATACGGCCAATCCTCGATCCACCGTATCACTGACAGGCCGTCCTAAAGCCGCCAGACAACCATCCAAACATTCGGCAACTGTAAGAATATTCGACATTTTATTGTTAAAACAGGTATTCTTACTATCTTAAAGGTAAGCAGAAACACATAAAACCGGGTAAGGAAATAACGATGACTCGGCTACCCCAGGTGCCACACCCCTTATATGGCACCCTATCTATCCATTTGTTTTTATAACATTTATCCCCTAGGGTTTTCAAAATTGAGCTGCCACAGATTATTGTCGACAGTTCTTACACTTTAAATCCCCACCCCCGACTAAAGTACAACAAAAAGAACAAATACTGTTTATAATTATAATGTTATAAATACACAATAAATTGGCACGAATTATGCTTGTATATTAATGTAAGAATTGTACTTTTAATTGCAAGCTAAGAAAAAATGAAAACTAGGAGTTTCTAATGAAGCAAGAGGGCCTTAAACAAAAAACACAACATGCTAAAGCTGCAATCCTGGCCGGTATTTTTACCGCATCCATGGCTGCAGCCAGCGTACATGCCTATTTTGAGCAGCAAGATTTTTTCGGTGCCACTTCTCAGTCGGGTGGTATTTTGACGTTTGAAGACACAGCCCCTCAAATACTGACGATCACCGTTGATAACACATCAAACTTTAGCGGTATTATTACAGGCTTTGTATTTAACGTTTCGGATACTATCACCAGCGCAACGCTATTATCGCTTACCGATGGTAACGGCAACGACATTTCTTCATCTTGGGATGTGGCATTTAACGTTAATAACAATATTACGCCAGGCAACAGCACGTTTGACGTTGGCTTCAATACAACAAACGGCATTAACGGTGGTATTTACAACGATGGCACAGCCACGAACACTAACAACGCTTTTCCGGATATCGCAACAATTACGCTACAGGTTGAAGCACCTAATCCATGGACTTTTACGGACGTTGCTGACGACACGATTCTGCGTACGCAACGGACCGGTGCAAACGGTGAGGGCAGTGATAAAATCACCACCAGCACCAGTAGTGGCAACACCAGCACCAGTAGTGGCAACACCAGCACCAGTAGTGGCAACACCAGCACCAGTAGCGGCACCACCACAAGTGGCACGACCGTATCTGAGCCTGGCATGCTGATTCTTCTGGCTATCGGCTTACTCGGTCAAGCATTTGTCTTCAGCAAACGCCGCCGTTTTGGACTGTAATCAGTTGCGAAACATAGTAGGATCATTTCTACACAGGTTGTAATTAGTAAACTGATCCACTAAAAGTATCAACAAAGAAAATGCGCAATAATTGCGCATTTTCTTTTTATACAGAACCACAATCATCGGACTACAATTTACTGATTGGTAAAATCATTATTGTCACAAATATGTCCATGACTGCCCTTACTTCCCCCGGCTTTTCCCAACGCATTAAAAACCTATCCGCATCAATAGTATTAATTACAGCAATCGCGAGCTTCTATGCCACTATTCCCTATTACCAAGAATATTTTTCTGAGCAAACGAAGTTTCTGGGTCAAAGTTATAAACACTGGTATATTTTAGTCGTTGCAACGTTGATTTACGCATCATGCCTGCTGATATTCTATTTAACCGAACGGTCACCGCACATTTCAAAATCAATATTTTGCCTGCGTGCTTTGAAACGCATATTTAAATCTCCTTCAACTGTTTGGAAAACAGGATTGCCGTTTGAAGAAAGGCTGGGTTTACTCAGTATTTTACTCAAAGGTTTTTTTGCGCCACTGATGGTTGTTTGGCTGTTTTCTCACACCGGCAACATGATTAACCATGGCAACCAAATCATTGCCACGCTACAAAGCCCAGAGAGAGAATGGCTGGCTTTGTTTAATACCAATGGATACTGGTTTCTGCTAAAGCTAATCATTTTTCTTGATGTATTATTCTTCACTATCGGCTATCTCATTGAATTACCATCGCTCAACAATGAAATCAAATCTGTGGACCCCACCATAATCGGCTGGGTCGTCGCGCTGGCCAGCTATCCACCGTTCAACAGTTTGACATCAACTATTTTTGGCGGATATACCGAGGACTTTCCACAATTTGACGACCCCACCATCCACATCATTATGAACACCGTCATTCTGATCCTCATGGCAATATTCACATCCGCATCTGTCGCCCTGAATTTCAAAGCCAGCAACTTGACACACCGTGGCATTATCTCACACGGTCCATATCGTTTCGTACGCCACCCAGCTTATGTCTGTAAAAATCTAGCCTGGTGGATCAGTATCATGCCAGCAGTTGCCATAGCATCGCAAACTTCAATCACATCTACCCTGATAATCATTGGTTCAATGGTCGGATGGTCTACAATTTATCTCATGCGCGCACTGACTGAAGAGAACCACCTACGTAGCGTAGATAGCGTTTACGATCAGTATAGTAAAAAAGTAAAATACCGATTTATTCCAGGCATTATCTAACCGCTTTTCAACATGAAAAGCTCCACTGCAACCCGGCAGATCACCTAACATATCTAATATCGTTGCACGCCAGTTTCTACAAAATTGCGCATAATCATTCGCAAAGAAATATTTTTATCCCTCTATTCAGAATAACGGTTTCATTGTCGTAGTAGTAATTTATGGGAATTTATTTGTAAAAGGCCAAACCTGTGAAAACAGGTGACGCAAAGTTTATGGTCTACAGGGTTATACTCCATGATTGCATAACTGCCAGATAACGCCACATATTTATTAATATATATTTCTGTGTCCGGCAGCTATGTAACGATTTTCATGGACACCCTGTTTGTTCTTTTAGAGGAAAATCATGAAAATCATTACCATTCCTACAACTACCACTGTTTCTCGCAACAGCTTCAAACCAATATCGAGCCATTCAGGTTTACACGACGACACCTATTCAAATCGGGCATTTGCTATATTTATCTTTTGCATCATCAGTTTATTCCTCATTACACCGACACAATCGAGTGCAAACGCACCTGATCATGCAAATATTCAAGCCAAGCGTGTTAATTCACCACCCGGCGCAAATCGAAAAAAACCGAAAAAAACAAAAAAATGGGAAAAAGGACGAATTATGGTTATGCCACGCGCAGGTTTGCCAGCCAAGGCATTTTCTAAAATCCTTGCGGAACACGATGGTAAAGCTAAAAAAATAGGTCAGAGCAATCTTTACATTGTTGATTTACCGGCATACACCGAAGAAGGCACTCTTGCACGACTCGCACATCACCCGCATCTTAAGTTCGCCGAACTGGACTATGAATTCCAACCAAGCTTGGTTCCGAACGATCAGTATTATGGAAATGCATGGCACTTACCTAAAATTAACGCGCCTGCGGCCTGGGATTATTCTCAAGGTAACAGCGTTACCATCGCTATTCTGGATACAGGTATTGAAGACGCGCATCCTGATCTGGCCGGCAGAATGGTTCCTGGCTGGAATTTTTATGATAATAACGCCGATACCACAGACGTACACGGGCACGGCACTGTCGTCGCCGGTGCTGCAGCAGCGTCTACAAACAATAGTATAGGCGTTGCCGGATTAGCCGGCGACGCAATGATTATGCCGGTACGCATAGCGAGTCCACAAGGCTATGCGTCCGGAAGCACGATAGCACAAGGCCTGATTTGGGCAGCTGACAATGGGGCTCGCGTTGCCAATATCAGTTACGCTGGAGTGCCGGCCAGCTCAACCATAATCAGTGCATCGGAATATATGAAAAGTAAAAACGGCCTGGTCATTGTCGCAGCCGGCAATGATGGGATTAATGAGGGCTACACACCTACCGGCACAATGATTCCGGTATCCGCTACCGACAGGAATGATAACTTAACCAACTGGTCAAGCTATGGTAATTATGTCGCGATGTCCGCACCGGGTGTCGATATATGGTCAACATTTCAAAATGCCGCTTATGGTTATGCTTGGGGAACCTCTCTTGCCAGCCCTGTAGTAGCAGGAACGGTTGCGGTAATGATGGCAGCCAACCCTTCAATGCAAAATACCGACATAGAAGCTGCGCTATTTTCCACTGCGGTTGATCTCGGTGCAAACGGCCGCGATGCATTTTACGGTTACGGCAGAGTAGATGCAGGCGCTGCAGTTGAGTTAGTCAATACTAATCCAGACCCGGATCCCGACCCAACAGATGAGGAAGTACCCACCGTATCCATTGTCGATCCTGTTGGCGGTGAAACAGTTTCTGATCTAGTTCCGGTTGACATTGACGCATTCGACAATGTCGGTGTAACAGAAACTGAACTATGGGTTGGCAATACCAAAGTTGCCATCGACACTACCGAGCCATTTGCATTTACCTGGGATTCCAATGGTTCGGTCAATGGTCCGACGCATCTTGTAGTACGCGCAATCGACGCAGCGGGGAATGTCGCTAATTCCGATACTGTGACAGTCAATGTAGACAATTCGGAAACACCGCCACCCAGCAATGACGATACTGAGCCGCCTGTGATTCAAATTGTTAATCCAGTACCTGGAAATGTATCCGGGCGTGTCACTATTACGGTCAATGCCTCTGATAATAACGGTTCTAGCGGTATCGCTTTGTCCATTTATGTCGACAACAAGATAATCTCAAACGGCACAGGCAGTACGCTTAGTACCAAGTGGAACACACGTCCGAAACGTATCAAAAAAGGCTTGCATGTGATTGACGTCGTTGCTGTCGACGCTGCAGGAAACACTTCAACAGTTTCTGTAACGGTGAATGTCGTTAAATAGATTGATACGAAACAAATAAACAATTAAGAAAGCGGGGGCTCATCCCTTCTGGCTATGATTACCCGCTTACAACACACTAATCATCTGAATCAATCATAACCTGATTGCGCCCCTTCTTCTTCGCCTGATAAAGCGCCTGATCAGCAGCATCACTGACACTTTTTACATCAGGATAATGCGCGATATCCGCAATACCACAACTGAAAGTAACCTTGAATTCCTTGTTATCACTCATGTGCATGAGACGCGAAAATACCTTACGTATTTCATCAATTACTTTAGCAGCTTCAGGTGCATTTGTATCCGTCATAATTACCGCGAATTCTTCGCCACCATAACGACCCACAATATCCGTACCTCTTAGTCGTTGCTTGAGGAGCCGTGCCAGACTCTTAAGAACACGGTCGCCCGCTGCATGACCATAGGTGTCGTTCACTTCTTTAAAAAAATCAACGTCAACCATTGCAAATGACAACGGTGTTTTCAATCGATTTGAACGTACGATCTCGCGTCCCAGCTGTTCTTTAATTGCGGTATGGTTAAATAAACCGGTTAATCCATCTCGAACCATAAGTCCGCGCAATAGTCGAGCGCGACGAACACGCATGGTAACGGCAGTTATCAGTTGTTTGGGATCAATCGGTTTTACCAAAAAATCATCACCCGCCAGGCACATTGCTTCAGACTGGGTATTGAAGTCGCTTTCTGAAGACAGATAAACAATCGGCACATTGAGCAGTCCGTCAATTTGGCGAATCACTTTTGCGATCTCGACACCGTTACACTCTGGTAAATATACGTCTATTAAAATCACATCCGGATTGAATTCCAGCAGCGTCTTCATGATTGCATTCGTTCTATCTACCGTTCTAACAACCATACCGGACAACTCAAGTACTGCAGCATGATATGCCAGTACGCCTTCGCTATCATCAATTATTAGAACACGGTAAGGCTCCTGTGTTTGCGGTACAGCAAATGAATCAAGTTGGTCGATAAGCTCTGTAGAATTAATCGGCTTCGTCAGGTACGCAATACTACCCGCACGCACTGCTTCCAACCGAATAGTCAGGTCATCATTGGAAGAAATAAACATGACCAATACCGGCTCAGGCATCTCCTGTTGAACTTCTTTCATAATGCAAATACCGGCCATAGCATCATTCGAGGATTCTACATTCATCAATACGATAGCATTTGGCGATTTCCTAATTGCAGCACGAAAATCCTCCGGCCTAACGAAAACTTCAACCTCGTAGCCATAATAACTGACCTGCAATGCTAGCTCTTGCGCGGCCTCATGATCATCATCCACAACAAATACATGACATGCTTCCTCTGAGTCTATTAGATTGTCATTTAATTTCTGAGCGACAACCCTGGCAAGATCTGGCGCCGGATTCGACACCAAAAGATTCAATTCTTTTATTTGAACGTCAATTTCCTCACGTAACTCGTCTAACGGTACTTTACTGCGTAATGATTCTTTTAATGCCTGTTCGAGTGCATCCGCAGCATGACATAGTTCATTAAAACCAAACGTTTTACAAGATCCCGCCAAACCATGAGCTTTACGATGGGTAACCGCAAGCGCTTCTATATGCCATTCATTCTGTAGCTGGTGCCATGATGCTTCTAAATCTTTAATTTTCTCAGGCAACTCTTTTATAAACGCATCCGCCAGAAATTGCATTTTCTCCTGAAAATCCGCTACAGAACTATTCATAATAGATTATCCATTTGCAAATAATTGTTGATGCCTCTGCCAGTACCCAAGAAATCGGTTTGTTTGGAATCATATATTTATCTTAACCGGATTTTTACACTCATCAATCGCTTATCGTTAATTTTGTGCTACTAACATTAGCTTTATCCACTATATATCCAAGAGAAAGACGTGCAAGCAATACTGAAAAGTATTTTTCTCGTCTCAACAGTCCAATTGTAACATTAAGACTTTCATATATTTAAATGATTTAACAAAGCGCAAAGCGGATTTAAATCAATAAGTGAAGCGTATGACCTTTGTAGCCACAATTCTTTACCCGAAATCTTTTCGGATGAAAACACCGCAGAATCTACAAATAGAAAGCTCTGAGCATCCTGTCAACCTCCCCAAAGAAATCGATTTAACACTGAATACATCAATCCACAAACATCACGGTTTATAATATTTACACAAAAGTATTCATCAAAATAAATTCATTAGGCTCAATCATTACATCATGCATGACTATAAAAAATTTCTTGTTGCAATTGATTTTTCTGATTCTAAAAACAAAGTTGTTAAACAAGCCAAACACCTTGCACAAATATTTAACGCCGAATTACATGCCATACATGTTCTGGACAATATTCCGATGCCAGACATGCCCTATGGCACATTGATTTCGCTCGAAACACCATCAGATGACATCATGTTACAGACTGAAAAAAATAAATTTATTCACACTTGCGAGTCCATGGAAATTCTTCCTTCCACTCGCTGGCTAATATGGGGAACGCCACAAGATGAAATTACCCGGCTCGCGCAGCAGGAGAGGTTTGATCTGATTATTATTGGCTCACATGGCCGACACGGACTTGCCATGCTCATGGAGTCGACAGCCAAGAATGTTATCTTTCATGCAGAATGCGACGTATTAACCGTACATTTACAAGATAGTGAATAATCACCCACGTCACCAAAATTTCCACCAAGGCGGGGTTTCAGTCTCGTGTATTTCTTGTAAAAACTCACTTTCCGGAAAATTTTGCTTTAATACGCGTTCTGCATCGTCACTCAAGTCACGCATACCGAGTGCGTTATAGGCTTGCGACATGAGAAATAAAGCTTCCTCAGTTGCTGGTGTACGCGGATATTCACTGACCGCATATTGCGCCCGATTTGCAGCTGCAATATATGCCTTACGTTTCATATAGTAACGAGCCACATGAACTTCATTCATCGCGATAACATTCAACAAATGCGCCATACGTTGCCGCGAATCCGGCGCATATTTGCTATCCGGAAAACGCCTCACCAATTCTCTGAAATCATCAAATGACTCCCGCGAGGCTTTGGAGTCACGCTCACTCATATCCTGTTTTAGCGGACCAATCATAAACATCCTTGCATAGCCCCAATTATCATGATAATTGGCCAGCCCCTTGATATAATATGCATAATCGACATTGGGATGGTTAGGATGGAGCTTCATAAAACGATCAGCCGCAGCAATTGCCGATGCCGGCTCACGGTCTTTGTAGTGAGCGTAGGCAATTTCGAGTTGCGCCTGCTGAGCATAGCGCCCGTAGGGATATCGTGCTTCCAGTGCTTCAAGTAACTCGATAGCCTGATCGTAACTACCAACACTCAATTTTTCTTTCGCTTCTGAATAAAATTTATTTGCTGACCAGTTTGTTTTATCTTCTTCTGCCTTCGGCAAGAACTCACAAGCTGATAGTGCCGTAAGCACCACCAAAACAAAAATCAAGCGACTTAACATGGATAATTCTTCAAAAGTAAAACCGGACAATCATTATAACGCAAACACTTCGGTTGCTTCACGGAACGAAACAGACAAGTCTGCCATCAATATCTTAATCCCTGTCGACTACGCCGGCATGCGTCTTGATCAGGCACTAGCCAAATTACTACCAGACTGGTCGCGCAATCGGATACAAACGTGGATTGCACAAAATCGTGTCGTACTCAATCGCCAATCCTGCAATGCAAAACAGAAAGTATGGGGAAACGAAGCTATTGCCATTTATCCACATTTTGAAAAGTCAGCTTCCAACTTTGCTGCCGAATCGATTGCTCTAAACATTATTCATGAGGATGAAACATTGATCGTTATCGACAAGCCGGCAGGTATGGTCGTGCACCCCGGCAATGGTAACTGGCAACACACACTACTCAATGCATTACTGCATCATATCCCACAACTGGAAAAAGTACCACGTGCAGGTATCGTTCATCGTCTGGATAAAAATACTAGCGGCTTGCTTGTAGTTGCTAAAACAATCGAGGCCCAAATGCATCTCGTTCGCCAATTACAACAACGAACAGTGAAACGCGACTACCTTGCACTTGTATTGGGTGAAACTAGCCAAAATGACGTTGTTGACGCGCCAGTGGGCAGACACCCTGTACATCGCACTAAAATGGCCATCACACCACGTGGCAAACCCGCCAGAACACATTTTAAATTACTTGAATCTTTAACGGGTTGTTCACTGCTGCAGTGCAGCCTTGAGACCGGGCGCACCCATCAGATTCGCGTTCACATGCACGCCATTAACCATCCATTGGTCGGCGACCCTATTTATGGCGGAAAACCCAAAAAAACGGCTGAAGAGATCAATCGATTACTGACAACATTTCCCAGGCAGGCCCTACATGCATGGCGCCTTGCTGTAATACATCCTGACAACCAACAAACATTACAATGGCAAAGTGAACCGCCGGAGGACTTAATGCTGCTTCTGGGTCAACTCAGAAAACATCAATTGCTACGAACCTCCTGATCCCAGTATGGAATCTTACCGATACGCGTCAAAAGAAAATCAATAAAGGAACGCACTTTAGCCGATATATGACGACTGGGCAGATAACAGGCATAAACATAACGCTCCACTGGAATATACTCAGACAATACAGCTTGCAGCCTTCCACTTTGCAAATCTTTACCCACAGTAAAGGTTGGCAACAGCGCTATACCAAGACCACCGAGCACCGCCTGGGATAATGCATCATCATCGTTAATTCGCAACGTACCGGAAACAGATACGGCAATAACACCATCTGGTCCGGTAAAATTCCAGTAGCCCTGCTCTCCAGATAAAGTGTAGTCCAAACAATTATGTCCGATTAGATCTTCCGGAGTCTTTGGCACACCGTGTTTCTGAAAGTATAGCGGTGTTGCGCATAATTTGCGGCGTACCGGTGCCAGTTTACGCGCAACTAAATTTAAATCAGGTTCATTGGTTACGCGAATTATGACGTCATACCCCTCGCCAACCAAATCCACTGGCCGATCAGTAATTGTTAAATCAATCCTTATTTCCGGATACCGGGATAAAAAATCTGCCAGTGCAGGAGCGACATGGAGCGTACCGAAGGCAACGGATGCGCAAACTTTCAACATTCCTCGAGGTTCGATTTGCAAACTGCTCACAACACGTTCTGCCTGTTCAGCCTCATCCAAAATATGTGCAGAATGCTCCGCTAATGCTGTGCCCGCTTCGGTCAGACTCAGATGCCGGGTGCTGCGATTCAGTAATTGCGCACTAAGATTTTTTTCTAGCTTTGATATTGCTTTACTCACTGCAGAACGTGAGATATTCATCCGACGTGCCGCTTCTGCAAAGCTCCCTGATTCCACAACTCGCGCAAAAATGACGAAAAGATTTAAATCCTGCATCAGAAATATTTAATAAATATTGTTGAATCAAAGGAAACAATATAATTCGATTTATGATACTTATCATCATAAAAATATCGCGTTATGATGTTGCCTGAGTCATGTTTGAGACGTAATGTTTCCAAATTTGTTTTTAATGTGCTAATGCATTGCATTGATTGTATAAGTATTATCATGCTAAAAACTTAGAATAAGATCATCTTTCTTGATACTTATTCTTATTTGGAGTTTTATTAGGGGCAATATTTAGCTCATTATATTGTTGAACTAATAAAATACAATCGATCATGATTCAAACAAAGTAAGATAATTTTTTAAGAATCTTTGGAAATCCTCTAAGAAACTAAAAACGGTGTTTTCTGTTTTCTTTATCCAGGCCGAAGTGAATGAACATCATAAACACTTTGGCCTGCGGTAAAGTATAAGGCGTTACTAATAACTAGGACAGCTCTATAGAAAATCTTTTCTTTTGAATTCTTAGTTAGCAGTAGCATTACGATAACACAGCTCTAATTATCGTAAACACATGGTCTTCAATGGCCATTCAGCAGTACACAGGAAGAAAAGTATGACGAAAACTTTTCTTCCTGTTTTTTCATTAACTATACAATACACCGACAGTCAGTTTAAAAACGAAAAGTGCTGCTCACTGACAACAAGATCTGATCATGATCTCTGAAATTGTTAAACGCACTATGCTGGGTTGTACAGTCATAACGAATCTCCGGTCTAATCACAACGCCATCAATCGGTCTATAGTTCAAACTACCTGTTACACCAATATAGTTATCGGAAAAATCATTTACACGCATGCCATCTGCATCACGAAACCACTCCATACGTAAACCAGCCGCAAGATTGTAGCCAATATCGTAAAATAAATACTGATTAACGCCATACCACTCTGCGGAACGATTGTTTAACGCCTTGCTTTCAACACCGAGATCATGCTGCAGCACATAATGCAGCCGACTCGTAATATCATGTTTGAATACCATACTATACATGGTGCGATTATGATTATGCATTGAACCCGCTGTTTTTATATCGCCGGTAATTAATGAGAAAGTCAGTAAAAAACTTTCATCATCCGGTGTATAAGTCACTCTGCCTAAAAAATTGATCGGCTGATCAAAAAATGCATCCCAACCTGTAACCGCACCAGCCTCCAGCATCATATTCTCAGTTAAAGAATACCCCAAGTAACCGCCAGTATGCGTAAATG
Organism: Gammaproteobacteria bacterium; assembly: GCA_030431985.1. Taxonomy (GTDB): domain Bacteria; phylum Pseudomonadota; class Gammaproteobacteria; order Burkholderiales; family Nitrosomonadaceae; genus Nitrosomonas. The sequence continues at coordinate 39,544 of JAUIIB010000019.1, forward strand.
GCTCTCCATATTGCATAGCATAAGCATGGGAGAAAAAGAAGTTACTGAGCGCAAACACAACCTCATAGCCGGCCAGAGCATAAAAATGCCCCAATCTTGCTGTTAATCCACTCCCGATCGGTAAAAATACTTCCGCATACGCCTGCGGAAAAACCAGCTTCCGATGCCTGGAATTATTCAGAATATTGGTATCGAAATTTGATGTCGTCACAAAACGCGCATCCGCTCCATACAGCAAGTCTGCACGCAAACCGAAATCCACAGTATTAGAAGTTGTATCGACTTCTTTCTCAACATAAGCATAAACCTGATGAAGATTGAATGCATTAGATTCATCATTAAACGTAACCGGACCATTGCCATATGAATTTTTTGATGTATTGGTGTTACCTGAGAAACCGACTTCAAGCCATCCACCAAACTTTACACCCAACGTTCGAGCAAGCACGGAATCATTATATTTATAGCCGGTTAGACTCTCTATTATTCCGATTTCATGATGCCTGGTGGGATCATCAAAACTCTTATGGAGCTTGCCCAGCGCTCGCATAAAAAAAGAGTTCTCAAGAAAATTATCTGCAGACCGTTCTATCCATCCAGCCTTCTCACCTACATAACGACCATCGCCCTTTGCCACATCATCAGCACCAGCATGTACCGATACCGGCAGCAGATATAAACTACCTACAATCCATATCAACCCTATCCTGTTGTACATCTGCAGCGCCATCAATATAAAACAACTCTACCATTCAATACCATAAAATTCGCTTCGTTTTATGAGGAGTAGCAGCCTAAGTATTCGGTTAAACATTTAATATTTTTAGAGGATACATATCTACCCAGGAGTACATATTATCCAAGCTACTTAATATGCATCACATAAGTATCCCATAGTTCACCGATAAAGAAGCGTCCGAACTTGGATAACGTAGAAAGCTTATCCGTATTCAATAATAAATGCGTTACTTCCATGCTTGATATCAGTTCCAGCAGTTCCTTCACACCCAATGTCAACACCCCAGCACCCACGACCTCTCCCGAAGTATCGCGCCCCTTGTACAGGAGCGTGTATAGTGTAGTTGTATCGTCCCATAAATCCATCATAAGATCATCACGGATAATTTTCTTACCTGCAAGATAATACTGTTGACTCAGATGCTCAAAAGCCAGCTCGTAAATCATGTATTTTGTATCTGATTCTTCTGCAGGACTGAATAGATTGAAAACGCCTTTATCCGCTTTCATGTTCATACCTAGCGGCGCAAAATCAATGCTACCCGCCAAATGGCCCGGGTGATTCGGTTCTTCAATGAAACGATCAATATCATCAATACTGGCTTCAACCCGAATCGCCAATTCCGTTCCGGCGCGATTGCCTTGTTTTTTTCCGGTTTCAGGGTCATCAGTGTTGAGCGAGAAACCGCCGGACATGGTTTCACTGAAAATAATACCAGGGCTTCGTGTAGTCATTTGCAATACCTTCGGGTCAAGTGCGACACCCTGAGATAGCTGCATTGAAAAATAATTTTGCGCATCTTGCTTACCCATCTCGATCAATCGATCATGGGTAATCTGCCCAGTATATAATGCTGAATCGAGCGGCAGCGGATGCTTGGGTTTAATCAAATGCAATCTGATCGGACTGGAATGCCCGTATATTTCCTCACCACTTTCAATCCGTTGATTCATATCCGCAATTTGCAGAATTTCTTTGCCCAACGCACCATTGGCGCTCATTTCAAGCATTTGCACATAACAGTCAAGTAAACCACTACGATATTCGGGAATATTACCCATAATCCAAACCAGCCATAATTCATTTGCACCGGATTTGATCGTGTCGATCAGATTCGCATCCTGTATAAACCCAGAATCAAGATAATTGACTCCATCGATCTCAACAGGCGGTAAAGTGCCCGGCAACGAAATACCGGCCACCAAATAGTCTTCATTAATGTCACGATGACGAATAACATGATTTGTTTTTGTACTAAAATTACACACATTGAACGTCGCCTGAACACCATCCGCAGCTCTGATCTTACCGACATCGATACCCAGATGCGGGAATACTTTTTCTCTAAATCCGCACGCGCTCCCGGCTGCAACAAAAGCAGGGTCGCTTAAACAATCTTTTAATGACCTGAAAGAAATGGTGTCCATCATATTCAAATTACGCCACCTCTCACAGATCTCATCCGCTTTCAGCCCGGACAATAACATAGCCAGATTTAAAGATCCGCCGGAAGTCCCATCCATTAAATGAAACGTCAATCCACGTGAAAAAATCTCATCCATGACACCGGCGGCATACGATAAACGCAAACCACCTCCAGGTAGAATCAGAGCTCGCTTGATACCCGGTACGTCTTGTTCGCCGTTGGCCGCACCTTGTGGAATATGCATTGCAATAGACATGTAATCACTCATTAAACCGGTAACACGCACTCATTGAAACAATGGAAAACTGACAACACCTACTCAGGCGGAATCGGTGCCTCGGGTGGCGGCAACCATTCTTCACTCAAACCGAGGTTGATTACCGACTCCATACCTTCTGGCACTTTTTCTGGTAATTGTTCGTAATCCAAAAACCAGCTTTCGATATGATCATCCAAAATACCGTGAATGCTTGGCAGGTAAATCGCCGCAATGGCGTCACCTATTTCCAGATCTTTCATCGCTTGCAATCGTGGATGATCTCCAATAATGAAACGCGCCTTATTTTTTCCGAACAAGCGAACACCAAATTTATTATTGAGCAAAATATCCGATTTCATTAACATACCGCGAAAAGCACAATAATTTGAAGCGCGAACTTTGATTGGAATACAGGTTAACTGCGGTTTTTTTATTTCCACATAAGCAACAAGCTTTCCGTCCAGATCATATTGGCTACTGACACGATTTTCACCAATTTTGAAATCAAGCTGCCCCTGATGCTTGGGCATACCCCAGATACCTTTCCCACCTTTCACGGATATTTCCGAAGAGACCGGCAAATCAATGACATATTGCCCGGTCCTAAATAAATTAGGCAACAAACCAGGTAAAAGTTTCGGCGCCGGTTTTGATCCATGCGTACAGGCGATGCCAATGCTGTATTCGATATATTTCCCGATCGGAGTTTCACGGTAATCGATCACAGTAACGATAAGAAGACCATGGTCCCACAAACGAAATGGCTGAACGCTTTTAGCTAAAAAAGCCCTGGCTTTTTTAGCGTTAATCGGAAACACGGCCATTAATGCCGGTGAATTGATCGCTGATACCGGTAGTTTAAATGGTATACCGTCGACTAGTGCATATCGTCCCGTATATTGTTTAATGCGCCTGGGTATCATCAACATCAATTTCCCCCTTCTCAATAGAAAATCACAATAAACGGACTGTTCGACGATTACTGGTTGAGCGCGTCAATGAGCAACGGAAAGGTATCTCGTGCTGCATGTTTGCCCATAAACACATCCAAATGTCCATAGTTTGGCAACAAATGCAATGTATGATAATTAGCCCTTACGCTGGAAAAATAGTCATACGCTTTTTGTTGGCTGGCTGGCAGGAAACACAGATTATCCTGTCCCGCAAAGAATGCAAAACGCGCGTCTGTTTTTGGCTTACCCCGAGAAAAATCGTCTGGCAATTCTTCAAATCCTTCCACTGCTACCAGATTACCGCGCTTGATACACCGCAGAATCTGATCAAAAAAACGCAACGGAACTTCGGCAAACTCCTGCTTAAGCCACTCATGCGTCTCATCATTCAAATTCTCATGGCTCCATAATGCCGGAAAACCGGACCCGTAAGTAAAACTAACCTGTTTACATACTGCATTATCGCACTCATGGTGCGTCAGATTTACAAAGAGCGTAATCAGTTTGGCGGTGAAATTGGGCGCATCCACCCCCCAGCGCGGATTCAGGTAACGGGTCAGTAACTTGACCACAGGCAGGAAAAAATTCAGCTTGAAGACCGACCACGATGGCACGACAGGACACAGAGAAACCGCATTACTGACAATGGTTGTGACTTCTGGCACCAGTCCGGCCATTGCCGACATGGTAAAACTGGTTGAACCCTGACAGTGAATAACCACTTTCATCCTGTCAGCGCCGGTTTCATTTAGCACAGTTTTCACCGCCCGTGGATGATCGTATAGCGCTGCCTGATCAAGCGTCCAGAAATTAGGCGGAAAATCGATACTCGCCCGCCAGTTCTCCAGCCATACGTCGTAACCAGCCGCAATCAATGCATCGACAAAATCTTCCTGAACAGGCGCTCTGAAAATATTGGCCCTCACGCCCGCACCATGAACCAGCATGACCGGACCTTTGTCTGGATCCCTGTCACCACGAACGTGAATCAAATTTAATTCCCGTCCGTCCCCGGCTGTAAACGGGACCACACGTTCCTGATAATGCCTTTTGTTAACCGACCCATTCGATGCCATGAACCTCACCCCCTTAAGAATGAAACATTACAACTGCATCACAATCGTGCAAAAACCGATTTCCTAGCGCGTAATGCTTAATGACTCGGGCTGTCTATACCACAAATGATTCAAACTAATGCAGTTGACGACAGTAAGTATAGCTGTATTGCATTAGATCATACAGAATAAACAAACCTCATTCAAAATTGTACCGCTTAAACCGGAGTTTGAAGCGCAATATCAATATTTGAATAATTAAGCGATGAAGTTATAGGCGGCTGGCTCTATTATTCAGGGAAGGAATATACATCGTGCTGATTATTTTTTAGGTGAACAGATATTATTAAGCAACGTAATTGCAGAGATTGGTTCTGCCTCTGTACGCCCTCGTCTGGCCTGATCATATATCGTGATAATTTCAAAGGTATCTCCCTGCCTATTAGCACGAACGGTATACGCATCAAAACCAAAATCAGCGCCAAAATTTATCCAGTTGAGTGGCACCGTATACGCCACTCCTCTGTCTATATATTCGGCGCTGAAATCGGGGTATGTACTGCTTATCTCGGATTCTATAAATTTGATTGATGTTATGGGAACTCCCCGCTGAAGCTCGCTCTCATAAACGGTTATCTTGTCACCCGTCTGCCTGTTTAGCGGCATTAATAACATATAAGCCTTTTCATGCTGGATACTCAGCAGCATGTAGTCTCCACTCTCGCCATCTAAAAATTCGGCTTTGGTGTGCACCTGAAATTTCAAATGATTATCTGGAGAAATATCTGTCGTCACACGCAAAATATCCAGTTCCGGCGGCAACGATTTATCCATAAAAGATATGATCGTACGTGGATCGGCATCGATCTGCATAGCGATGACGGGCCCGGTTATCAACAACAGTTGTACTGTCAACGCCAGGAGCCTGCTCATAATTTAAATAGCGCTTTATTTTCTTTAAACAATTCTGCAACATCAGCCGCATCTTTTACTACATCAAACATCACCTTAATTTGTCCTGCGGGATTAATCAGGAACGCTGTCGTACTGTGATCGACCTGATAATGCTGCATGTTACCTTTGTTTTTGGTAAAAAAAGTAACTTCGACACCGAATGATTTTTTAAATCGTTCCAGTTCCTCGTCTTCGAAACGCAAGTATGTAATCTCTTTTCCGAATCTTTCCGTATAACTCGCTAGCGCCGTTGCATTATCCCGATCCGGATCGATTGAAACAAAAGTACCGTTTAATTTGATTTTTTCAGAAGAAGCGGCCTGAATCAGCATAGACAAATTGCCCAGTGAAGTCGGACATACATCCTTGCATCGCGTATATCCGAAAACCACCAGTTGCCATTGAGCCTTTTCGTCTATATGTGCCCGCTTCAAATGCACAATAGTTTCTTCGTTGAGCGAAACGGGCTGTGGTAAAACAAGCGGGGCTGCTGCGAGATGAGTTTGTATAAGCAACAGTACCATTACAACCGTAATTGATAATCCATATTGCGCCCTAAAAGTCTGCTTTTCCAATTTAACGCTCCTTACCGGTTAATTTGTTGCTCAATTCATGTCCTGTTGAATGGGCCATGCGGCTTTATCTGATCTACCAACCGACAAAACCACATGAACCGAAACTAACACCTATTAACTAACGATCTCCACCTGCGGCAAAGATACCATGCGGCGACACAAGACCGTCTGCAGGACCCCACACTTTAGTAACCGTATCCGTATGCGTATCCAGTTTGATCACATACCCGGAAACCCAGCTGCCGATAATCAAATGACGGTTATCCGGTGTTGGACTAATTGTATGCGCTACAGTATAGCCTTCTGGCAAATCTCTACCAGGCTTCAATCGTTTGATAAAGCGCGGTTTGTAACGATCGGTTATATCCCAAACGGAAATATAACCATCCTCGCCAAAGGTAGGATCAATCGTATCCTCTTCAGCAAGATAAAGCTTGCCGTTCACAACCGCAAGGTCGGAAGGTGAGCGAAATACACCACGACCATTCTTACGTTTGGTATGTTTAATAATTTTCGTCGCAGTCCCTTCCGCAGTGTCCAACAACCATACACTTGGCGGAATAATTTTTCTGGTATTTGATGGCGTCAGAGAAGTTTTATCAAACTGCATGGAAGCAGTCAGGGCGAATCGCTCATCCAACCAATACACATAATGCGTAAAGGCCGCATGTCTTCTTTCATTACCCAATTGAATTTGGCCGACGACTTGTAAATCGCCCGTTTCTCTATTTGGCTCATAAACATCAATAACGCTGTTATCGAAAAAATATCCCGTACCAAGACCTATGGAGCCTGATTTGTTAAAGGTAATACCGTGTGTTTGTTCCGTATATCCTGAGATAGAAATAGGGTCGACACTCGCAAAATCATTTGTATTGAGATCGACAACACGAATGCGGTCGTTAGTCCACTCCGCCATATAGGCATATTTGGTGAATGGCAGCAATGAAAAACCATGGACTTGTGTGCTACCGGCCAGCAACCAATTTGGCACACCTTGAACGTCATTGACCTGCTCAACAAACGGCAACTCAGCAGGTGTATTCGGGCTATCAGCAGCCAGTACCGATTCAACCGAAAGCGATGCCGTACCTGCATCCCAATCAATACCATCGACTCTCAATGCAATAACATAAGCCGGATCTAATTCGGTATTATCTGTGGTGATATAGATCACATCTGCTCCCGACAACACCCCGGTATGCTGTAACGGCAAATCTCCCGGCCAGCCAGCAATGCTCGTAGGATCGATGATAATCAGTTGATCATTTTCATAATTAAAGAGATAAATCACACGCGTGTGATAATCAATAGCGGTTACGACAGGCTGCAAGTAATTGTTGTATGCGTTGGGATACTGATAATTCGGAAACTGAGGGCTGTAAAAATGAACTTCATTGTCCTCACCTTCTTCATCATCAGCAATGGCCGTGCCTGCTGAAAATACCAATAGACACGTTGCTGCGACCGAAGCCATGCGGCTTAGCTTCATGATTGAAATCATATATATTTCCTCCGAGATTGACATTAAATTCTTAAGCCATTGAAATACAAATATTTCAATGGCTTAAGAAAACCTAACCGAAAGTGATCCTTTCGATTTAACTCCCTGGAACCGCCTGAAATACTCAGACCGATACCAAGAAAAACTGCGCAAGAACAATTGGGATGATATTCGGGAACTGACCTGACTAGCCGTGAGTTTTCTCACATCAATCGTTTCAGCCGGAAAAAATTGGCTCAGAAAATCTTTCCGACAAGAATAATTCCTTCATATTATTGTACCGCTTGTTTCATAAAAATGAAACTTTTCAACGATATCTTCCCATTTGCGCAAACCCGGAAAAATTATAGAAGCAACGTATTACAGGCTTATAAAACTTAGTTTTCAAATTTATTAAACATTTATTTAAGAGGATTATGATGAGCAAGTATTTGATAGCTATCATATGGACCGGCAGTTTTGCGTTTCTCGCCGCACCCCCTGTTTTTGGCACAAAAATATCCATCGTTGGGAGAATTCAGTCAGAATACAGCCATATCAACATAGAAGGTCACTCCAGCCAATCCGAAGTCAGTGATCCAACAGTTTTTTCTTCATGGGGTCTTCGTATTTTTGAAGATTTAGGTCGTGGATTTCAAGCGGTAGGCATGATTGATTTTGGCTTTAATCCAAGCAATTCTAAATTGCAAGGCAACCGTGAAATTTATGTCGGTATCCGCAACCATGCAATCGGTACATTAAAAATAGGACGTACACATTCTCCATTTGCCGATTTTGCGGGTGGCTGGACAATTGATCCGTTTGTATATACGACACTACAAGCTACGGGAAGCGGCGGTGCCATGATTGCAAGCGCTAACGGATTGGGCTCCGGAACATTTTCTGCGGTGAATAGTGTCATCCGTTTTGATTCTGCAGACTTTAACGGTTTTTCATTTGCCACCCTATTCATGCCCGGAGACGCAGACAGACTCGAAGCTCACCTCGGTGGCGCGCTCGGTGAGAACGGAAACAATTCCGGTGAAACCGGCGGTGAAGACGGTGAATGGGACGTTCAATTTGCAGCTAAATACAATTTCGAATTTAGAAATCACAGCTTTCAGGTATTTGGCGGATATTCAAGGGATAATGTTAGCTCCATACAAAAAAGAATCACAGCCGTCAATCTAAAAACCGAAGATGTCGGGCGATTCGGTGGTATCTGGTCATACAGGAGCTTTAAACTTCAAGGACAATATGAGTTAGTTCGTCATGCAATTGGTGCAGCAACATGCTCTGATGGCGCCGCTATAGGGGCTATTGGAGGGATAACCCGACAATGTAACTCCGCTATCAATCCAGGAGGCAATGGCGATCTCTGGTTTGTTAGCGGCCAATACAAATTGGGAAACGCCACGTTGATTGCTCAAGGCGGCATGACCGATGCAAATCGTACTGCTGTCTTTAAGAAGCGTACGGCCAAAAGTTATACCATTGGCGCGCTTTATCATTTAAGCAAACGCACAAACCTTTTTAGCGGCTATCAACGTGTCAACGTCACTGATAAAAACGAAGTGATCGACCGTGACCGGAATACCTGGACGGTAGGTTTACGACACTTATTTTAATACCACTTAAAAATCAATTTGAATGGCAGTATTGCACTGTCATTCAAATAAAAAAAGAGAACGATAAATCGTTCTCGATTTTTCATAACGATAGTCAAATTAAGAAATGGTCAGGAATGATGTCAATTCAGTCTGCTGACTTAATGTATAACAAACCATTATTCAATCTTGACCATTACTTCGACTCAATTTTCTTCTTGCTATATTTGTTCGCAAGATTCTCAATTGAAGAAACGGTCCGAACGCCATTTTTCAGCTTCAAAAGCTCTTCCTTAAGACGTTGCATGCTACCGGAACTCGTTGCAATACCAATCGCATCAAGCCGTAGGTCACGCTTAAGCAAAACATCATTTTTTGCGTATATCGTCCCGCTTGCCGTCAATATCAACAGTACAAAAATCACCGTAATTACCAAAATATTCCTATGTTTCATTTTGCGCTCCTTTTTATTCACAATAAAAACAATGATGAACCAGGGGCACACGATACATCTCATTTATGTACGGACAATTACAATTACTTTAATTCTTTATGAAAATTTGCTTAATCAATTGCATTTAAAAATTCACCTCACTCGAGAGTTTTGCAAAACTCCGTTTTTATATAATTCGAAAAAAATAAGCCTTTAATTTAAGCAGCCAGCCTTACCTGCTAGTTTCCTTAAGATGAAAACTGCGGTTTCATCTGTATTTATTAGAA
>JAUIIB010000020.1 GCA_030431985.1 Gammaproteobacteria bacterium
TGCGGATGTATTTCGTGCTTTGATCGGCCCTGTAGTGGGTCTCTTGTTGATGACGTTGATCGGTTATAAACTCTTCCGCTCGAAACGATTCAAAAAATGGGTCGCCTCGCGTAAAAATTAGTGGATCAAAAGCGGTATTCAATTTGACATTTCATAAATGAGAGTTTAAAGATCAAAATTACAGAACTCGTTTTATCATTTAAGGTCACAATTAATTTCAAGGGAAAATGGTTAATAAAATGCAGAATAAAGAATTTGATGACGTAACCATGCAGGCTACTGTTAAATTGACAGTGCTCTTATTTGTATGCTTTTTGATATCACAGGCAAATTTTGTGTGGGCACATACATCTCTAGTAAAGTCAGATCCACCGCGAAGAGCATCGTTATCGGAATCTCCCGCACAGATACAGTTGTGGTTCAGTGAAGCAATAGAAGCCGAATATATTTCAGTGAATGTTTTAGATTGGAATGAAAAAGTCGTGTCACTTGATGAGCCTGAAGTCGTAGAAGACGATCCTAAATCTATTGTATTAGCTATGCCAAAACTGGTTTCCGGCAGCTATAAAGTAAAGTACCGTGTGTTATCAATAGATGGTCATGTCTTTGAATCAAGCTACGGTTTTAGAGTAAAAAATAATTAGTAATAAATAGGATGTTAGAAGTAATTTCTGCGGCAGTGCGCTGGTTCCAGCTTGCCGCAAATTTGATTCTGCTGGGTAGTTGTGTTTTTTTAGTTTTTGCTGGCGGAGCCAAGCGAATTTACTCAGCAGAGTGGGTTGAAAAACTGGAAAGACTATTCCCAAAATTAGCGGTTAGCATCGTTATTGGGCTTATCATTATCCTGGCAGCAACAATCGCTCATATAACGAACGATGCGCATAAACTCTTAATACCACAGGTATGGCTGGAATTTATTGGTGAAACGAGAGCTGGTCAAATTTGGTTTGGACACGTAATTGCTGCTGTTTTGGTCGCATTTTTTGTTTTTTATTTAAGAAAAAGCATTAAAACCCGTGGGCGTTATTTGTTATGTGCAATATTGGCTACTCTGCCGTTAATAGCCGACGCTATGTCAAGTCATTCTGCGTCCGATGGTTTGTCAATCACAAACGTAATGCCATATGCATTGCACATTATATTTGCTGGAGTTTGGCTTGGTGGTTTGCCTGCTTTATTGTTGCTGAAATATGAGTATGTAAAGCAGGTTAAAACCAGAAAAGCAAGTTTTGTAGATAGTTATATACTAAAACGGTTTTCGGCGATGGCGCTTCCTGTTATGTTATTCATAATATTAACAGGCGTGATTGTGAGCGACCGGGTCTTTGACGGCTTTTATGCTGCTTTAGTTGCAACACCGTATGGTTTGCTACTCAGCGTAAAAGTAGTCTTATTATGCGCGATTCTCATTATTGCTTCTCGTATACGCTCGTATTGGTTACCGATGTTTTCTAATAGTAATGACCGATATGAAATTCAAGAAAGTGCACAAGGGATGCAAAAATGGGTGCGGCTTGAGTTCTTTTTGGCTATGCTTTTGGTGTTAATTGCAACGATTATTGCAAATAATCTGACACCCGGGAAACACGCACTGATTGAAGTATGGCCTTTTCCAATCCGTTTTTCATATGCTTCAACATGGAAAGATGAGAACGCAGCGGTGCTGATATGGAGTGGTTTTGCCATCGTAGTGGTAGCTTTAGTGACGCTATATGTCGGTCGTAATGCGCATTGGAATTTAAAACGACTGATTACCATACCGGTCATGTTGATTATATTGGGTTTATCGATCGCATTGCCACCTATGGCAATGCAGGCTTATCCAGAAACCTATCTTAAACCGTCCGTACCATATGATGCGATTTCCATTACGTATGGTGCTGATTTGTTCGCCGAACACTGTGTGGATTGTCACGGTTATCAAGGAAAAGGTAATGGTATCAAAGCAAGAACACTGTCGACATTGGTGCCAGATATGTTAACCGAGCCACATATCGTGGAGCATACACCAGGTGATTTTTACTACTGGATATCAAACGGGATTGTCGATACAGATATGCCGGGTTACGAGAATCAGTTACAAGAAGAGGATCGCTGGGATTTGGTAAATTATGTATATGCTTTGTCACGTGGTTATCAGGCTCGTATTTTATCCCCTGAGATTTTACCAAACAGAAAAACTATTCAACCTCCTTTTTTTGCTTATACTACACACGATGGCGAAAGCGGAGTGCTGCAGGATTTTCGTGGGAAGCAATCTATAATGTTGGTTATTTTTTCATGGCCAGATTCAAGAGAACGTCTTAAGCTGCTTCAACAAAATGTTACAAAATTTAAAGCACAAGATGTTGCCTTGTTAGCGGTACCGACAAAACCACTGGCCCCAGATGAGCTAGACGAAGTTATCAGAATAATATCTTACCCTATTGTCGTGCAGGGTGATCAAGAAATTGTGAAGAGTTATGCGTTGTTGAGACGGACTATGAATCGTCCGGATATGTTGGGGCGAGGCTCCATCCCAGGCCACATGGAATTTTTAATAGATCGAGACAGTTTTTTACGTGCAAGATGGATTCCTGTGGCTGAAGCAGAAGGTTGGAAGAATATGCGTCTGCTTGAAAGACAAATTGAATTGTTGAATAAGGAAAATACCGGCAGAATTACAGCGAATGAGTATGTAAATTAATTTTCTAAGTATTTTGCAAAACGTATTTTCTTGACCCCATAAGCCGGAAGAAGGTTTATTCGGCTAGTTCCATATGTTTAAAGAAAGTATCATAGGGCTCGGGTTTGCCGACATGGTAGCCTTGAGCATAATCAATTTTCATTTCTCTGAGTAACAATAAAATTTGTTCACTTTCGACAAATTCTGCAGTTATTTTTTTGCCAAAACCACTTGCAACACTGCATAATGCTTTTACAAGGATTTGATCGTCCTGATTTTCAATCATATTGCGTATAAACGATCCATCGATTTTGACCGCGTCTACAGGTAATTCTCTCAAATAATAGAAGGATGAGAAGCCGACGCCGAAGTCATCTAGAACGAATCCACACCCAAGTTCTTTGATTTCTTTCATTAGTGCACGTGCCCCAGGCAGGTTTTCTAAGGCCGCCGTTTCCGTAATTTCAAACATCAGTGTTTTAGGATCTACCTTGTGGGTAACTAATTCTTGTTTGATAATTGGCAATAGTTCGGGATCGTTAAAAGCATGAGCCGAAAGATTAATTGAGAAGCTAATCTGATTTTCGTTGTTTTGATTAATTTTAGCCGCTTGTTTGATTGTTTTGCGTAACACAAGGTGATCAATTGAATGGATCAAACCCGTGTGCTCTGCGGCCTGAATAAATCCTGCTGGAGACAAAATTGAGCCATCATAGTCGCGCATGCGTAGTAGAACTTCGTAGTGTTGGACTGTCAGCGTTTGCAGCTTCATAATGGGTTGTAGATAAAGCATAAAACTATCGTGCAGCAATGCGTATTCAATTTTTTCTTTCCAATAAACAAGTGTCTGTACACGTTCTCGGCTACGGTCTTCTTTACTGTATAAATACCATGCATTACGCCCACTGTCTTTAGCCTGGTACATCGCTAAATCGGCTGCTGCCAGTAGATCATGAACGTTTTCACCATGCTCTGGAAAGACGGCAATGCCGATACTTGCGGAAACTTTGTGGGTGCGGCTATGAATTGTTAGCTGCGTTTCACTCAGGTGTGAGAGGACTTTCTTGGCAACTTCGATTGCACCCTCGGTATTAATTTCAGGCAGTATCACAGCAAATTCATCACCCCCTAAGCGGGCTGAGATATCATCGGAGCGTATTGTGCGTAAAAGCATACCTGCTACCATTCGCAGGAGTGCGTCGCCAGCTTGATGGCCACTGGTGTCGTTAATATATTTGAAACGGTCCAAATCGAAGAAAAGTAATGCACCTGGATGTTGATAGCGGTCAGATCGGCTAATTGCTTGCTCAAGTTCTTCGCTGAATCGGCGCCGATTAAAAAGATTGGTCAGTGGATCGTGATCAGCCAGCCAAGCGAGATGTCCCTCAACGCGTTTATATTCAGTAATATCAAGACCCACAGATAGGATAGACGGGTCGTCGATTGAATGCCATGCCAAGCGGGAATGAAGCCAAGCGACATGCCGTGTTGTACCGTCTTTGCAATGGGTTATCGCTTCATGCCGTAATTGTTCTCTCGAGCCTTGATTAATTTCCCCTAGTTGAAGGGATAAATCATGAGAGTCGTAATCTGAAGCAAGGATGTTTAAAAAAGGGGTATTTTTTAATTCATTAGCCGAATAATAGGTGAGCATTTCGCCATAGGCATTCATTGATATAATTTTGCCTTCTGAATTCTGTGTCAATACAATAACCTGTGCAGTATCCAGCAAATTTGCAACAAAATCTCTCTCCCTACTCAATTCGTCTTTCTGTTGAATGAGCAGCTGGGTTCTGGTCGATACTTTATGTTCTAAATCCTCTAATTGTACGGACAATTTGACGGCTGCATCATGAAGCATATCGATTTCGTCACGATAAAATTGTTTTTTTTCGGTTAATCGGAGAGAGTGACGAAAATCCTCAAACTGGCCACTTGCCAATAACGGGAGAGTGTATGAGATGTCTTTTAAGCGGGAAAGTAGCCGTGTAAAAATGCTAAAGGATAAAAACTCGGAAATGATAAGACCCAACAGGCCGATAAACGCAATCTTCCAGATCGAATCATAAATATTGTTAACCGCGGAAGTAACGTTGGAGATGACGACTAGATAAGCATGATTTTCATTATTTTCATTCACGGCGTGCAACGGGTAAAGCTTCATCTGATGGTAGGTATCATGCCAGTTAATTTGTACGATTCGATTTAAATCACCGATGGACGGATATATTTCCGAAGCCGTTTCTAAAATCTTATAACTGTTATTTTTATTGGTGAGTGCGGCAACTGAGATTTTCCAAGGTTTAATATATGGCGTGTCAGGGTCATCGGGACTTGGATCAAACAAGAGAAGGCCGATATCCGAACCTGATATGCGTCTGAAAGCTAATAATGCATCCGCTAAAGAAATCCCCATGACAGCTATACCGCCCGTTTTTCCTTCAATGAGTAACGGTGCGATTGTCAGTTGTATACAATTGTCTCGGCATAATAACGGGCTGATCGGCACTTCGTTTTGATTAACTTCTTTAACCCAATCGAGTATAGTTTCATTGTCAGTAGTGTCGAGTTCCGTAATTCCCCAATCTGCAGTTAATTTGTTTGAAGCATTGTAGAAACGGACGAACTCAACACCATTATGAAAATGCAGAAGTGTCCAGTGTTGATCAAATATTCTACTGATTTTCTCGCTATTGTCTGATAGCAATGCTTCTCCCATACCATCAAGGAAAGGAATAGACTCTGCCTGTTGGCGCAATCCTCTGGATAGCCGATCTAAAAGACTGTCAATTTCTCGTTCAAAGCGCTTGTGTTCGATTTCACGTTGGTCGTTAAAGTTTGCCACCAGTCCTAAATAACTGACAGTGCAGAACAGTAGAACAACTGCCAATAAGATTATGCTACTCAGCGATGTTATTTTCCATTTAAAACTCAGAAATGCACGCTCAGATGTATCGGTTGGGATTTCTACTGTCTGTGTTTCTTTTTTGATAACCTTGGACATCAGAAATTGTTAAGCCTAGAAACGGAATGAGAGCTGTGCTGCGAAAAGGTTCCAGTCCTTGGTCGTTTCAGATGAAACAGGATTATCCAGTGGTGCTAGCCATCCGGTTCCATTGATTCGATGATATTCGAAGCGTGCCATAATCTGAGGTGTAATGTTCCATCGCAGTCCTACGGTAAAATCTCTGGCAAAGCGCGAATGTGCGGGAGCTCCTGTCAAAGCAGCAAATTTTTTTCCACTGCGGTCATCGCGGTCGGTAAAGAGTAAATCATAACGCAATAACGCCTCCCATTTTTGATTAAATCGATACTCGCCCTGGAAGTAAAAGCTCTCTCCAAAGAAATCCAGACTGTCATATTGTGGATTATTAAAACCGCTATATCTGAATTTCCGAAGCGCGTACTCGGAAGTAAAGGTAAAGCGCTCGGTGTTATATTGCGCCGATATAAAAATCGGAGAGAATTCAATGTCTCCCGATCCGAATCGATCCATTCTTGCAGGATCATAATCAATATTGACCCATATGCCGCTGACTGCGAACCGAAAACGCTTATTGGGTGTTTCATAAAGCCCTCTGCCAATAATCGAAATATCGGGTGAGAGGCGGCCTGGTGCAGTGGGCACTAGCGAAATTCTCGTATCGCTATCGTCGACATTCGGACTGCCTATTTGAAATTGCACGGTAAAATCACCCCATTTGGCATGTGATGTTTCACCATACAATTGCACCGAATCGGAGGAGAGTCCCAGGTTGCGAGTTCTATCAAAGTAAATGGATTGAGGCAGTAAAATACTTGGACGTGTAAAGGCCACATCACGCGTTTCATTGTAAAAGCCGAAAGGGTTCTTTATTCGACCGAGACGAATGCCAAACTGATTGGTTTCATTTGAATACAATCGGTAATCAAGAAATGCAAAGTCGAGACGGGGCATGCCCGTATTATCTTTACCCGCTCGGCGTGACAGCATTTGTGCAGATAATTGCAGCTTTGGCAGTGGGCGGAATAATGCATTCAGTCCCAATTCAGTAAAACCAAAGCTGCCGCCTTCATCTGTATTGCCAAAAACGTCGTTATCGGATGTGGCAATAAAGGCTTGGCTTGCGAAACCTTGAAACTGGAGTCTGTCGAGAATCCATTTGAGTGTAGATTGTTGTTGTGTTTCGGTGTTTTCCGTTTTGAGATGACCGATACTTCGCTCAGCTAAAGCGGTGCCAATATTTGTCAGTAGGCAAAATGTCAATACCATTGCAATTGATCTACAAGGTGCTAAAAAAGCGACATGTAACACGCTATTTAATCTGGAGTACATGGATTTCACCATTAATATAGGTTGTTTCTAAGTATCCGATAGCCCCTGGAGTATTTTTAATTCTGTTTTGCATTTCTTCGCTGGATGATACGGTTGTCGGGGCTTGACCTGTTCCTGAGAAGACTAAACGGTCCCATGATTGACGCAACTGATAGGGAAACAGGTTTAATTGCTCTTTTGAAAATTTATGATGTAGTGAATGATCATCTGGAAGTACAAAAACCTTGATAATTAGACCATTTTGCCAGGTTCTAAGCCTCATGCTAAAGATAGCACGCAGATAGTTTTTCGAAATGCTGGATTCATTAACACTGGGATGTGCCACAATTCGATAGTTCCCTTCAGCCGTAACCTCTTTGGTTGCAGCGAAGAAGAAAGACATCAATAGAATACAAAAATAGCTTCTTGTATTGCGTTTACGCATTATTGCCTTATAAATCCAGATTTATGACGCTAGTCTGCAGGATTGGAGCGATTACGGCAACTGAAAATAGTGGGTAAATTATAGTTTTTTTACAGGTACTTTTCTATGCCAGTATTTGCCGCGGTCGGTAATAACTTCCCAAGCTCCAAAATTTCTCGCATATAATTTATCCAACATGTCTTTGACTACTCCAAAATAGGGTCTTCTAGGCCCATGAAAATTGGCTAGCGGACCTACAGGTCGTCCATCTAACCCTGTGAAGCTCAATAGCCGATTTAAGGTTGGTTCCATGGCGGACAACCAGTATTGCACATCATGCTCTACAGTCATCCTGACAACCGCTGCCATGAGTACCATGTAGATATTCAGTGTTGAACGACGATCTGCCGTGCGCCGATCTCCCTTACGCCGATCCTCTTGAGTGTTGTCTGGTGTTGTTTCCGGGGTGCTGGATTTTCTGTTTTGTTCAGCATTTTTCCGCCGGTCTCCCTTGCGTCGATCAAAATGTGGTGTAACGAGAAAACGGGAAATTTCGGCCGTATGTTTTCTTGTTTCACTATCTAGCACTAAAAGCCCCGGATCAATCTGGGTATGTTCCTCGATGGGAAGTTTTTTTTCTGGATTTAGTGGGTTGGGTAAAATCAGACGAGTTGTACCGACAAACTCACCTGTTGGAACAAATTGTATGAGCGTATGACAAGAGTGATCATCGTACTGGTCTTTTTCAAGCTTGTCAGGATAATTCGCAGCACAAAAACCGGGTAGTTTGAGTTGTAAGCAATAAACCTGATAGCGTAATTGATAAACTTTCTGTTTTAATTCGGGCGTATCTGCTTTTATTAAAATAAATGCTCTTTTAAAAGTGTCATAAATTTCGCTCATCACGAATCCATAAGTTAGTAATTGCATTTAACGGAGCTTATGCCATTGTTCCAGCATCATTAAAATCCAGATCATGGTGCCATGATATCCTGCATGTTCCTTTAGGTGTTGCGCGAGTAAGGTATCAATGAAATCGTTTCGGATAATATTCCGAGATTTGAGATCAGTTAAACTGTCAGCCGCCAGTGTTTTAAGTGCTTTATGTTCTTGCAACCAGACGCCAAATGGTAAGCCGAACCCATGTTTTTGTTTGGCGATAATTTCTTCGGGCAAGAAGTCTTTTAATGCTGTTTTAAAAAAATAGCGTAGTTTCGTTCTATTGACTTTATATCCAGGTTTGAGTTGTGTTGAAAATGAAACGAGTTCATCACTAATTAACGGAAAAGCAACATCAATTTGAGCTAGCTCACATGCTTTGACGACTTTGGGTAGGTCGTTATCGGCAAGTGTGAATTTCCAGTCATATGCCAGCATTTTGTTAATCAGGCTGTCTGTGTTTACTTGATGATATATTTCGTTGTTTAGTGATTTCGGTGAGGCCGTATCTATACTCGCAAGAAATTCTGTTGTAAAAACAGTTGTGAAACCATGACGTATGAGTAAGTTATAGGTGTCCATACGTTCAGGCATAGGTACTGCTGCTTGCTCAACAAAACGAAATATTTTTCTGAGAAGTGCTGGAAGGTGTTTACCGGAGCTCCGTTTTGTCCATGGTTCTAGGACTTGTTCACGCATGATAGCGGGTAAATGAGCATATAGCGAAAACAGATATTGTTTCGCGTAGCGCTCATTGCCGCCAAACAATTCATCACCACCATCACCTCCTAAAATTCTACCAAGTCCGTCAGCTTTTGCCATGCGCGCACAGAAATATGCCGGAATGGCAGAAGCATTACCAAAGGGTTGATCAAAAATAGCAGCCATTTGAGGAATTGCAGTGACAACATCATCGGGCGTGACGTAATATTCATGATGTTTTGTCGAAAAATGTCTGGCAGCGATTCGCGCATATTCCATTTCGTCATATCCTTCGGCATCAAAGCCAATAGAATATGTTGATGCCGGTTCTCCTGTAACTTCGCCTATGACACCGGCTATTGTCGAGCTATCAGTTCCGCCGCTCAAAAAAGCGCCAACAGGTTCATTGCCAAGCGCATCACGAATACTTGATCTTAATAACGTGCGCAGTTCATCTTTAAGGTCTTCGAAAGAACGCGGACAAGACTCATTGAAACGAGCTGTCCAATATTGATTGGTTTTTGTTTCGTTTTGTCTGAAAGTTAGATACTCACCCGGTAGTAAGCGGTATTGCTGTTTATAAACCGTGCCAGGGCTTGGGATCATATGGAAATAAACATAATTAAATATGCTTTGCGGATCAACTTCGGGTTTTATACTCGGATGTTGAATGATGGCATCCGACGACGTAGAGAAAACCAGGTGCCCGTTGCTGACCTGATAAGCTAGAGATCGCGTTCCCATACGATCAACGGCTAACATGCACTGATCGGTATTTTCATCAATAACGCACAGTGTAAATTCGCCAGTAAGATCAAGAAAAGCCTTATCGCCTTTGCTCAACCAGTTTTCTAAAAAGCGTTGTGCAATATACTCGGGCTCAAGTTTCTGATCGGATAGTAGATTTTTAAACCTGACCTGGCCCCATAGCCCAACGATAATGCCCTCGTTCTGGTATGTGTGTATACTGTTTGCGTGACCATTAATCGCAAGTGCAGATTTGTTACCGATGAGTATTTGCGTCGACCGGTTGTCATGTTGCGTTATCGGTCTGGTCATTTTGTCCAGAAGTTCGCGGCTTTCGGCAGCCGTCATATTGCAGCCTGTCCAACCGCAGATACCCGTCATAATGATCTCCTATCTTTTTGTAGTTATATTTTGTACTCATGCTGGCTTAATAATAAGCGCAACAAAATGTTTCTATTATAATGAATTAATTCATGACATCACGATGAATCATCACGCATGGAGAGTTTTGATTTCTAAACAAGAATTTCTAATGGTTCTGGGTGATTGAGAAAAGCTGTCGGACTTGCAGTGAGTCCGTAAGCTCCTGATTGTAAAACGACTACAAGATCGTTCTCCACTGCATGAACCATTTCCATTCGTTCAGCCAATAGGTCTAGCGGCGTGCATAGCGGTCCTACAACGCTCACTTCATCCTCCCACTCTCCTAGTACTTTATTGCCGATTAACACAGGATAATTTTTACGAATGACCTGTCCGAAATTACCAGTTGCTGCCAAATGATGATGAAGCCCACCGTCAGTAATTAAGAATGTTTTCTGTCTAGACTGTTTTCGTTCAATAACACGGCACACATAAATACCCGCTTCTGCAACAATATACCGGCCAAGTTCAATTACAATGCGAGCCTCTGGGAGCTCTTGCTTGACAGTGGGTAGTAAATTGCGCAGATTTTGACCGATGGTATGAATATCCAAAGTTTCCTCTCCAGGGAAATAAGGAATACCAAATCCTCCGCCGATATTTAACATACGCACTGGAGACGGCGCATGTGTAGCAAGCCTTAGTCCGAGCTGTAATGTTTTTTCGTGGGTTTCTTGGATGGCGTCTACCTTTAAGTTTTGTGATCCGCTAAAAATGTGAAAACCAATAAAATTAAGGTCAAGTTCGCCAATTTGTTTTAACAGTGCGGGCACCATTTCAGCATCGATACCGAATTGTTTCGGACCGCCACCCATTTTCATGCCTGAAGACTTGAGTTCAAAGTCAGGGTTGACACGAACGGCAACGTTGGGACGTATTCCCAGATGTTTTCCTAAGTGCGTGATTCTCAATAATTCTTGTTCAGACTCGATATTGATGGTAATGCCTGCAGCAATTGCGCAAGACAATTCATGCTCATTCTTTCCTGGGCCCGCAAAACTAATATGTCTGGCGGGCATAGTGGTATCAAGTGCAACGTGCATTTCGCCGACGGACGCGACATCAATGCCATCCACGAGACCGGCTAAATGTTGAACTACCGCCGGCATAGGGTTAGCTTTCATCGCATAGTGTAAATGAATGTCGTCTGGAAGTGATTGACGTAATAATTGAATACGCTCGGTAATTTTTTGACGATCATAAGCGTAAAAAGGCGTTCTGCCGACACGTTGCGCCAATCGGGTAAGCGGTATGCCGCCAACTACCAGGCAATTATCCTGTACTGGAAATTGAGTCAATAATACGGTGTGTTTGGATCGAGAACCCGTCATGTGCTGTGTTCCGCAAATTGGTATTGTACTTCTAGAAATAGTTTTTTTCTGTCAATCTTGCCGTTCGGACTTCGAGGTAAGCTGGTATTCCGGATGTCGATGTGAGCGGGGAGCATATAAGCGGGCAAGTGCTGCTTACAGGCCGCCAGCAAGCTTTCAGCGTCCAGTTCTTCATGATTTCGTGGTGTAGCGATAACTAAAATAGCTTGCCCAAGCACGGGGTGCGGCACGCCAACGGCGACAGCTTCTCCTACCTTATCCGTTGCATAGATAATTTCTTCTATTTCAGTAGGGCTGACTCTGTATCCAGAAGTCTTTATCATTTCGTCACGCCTTCCAATGAAATAGATGAAACCATCTTCATCCATCCTGACCGTATCACCAGACCAAACTGCAAGCTCAGGAATTGTCAGGCCATTCTGACGCGCAATGATTGGCTTAAAGCATGCCGCTGTTTTTTCAATGTCATTCCAATACCCCATAGATACCAGTGCACCACGGTGCACCAATTCTCCAGGTTCATCTGGTGCGCAATGTGTTCCATCCTCTCTTAGAATCAGTATCTCAGCATTTGGAATAGCGCGACCTATTGAGTCGGGTCGTCGATCAATTTGTTCGGGAGGTAGAAAAGTTGATCGAAAGGCTTCGGTAAGGCCATACATCAAGAAAATTTGTGTTTGAGGCAGCGCCTTACGTAGCTGATCAAGCGTGGTACGCGGCATTGCGCCGCCCGAATTTGTGATATAACGTAATGTTTTTACATTACCCCAGTTCAATTGGGCCAATTGAATCCAGAGTGGCGGAACGGCTGCTAGGCCACTGATATTTTCTTTTTCAATATTCCGAATAATATCTTTTGGCAATAAATAATTCATCAGAATACTTGTCGCACCGACATAAAAAGCCGTAGTTAATTGACTCATGCCGTAGTCAAAACTGAGTGGCAACACTGAAAGAATTCTGTCGCTGTGTTGATTGTTCAGATATTTTGCGACACTTTTTGCACCTGCGACGATATTGCGGTGAGACAATACAACACCTTTCGGTTTTCCTGTGCTGCCTGAGGTATAAAGAATTGCGGCCATATCGCCATCAATGACCCGATTGGGTTGCGGTGAACCTTGTGTAGACAGTAAATCCGTCCATGCAATTATATTCAGTTTGGAAGCTTGAGGAAGATCGGTTTTATTATCGACAATAATGACAGTATGAAGATCATGACAGGATTGTAAAATGTCAGACAATAACTTAAATCGTTCGGCGGAGGTTACCAGAACACGAACATTACAGTCTGCTAGGATATAACCGACCTGTTCAGGTTTTAATAGTGGATTGATGGGCACAAACACACCACCTGCAGCATTGGCCGCAAATAATGCGCTTACAGTTTCCAGGCGTTTTTCAAGATAAACGGCGAGACGCTCGTTACGACTTAATCCTGAACTTATTAAACCCGTTGCAAGTTGTTCGATTTCACAGGCCAGTGCACCATAAGTTTTTTTTTGTTCCTGATACGACAGTGCCTCTGCGTCAGGTGTGTTGTTTGCAGACTGAAAGATCAAATCATGTACTAGATAAGCCACTGCTTAAGGCCTTTTTTGAGTTTTAATAATGAACATGCAAGACTACATATCTTAGAATTATTGTATTACAGTTACGACTTGATGCCGCATCGATTCATTAAATCATAAATTGTAGGGCGGCTGACTCCTAATAATTTAGAAGCTTGTGCGACGTTACCATCGGCTCTTGCGAGTGCTTTGATAAGCGCTTCACATTCTACTTGTTCGCGTATTGTTTTCAGATTAAGCGGTTCACTCTGCGCGTCGGTAGTCTTTAACCCCAAGTCTTCTGCTGAAATCGTTGGCCCATCTGCCATAATTACGGCGCGTTTAATGCAGTTTTCAATTTCCCGGACATTGCCAGTCCACTGATGATTTTCAATAGCAGCTAGTGCTTCTTGAGAAAAATTAAGCACTGCTTTTCCTTCTTTTGCGCAAAACTTATTTTTAAAGTGGTGGGCGAGTAATATTGTATCTCCAGTACGTTCCCTTAGAGGGGGAATGGTAATAACAATTTCACTTAGCCTGAAGTAGAGATCTTCGCGGAATTGTCCATTCTCCATGAGTTTGGGAAGGTCTTGATGCGTGGCGCAGACAATACGCACATCAACAGGAATTTCCTCACGAGCACCGATGCGTTCTATAACTCTTTCCTGCAGGAAGCGGAGCAGTTTTGCTTGGAGTTGAAACGGCAGATCGCCAACTTCATCAAGGAAAAAGGTGCCGCCGTCGGCCGATTCTATTTTGCCGGGTGTTTGTTTCGATGCGCCCGTAAATGCACCCTTCTCGTAACCGAATAATTCACTTTCAAGTAATGTTTCAGGAATTGCAGCACAATTGATTGCTATAAATCGTTTGTCCTTTCTATCACTTAGGCTATGCAATGCTTTTGCGAGTACTTCTTTACCTGTGCCGCTTTCTCCCAGCAACATGACAGAAACGTCGGAAGGTGCAACCTTTTCAATGTTACGACATGCCTTTAATAATGCAGCATCTCGCGTGATTAAACCATCAATCGGGGAGTTGCTCTGGGATTGATTCAGACGACGATTTTCCTGCTGAATTGCATGTAAATAAAAGGCACGTTCGACTACAAGTGCTAACATTTCCGGATCAAAAGGTTTTTGATGAAAATCGTATGCACCCATTTCAATAGCTTTCAGAGCATGGTCATGATTTTGATTGCCGGTCAGGACGATAATTTTTGTTTCAGGCGATAATGCAAGTATTTCCTGAAGAGTTGACAAACCTTCCGTGGCTCCATCTGGGTCAGGTGGTAAACCAAGGTCCATAGTCACAACAGATGGTTCATGTCGTCTGACCGCTGTGAGTGCGCTTTCACGATCGGAAGCAGCAGAAACCTCATAGTTATCGAAATTCCAGCGTAACTGCTTTTGTAGACCAAGATCGTCTTCGATAATGAGCAGCTTCTGTTTATTCCGATTCTCAGACATATTTTTTACCTGTTAGTAATTATTTATTCTAAAACTCGGCACTTTTTGATATATCACTATGTAATTTTGGCATGAAAATTTCCTCAAGTCTTTATTATTTTTTAGGATTTGGCTTGGGTTCATGTGTGACTCTGATTGTTTCTCAGTATTTTATTGAGTTTTACCCGGGTTCTTTTGTATGAACAAGCATGTTAGTTCACTTTTTATTAAAGGTTTAATCAGCAGTAATTGTTGGGTGTTAAATTAATCAGTCGGTTAAAAAATTTCAACATACTGAAAATAATGTAATAATTTTATAATTTCTTATTTCTCACTGATTTCATTAAAAATGTGGTTATAAAACGTTTTATTCAATCAACATTAAAGTAATATAAAAAGCGGTGCCTACTGATTCTTGTGTAGAAACTTCAAGCTTGCCGCCAATTTCGTGTATATACTCCCTGCTTTCAAAAACTCCGATACCCATCCCTGCAGATTTTGTTGATTCAAATGGTTTGAATAAACGTTCCTGAACAAATTGTTCGCTCATGCCATGGCCCGTGTCTTTGATTTCAATAACTGCCTCGGTATTTTGGCGGTATAGACGTACCAGCACGGTGCCATCCTTGGAAGTAGCTTCAATCGCATTCTGGATTATGTGACTGATAACACGCTGCAGGCGTGTTCTTTCTGCGGTAATTCTCAATTCAGTTTCATGTGTTTCAAGTGTTGGTGTGGGTTCAAAAATTGCTTTACTTTCAACGATCTCTTTTAACAATTCATTTAAAATAATGTGTTCGGCTTTATCTTGGTAATGACTATTACTGAGTTTCTCGAGTAGGCGTTTCATTTTACCAATTGACAAATTGACGGTTTGAATCATGTCATCCTGAAATTCAGGATTATTTTTGTGTTTTTCTGCATTAGAAAGCAGCAGTGATAGTTGAAAAATTAAGTTTTTTAAGTCATGGACTACAAAAGTGGACATACGATTGAACGATTCAAATTGACGTGCAATCATTAGGGCGCGAGATGCTTCTTCCTGTGCAAGGTAGCTGGTCGCCTGCTTGCCGGCGATTTTAAGTAGATCCCTTATTTCCCAGTTTAATTTAATTTGGCTTCGCGGCTTGGTCAGAATGACAAAGCCAAACAATTTGTCATGTAAAATCAAAGGAATGATAAACCATGCGTCTGGTATTGTTTGCATCCAGTCGGGGATAATGAGTGTTTTGTAGGTCTCGGGGTGTTCTCGGTACTCATTTAAATCGATAACCCATTCTCTTTGACCAATAAATTCACAGAGTGAGCTGTTTTCTGCTTCATACGTATTAATTGGGGGTATGTTCCATTGATAAGCTGAGGTAAAGCCTGGAGTATCCTGTTTCAGCCATAGTCCACCGCCCGGACTCTCGACCAATTGTGCGAGAGATTGAATGACTCTTTCTTTTAATTCTCCTTTCTCTTCTGACAATGTGCGTGTGAAACGGAGCCATTCTTCTCTGTAGTCGTAGTTATAGCTGTAAAAATGCTTACTGATAAACACTCTTAGCCATGAGCGAATTGTGCCCGAGAATAATATACCGATGAGTAAGACGATTGCACCGAATAAAAAACTCATTTGCAATACAATGCCCCACTCTCCTCCAGAGTATCGTAGATAATATCCTGCGCCGGCCATAACCAATAAGTAAATCGCAGTGCCGAATGATGCCGCGGAATAGAAGATTATCTGCCTTGAAACAGAAATGCCTACCGTCCATTTGGGGTTGCGGGCCGCTGATACCGCAATCAGCGGTACTACGAGAGCATTAATAATTCCCCGTGCAGTCCATATGTCAAAATTAAGATGTCTGAATAACAGGGCATCGCTGAAAAGGTAAAAGTCATAGATGAAAATGGCACCAATACCCAAGCAGATATATTTAATACTCCATCGATTTTCAGGTGGTGTATTTCGGTAAAATTGCTCGACTAGAATGATACCGATGATCGCCATTATCACGAAGCCTATGATGCCGACCAGTGTTTTAGCGGGAACATCCGGC
The DNA here is from genome assembly GCA_030431985.1 of Gammaproteobacteria bacterium. Lineage (GTDB taxonomy): Bacteria > Pseudomonadota > Gammaproteobacteria > Burkholderiales > Nitrosomonadaceae > Nitrosomonas. The sequence goes on from JAUIIB010000020.1 coordinate 16,566, forward strand.
GTCAAAGAGCCGTTTGGGAAGTTATAAATGGAATAACCGATAAAGAGCAGATAAACGGTAGCAATGAATGCAACAGAAGTTCTGATGCGTGGAGATGGGCTGTTATCTGTTTTTTGCCGAAAAGGACCGATGAGAGTTATAAGAAAAGTTGTCCAACCCGCGTTTTTCAGTATTTCAAGAACATTAACTAAAGGTGTGAATGTGAAATGCCAGTTCAGATTTATTGCAATTGCGGCTGACCATACCGCGGAAAGTATGCATGCAATAGTCAGTATCATACCGTACAATCTACCGCGCCAGCTAGTCAATAAAAGAATTGATAGAAAGAGAAAAGCGGCTGCGGCTAACGAATAGCTGATAGTTGCAATATTATTCCACATCATCGTCGCAAAAAATCGGGTTATCTACTGCCCTTGCCTACCAGAACAACTTCAACTGTAAGTATCAGAATAACAACGTCAAGAAACAGGCTGTGGTTTTTGACGTAATAGAGATCGTATTGCAACTTTTCAACAGCATCTTCAACGGAAGAGCCATAAGGATACCTGACCTGCGCCCAGCCGGTTATACCCGGTTTAACGCTGTGTCTCACGCCATAGTATGGGATCTGTGCATTGAGCATATTAACAAAATAAGGTCGTTCCGGGCGCGGCCCAACAAAGCTCATTTCATTTTTCAATACATTAACAATTTGGGGGAGTTCGTCAATACGCAGTTTACGAATAATATTGCCGATTCTCGTGACGCGCGGGTCGTTGGTCGTCGCCCATTGTGGTTGATTATTTTTTTCCGCATTTTTTCGCATGCTGCGAAATTTAAGTACCATGAAGGTTTCACCACTTTTTCCGACTCTTTCTTGGCGATAAAACAATGGGAACCCGTCTTCCAGTAAAATGAACAATGCAGCAATTAGCATAATAGGTAGCGTGACCAGCAACAACGTAAGACTGGCAATGATATCAAAGGTTCGTTTGATTGTTGATCGGAGTAGACTTTGGTCGAATCCGCCACCAAAGACCAGCCAACTGGGATATAAAGAATCCATTCTAATATGGCCATTTTCCCGTTCAAAAAAGGTGGCGATATCCATGACTCGAATACCGTGCATTTTGCATTCCAACAATTCCTGAATGGGAAAATATCCTCCTCTTCTCTCTTGTGGAGCGAGAATGATTTCCTCGACGTTATTTTGCTCTGCAAGTGTAAATAAAGAACCCTTATCGGTCATTACCAAAGAATCCGGAACATGGCAATCTTCACCAGGAAACGGTACAAACCCAATAATTTTGGGTTGGTGGTGCGGCGGTAATTTTCCATACTGACTGATTAAATCTTGAGCATTTTTTCCGGTACCCAGTACCAATGTGCGTGATTTTAAAATGTCTATGTTAAATCCTTTCGATAAAATTGCTCTGGCAACAAGGATTTCAAGAAAAGAGAAAATCATGACAAAGAGCAATGCGCCACGCCCTAAGTGGGTCTGAGGAAAAATATAAAAAATCAGTGTCATGATGCCGAAGCACAGCGCTGTAGATGGCATAAGACGAAATAATGTTGTATTAAAATCACGCTGTGTTTCGGGAAGGTACATGCCCATGGCGGCCATACTGGATATCATGGCAAAAATAAAAATACTGGCTTCGGAAATAGAGTCTTTAGAAAAAAGAAATTCCTGGCCTTCAGTGTACCGTAGGCTGATTCCGCCTATGAACGCAATCAAGAGCAGTAGCGCATCAATGATAATAATTAATACTGAAATTTTTGGAACATAAAGGTTACTGATTTTAAGCAATTTTTCTCTCCAGCTATCCTTAAGACTTTGAGTTTAAAATGCAATAATATTGTTTTGATGTCAATAAATCATAGAAATTCTTTATTATAATTCAAGTATCTAAGTCATTATCATGACAAATAATGCAGTTTACCGAAGAATAATGTAATTTATTATAAACAGAATTATAAGATGCATATGTAGCGATACCTATTTAAATAGGTTATTTCAGCTGATTTTGCTCGTTATTTGGATTTTGTTTCTGAGATTAGGGTTGTTAAATAAACGGAGTATGCTAATTTTCTAAATGTTGGAGTTGCGTGATATTAGTAAAGGTTATGGGGGAAACCGTCCCATTTTATCTCATCTGACATATACACTCAAAACCGGTGCATATGTAGCAATTATGGGTGAATCCGGTGTCGGCAAGTCGACATTACTTAATCTGATTGCCGGTTTGGATACTCCCGACTCTGGAGATGTGTTGATTGACGGAGTGGCGATTTCAGAACTTGATGATCCTGCTGCGACAGTTTTTCGGCGTAAAACATTAGGTTTTATTTTTCAGGCATTTCATCTCTTACCGCATTTGACCTTGAGTCAAAATATTGCATTACCACTCATGCTGAATGGTTTGCCTTTACATCGCGTAAAACAACTATTGGTTCAGGTGGGGTTGCAGAATCGGGAAAATCATTTTCCTCATCAATTATCGGGCGGTGAGTCTCAACGAGTAGCTGTTGCGCGGGCACTGGCTCATCGTCCAAGGCTCGTGCTTGCCGATGAACCGACCGGTAATCTCGATCCAGATACGGCGACTGAGATTTTGCAACTGATACGAAGCGAAATTAAAAGTAATGATGCGTCAGGAATACTGGTTACTCACTCCCATATGGCAGCTGCAACGGCCGATGTGGTGCTTGTGCTAACTAAGCAGGGCTTGCGTCCATCAGAAGCATTTCATACCGTATGAAAGTATTGGCCTTATCCTGTTGGCTACTGGTAGGGGAATGGCGCGCACGCTTTATGCAGATTAGTGTGGTAATCATGGCAATTGCATTGGGTGTTGCACTTGGTTTTGCAATTCATTTAGTGATTGATGCGGCATTTAATGAATTTTCAGCGGCAAGTAAAAATTTGTCAGGACAATCCGATTTTCAGGTATATGGCAAACAGCGCTATTTTGACGAATCGGTTTATCCAGAACTGGCCAAGTATGAGGGTGTCGATCTCGCTAACCCTGTACTTGAATTCACGGTGTCTGTACCGGCCGAGTACCGAGGGGAGGGTGATCACCCGCTAAAAATACTGGGTATCGATATGTTTCGGGCGGCAGACATGTCTTTGGATTTGCTCGGAATATCGGTCGATGACCAGCAGATGGATGGTTTGTCAGATGATGCGATTTTTCTTTCTCCGGCTGCAATGGAATGGTTACGGGTCAAGCCGGGAGACATGCTGCAACTAAATGTGGGCACGCAACCACTCGTACTACGTATTGCCGGGGGGGTTACACGTGCACGTGTCGGACAAAGAGTTGCGGTTATGGATATTGGTGCGGCGCAGTGGCGTTTTAACTATTTGGGCGTGTTGTCCCGTGTTGATCTAAAGCTTGGGGTTGGTATTCATCGTGCGGCATTCAAGGAAAAATTGGAGCAGGATCTGGGCGAGTATTTTTATGTCGCAGAAATAGCTGATCAGGAAACGCGTGTAGCCAGTATGTCGCGTGCTTACCGGGTCAATCTGAATATGTTGTCGCTGGTAGCGCTATTTACCGGCTCATTTCTGGTATTTTCCACTCAAGCGCTGTCAATAACCCGTCGCCAGGGACAATTTGCTTTGTTGCGGGTATTAGGCTTTACACAACAGCAACTACTACGGCAGATTATTATAGAAGGTATCGCTCTGGGTGTAATCGGTTCTTTAGTAGGATTGCTTCTAGGATATGGGCTTGCCGAATTGGTGATTCAATTGTTTGACGGAGACCTTGGCAGCAGTTTTTTTCCGAGTATACAACCGAGTCTTCATTTCGATTTGTATGCGGGGTTGTTTTACTTTGTGATTGGATTGAGTGTGACTGTATTTGGCAGTATGTTGCCAGCGAGGAGCATGTTGCGGATGAATCCAACTGAAGGGTTGAAATCAGGCAATGTAAATCGTGCGATTGAGCGTATTTCAATGCCCTGGCTCGCAGTGATTTGCCTCATAATTGCGATATTTTTGGTGCAATTGCCGTCAATAGATGAGCTGCCAGTGTTTGGGTATTTAGCAATCGCATTGCTGCTCATTGGCGGTATCGGTTTAATGCCGTATTTAGTAGCAAAGTTTTTTACTTTTGTGTTGTGCTCGATTACCGGAATATTTGGCTATGAAAGATTGCATACAACAACAATGATGGCGCTAGTACGGTTGGCCAATATACCGGGTCAGGCTTCGATTGCGTTAAGTGGCGTATTGGTAAGTTTTAGCCTAATGGTGGCGATGGCAATTATGGTGCTGAGTTTTCGTATATCGGTAAGCGACTGGTTGGAACATGTATTGCCTGCGGATTTTTATGTGCGTGCGGCAGATAGCGGCGTGGCGGGTGGTTTTGAGAGGGATGAGCAGAAAGCGATAAATGAATTGTCGGAATTTTTACGTGTTGATTTTTTGCGTTATCAGCAATTGGTTCTGGATCCCGAGCGGCCGGAAATAACCTTAATTGCGCGGCATGTTGATATGTCAGATGTACGAAAAACATTGCCGATCGTTGGAGAAATTATCGCTTCAGATCAGTGGTCTGGAAATGAAAGACCGGTGTGGGTGTCTGAAGCAATGGTTGATTTATATGGCTATACGGTTGGTAAACAGATCATGATTCCACTTGGGGGCGCTTTGTATCCATTTGTCGTTGCCGGTATCTGGCGCGATTATGGTCGTCAGTTTGGTGCTATTCAGATACAGTTGTCTGATTATCAGCAACTATCAGATGATTGGAGCGTGAACACCGCTGCGTTGTGGATGCAATCGAACATTACGGTAAATGACGCCAATACCGCGTTACAACAGCTAACGTTTGGTAATACGCTGGAAATTATGCAGTCAAAAGCGATTCGTGATAACAGTTTGAAGATTTTTGATCGCAGTTTTGCGGTCACCTATCTGTTGGAAATGATTGCCGTAGTAATAGGGTTGCTAGGCGTAGCGGCCAGCTTTTCAGCGCAAATGTTGGCCCGAACCAGTGAATTTGGTATGTTGCGCCATATTGGGGTTACGCGCAGTCAGATCTTGGTTTTGTTGACCACAGAAAGCTGTTTATTAACAGTGTTGGGGGTTGTGCTTGGGTTTGTACTTGGATGGAGTATTAGTCTGATATTGATATTTATTATTAATCCGCAATCGTTTCACTGGACTATGCAACTTTATATGCCGTGGGGGTGGTTGATGTTGATAGCTGGTATCATGCTGGTTTCGGCGTCAGTTACAGCTTTGATTGCGGGACGCAGCGCAATCTCAGGTAATGCTGTTCGTGCAGTCCGGGAGGACTGGTAATGCTCAAGCGATTTTGTCAGTACAACCTGAGAATTGTAGCGTTGGGAGTATTTTCCTGGTCGGCGCTATTGTCGTCTGCATTGTTTGCGGAGAATCAGCGTTTTGCCCAGGTGTCACCTGAATATACATTGCTATTTCCTAGGGATTATGGCGCACATCCCGATTTTCGTATTGAATGGTGGTATGTTACGGGCTGGCTTGAGACGACCGATAACCAAGAGCTTGGTTTTCAAGTGACTTTTTTTCGCACCGCTACCGGTTATCATTCAGATAATCCAAGTCGTTTTGCGCCGAAGCAGTTGATTATTGCGCATGCAGCATTGTCAGATCCTGCGCTGGGTCGACTTATCTATGATGAAAAAACCATGCGTTCAGGGTTTGGTTTAGCATATGCCCGTGAGGGAAACACGGATGTAAAGCTGGATAATTGGTATTTGTTGCGTGAATCAGACGGACGCTATGTTACGGAGATTCATGCCGAAAATTTTGCCTTTAACTTATCACTGATGCCGACCCAGGCAATTTTATTGCAGGGAGAAAACGGCTTTTCGCGTAAAGGGCCTGAAATAAACCAAGCGAGTTATTATTACAGTGAACCGCAACTCAAGGTTCTCGGTAAGGTAGTACACCGAGGTAAAACACTGGAAGTCCGCGGTCATGCTTGGCTAGATCATGAGTGGTCATCTGAAATTTTGGACCGGCGTGCCGAAGGATGGGATTGGGTGAGTGTTAATCTCAATGATGGGTCGTCGCTAATGGTTTTTCAAATACGTAGTAAAACAGGCGGCAAACTATGGGCAAATGCTACACGCCGGGATGCAAAAGGGCGCGTCACGTACTTTCGATCGGATCAGGTCGAGTTTAGTCCAAAACGTACTTGGAAGTCTCCTCATACAAAGGCAGTTTACCCGGTCGAGATGCGTGTGCGGGTTGGTGATACAGAATGGCGATTGGTGCCTTTGTTAGATGATCAGGAGCTAGATGCCCGAAGCTCGACACGTGCGGTTTACTGGGAGGGCGCTGTTACAGTTTTTCAGGATCGGAGGCGCGTTGGACGCGGTTATCTAGAGTTAACCGGTTATGTACAGCCACTAAAATTGTGAAATTAAATATAATTACCACTAGGCATAGTTTGTTCAAAGAATTATTATACGAATTGATAGTTAAATATTAAAAAAGGGCTATTATTTATTGTTTTTTAAAGTATGAATGGATATCGAAACTATTAAAATTAGGAACTATACTGCCGAAATTATTTTTATAAAAATGCAGGTGGCGGTTTTTACGGCATGTCATTAAAGTAATGATATTACCAATATTAAGAGACGGCTGTGTGTTGGGCAGGACGTTGCTAATTTGTCGTGCAGTAGTATAAGAGGAAATGAATTCCATGTTTGATTTGAAGCTTACCGAAAAAAAAGAATGTATTCTTTTAGTCGCATTGTTGTGTGTATCATTAATCGGTAATGTAGAAGCAAATCCCCGCTACGCTGCAATAGTCATTCATGCAGATACAGGAAAAGTGTTGCACGAAAGTCATGCTGACGCCAGTCGCTATCCTGCTTCACTAACAAAAATGATGACGCTATATTTGTTATTTGAGGCGCTGGAACAAGGTAAAATGGCGCTGAATACGCGTATGCCTGTGTCTTTACGTGCGGCATCGATGCCGCAGACAAATATCGGTTTGAGGTCGGGACAAAAATTAAGAGTCCGCGATGCAATTCAGGCGCTTATCGTACGTTCGGCAAATGATGTTGCAGTAGTTGTTGCCGAATCCCTGGGTCAAACCGAAAGTAATTTTGGCCGGATAATGACTAAAAAAGCGCGTAAATTGGGCATGTCAGCGACTGTATTTCGGAATGCTTCAGGACTGCCAAATAGAGCCCAGAAAACAACAGCGAGGGATATGGTCAAGTTATCCTCGCGGTTGATGAAAGACTTTCCGCAGTATTATCATTATTTCTCTACGCAGACTTTCACTTATAGAGGAAGAACATATTATAGTCATAATCGGATGGTGCGCAGCATACCTGAGGTAGACGGGCTAAAAACGGGTTATATTCGGGCCTCAGGATTCAATGTGGCGACTTCCGCAAAGCGTGGCAACTATAGAGTTGTTGGTGTGGTTATGGGTGGACGAACGGCTGCATCCCGGGATCGGCAAATGGCACAGCTGCTAGATCGGGGTTTTAAAACAGCAATTGCGAAACGGCTGGCTGAAAAAATAATTGTTAATGCGCCAGTACCAAGTACTAAGCCAACCATTTTAATGAAACCAGAACCTGATCCTGCTGCCATATTGCGGGGTGAATTATCCGAGGTAAGTACGCTTGTTCAACCCGTAGTTACTCGTATGGAAAAAGACAAATGGGCAGTTCAAATAGGCTCATATCACGAGTCTGAGCGGGCGCATGCGCAGGCTGAAGTTGCCACCCGTTGGGTTTCAGGTCAAGTTTCAATTGTTGAGGTGGAAATCAGTAATCGTACATTTTATAGGGCGTTACTGGTGGGGTTGCAGAAAAAACAAGCGCAAAATGCATGTCAAAGCTTGTCACGTCAGGGATTAGATTGCATGGTTGTTCGATCGCATGGTTAGTCCTTTTGCGCTGTATCGTTCTGTATTGAGTAAGTGCATGTCTATGGGATTTGTTCTATATCTTTCTTATACCAGTTCACGTGCGTGATTAAATTCATAAATAAAACATTTATTTTCAGTTCATTTTAATAAGCTTCCACACTGTTTATTAAATACATTTCGGTATATCAGCGGGAAAATTGTAATTGTTATAGGTGCAACTGTCGTTGTACTTTCTGTGATATTTCATCGATAGAATTAGGGATTGTATATGGATCGGCGCGATAAAAAATTGCTTGTTCCGACTGTTTCTTCGGATAATTCACAAAAAAAGCCGCATTATATTGCCTATACTGATTGGGGGGATGTCAGTAATACACGTGTTGTTATTTGTGTTCATGGCCTAACACGTAATTGCAGGGATTTTGACAATCTGGCTTCTAGTTTGTCATCACATTACCGCGTTATTTGTCCTGACGTCGTTGGGCGAGGCCAGAGTGACTGGCTCGAGGACGAGAAGGATTATGATTATTATCCCGTGTATCTTTCCGATGCGGCGATGCTTATAAAACATATTCGAAGTCAATATGGTTTGCCGATAACAGTAGACTGGGTTGGTATTTCCATGGGTGGGTTGATTGGAATGATGACAGCCTTGAACTGTGAAATTGAAATTCGTAGGTTGGTTATGAGCGATATTGGGCCTTTGATTCCTATGACGGCGCTAAGAAGAATGTCGGAATATGTTGGGAAACCAGTTTGTTTTAGTGATCTCCATGAGCTTGAAACATACATTCGCAGAATATCTGCGTCCTTTGGCCCTTTAACTGATGCGCAATGGCATCATTTGACGATACATAGTGGACGATTATTAGGTAACGGTAAATACGCATTTTGTTACGACCCTAAAATTTCTGTCAGTTTTAAAGAGCATATTCTCATGGGGGATATTGATCTGTGGCAATACTGGGATATGTTGAAGACGCCCACACTGGTAATTAGAGGAACTGAGTCCGATGTTTTACTTGCAGAAACCGCGATAGAAATGCAACAGCGTGGTCCTCAGGCAACAGTTGTAGAATTGTCTGGTATTGGGCATGCGCCCATATTATTAGATCAGCAACAAATTACAATTGTAAAAAATTTTTTAACAGATTCTTAAAAGGTACCAATTCCAACAATTCAAAAAATAGTGTTGATTTCTGAAATCCCGTTTAGACGATTTCATTCTTAAATATACTGAATGAAGAGAAATTATGTCCGATATTAATCATGTCTTAAAGCATGGCTATTTTGTAGTTTTGCCTAAGACCTATATTAAAGGGAGCATGTGCTGAGTCGTTAGCGACAAGGCTTGTTCATTTATTCTTTATCTTATTTTGGAGAATTATTAATGAAATCATTATTTACCGGCATCATCGTTGCATTTTTTATATTTGCTGGCCCGACGTATGCAGAGGTCAATATTAATACTGCAACACAAGCTGAACTTGAAACATTGCCTGGTATTGGACCAGCCAAGGCTAGGGCGATTGTTGAGTATCGAGATGCAAATGGAAAGTTTGTTTCTGTTGATGGCTTGAGTGATGTTGATGGTGTTGGTCAAGGTACTATGAAGCAGCTGCGTAACAGTATCACAGTTAATGATATGACAAACCCTGAAACTAAATCAGCTATGGTTCATCAAGAATAAGCGTTGAGCCGCTGCAATAAGCCCTCTGGTAATCCACGACCAGAGGGCTTTTTTACGTCTTGGAATCAATAAAGCGTTAGATGATTGACATGTGAGATAATCAAAGTATGTCAATCATGGAATGTTTACTATGTTAAAAACAATAGAAAATTTTGTTGGCAACACACCGTTGGTTAAATTGAAGCGTATACCAGGTAAAACTAATAATACTATTCTTGCCAAACTTGAAGGTAACAATCCAGCTGGTTCGGTTAAAGACAGGCCGGCACTTTCCATGATTAAGCGTGCACAGCAACGCGGTGATATTAGACCGGGTGATACTTTGATAGAAGCTACAAGTGGAAATACCGGAATTGCATTAGCGATGGCAGCTGCGATCATGGGTTATCGCATGATTCTGATTATGCCTGAGAATCTGAGTATAGAGCGGCGTCAGTCAATGAGAGCCTTTGGATCTGAGATTATCTTGACAGCGCAGGAGGGCAGCATGGAGCAGGCGAGAGATCTGGCCGAAAAGATGCGTGATGAGGGTAAAGGAATTATTCTTGACCAATTTGCAAATTCGGATAATCCACTGGCACATTACGAAGGTACAGCGCCTGAAATTTGGCGTGATACAGCAGGTAAACTGACACATTTTGTCAGTAGTATGGGCACGACCGGTACGATTATGGGCTGTTCGCGTTTTTTTAAGGAACAGCGTGCATCAATTAGAGTTATTGGTGTGCAACCGGAGGAGGGGGCGCAGATACCGGGTATACGTAAGTGGCCAAAAGCCTATTTGCCAAAAATCTATGACGAGACGCGGGTCGACGATATGATTTTTGTTTCTCAGCTGGAGGCAGAAGAAATGACGCGACGTCTCGCAAGTGAAGAGGGTATTTTTGCCGGCATTTCATCGGGAGGTGCATTGGTTGCTGCCCTCAAACTATCGTCACAAGTTGAAAATGCTGTAATTGCATTTATTGTTTGTGACAGGGGGGACCGCTATTTGTCTACAGGTGTTTTTCCGGCATAAGCTGTACGTCAGACAATACGCAATTCCATGAGGTATCGCCGTCTAATTATATTGTTGTTAATTCTAACATTCTGTTTGTTAGCGCTATCTGCTTCAACAGCATTTTCCCGGTTTACGTTACTACTTGATGATATCAAGCATCCTGTTTTTGAAGCGCAGTCTATACGCGTTCAATTCTCGGATTTGAGCGATGAATCCGGACAATTGGAGATTGTTATTGCGAGGATTGAACTACAAGATTATATCTGGACGGGTGTTCGCTTATCATGTTCGGCATTTTTATTCGCAAACAATAGCATTCAATGTAAACGTGGCAGTATTATGGTACCGGGTTTTTTGCCACTTCCGGTTTCATTATCTTTTTATTCAGATACAAATTCTCTGGAAATCAACTTTAATCCTGGAAAAAATGAAAACTGGCAATTAAAGTTGTGGTGGGATGAGACTGCGTGGCAAAGTGTTATAGCATTCCATAACGCTCAATTATCTACTATCGCTGCGTGGATACCAAATCTTGAACAGTTGCCTCAGCCGAAAGGCGGAAGGGTAAATGGAACGATTCGTTTGTCTGGTGATAAATCTAACCTGAGAACAGGAATTGCCGATTTGTCAGTTGATACACTGGCGTTTTCCGATCAAATGGGGTTGCGCGCCGGAGAGAATATTAAATTTACTGTTAAAGCGAATTTGAAGTACGTTTCCCGACTAAATGGGTGGCAGTGGGAAAGTGATATTCACTGGCAACAAGGCGAGGTTTTTTGGCAACCGATTTATTTAATTGGAAACGGCCACAACCTGAGTCTAAGCGGTTTTGCCGACAGTGAAAAGATTAGATTCAAAGACTGTAGTTTAGTATTGACCGATATCGGGATTTTTGATTTTTCGGGACTGTTTAATTTTGTTGATAGACGGCTAGATACTTTTAAACTGGAGTCAGAGGGTATTGCATTATCGGTAATATACAATCAGCTGTTAAAACCACTTTTACAGGATACAGCATTTGCGGACATGGAAGTTGCAGGGCAGATTGATCTGTCAGCACAAATGGATGCTGGTGAATTACGGTCTGTATCTATTGGTTTGGATGAAATAAGTATCGATGACCAACGTAAACGTTTTGCATTTCACCGCCTGAATGCCCATATCCCATGGGAGTCAGATAACGCTACAATTGCTGATATCCGGTTATTGCATGGCCAGATTTTATCTATACCAATAGGGGAAGTGCGTGTTCCTCTGGAAATCAATGGACGCAATTTGTATTTGCCTCAACTAACCCTTCCGGTGTTGAATGGTTTATTAAAACTAGAGGCATTCAATGCGGATTATACAGAGACGGGATGGCGCTGGGGATTTAACGGTGAACTATCTGAAGTATCGATGAAGGCGTTGACTGAAGCACTGCAAGTTCAGCCTATGCGGGGTACCGTATCCGGTCTGATACCAGATGTACGTTATGATGGTTCCAGCGTTACGGTAAACGGCATTCTGCAACTCAATGTTTTCGATGGAAGTATCGTAATTCATAATATGAAGCTAATAGAGCCAATGGGGCTTGCGCCGCATTTGAAGGCAGATATTGCCATGCGTGACTTGGATCTGGAATTGTTAACTGGTACATTTTCTTTTGGAAAAGTTCAAGGGCGAATTGATGTCGATGTACTTAATTTTGAACTCGCAAACTGGAAACCGGTGCATTTCGATGCGCGTTTATTGAGTAGTCCGGGCAATTATCCGCGTCGAATCAGTCAGGCTGCGATAGAAAATATTTCTGCGCTGGGTGGAGAGGGTGCTATGGTTGCTATTCAACGCAGTTTTCTGCGTTTTTTTGAAGAATTTCGTTATTCAAAAATAGGGTGGCGTTGTGCCCTGCGTCTTGATGTTTGTTACATGGGCGGTATTGAGACTACACCACAATTTCGTTATACATTGGTGAAAGGTGGTGGGATCCCTGCGATTACGGTAATAGGCTATAATCAAAAGGTGGGCTGGCAGGAACTGATTGATCGTTTGCAACGCATTACCAGTGAAAATGAACCAATTATCCAATAGACTAATCAAAGGCGTAGAAATGAAAATTAAATATTTTTGTGTGGTTTTGCTAGCGTTTTGGATTGCACTTTTAACATCATGCGTGACGATCAATATTTATTTCCCGGCGGCGGCTGCAGAAAAGGCGGCTGATAAGATTATTGAAGAAGTTTGGCAGCTAGATCAAAAGGAAGAAGACTAGTAAGTTTAAACCGTTTGTTGCAAGTCAATGTTAATTAAGTTTATCAATTATTAATTCAGGGCAAACATGATCAATCATCTAAAAATTTTTGTGCTATTGGCGCTTTTGTTAATGTTAGTGGGGATTCCTGCTTTATGTCATGCAGAGGCGAATCTGGAAATTAATACACCGGCAATAGCGAGTGTCAAACAAAGTATGCAAAGTCGGCATGCTCAATTGGATGAATATTATAATAGTGGTGCCGTTGGCTTGACTCAAGATGGAACTGTTCAGTTACGTGATGCAAATGCAGTGCCGCTGGCTAAGCGACAACAGGTTAATACGCTTGTCGCAGCTGAAAACAGGGACAGAGACACACTATATCGTGAAATAGCGCGAGCAAATAACCATCCCGAATGGGAAGCCAAAATCAGATCTACGTTCGGGCAGCGCTGGATTAGTCGTGCAAAATCTGGCTGGTGGTATAAAGCAAGTAATGGTGCCTGGAAGCAGAAATAAAATAGAAAAAGCATAGTGCGTGCGCTATTTCGCGGAAGTAAGATTGTTTTTAAACATAAACCACCCTTTTACATCGTATAAATAATGTGATAATCATATAGGCAGGTGAGTATTTATTGACGTATGTGCGAACTGAATAGATTGGGATCGGTCTTATAGATTGGTAAAATAATTAAGTATCAAGTTATCGAAAGAAGAAAAGGAGGTTGTTCAATAATGGATCAGAATTTTTCGACAATAGCCAGAAAAACACATGCAGGGTCTGCAATAGAGATCAATAAGGTGCTGCGTAATACCTATATGCTGCTAGCGTTGACACTATTGTTTAGTGGACTCACTGCAGCTATTTCTATGGCAATGAATATGCCGCCCATGACATACCTAATATCTGTCATTGGCGGTATGGTGATTGCTATGTTTGTTTTGCCTCGCTTTGCGAATTCTACAGCGGGTATCGGTATTGTTTTCTTGGTTACTGGGCTTCTAGGTTTTGGATTGGGACCAATACTGACTATGTATGCATCCTTGCCTAATGGCAGCAATGTCATCATGTTATCGTTGGGTGGTACAGGTGTAATCTTTATGGGTTTGTCGGCGTATGCACTTGCGACTCGTAAAGACTTCAGTTTTCTTGGTGGTTTCTTGATGGTGGGTTTTTTGCTAGTGCTGCTTGCATCGCTTGCCAATATTTTTCTGGCCATTCCAGCAATGTCGCTGATGATTTCTGCTGTTGTCATTATGCTGATGAGTGGCTTTATTCTGCATGACACCAGTCGTATTATTCATGGCGGCGAGACGAATTATATTTTAGCAACAATCGGATTGTATATGACGATTTTTAACATATTCATCAGTCTGTTGCAGATTCTGGGCGTTCTGGGTGGTGATGATTGATTGTTTTCTATCATGATTACAAAACAAAGCCCCGGCATGCCGGGGCTTTGTTTTTATAATTATCCGCTTTATACAAAGTTAAGGATTCACGCATTTATGGATTGGATGAAAATTGTTACGGCATTGGCTCTAGTCATGTTCATTGTGTATCTGTTTCCAAGGGCACGTTATATGCTAAAAAACAGCCCTAAAGGCTCATCTTCAGACTGGATGAGTTTTATTGTTCCTATTGTTGTAATTGTGCTGTTCATCATGTTACTTGTGCAGCTGGTTTAGTATCAGCTATTGGATTGCTTCGCCCAGGTGTCTCGTAAAGTAACGGCTCGATTAAATACAGGCCTACCAGGCTGACTCGCTAATTTGTCGGCAACAAAATAACCGTTACGTTCAAACTGAAAACATTGTTCAGGCTCTGCTTCGTACAATTTGGGTTCCGCATAAGCATGGATCGTTGTTTTTGAATCTGGATTGAGAGAAGTTTTATAATCTTTGCCGCTGATATCGGGGTAAGGGTCAGTAAATAAGCGGTCGTAGAGACGAATTTCAATGTGTTGCGCATGCTGGGCAGACAGCCAGTGTATGTTCCCTTTAACTTTTCTTTTGTTCGCGCCATCAGTTCCGCTTTTTGTGTCCGGATCGTAGGTACAATGCACCGCAGTAATGTCACCCTGAGCGTCTTTCTCAATGCGAACACATTTTACGATGTAGGCGTAGCGCAGGCGAACTTCCGTATCCGGTGCCAGACGAAAAAAGCCTTTGACGGGATTTTCCATAAAATCATCTTGCTCGATATATATAATTTTTGAAAATGGGACAGTTCGCTTATCCCATTCCGGTTTTTGCGGATGATTGGGAGCGTGGCAATCTTCTTCCTGATCATCAGGGTAGTTGTCGATAATGAGTTTTAAAGGTTTCAATATGGCAATGCGGCGTGGTGCATTTTCATTAAGGTCTTCACGTAGACAATCTTCTAACACATTGATGTCAATCCATGAATCAGCTTTGCTAACGCCAATACGTTCGGCAAACATGCGAATCGAGCGAGGTGTGTAGCCACGTCGGCGTACGCCGGCTATTGTGCTGAGGCGAGGATCATCCCAGCCGTCGACGAGCTTTTGATCGACCAGTTCGATGAGTTTACGCTTACTCATAACCGTATATGTCAGGTTTAGGCGTGCAAACTCAATCTGTTGTGGATGACAGTGCAATTGATTATTGAGTTGATCGAGAACCCAGTCGTAGAGTGGACGATGATCTTCAAATTCAAGTGTACATAATGAATGGGTTATTTTTTCAAGCGCATCTGATATGCAGTGCGTGTAATCGTACATAGGATAAATGCACCATTTATTGCCCGTACGCTGGTGATGTACGTGTCGAATGCGGTAAATGACCGGATCTCGCAAATTAAGATTAGGCGAAGCCATATCGATTTTAGCGCGAAGTACGTGAGCGCCTTCAGGAAATTCGCCCGCTTTCATACGTCGAAACAAATCTAAATTTTCAGCAACGGGACGTTCCCGGTAAGGACTATCTTGCCCCGGTTGGGTTAGTGTGCCACGCCGCTCGCGAATTTCTTCGGCAGATTGACTATCGACATATGCTCGCCCAAGCGTGATCAAGTGTTCAGCAAACATGTAAAGCTGATCAAAATAATCAGAGGAATAGTACAGATGTTTTCCCCAGTCAAAACCCAGCCATCGTACATTGTCGCAGATGGCATCTACATATTCCTGGGCTTCTTTTTCCGGATTGGTATCATCAAATCGAAGATGGCATATGCCTTGATATTCTTCAGCGATACCGAAGTTTAAACAGATACTTTTTGCGTGACCGATATGCAAATATCCATTCGGTTCTGGAGGGAAGCGCGTTTCAACGCGTCCTTTCCATTTGCCGGCGCGGTTGTCTTCGTTAATAATGCTTCGGATAAAATTGGAAACTACAGGTTCTTCTGCTGGTGTTTTTTTCATAGAAATGGCTAAGTTTGTTTGCCTGCATCATCGATGATGATATGTCTTCAGTATAAGTTGATTAAGAACGCATTATAACCATGACGTAGTTGTTTTAGAATCCATCTACCTATATATAGCCGAGTGTTTATCCTGCATGTATACTTTGTTTGACTTTTTTCCTTGCTTAGCATAGAATCTCCGGCTCTTTTTCATCAATATGCAGGATAGATTTTTTCGTGAAAACATTCTCAGCCAAACCTCATGAAGTCAAGCATGAATGGTTTGTTATAGATGCGACTGATAAAGTATTGGGCCGCCTTGCTTCAGTGATTGCGCATCGCCTACGGGGTAAGCACAAAGCTATTTATACGCCTCATGTAGATACAGGCGATTACATTGTCGTAATTAATGTTGACAAGTTACGCGTTACCGGTAATAAAGCGGATGATAAGAAATACTACCGGCATACTGGTTATCCAGGCGGATTGTATGAAACAAATTTCAGAAAAATGCATGCACGTTTTCCGGGCAGGCCGTTAGAAAAAGCTGTAAAAGGAATGTTGCCTAAAGGCCCACTTGGGTATGGCATGATAAAGAAACTTAAACTGTATGCAGGTAACTCCCATCCGCATGCTGCACAACAACCTCAACCTTTAGAGGTCAGAGCCTAAAAATGAGTACAGAATATCATTACGGAACCGGTCGTCGTAAAAGTGCGGTTGCGCGTGTTTTTATCAAATCAGGTACAGGTTCAATTATTGTGAATAACAAACCTGTTGATGAGTTTTTCTCACGTGAGACGGGGCGCATGATTGTACGGCAGCCCTTGGAATTGACAGATAATCTGGCAACTTTTGACATCATGGTCAACATTCATGGTGGCGGCGAATCAGGTCAAGCAGGTGCGGTGCGTCATGGTATTACGCGTGCTTTGATTGAATATGATACCGAACTTAAGCCCATATTAAGCAAAGCAGGCCTAGTAACGCGTGATGCGCGCGAAGTTGAAAGAAAGAAAGTAGGATTACGTAAAGCAAGGCGGCGTAAGCAGTTTTCTAAACGTTAACGATTCGTCTTATTTGTATGTAAAAAGCCGCCTGTTGAATGGCGGCTTTTTTATTTTTGTGGTGTATTATATTGTTCAAGCAAAATTGTTTATCAGGCTAGGTGCAGAGCGTATATGATTAAAGCGGGAATTGTTGGTGGGACGGGTTATACCGGCGTAGAGTTATTGAGATTTCTGGCTTGCCATCCTGAAGTGTGTATTACGGCCATCACCTCGCGTAGTGAAGCAGGTATTGATGTTGCCGAGTTATTTAGCAGCCTGAGAAGTTTTATTGATCTGAAATTCAGCGACCCAGCAGAAGCGAGGTTGGATTTGTGTGATGTCGTCTTTTTTGCGACGCCCAACGGGATTGCCATGCAGCAGGCAGAAGCTTTAATCAAAGCGGGTGTGAAGGTGATAGATCTTGCCGCCGATTTTCGTATTGAAAACATTGCCGAGTGGGAAAAATGGTATGGTATGCCGCATGCCTGTCCTGAGCTGGCTGCTGAAGCGGTATATGGTTTGCCGGAAGTTAACAGAGATAAGATTAAGCGTGCTCGGCTGGTGGCTAATCCGGGATGTTATCCGACAGCAGTGCAACTTGGTTTCTTGCCTATTATCGAGGCGGGATTTGTTGATACCGATCATCTGATTGCAGATGTAAAATCTGGTGTATCCGGTGCTGGCAGAAAAGCGGCAGTCCATACGCTCCATGCGGAGGCATCTGATAATTTTAAGGCTTATGGAGTTCCCGGTCATCGTCATCTTCCCGAAATCACGCAAGGATTATCCAAAATAGCGGGTGCTCAGGTAGGTCTTACATTCGTGCCGCATTTAGTGCCAATGGTCCGTGGTATCCATGCGACACTGTATGCACGATTAACCGAAAAGAAGGCGGTTGATTTGCAAGAATTATATGAAAAGCGATATGCCAATGAACCGTTTGTGGATGTTTTGCCTGCAGGAACACATCCGGAAACACGTTCGGTGCGCGGTTCAAATATTTGTCGTATCGCGGTGCATCGGCCGCAGGACAGTGATACTGTTGTGATTCTCTCGGTAACGGATAATCTGGTTAAAGGTGCTGCAGGACAGGCGGTACAAAACATGAATATTTTATTTGGTTATCCTGAGACCCTGGGTGTTAGTCAAATACCGTTGATACCTTAGTTATTGCATGGCGATTCAAATTCGATTATGTTGGAAATTTGATTTGTTGGACGTTTAATGTGAAAAAAAAAATAGAGAACAGCTCCGATTTATTTCCAGGACGTGTCGTTGTACGTCCGCAAGTTTCATGGCAGTCCCGTTTGCGGAATATGTTGTTAGTTTGTTTATTATTATTACTGCTATCTTGGGTTATGTTTGAGATGGGGCGGCGGTCGACCGGTGAAGTGGATGCCGCTTCATTGATCGTTCCCGGTGAACCCTATCATATGGCCACGTGTTCGAAAACAAAACGAAAAAACCTGTGTGCCCAACTGGCTGAATTGACACGCCAGTTCCAGATTTCTCAAACAACCAACGATGATTTGGTTAAACAAACTGGTTTACTCAGTAAAGAAAATAATAGATTGAAGCAAGAACTCGATTTCTTTGAACACGTCATGACTGGTAATACAAAGCTGGAGAATGGAATTGCGGTACACCAGTTTAGTTTGAAAAAAGACGGACGCCCACAATTGTATCGGTACACGGTATCACTGGTTCAGGGCGGACAGCGACCGAAAGATTTCAAGGGTACACTGAAATTTTTTGTGAATTTGCGGCAAAACGATCAGCGAAGAACTGTGTTATTGACGAATAAAGAGGCAAAACAAAATTTCCCGATTCATTTAAAGTTTTATCATAGAATAGAAGAATCTTTCAAAGTGCCGCCGGATACAATTGTTGAGAGTATCAAAGTAGAAGTTTTTAAACAGGGTGATTCAAAAGTTTTATTGACACAAACTGTAGAATTGTCCAAGTAAAGGAGATTGTGGTGTTTGGAAATAAGAATAAAACCAGTCTTCATAACCATATTGAGACATTGGTAGGAGAACATACACAGATTACGGGCGATATAAATTTTAGCGGTGGTTTGCGTGTCGATGGGAAGATTAAAGGGAACGTAACCGCTGATGAGAATGAGCAGAGTACATTAGTGCTCAGTAATGCCGGTTATATTGAAGGGAAAATTCAAGTAGCTAGCGTACTCATTAATGGGACGGTGAAAGGGCCCATTCATGCGACGAAATATCTAGAATTACAGGAAAATGCCAAAATTCATGGTGATGTTTACTACGGCTCCATTGAAGTCAAACTTGGCGCATCTGTCGATGGAAAAATGATCCATCAGAATAAACTTCAGTCCGATAAAATGGTCACATTAATACCTGCTGCGCCTGAGTAACGGGAGTAAAGGCTTTATGTTAATTTGACTATGATCGTCTAAACAATATATTTATGCATAAAAAAATATCGACCGAATTTGGCGTTTCTGATTCAGAACAACAGCCCATTATTTTTACTGAGAATGCCGCAAATAAAGTCAAACAATTGATTATTGAAGAAGGTAATCAGGCGTTGAAACTAAGAGTATTTGTGAGTGGTGGCGGTTGTTCGGGGTTCCAATATGGTTTTACATTTGATGAATCGGCAAACGAAGATGATATGGTTATGGAGAAAAACGGCGTGCAGTTATTAGTCGACTCTATGAGTTTCCAGTATTTAATGGGTGCTGAAATAGATTATCAGGAAAATATACAGGGCGCTCAGTTTGTAATCAAAAATCCCAGTGCGGCAAGTACTTGTGGATGCGGCTCATCCTTCTCAATTTAATCTGGTAATTAACGTCTGCAATTTCAAGTGTTTGCCAAGTGCTCTTCGTGACTATGCATAATAGACGGCACCTAGTATACGTTCGCCTCTTGCGCCTGTAACGGCAGGTACATTGCCCGATCGTTTCAAAATGGTTTGCTGTGCCAACCATGCAAAGGCACATGCCTCTACCCAGTCAGCTTGTACACCTAATTCGTCTGTCAGTTTGATTCTCTTAGAGGGAAGCGCGCTTTTCAAATGATTGACCAGGTGTGAATTGTGCGCGCCACCACCACATAGATATATTTCATCGGTTGATGGATAAAAAGTATCGATTGCATGCGCTATTGATGCAATTGTGAGGTGCATTAATGTTGCTTGAACATCTTCTGCTTTTTCATTTCCACGCAAATGGTTTCTAAGCCAATTATCGTTAAATAAATCTCTTCCTGTACTTTTAGGTGGTGGTTTGGAAAAAAAATCGTTCGATAACAGTTTTTCAAGTAAATCTGAAATAACCTGACCGGTAGCAGCCCAATCGCCATTATTGTCATACTGGTTACCAGTATGTTGGCGGCACCATGCATCCATAAGCATGTTGCCGGGGCCGCAGTCAAATCCGCTGATATCAACTCCTCTAGGGCTGATATAGGTTATGTTAGCAATACCTCCAATATTAACAATGACACGATGAGCCTTGGAGTCCATAAATACTGCTCTGTGAAAGGCAGGTACCAATGGTGCGCCTTGGCCGCCAGCTGCAATATCACGATTTCTAAAGTCGGAAACGACGGTTATGCCGGTTAATTCAGCCAATAGTGCAGCGTTGACAAGTTGTATTGAGTAGCCGTTGCCTACCGTAGGACAGTGTCGGATAGTTTGGCCATGACAGCCGATGGCTGTAACGCTAGAAGCTAAAATTTTAGTGTGTTTCAGCAAGTCGGTGATTGCCTCGGCGTAGCAATGGGCTAATTGATTACTCGTTAATGCGGCTTTATTTAGCTCATCATTACCAGGGTGGTGTAATGCGAGCAAGTCCGATTTGAATGCTTCGTTAAAAGGTAAGAAAACAGTGCCAATAAATACGGGTTTGTTGGATTTAAAATCAATAAGTGCGGTATCAATCCCATCTAGGCTGGTACCGGACATAATGCCGATAAAATAAGTCGAGTCCAAAGATTGAGGCGTCTTGAGTGGGAATAAGTAATTAATTTAGCGAAGCAAGATACAAATTACGCATGATATCCAATCGCGCAATTAATGAGGCGGCTTGGTTTTGGAAAGCAGAGGCGTCTTTCTTGGCAATTGGTGGTGCTGTAGGCAGGATAACTTTTGCTGGATCCCGTTGTACACCATTGACACGTAATTCATAGTGCAAATGTGGGCCTGTTGCCATACCGGTCATACCGACATAGCCAATAATATCGCTTTGATTAACGCGTGATCCCTTTTTTAATCCTTTGGCAAAATTGGATAAATGACCATAAGCGGTCTCATATTGATCATTATGTTTAACAATAATAAGTTTACCGTAACCGCGTTGCGTACCGATATATTTTATGACGCCGTTGGCCGTCGTTTTTATTGGTGTGCCTCTTGGGGCGGCATAATCAATGCCTTTGTGGGCGCGCCATTTTTTGAGAACAGGATGAAATCGTTTCTTGCTGAAACCAGAACTGATACGCGAAAAATCAAGCGGTGCTTTTAAAAAAGCTTTGCGTAAACTTTCTCCTGTGGGTGTGTAATAACCGGAACTACCATTAGATGACTCAAAGTGTATCGCCTGGTATATTTTGTTCCGATTGGCAAACTCAATGGCAAGCACTTTGCCGTTTTTAGTAAATTCACCATCATTATCCATGAGTGTTTCATACACTACTGTGAAGCGGTCGCCTCGACGTAAATCTCTGTAAAAATCGATTTCGGAAGCCAGTATGTCGATCATTTGAACAGCGATGGCATTGGGAATACCCGCATTATCCGCTGCGGCGAAAAGTGAACTGTTTACAGTGCCTGATTTCATCTGTATCTGAGATTCAAGCTCAATTTTTTGCTCGGAAATCTGATAGGCTTGTTCCGCTTTTTCTATGAGAAACAACTCTTCATTGCCAAACAAGTAACGCAATGATTGTAAGTTGCCATCTGAAGTTGTTTGTGCGTGGATAATTTTTCCTGGTCTCAGCTGGCGCATTGCGCGACTGTCACGTGCAGTACGCATAAAATCAATCTTGTCTTGTTGATTGATATCTAAACGTTCTAGAATGGCAGCAATCGTATCACCTCGGCGGATTGTTTCGTGCCGCCAAAACAAGTTTTCTGTTGTGGACTCCAGTTCAGGCAAAATTTCCGGTAAATATAAATCTCGGACCACTTTCTTGATGTGAACTTCCTGGAGAGGAGCTGCGCTTGGTGCTATGCCGAATGCGGTGACAAAACCAAATAAAGGAATGGTTGATAATACAATTAACCAGTGGAGTGTTTTTTTTGTTAATTTTGATGGCTTTTGAGCTAGAATATTCGATCGGCCGCGTACTGGCACATAATATTGACGTACTGGCGTATATCGCATGCTGAAGGATCTCCTTTTTACATTAATTCATGTTATGTAGCAGGCATAAATTCCCCAGATTTTAACATGATAAATTGGTGGCGTTATAGAGCAGTACACTAACAAATTGTAATATTGATAACCCAAGTAACTAACTTACTGTTGTAACTAAATAAAGAATTTTGTTGTGAATAAAACGATAAGTCAGCATATTGAAATTATAAAATTTGGCAGTCATGAACTATTAATTGAAAAAGAGCTGGAAATCAAGCTTAATTCTGGCAAACCGTTACGCGTAAAAGCGGGATTTGATCCTACAGCGCCTGATCTGCATCTCGGTCATGCCGTTTTGCTTAATAAGTTGCGGCAGATTCAGGAGCTTGGGCATCGTGTTCTGTTTTTGATTGGTGATTTTACCGGAATGATCGGCGATCCAAGCGGTAAAAACGCGACACGTCCGCCGTTGACGCGTGAACAAGTCGTTGAAAACGCCCAGTCTTATACTGATCAGGTGTTCAAAATACTACATCCAGATCAAACCGAGATTGTGTTTAATTCAACCTGGATGAGTAAGTTTGACGCAACGGATATGATTCGATTGGCTTCAACCTACACGGTGGCGCGTATGTTGGAGCGTGATGATTTTGAGAAGCGTTATCGAAACAATCAGCCTATTGCTATCCACGAGTTTTTATACCCGTTAGTTCAAGGTTATGATTCAGTTGCATTAAAGGCTGATCTAGAACTGGGTGGGACTGACCAGAAATTTAATTTGCTGGTGGGGCGCGAACTGCAAAGACATTTTGGACAACCTCAGCAGTGTATTTTGACTATGCCGTTATTAGAAGGGCTGGATGGCGTCAACAAAATGTCAAAATCGTTGAATAACTATGTCGGTATTACCGAGAGTGCAAAAGAAATTTTTGGTAAGTTAATGTCTGTTTCGGATCAGTTGATGTGGCGTTACATTGAATTGCTTTCGTTTGAATCGATTGAAACGATACAGCAATGGAAACGGGAAGTCGAAGCGGGCCGTAATCCAAGGGATGTTAAGGTTATTTTCGCGCAGGAGATCGTGGCGCGATTTCATAGCCGCATAAAAGCCGAGTCTGCG
This sequence comes from Gammaproteobacteria bacterium, assembly GCA_030431985.1. Taxonomy (GTDB): domain Bacteria; phylum Pseudomonadota; class Gammaproteobacteria; order Burkholderiales; family Nitrosomonadaceae; genus Nitrosomonas. The sequence goes on from JAUIIB010000020.1 coordinate 40,243, forward strand.
TTGATTGATTTTGAAGCGCGTTTCAGACGTGGTGCATTGCCGGATGAAATTCCTGAAAAATCGGTTCGGACTGATGACGGCGACCTATTGTTGACGCAGCTATTGAAGCAAGCCGAATTAACAGCCAGCACTAGCGAAGCACAGCGTATGATCACTCAGGGCGCTGTAAAAGTAAATGGAGAAAAGGTGGAAGACAAGGCAACAAGAATCCAGCATGGAGAGACTATTGTTGTGCAAGTTGGTAAACGAAAATTTGCCAAAGTGACCGTTCTCTGAGTTAGTTGTTACATTTTGCCGTTGTTAAACGATAAGAACCACACACCGAGAGAGGTGTGTGGTTCTTACAGATTACATGCACTTTTATTTACGGTACAGCATGCAGTTGTCTATCCGTTAAACCATCTTTCCATACCGGCCAGACTAACTATGGCATCATCCGTAGTAGCCGTATTGTCGGTCGTGGCGATGGTGCCGGCGAATATCGCATCTGAGAAATTGTTATCACCATTTGGATCTGGATCAACTACAACCAGGCGGTTGGAGTTTATTCGTTACATAGGCATAGTATCCGCCGTCTGACTTAGTGCCAAAGTTGACGCCGTGACAACCGGAGTCGCAAGGCAGCATCGCTACAACACGATATCCAGGCTGGTATCGACCAGAGTGATCGTACCATCCGTATTCGCGGTGACACAACCCGTCCTGTTGGATCAACCGGAGTTTGAATAGGAAAAACACCGGCAGTGACCAGTCCATCGCCATCTCTATCCTTCAATTTGTCAGGACCGGTGGGACTGACCGGGTCATAATCAGCAATCAAATTGATAAATGGTTTGCCGCCATTTGCAGCCAGAGGGATTGGACTGCTTTCAAAATCATAAATGCTTAATGAATCATCCAGCAGATTAGAGGTATATATTTTGTTATTGCCAACGCCGATAGCGATTGGATGCGGGCCGTGTGGGACATTACCACCTGCTGTGGGTCGTGTTAGAATCTGGCCGGTATTACTGTCATGGCATGAGAAGGTGAATCACCGATTTGAATAGTGTCAATCAGCAGCCCGTTGGTTTGCTTAATAAACGTCAGTTTGTTGTCAAACTACTGTATTTGAAAAACAGTTGTCTGATTACGGTCAACCCACATGTTATGCGGGTGATTCATGTTGGTTGATGGTAGCGAAATTTTACGCTTAATGGTCTAGTTGGTCGTATTCAGTACCGTGACGGCTCCGGAGTATGTGTGTTCTTTATCGTTCAATAATCAGCATATTATGGGCCACTGTAAAGGTTGATAAAATTTGCTGAATTGCCATAAAATCTAAATCAATTTATCGATTAATCGGGTATGCCGTTTGAGTTTTCTATCACTTTTTATATCCATTCCAATACCTTCCACTCTATCGCCATACTTCTTTCTACCAACCAAATACATGCAATCAGTGCAATTAAAACTGAGCCGAAATGCAGCACATACCGTTGATAAAATCCGGTGCGGCGTATTAAAAATGCCAGTGGGACAAACAGGCCGACAATGGCGATTTGTCCAATTTCCACGCCTAAATTAAATCCGGCAAGCGCTAAAGCCAGTGATTGTCCAGGTAAACCCAGATCGATCAATACCGAGGCAAAGCCTAATCCATGGATCAGTCCGAACACAAACGTCATTACCCATAAACGGTTGGAAATAACCGGATAGAGGTTATGCAATGCGGCCAGCAGCACCGATACGGCAATAACCGATTCTACCCAGCGTGTAGGCAGGCTCACTAAGCCGAACACGGCCAAACATAAGGTGATGGAATGGGCAATGGTAAAAGCGGTGACAATCTTGAACACTTCCCATAATGCTAAGCGTAATGAATGTTGAGGCAACCAGTTTCCGGCCTGCCAGCATAATACAGCAGGCAGCAGCAGGCTGATCAGAAAAAGAATGTGATCGAAGCCTATCCAGATATGCCACACACCTTCTTGTCCGAATTGTAGAAATTCACGCCATGGGGTGCTTTTTTTGAGGTCTAGACGGATTTTTCGTTGTTCGGGACTGAATACAGCCGTTTGCACCTGACCGTTGGCATCGACTTGCAGTAGTCCTCGGTGCAGCGAATCCAGATCGAACAGCAAGTCGTATGCAACTTCGAACATATCAATGGCGTCCGTGCAGATTACAGTAAAGCGCAATACCGTGTAAGTTCCGTCCGTATGGTGATCGACCAAATGCTCGGGAATTTGAGGCTGGCAGCGTGCACCATTACCGTATACTTGCAAACGGGACAGTGCATATTCGTTAACAGCTTGATGCCGGGCGCGCAATTCGCCCCACGTAATTCGCCCATCACTGTTATCATCCAGACCAATGGCATAATCCAGGTCGCGCAATGCTATATCCCATTGTCCTTGAATGATATTTTTATCTATTGTGAAACGCAAATAACTGTCGCTGGCCTTATGCGCCATAGCGAGTCCGCAAAACACAGTAAATACGCTGCCGAGGAAAAAAAGAATGATCCTGAGCTTCATGATAATTGCCTCACAAGTGTGTCAAGTTTGCTATCCTCCAGATTGACAGATTTTAGCCAATCGATAACGGGTTGTGCCGTTGCTCGATCATTACATTGCAAAGCGGCTTCCAACAGAATACGTGCGTCTTTGGGTTCGCGATGTAACTGCCAATTTTCCATTGCCAGTTTTAACGCTTTCTGGGGTTGATGCAGAAGATGCAGCATGAATTGTGCTTCTTCCCGCAGGTGTCGCATCTCTCCGCGCAAACGACTGGCGGCAAACCGTGCTTTAAGTGTTTCGGTGGATTTCTCAAATTCAGGTGCATTCAGTTGTTGTGCCGCAATTGTTTGGCGCAACAACAAGCTATCAGATTGAACGGCCTGTTTCAGTAGGGTTTGCACGTTCTCGGGTTGATTTTGATCCAGCAAGAAATCACTGTAAGCACCCAGTAGATAAGCATCCTGATGGTTAACTGCGAGTGCCGCCTGAAAATAACTTTCGGCTTCCGAGTTTTTTTCGAGACGTGCGGCGGTTTCAGCCAGTATTGTCAATACCCAGAGTTTTTCCTGAGGTGCAAAAGCATTTTCTACCCGGATTATCTTTTGCAAGGCCTTATAGCTCTCAGAGGCACGGCCGTTCAAGCTGGATACGCTGGCAATACATGCCGTTGCAAGAAAATCGAGTTTTAAATGGTATAGCGGCAGGCAACTGCGGTAAGCTGCCGGGTAATCTCCAAGTGCTTGGTAGACCGCGGCTTGTATCAACCATCCTTGAGTATTGGCAGGCTGTTCCTGTAGAGCCTGATTCAGATCACTGAGCGCGTCTGTAAAATCATGCTGGCGTTGCCGCAAGATTGCCCGCAAAATCAGAACATCCGGCGGCGGCAGCGCCATGTTCCACCAGGGTTGCAGTGCAGCCTGGGCATAACCTTCGTAGCGCGGATCAGCCATTGTCCGGCCCATTTGCAGATATCCACGTGCCAACTCGACAGCACGTACCAAATCATCCGGAGAATTAGACAGGTCGATACGCAACTGGCGCAAGGATTGAATACGCGAATCGCTTGTCGTCGGTAGTATTTGTAATATTACGGAGTCTTGATCAGGAATATAAGGTTCCGCGTACACTATAGATACTGAAATAATCTGGCAAAGTATGGCTAAATAGAATTTCAGGAAATGGGCCTGTTTATTTATTACAGCGTAAGTAGCGGTTGCAACGTAATGGCAAAATATATACATTTTCATCACCTTTAACTTTTGTAATTGAGATGACTTGCCTTCACCCATCCAATCCGGTTAGGTGAAGGGTTTTATACATTTCCTGTGAAACGCTGTTAGTTGCAAGGATTGGCCCCAGCTTCATCACAATCAATATGACGGCGGTTGCGTCCATCCTGGGGGGTGGGAAGAAATGGAAATACGGTATAAATGCCATTTGTGGTTAGATTAGACCCTGGCGCATCTTCGAGAAAATTGACGCCGTCGCCAACACGGGCTTCGATAAAGGCCTGACCGCCAACGACACGCGTAGCAATATCTGTGACATCGTCATTGGGGCGGCGACCATTAGGAAAACCGGCCGGGTCCGGCGGTGTTGCCAATCCACCCAAACGTCTTTGATCCTGTGGCGCGGTAGGCGCTATACTCAGATTCAATCTCAACAGTTCGGCGCAAGGTGAACCACAATGCGTACCCTGCAATGGTTGACCGGGATATTTCAGGAATACTTGCAACAAGTCAGTTCGCGGTGTTTCGGGAACTGGCAATCCAAAAATTAAATTAAGCGCCGTAGCAAGTGAAGGCGCCCTAAAAAACTCTTGAAATTGCGCTTCATCTTCAGGATCAGATGCGTTCCATTTATCCTTGGCCGGTGTATCGATAATCAACTCGTTAATTAAAGGGTTCGCCATTCTGGATACCTGAACAAACTTGCCAACATTTACCGTTTTTCCGTTTTTCCGAAACACTTTGACTTTTGGCCTGCTTGTTGAGGCATACATCCCGATTACGGGTGTTTCTGTGGTGTCGGCTGGCTGTTTATCAAGAGTGATTTGTTCAATAGGTACTTCAATGGCAATGCTGTTGATATTAAATCCACTGAATCGATTGATACCGAAAGGGTTGATGTGATCATTGGTGTCTTCCTCCGGTGTCAATGCCGGAATCGGACGCCGTAAATTGACTGTATCAAAAACAGCGCCAAGATCAATATAAAAAGTCTCATACCGTTGACCCGCGAAAACGCGGATGCCCGTTTTGCTATCGTTATAGATGCCTTGTGCTGCTAATGTTTCGTAATCAGGCATCGTTGCGGGTCCCGCGTTTGACGGTACCGCTACCAGTGTTTGTCCTTTAAAGAGTTTTTTGCGATGGCGTCCGCGAACTTCAGTAACCGTATACGTCTGGCGCCGGGTCAATCCTTCCGATCCAGTGCCGTCCAGTGCCGTTATACCCTGTAGTTTACTAACTGCTATATTGGGATTGCCGACAAACGGCAGTGGGAAATTCAGTGACCCCAGAGCCGGCCGGGTTTCAGTATCGAATTGTATTTGATAGACAATGTCTTCAGCCTTGCCATCCTGATTATGGTCAATATGGATTTCATAGAGAATATCATCGTCAAAAGCGAAATAATTCGGCCCATCACCAGGGTCCTGGCCCGGTATCGTATTGAGAATAAACACCACCTTATCTGGATTTTCCCAGCTTCGAAAAGCATAGACATCGGTATTATCTGCCGCCGGATCCAGGGCTATCATTGGCGCTTCCCGGTGACTGGCACCAAAAACTGGCGTTGCCAAATATGTCGACAACGTCAGTATGAATAATTTTTGTAACCATTGCTTGTTCATGACATGTCCTCCAAAAATAGAGTTTTTTTGATTAATGCAATTAACGAGCCATTGGCAGTTCTTGATTGACCAATCGACTTCCTCGTCCCATCGTTACGGCCCGATGGAGATGATTCATTTATCTATACGTGTGACACCTTTGATTTGGCTCATTATTTGCTAAAATTTTTTGATATCTTTCCATGGCGGAGTAATTAAATAGCATGGTAAAATATTATAATATTCATTAAAAACAGTTGGTTGTTGTGATAATCTGGAGTTTCGTAGATTGTGAAATTATCTGTTAAACGTGCAACGATAACTTTCGTGGTTGTGATGCGATTTCTAGATTTGGAATAAGTAAACGATGTGTCGGATTATCTGAAATTGCTTCGTTTTAGAATGTGCCTGCCGACATGCGAGTGGAGATCTTTGCACGGCAAGGAGGCTAATCAATAGGACGGAATGTTATAATACTCTTTTTAATCAGTTGGTTAATGAAATGAGCATGAGTTTCTCAGACTATTATGTCAC
>JAUIIB010000021.1 GCA_030431985.1 Gammaproteobacteria bacterium
ATGCTGGATGAAACACCCGCTCGCACGACACATAGAAGTTATTGCAATCAACCAGCGCAATACGCCGGGGTTGATCAGAGTTTACGGGTAACACCCGACACCACACCCCAGATTACCAGTTCCGTTTCCTGCTTGGGCCGCACAATGGGATAGGCCGGATTTTCGGGGCGCAGTTCTATACGTCCGTTTTTCCGGTATAAGCGCTTTACGGTGAGTTCATTATCGACCACCGCAATAACGATAGAATCGTGAGCCGCATCCAGTGACCGGTCAACGACCAATATATCACCCGGCAGGATACCGGCACCGGTCATGCTCTCACCGGTTACGCGAACATAGAATGTGGCTGCCGGGTGCTTGACGAAATATTCGTTTAAATCCAGCTGCCCTTCGATATAGTCGTCTGCCGGAGACGGAAACCCGGCTGACACCGATGACGATAATATTGGGCGTTTCAATGAAACGGGATGACTGAACGGATAAAGGACATCCGTGACAATAGCGTTATCCCTGTCAGAGTTCGCGTATTGCTCCAGTAATGTGTTAATTGCGGGTACGCTCGCTTGTGGTACGCGGATACGTGTGACCGGGCCGTCAAACCGTTTTTTGCGTCCTGCACCCTCGCGCTTGCCGCCATGTTGATTTTTGCTCATTGGGCTATGTTATCTTGATAACGGGGCTCTAATCAAGAGGCGCATACAAATGATATGGGCGCAGGTTTAACCCTGCGCCCGGCCGTGGTTTCTTTCTTTTTCAAGAGAGCGGTCTCATTGAATGAGGTCAGTTGTTATAACGACAATTAATTGAATTGAATTTAAAGAATGGACGAAAAACACTGCTAGATTTCTGTACGTTGTCAAAAAATTATTGACATTAGTATTAGCGCCTTTTGCGACATTCAGTTGATAGTGAGCAAGTAAAAAAGTAAGACGATCCGGGCTTGGCTGTTGGCTCACCAGGCACCCCCTAGACCTCGGAACAACTTTCGACGGATAAAGGCCGCATCATTTGCTGTTACCAAATGGTGTTGCTTATTATGAGTCAGAAGTATGCTTGGATAGAATATCTAGTGAGAACTCTTCCCATTATTAATCGAAGTTAGATATGGAAGTTAGTGGCCTGTCATCCATCAACCGGCCTTCCAGTATCGTTATCAATCAAGATGCCACGTTCACGCAATACAGTCATTTGCCGTTCTTTGGAGCGCTCCATTGCCTTGGTAAAATTCTCAGCAATCTCATTTAGTTTTTCGGTATCAAATTGAACCTTAACCTTTGAATTATTGCTGTCTCGCCAATATTTGGGCTGTCGATTACTCAACCAAACTTTCCCGGCGCCAACATCAGCCGGAACTTCTTTTTCGTGGATAACTATTTCAACAGGAATCTGTGCGCCACCTTCACCGATTGCCATTGTTGTTTTTGTCTCTTGATATCGATACCCGCAAACACGTTGATAGAATCTGTGAACCGCCTCACCATCGGCAATATCCTTACCATTTTTAAGTGACTCCGAAAACTCATAGTGATCTAGCTTCCATTCATTAATAGTAGACTCGGCAACACCAAAGAAATCAGCCAACCCTTTATCTGTGTAACCAAGCAAACACAGCTTATACGCTTGCTCTGCGTATTCTTCTCTATACTTGGTAGGACGCCCGTTTTTATTTGCTTTCGCGTTATCACTGCTACCATCGATCAAGGATTTCGTGATTGAATTTGAATCAGATTTAACGACCTCCGATACCTGTGTTTTGCTTTTATTCTTGGCCGATTTTTCAAGCTTGGTTTTTTCATTTTCCAAGCTTGCGTTATTTGCCTTTTTCCAACCTTCGGCTTTCGATTTCTGACGGATCGCCTCTGCGCTTACATCGAGACACATCTCTTTAACCAGCCACGGGAACCCCTTTCTGGAATCCTGCTCCCATGTCTTTCTGACTTCCGCCCATTGCTTAGGCGTTAATTTTGGTTTTGCGGCCATATCTTTACCATATATTTTTCATGAACCAAACTTTTATCAGTTAAAGTATTTGCTTTAAAGAAATCAGATAATATTGTTTTTAATTACTTGCATAATTCCCGCCATACTGTTTTTTAATAAGTTCTGACAAAACCATATTGTTGTAGGAATGTCGCGGGATGACTAGCTCGAAAGCAACCAAGTCTCGAATGCCGACCGCCGCGATAACAGGATCCGTTTTGTCGTCATCTACAAACAGGGCGAAACGCTCTCCCTCTAATAATAACGCTAGAACTTTGGTGAGCCTGTATTCACGCTGTAACTCGCAAAGAATGCCGGTCTTATTGGTGCGGATCGTCGGCAACCATTTATTAACTGCCGACTGGTTTCCAATTGCTCTGATCGTGCCCGGTGATAAGAGCGTCAGAATCACGCCATCCGTTTTAGCATATTGGATAATTTCAGTGGGAGTCATATATCCACTTCGACGACTTCATTTGATGCGCGGGTGACAGTTTTCGCAACCTGCTGGTTAAAAGGCGGCAAAGGCGGCAAAGGCGGTGCATAGGGAGCGGTTACACGCCACGCGGTACGTCCCCCAGCCGATGCTTTTTGTAATACCATGCCACCAACGACCTTGTTTGTATTCTTTTTCAGCAACCACCCCAGCTTCGAGGGATTGATCGTATCATTTTCTTCAACTGGGAGTTCGCACATCGCATCAAACAAGTCTGGATAAGATTGTGTTGCCTGTTCTATCGCTTTTCGCACTGTTGTCGGTGTTGAGCCGAACGCCTTCATCCATTCAGTCATCAATCCGGCGAGCAGATCATCATCGGGATCATGCTTAACCTGTTCCAGCAGCGCCGTTGCCGGATCAGGATGGCCGAGCCAGATCAACGGATGTCGACAATAATCTGACCATGCGCCGCCGAAAGTGACAATGCTTTCAACAGCAGTGCGTGGCGCACCGGCTTTTTGCCACGCCAGAATGATAGTTAATACCGCAGCCACATAACGCCCACGTTCCTTGCGCACCTTTTTGAGGGGAGAGCTATTGTATGTTATCGTGGCCGGTGTCGCACAGCGCGGGTCGATATGGATCGTCAGCACCCGACGCAACAGGTCGCGCACTGGCCCGACATTATTCCCGGAACCCAGAAACAGCGTCCGCGTGCTCACCGTTGCCATCTTGCTTACGCCCAGTATGCGATCAGCGATCGTTTCAGCCGTCAGCATCCGCTTAATCGTTCCATGCGGTGTCCAGTCAGTATGCATGTCGTCAAACTCTATCACGGCAGGGTTGGTCAACAACAACGAAAGGATCTCCTTAGTCGCCTCCTCTGCAGTAGTGGGATAGCTCACTTTGGTATTGCCGCCGGGGCCAGCAAAAGCGCCAATCAGCTCGCATAAATAAGTTTTACCACTGCCGAATACCGGTGCTCTGGAATGGAAAGCTGGCGCATAATCAAGTGATGGTCTCACTACTGCGGTTAAGATGGCAGACAACGCAGCAGCCTTATCAACGGCAGCGACAAAGTGGAATTCTGTGAGCAACTCTTCCAGCATGACCAGTGCTGCCTGCGCCGCCTCAGGTGTTGGATTGGGAATGACAAATTGTCCCGGGTCGAACCCCCCAAAACGTTGAGAGATTTTGTCATATCCCGCCTGGGTAATTAACTTGCCATCCGATTCCCGAAAATAAGGTTGCCTTGCAATACCAGCCAGCGGCGGCAGATATTGAAAGTGCTGTGCTTCATAGAGTATTCTTGAATGCTTAGTCGGCGGATCACATCTCTCCAACCCCTTTTTTGTCCCGTTGTATTTATACCAGGAAGCTGCTTCGGACAACTCCCGCGTCAGAGCGGATGCACTGGTCGGCACTATCGAAGGATCACCCGAAGTCGGATCAATCGAAACTGATACAATCAAACCACCCGATTGATAGTATCTGCCGCGATCAGCCAACACTTTCTCTGCCGCATCCACCACCAGGTGCAAATCACCGGCAACTACCTGAATCACCGGCTTATGTCGCGCCTCGGTATTACTGATTCCTAAGAATTCTAATAACTGTCCGATGTGAAACTTTTCACGGTGCGAATGTTGGCAGCAAAAACCACCTAAGGGATAAAGCTCATCTGGCTCAAAGTAGGCAGCCCCATTATCCAATTCGTCGGTATGTTCTTGCACCCACGGACAAGTGACATCGTGCTTTCCTGAACCTACCGATGCTTTGTAAAGACCTCGCGCTTTGAGCGCGCTCACAACCGGATTTTCTGCAGCCTTGGGTGTCAACACATTGTTCACTTCAGTCCCCAAACTGTGTAGATTAACCGCAGTGGATTTAGATTGATGTTTAGGTTGTCTAGCCGGTGCCAGTTTTAATTTCAGACCTTCCACGATCTCTTCGGGCGTGTAACGTTTGTCAGGATGCCATTCGACCAGTCGGCAACGAAATGGCGCACCAGCTTCATCATTGTGTTTGGGTTTACCATTGATGCCGACCGGTAGGCGCGCCCAACGGCTCAATGGACCGTTCGCGCCAGCATCGCACAACTCCGAACTGATCGCTGCGTTGAGCAATCGAATCGCCACGTCACCGTTGGTAATCGGCTCAGCAAGTATGATCCCGCCTTGGTGATTGCCGTGGCTGGTTTCGATAAGCCAGGACAACTCAAAACCGGCCAGTCGCTCCAGCGGAACCTTGGTGCCCAGGTCGTCCAACATCAAAAAATGACAGGCGGAAAACTGTGCCTTACGCGCTTTGAAACAACCATCCTTGCCGGGATAAAAACTCGAACACCCGACGAAGTTATTGTGCTCAGCTGATAGATCTTCAATGACCGCATCGGCCCGGCTTGCCATCCATCCACCCACACTGGGATCACCCTTCTTGGAGCAAATCGCAGCACATGCTTCGTCTGGCAGAGATGGAAATACTGTTGCCACAAAATCGGCGTTATTCATCAAACCACCTCCTTTGCCGCCTTTGCCGGTTTTTTCTGGCCCGCAGAAAAAAACTGTCTGAGGCAATGTGAGTCTTGGTAATCTGCTAAATTCACAACTTTGCGAGTAGCTTCCAGCTGTACGACCAATTTACGAATTTCGTCATCAGTCCAACCTGCTATACGAGCTGCGTTTAATGCAGCAACCTCATCCTCCGGCCAAGCAGATGCACGTGGACCGATCTTGATGGGTTTGGTAAATAGCCCATTAGTGATGTCGTCATAATGCTGAGACTTTTCTACACCACGATTATCAAGAACAATTGGTAAGCGTAATAGTCGTCTAATCAATTTCATCATTGTAAGATCCTTATCGTGGCCGTCGATCGAATATCGGTAGAATAAAATGCTATGGTGGACTACGGTGGATACCGTCTTTACTTATTTTTCCGTTTTTAGATTTGCTACTATTAAGTTGTTTAATTACTGGGAGTTATTCCTATACCCAAATTGGTGTTTTGGTATGAATCAGGACTATACTATTGATAAATATACGTTATTAACTACGAATTTTTTGCTGCTTCTCGTAGTATCCTCTGAAGGTGATCTTTAGTGATATTGGCGGCATTGGCTAAGTGAGCGAGCGGAGAAACGCCTTCTGGCAGATTTACTTTTGCTTTAATGCTTATAAGAAATTTGACAGCGCGTTTGTTGTCTTCTGTAGAAATGGAATCATCTGTGAAGCGTCGGTAAGCCAGGACAAGACCCTCATTTCTGATGACGGCTCTTTTGTGACGGGCTCTTCCACTTGCTTTTCCTGCTTTGCGCGCCCGCTTTATTAGGCCCTTATCGTCATTCGCCATGTTTATGTTTCGTTAAAATAGAATCTGAAAGACGAATGACGATATGTGGGAAAATTGCCATTTTTTTCCACAGAGCTGGAATGCTTGGCAAATTGACCGCTGATTTACGCAGTGGTGTGCGCTTGCTCCAACCGATCTTTTCGTATTGGAACAACTGCTGACTTGGCATTGTTTACTTTGTCGCAAAACTTTTGCCAATCATTCATCATGCGCCGCCTTTTTTCCAGGATATCACCTCGACGATAAGCGGCTTCAGTTTTGTCCTTGATCATATGCGCCAATGCCATTTCGCATATCTCATTGGGGTAATTGGTGTGTTCACTTACCCAATCCCGGAATGATGACCGAAAACCATGTACCGTACATGCATAACCCATAGTGACTTGTAACAACTTGTCCATGGCTGCGTTTGATAATCCCTTGTTTGCTTTACCGCCAGGGAAAATAAAATCGGATTGACGCATGAGCATGGCCTTATCCAATATTTCAATACAGCGACTTGATAAAGGAACACGGTGTTCTCGGTTCGCTTTCATGCGGCTGGCGGGAATTATCCAAACCTGTTCGCTGATGTTAATTTCGCCCCATGTCGCAGCAGTGACTTCATTTGTTCGTGCTGCCGTCAAAACAAGAAATTCCAAGGCCAATGCAGAGATAGTTTCGTGTTGCCGCAATGCCTGTATGAACACGTTCATTTGTCTGTAGGGTAGTGCGGCATGGTGTATAACCTTTTTGACTTTTGACGGTTTGGGTAGCAGATTTTCCAAGTGTCCTTTCCATCTTGCGGGATTGTCGCCGACACGATAACCTCGTGTTGATGCCCAATCCAGAATATTTTCAAGTCGTGCGCGAAGGCGGGAAGCAGTTTCGGTTTTTACCGTCCAGATTGGTTCGAGGATCCTCATGACTAGCGCGGTATCTACATTCTTGACCGGCATTTCACCGATGATCGGATAAGCGTATTGGGTAAGGGTATTGGTCCATTGTTGCGCATGCTTGGCATTCTTCCAACCATGGCGGTAGGCGTCGATATATTTTTCAGCACAAAAAGAGAAAGTGACGGTGTTCAGGCGTTCGGCACGCTTTGCAGCACGTTCGGCTTTACGTGCTTCGATAGGGTCTATACCACTGCGCACCAATCTTCGGATTGTTTCAGCCTGCACTCTCGCATCGGCCAGGGTGACGTCGTTGCATGAGCCCATTCCCATTTCACGGCGCTTACCATCAATTGTGAAGCGAAACACCCAACTTTTTGTTTGCCACTTGCTTATTTGTAACCACAAACCGCCGCCATCTCCATAATTGCCTGCTTTGGTCAGTGCTTCAACTTTTTTTACTGAAAGCTTATTATTAGCCATGCTACCCACCTTTTATTTACCCATCTTTCTACCCATTACTGGGTACCGGATTTTAGTATATCTTAGTGGATGTCAGTGGACAATAGAATCTCAACTTAATGTTATATAACAACAATAAAAACACTTATCTGGAAGTTGTCGGGTTATGGTTAGGCGGACTCAGTCTCCGCCAATCTGGCTTCAATTCCAGAGACTGCCGCTAACACTATGAAAGGTAATGGGTCTTCAGTGATTCGAAGTGAATTCCCAAATGAGCGCATTGTGTGCATGATTGGCCGGATTTTCGACTAAAATCGCCTTATCGGTTTCAAGTTTCTTAAGGCATTTTTCGTATGTGTTAACGATCGAGCTTGCATTTGTGTTCGCTAGCTTGTCCACGACATTTTCAATTTGACTGTAGAGCTGTTGATATCAATTTAAATTTGTTTCAAAAATTGAAGATACTTTAAACAGAAAAATAGTGTTTTAAGACTCGATCTTGCTGGGTTATTTGAGATTGCCTTGGGGGTAGTGTCTTTATCACAAAGCATTTAATACCGGATAATCGGTGTAACCCTCTGGTCCGGGTGTATAGAATTTCGCTGGGTCGGGCTGGTTTAGTGATGCGCCAGCTTTGATGCGGGCGGGTAAATCCGGATTTGCTAGAAAATGGGTACCAAAGGCTACGGCATCAATCTCTCCTTGTGTAATGGCTTTATTTGCTTCTTCTGCTGTGTAGCCCATATTACTGATAAGGTTGCCATCATAATATTTACGAATTGGTGTCATAATGTCGCCGCTTTGTTGCTGAAAAAAATCGCCACGCATGACATGAAGATAAGCCAGTTGAAATTCATTGAGTTGCTTAGCAAGCCATGTGGATAGCCTAACCGGATCACTGTCAATCATGCTGTTGTAGCTGTTCAGCGGTGAAATACGCAAACCGACACGATCATTTCCCCATATTGAGCTGACTGCTTCAATGACTTCAAACATGAGCCGCGCCCGGTTCTTAATGGAGCCGCCATATGGTCCTGTTCGCCTGTTCGCACCATCGCGCAAAAATTCATCTAATAAATAACCATTGGCACCATGTACTTCAACACCATCGAAGCCTGCATTCAGGGCATTTTCAGCGGCCTTTTTGAATCCGGCGACAATACCAGGTAGCTCATTATCGCGCAGTTCTCGTGGAATAACGTAGGGCTTCTTACCTTCCGGTGTATGCACTTCATCATCGGTTATGGCAAGCGGACTGGGGGCGACGGGTTGCGCACCCTGATTGAGAAGTGGGTGACACGCTCGTCCGCCATGCCAGAGTTGGAGAAAAATTCTACCATTGGCGCTATGCACTGAGTCGGTTACTTTTTTCCAACCAGAGATCTGAGTAGCGGAGTAAATACCGGGTTCTTTCCAGAATGATGAGTGGCCTTCAATTGCCATCGTAGCTTCTGCAATAATGAGTCCAGCACTTGCGCGTTGTGTATAATATTCAACCATCAAATCTCCGGGCACATGATTGTCGTTTGCCCGACAGCGGGTAAGGGGAGCCATAAAGATACGGTTAGGTATGTTTAGTGCGCCAAGCTTGAAAGGGGTAAATAAGGTAGTCATTCGTTTAATTATCCTAAAATTAGTATCAAATGAGTAGGATATGCGTTTGTAAAATACGATACGTGCTCAGGCCATCATATTTTGCGTAACTAGGTTGAGTCATTGATCAAACCTGAAAATGCAACGCCGGATAGCCGTGCCATACCATAATTCCATGTGGCAAGATCATGCCGATTAAATTGGTTCAGGTGGGTATGTCCACATGCTCGACTCATTACCTGCATGAGTTCTGTTGAAGCCTGCAAGAAATTGGAAAGTTGCTGAGCGGACTTTTCAATATTCAATCGTTGTCTCAAATCCTGTTTTTGTGTTGCAATGCCAGTCGGGCAATTATTTGTGTGGCACATTCTTGCAGCAACACAGCCGATTGCTTGTATTGCGCTGTTGGATAGGGCAATGCCATCTGCACCTAAGGCGAGTGCTTTGACAAAATCGATTGGAACGCGTAATCCACCTGTAACGATGAGCGTGACCCGGCCTGTTGCGCCTTGTTTATCTAGGAATCGACGGGCGCGTGCTAGGGCGGGAATGGTGGGAACGCTGATATGATCGCGAAACATTTCCGGTGCAGCGCCTGTGCCGCCACCTCTGCCGTCGAGAATAATATAGTCTGCACTTGCATCGAGTGCGAACTGCATGTCTGCTTCGATATGATTTGCACTTAATTTGAAGCCTATCGGTATACCACCGGATATTTCACGAACGCGATCAGCAAACTTTTTAAAGTCATCTACAGTGACTAAATCTTTAAAAGTCGGCGGCGAAATGGCTGGTTGTCCTTCTGCTACGCCTCTAACCATGGAAATTTTTCCTTTGTTTTTATTTCCCGGTAGATGGCCGCCCGTGCCTGTTTTTGCGCCTTGCCCGCCTTTGAAATGAAAAGCTTGTACTTTTGTTAACAACGCTTCTTTATAACCGAACTTAGCACTGGCTAGCTCATAAAAGTAGCGCGAATTGTTTTGTTGTTCCTCCGGCAACATGCCACCTTCGCCTGAGCAGATTCCTGTGCCTGCCATTTCTGCACCTTTTGCCAATGCAATTTTGGCTTCTTCCGATAAAGCGCCGAAACTCATATCAGAAACAAACAAGGGTATTTTTAGTGTTAACGGTTTTTTCGCTTCAGGCCCAATGACCAGTTCGGTGCCCACTGCTTGATCCTCCATCAAAGGTTTTGTAGCCATTTGGGCTGCCATGATTTGTAGATCGTCCCAGTGCGGTAATTGATTGCGTGGCACACCCATAGCGGCCATCGGTCCATGATGGCCCAGTTTGCTCAACCCTTCGCGGGCAAGTTGGTGTATGAAGGCTACCGTAGGTTCTTCAGATGTCGGTGTGGCGGTAGGCGCTTTATCATCATTTTTATCGATACCGGGCCCTTCTTTGCCGATTTGCTCAGTCGAGAATTTTTTATGCGTGCCGTCACAAAAGGGTATGTTGCCGGTATGTTTGCATTGGCACAAATAGGCCTCTTCGTCTTTTTCAGCAGTAAATGCTTTAGGTGTGAATGACGTTCCCCGATGAGAACCATCGCAAAACGGTTGATTATTTGAGCGGCCGCACGTACAAAAATAGTATTCTTCTCCTTGTTCCAGGTTTACTGCGATGGGTTTGTTATCAGCGATAATGGGATGACTCATTGGAATACCTTTACAGTTATCATTGATTTATAACTAAAGCGATTAGTTGCTATAGATTAATTTTCTGCTCATATCAATTCGGTGTCGGTGATAACTTCGACAAGGGAAGGGCCGTCGTAATCCAGTGCGGTACGAATGGCTTCATTGATTTGATGCTCATCCGTAACTTGTATGCCTAAGCCACCGCAATTTTTTGCATATTCGGAGAAATCTGGATTATGTAAACTGGTTTGCCAAACTTCCCAGTTACCGGCGCGCTGTTCTTTAGAAATTTTGCCTAATTCTCCATTGTTAAGCAGAATATGTGTGATATTCATGCCATATTTTACGGCGGTGGTGAATTCTGCAAGATATTGACCAAATCCGCCGTCGCCCGTGATGCAAATAATCGGGCGATGCGGACAAGCCGCCCATGCGCCTAACGCAGCCGGGTAACCAAAGCCGATTGATCCAAGATAACCCGACATGAGCACCGTTTGTTGACCGGAACATTCGAAGTACCGTCCAAAAGAGTAGGTATTGTTACCGACGTCAACAGAAATAACAGCATCTTCAGGTATTGATTGGGTTAGGTGATCAAATAATGCAGCCGAACTTAGTCCTTTACTTCTATTTTTAGCTGCACGGCGTTTTTTCTCTTCACGCCAATCTTGCCAAAGTATAGCTAAACGTTCCTGACGGGATGCAGCCGCTCTTTGTTCGTTACGCAATAATTCTACGAGTTGTTTTGCTGTAATCGCAATATCACCCCAGACCGGTACATCAACAGGATGAAATTTGCCCAGTGTCATACGATCACTGTCAACCTGAATAGTGGGTATACTTTTATCAATGCCTGTATGGTTGGAAAAAGAGGCTCCAAACACGAGTAACACGTCACTTTCTGTCATGCTTTGCGCGGCTACGGGCGTTCCACTGCGACCCAGTACCCCAGCGCCTAATGGATGACTATCTGAGATCAGGCCTTTGCCTTTGAAGGTTGTTATCACCGGTGCTCCGAGTAATTCGGCCAGTTCGATAACAGCTTCAATTCCTTCACGTGCACCATAGCCAACAATGATTCCTGGATTTTTGGAATGACAGACTAAATTGACAGCTTCCTTTAATGCGTTATGTGATGGGGTAATGTCGGTCTGAGCAAGACGGCCTTGCGGGCCTGAAGATTGGGTTGGTTTAATAGCTTCCAGTACTTGGACTTCATCTGGGAAAATCAAGTGTGCCGGCCCGCGTTCTACGATGGCATTTTTTAGTGCCAAGTTCATTAATTCATTATGGTCACTATCATGCAATACGGTGCGACTCCAGATCGTCGCTGCGGAAAAAGCGGATGCCAAATCGATTTCCTGAAATGCACCGGGTCCAAGTACTTGTGTTTGCACCTGCCCGGTAAGCGCAAGAACAGGATGCCGGTCAACCTTAGCATCCCAAATGCCGGTTAATAGATTAGTTGCGCCTGGTCCGGCAATTGTCAGGCAGGCAGCCGGTCTTCCACTGGCCTTGGCAAATCCGGAACAGGCAAATGCTGCGGCCCCTTCATGACGAATGCCAATAAAAGTTATTTTTCCTGCTGCTTCCTGTTTGCGTAAAGCTTCTGCCAACCCTAGGTTGGAATGACCGACCATACCGAAGACATGCGTGATACCCCAGTTAATCATGGTTTCTACCATAATGTCGGATATAGTTGTTGCCTCCTCAATTTCTTCTACTTCAACGTAAATTCCTGTTTCACGTTCTTCGACTTTAAAGGCGTCGACATATGCACCGGATGAATTCGTGCCATCAAACGCATTAAAAACCCAGCCATGCCAGGGGCAATGCAAGCAATTCTCATCATCCAGAGTTCCCTCGCCCAATGGTCCACCCTGATGTGGACAAACATTATCTATTGCTCCATATTTGCCGTCTATATAAGTCAAGGCAATTTGTCGGGGTCCGGCACTTACAGTAACTGTATTCCCATCTTTAAGTTCATCTAAATCTGCAACTTTGTACCAGCGTTTCTTTGAGCTGTTTTTTTCAAGCGCTATGGTGTAAGTGTCTTCATCGGCTGATGTTTCTTTGCCAATTTGGTCGTCATTAAACTTTCGGTGTGTGCCATCACAAAAAGGGGAATTACTGGTGTGTTTGCAGGCACATAAATAAGCTTTTTCATCTTTTTTTACAGAAAATACTTTAGGTGTGAAAGTAGTCCCCTGATGAGAACCATCACAGAATGGTTGATTATTTGAACGACCGCAGGTGCAAAAATAATATTTCTTCCCTGCACTGAGTTCAACAGCGATGGGCTTATTATCGGCGACAATAGGTTGGCTCATACAGGTATCTCCTTTGAATCAGAAACGCGCAATTTCCATTGCAACATGTGTTCCCGAATGGGGGTGCAAAACAAGTATTGGCATCTAAAGGTACCATACCACTCGGATTTATATTAGTGTGACTGTAATCGTAGTGATTATTATATGAACTGAGTGCTGCATGATGGTTTCCTCAAGTTTATCTTCTAAATAATTAAAACATGCTGATTCGCAGTGAGAGGAAATTTTAACTATTGATGAATCGGAGATAAATACGAATAATTGCAATTATCTGTTCACTTTTTAGGAACTATAAAATGGGTCAGCTAGAGGATATGAATATGTTTATTCATATTGTAAATTCGGGGAGTATCAGCCGCGCTGCCGATCAGATGAATTTAGCTAAGTCGGCTGTTAGTCGTAGGTTGGTTGATCTGGAAACGCGGCTGGGCGTGCGTTTATTGAATCGAACTACACGCACATCGAGTTTGACTGAAGCGGGCCGAAATTACTATGAACGTGCAATAAAAATTGTTGACGATGTTGCTGAACTTAATGCATCAACGGAAGATCACAATATTGCCCTTGAAGGAACAATAAATCTGGCTGCGCCATTGTCGTTCGGGCTATGCCATTTATCCACGGCGATTGATTCTTTTATCAGGCAGCATCCTCAATTGACCATCAATATTAATTTTTCAGACCGGCAGGTGGATTTGATTGAAGAGGGCATGGACCTTGCCTTCCGCATTGCCGAGTTAAAAGATTCAAATTTGATTGCACGTAAGATGTCTCCCATTAAACACGTACTTTGTGCCAGCCCTGGTTATCTAAAAAAGCACGGCATCCCTAAAACACCGGGCGATTTAAAACGTCATCAAATGCTTCATTATAATGCGTCGGATTCAACAACCTGGAAGCTCACTGGGAAACAAGGAGAGCAGCATTTAATTAATGTTTCTGCTCATGTGATTGCTAATAACGGTGATTTTCTAAAGGATATGGCAATCGCAGGGCACGGTATTGTCATGTCGCCAACTTTTATTGCGTGGAGGGCGATTGCAGTTGGTGAACTGGTGCCAGTACTACCTAATTACGATCTACCTCAACTGAATGCTTATGCGGTCTATCCACAAACACGCTATTTGTCACATAGGACGCGGGTATTAATTGATTTTTTAGTGGAACGATTTGGCAATAATCCCTATTGGGATCAACGTATCAAGGTTTAGTTGTTCTTGAAAAGTTAATAATGTTTTGCAGCTATTGGTATTTATCCTAAATTTATTAACGAATAGAATTTTCTCTCAATCTTACAGCACGCTGTTTTGGTCTTGCTGCAAGTTAGAAAATTGGAGAAATCGTGATGCAAATGTCAACAATGGAGAAGATACGGGTTGAAAACGCACTCTGGGGGCTCTTTATTTCCGACGCCTTATCAATGCCTGCACATTGGTACTATAAACTTGAATATCTAAAACGGGATTTTGGTGTCATCAATGGGTACAATGATGCGCCTCATCCTCACCCTGAATCTTTCATGGTCGGGAATGGCTATCACCCGGACGTTTCAAAAGCAAAATCCTTGGGTCGTGCCTATGATATTTTGCATGATCATATTCGTTTTTATAACACTTCTTATAGCCGCCTCTCGATACAAACCGCCGAGCGGGCGGGTGAGCATGCCAATGCTATGCCTGTTTTAGATGAGCGTTATCATTATCATCATGGATTGAAGGCTGGTGAAAACACGCTGGGCGCAAACCTTGTGCGTGTACTCATGCGTTCTATTATTGCCAAAGGATTTTATGATCCGGATGATTTTTTAAATCATTTTATTGCCTATATGACTACACCGGAAATGAATAGAGATCCATATTGCGAAATTTATATTCGTGCTTGGTTTGAGAATTATTCAAAGGGGATTGCGCCTGAATTATGTGCCCAGAAACAAAGGACGGTTTGGTCTATTGGTTCGCATGGCGGTATTGTCGGTGCGCTGGTGCTCTCCATTTTGGCGAAAGAGCCTTATCAAGGACTCGGTTGGGCAATCTCTCATCAGCAATTAACGCATCGTTCTGAAAATATCTCATCCGCTTTAGGTGTTCTGGTTCCACTTTTGCATACACTTTTGGGTGGTGAAGATCCGCAAAAAACTATTTCAGCATATGCCAAGAGAGTAAGACTTATCAAGATCAGAGGGGAGGCGCTTTCAAAAACATATCGCGCGCACAAAGGTCCAGGAAAGATTCCAAAAGACCAGATGTGGAAACTTCATACAGCGTTTTCAAATGAATATTTAGACGTTGACCGCATACTGGAAAAATATTCTGATGAAGAGATTATCGGTAAAGTGTTCGCAACAGCCTGTTATCCTGAACACGGCATACCGCTTTTATTGTGTCTTTTGCAAAGAAATAAGGCGGATTTCAAAGACTCGCTTTTGGCAAATGCCAATGCAGGTGGGGATAATGTAGATCGTGGAATGATTTTAGGCCTTCTAGCTGGCGCGAGTAATACGGAAATACCTCATGTACTTAAGTCGGGCCTATTGGCTTATCAAGCGCTGAATGATGAAATTAGTGATTTTGTCAGTTTGCTTTAGTCCGAATGTTTCACCAGTTGTTGCCTATCCAGATAAGGATGATTCAACTCCGTCAAGACCGAAGTTTCTGGCTGTGTGCGTCTGTTACTATTTCGTTATATCTTTCTGATTCGAAAAATGTATTTTTTCAGGTGCGTTCGTGCCGCCGGTAACAACAAATGTCATTGCTTCTTCTGTGCTCCAATCGGTCATTACAACGTCTTTCATCGGCACAATTTCAATGTAGCCCGAAGTTGGGTTTGGTGAGGTGGGAACATAAACCGCTACAAGTTTTTCTCCGGTGTGAGCATCATCAATGACTTTGGTGATGAAACCAATGGCTTTCATTTCAGAGGATGGGAAATTAATCAGTACGACTCTGCGCCCGGTAACAGGGGGTTGACTCAGCGTACTCAGAAAACGTTTGGTGGCGCCGTAGATGGTTTGAATTAATGGTAAGCGAGCTAAAATATCCTCATAAACCTTAATCACTTTTTTACCTATTACGAAGGAAGCCAATAAGCCAATGCCATACAATCCAGCTATGGTCAACAGTGCAGCGACACCTTGTTGTACGTTGGAATCCAACAACCAGTTAGCTGCTATTTCGGAATGCGGCCGAACTATTTTCGCAAGGGTCTTTAGCAATGGCTTACCCATTTGCGCCAGAATTTTCAACACAAACTCAAAAACCAGCCAGGTAACCCAGAGCGGTGCTACTGTTAGTGCGCCTATTAAGAGATAGCGCCCGATGTTAGCAGAACGACCGGATTGTTGTGAGTCATTGTTTTGAGTCGTATTCATGCTGAAATGTCCCTGTATTTTGCCTGCGTCTATGTCTTGGAGAGTGCGCATGTAATGAATGTTGCGTATTCATTCGTAACATTGCATGGCATCTTTTAAGCGGGTGTGCTGGATGACATAAAATCTTGACAATTTAGCAATAGTGTTTTTTCAGAATAACCATTCGCTGGTAAGTGGGTTTTGTTCTTGGTAGAATCGCCACGCTAGGGTTCTAAAATTTTATTGAATTTTACTTGTTTAACCTGTGTAAGTTCAAATTAAATCGATCGTCCAATGCTTTTCGAGCAATATTGTATCTGCAATTGAGTGGATGATTGTTGGCCAAGGTTATTTTATCGTTATAACGAGATTTACACTGTTCGATCGGCTTGATTAATTGAGTTAATTTACTATCTACAGCGCATCTTTGCCGGGATGCACTTTATAAAAAAGAATGAAAAGGGACTTCTATGTCATATAGTTCAGCGCATATTAATAAACTTCTCAACAGTCTGGAAAAGCATTTGACCGAAGAACATCCAGATAACCCGGTGTTGGTAAAGGCGGTCAAAAGCTTCCGGAAAATGGATTATATTGCGTATGGTATGGGATTGCTTGGCAGGGATGAATCGTATGCAACGTGCGTCACTTGGTGGCCAATGATTGCTGTTTTAGGTACTTTTTCTGCGGGCAAATCGACCTTCATTAATTCACATCTGGGTATAAAGTTACAGAAAACAGGTAATCAGGCGGTTGATGACAAATTTACAGTGGTTTGCTTTAGTCGTCAGAATGAGGCCAAAACATTGCCCGGCGTTGCTTTGGATGCGGATCCACGTTTCCCTTTTTTTCATATTAGCAAGAGTATTGAAGAGATCTCGAACGATGAAAAGGATAGAATCGATGCTTACTTACAGCTTAAAACATGTCCGTCTGAAAATATTCGCGGCAAGATATTGATTGATTCTCCCGGTTTTGATGCGGATAGTCAGCGTGCTTCGACGCTACGTTTGACACAACATATTATTGATCTTTCAGATTTGGTATTGGTATTTTTTGACGCGCGTCATCCCGAGCCCAAGGCGATGCAAGATACGCTTGCTTATCTGGTTTCTGCAAGTGTTAACCGGGCGGATGCCAACAAATTTCTTTATATCCTTAATCAAATGGATGTGACTGCCCAAGAGGACAACCCCGAAGAAGTGGTGTCGGCCTGGCAGCGTTCGTTAGCAGAGGTCGGTTTAATTGCTGGGCGTTTTTATCGCATTTTTAATTCCGAAGTGGCATCGCCCATTAACGATCCTAAAGTAAGAGAGCGTTTTGAGAAAAAACGTGATGAAGATATGAAAGATATTCACGTACGTATGGAGCAAATCGAAGTGGAGCGTGCATATCGTATAGTCAGCAAGCTTGAGCAAACTGCGAAAACAATTAGAGGTCAGGTTGTCGGGAAGTTGACGGAAATGGTGCATGAATGGAAAAACAAGGTGCTTTTATGTGATGGTGTTATCCTGGCGATAGCGCTTGTAATCGCCGGTGCTATATTGCACGCTACTGAATCATGGAGTTTACTGAGTACATTGGTCCCGGGCAGTGAATCGTTTTCTCCCGTTGCGTTGTCGGTATTGCTAATAGCCTTGGTTGTGATTCACTTTAATGTGCGTAGGCGCGTAGCTGACGGAATCAAGAAAAAGCTGGTTGATGAAATGGGGCAGGATCAAGAGACCAGTAAGCAATTTGTGCAGGCTTTCAGTAAATGTACTGCTGCATACCGGCCCATGTTTTTCAAAAAGCCGGCGGGTTGGAATGAAGTTGCAGAGCGTACAATAGATGAAATTGTAGATGAATCGAATGACTATATCCAAGAACTCAATGATCGATTTACCAATCCTTCGGGTCACGGTAAAGAAAATTCTCAGGCCTGATTGAGTGTGTAAATATACCATGAACATTAATTAGACAGGCGGGGTGTCATCTCTATGGTTTTCCAGTCGCAAGCTGTGCCATCCATTACTATCTACTATCTATTTTATTAAAAATGATATTGTTTGGTATTTGTGCGTGGTTTCACAGCTAGCCT
Organism: Gammaproteobacteria bacterium; assembly: GCA_030431985.1. Classification (GTDB taxonomy): domain Bacteria; phylum Pseudomonadota; class Gammaproteobacteria; order Burkholderiales; family Nitrosomonadaceae; genus Nitrosomonas. Next base: position 18,100 of record JAUIIB010000021.1, read on the forward strand.
TGTTTCGGCGAAAACATGCATTGATCAGTTTTGGACAAGGACATGATTAAGGAGTAAAATCCCGGGTTTTTAGAAATTTTCGTTTGTTCATTGGAGATAATGTAGTATGTCAGTAACAACTGGTCAGAAAGCGCAGGTCGTGCGTGATTTTCAGAGAAGTGAGGGCGATACCGGTTCCCCAGAAGTTCAGGTAGCGTTATTGACCGCGAGGATCAACGATCTGATTGATCATTTCAAAGTCCATGTAAAGGATCATCATTCGCGTCGCGGGCTGTTACGTATGGTGGGCCGCCGCCGGAAACTGCTCGATTATTTGAAACGCCACAATGCTAATGCTTATAAAACACTAATTGATCGTCTCGGTTTGCGGAAGTAGTGCACACCTGAATTGCATTTGATAAGTGTGTTTCGTCATAGTGTTACAGAAAAAAGCGCTATGCGGACGGTTAAATTCAAGAAAAGGATTGTTAATTGAAACCTATTAAGAAAAGTATTACATATGGACGTCATCAGCTTACTTTAGAGACAGGAGAAATCGCCAGGCAGGCGCACGGTGCGGTCATGGTGTCAATGGACGACACGGTTGTATTAGTGACGGTCGTTGGGGCGAAGAGCGTAAGTCCGGGGCAGGATTTCTTTCCACTTACAGTTGATTATCAAGAGAAATTCTATGCGGCGGGAAGAATACCCGGTAGTTTTTTTAAGCGTGAAGGACGTCCGTCTGAAAAGGAGACATTAACATCCAGGTTGATTGATCGACCCATTCGTCCACTATTTCCTGACGGCTTTTATAATGAAGTACAAGTTGTTGCTACCGTTTTGTCATCCAATGAAGAAGTCGATGCCGATATTCCTGCAATTATCGGAACATCCGCCGCACTTGTTTTGTCCGGAATACCCTTTGACGGGCCGATTGGTGCTGCGCGTGTAGGCTATATTAACAACGAATATGTATTGAATCCGACAACGACTGAGTTGAAGGATACCCAACTAAATCTCGTTGTGGCCGGTACGCAACAGGCCGTGTTAATGGTTGAATCGGAAGCCATGGAATTATCAGAGGATACCATGCTTGGTGCAGTGGTATATGGCCATGAGCAAATGCAGGCTGTTATCAATGCGATTAATGAATTGGCCGACGAAGCGGGTGTTACTGCCTGGGATTGGACGCCACCGGAAAAGAACGTCGCGTTTCAGGATAAAGTTGCAGAGTTGTCGGAGCAGGAATTGCGTGAGGCTTTTGGAAATAAACAAAAGCAGGCGCGCTCGGAAGCTATCGCATCCGTACGCCAGAAAACGATGGAAGCGTTAGGCGTTGGAAACGAAGACGGGCCTGAGGCCAGTGATTTTGAAGAAGCTTTTTTCTCGCTGGAATCAAAAATTGTCCGTAATCAAATACTTGATGGTGAGGCAAGAATCGATGGCCGTGGTACACGAACGGTAAGGCCGATTACCATACGCAGTGGTGTTTTGCCACGAACACATGGCTCGGCATTGTTTACACGTGGTGAAACGCAATCTTTAGCTGTGGCAACACTCGGAACAGCACGCGATGAACAGAAAATAGATTCGTTACAGGGTGATTATTCAGAGCGTTTCATGTTGCATTACAACATGCCGCCATATGCAACCGGTGAAACCGGAAGGGTTGGTACACCCAAACGCCGTGAAATCGGTCACGGACGATTGGCCAAGCGTGCATTGATAGCGGTACTGCCTTCACAAGAAGAATTTGGCTATTCCCTGCGAGTAGTTTCAGAGATTACTGAGTCAAACGGTTCCAGCTCTATGGCATCTGTTTGCGGGGGTTGTCTGGCATTGATGGATGCTGGGGTGCCTATGAAAGCGCATGTCGCGGGTATTGCTATGGGTTTAATCAAAGAAGGCAATCGTTTTGCAGTATTGACCGATATCCTGGGTGATGAAGATCATCTCGGTGATATGGATTTTAAAGTTGCCGGTACAGAGAGTGGCATTACTGCATTGCAAATGGATATCAAAATACAGGGTATAACCAAAGAAATCATGCATGCCGCCTTGTTACAGGCACGTGAGGGGCGTATGCATATTCTGGGTGTCATGAAAGAAGCGATTCCAGTAACACGAGACAGTATTTCAATTCATGCGCCGCGTATAATCAAAATCAAAATAAATCCTGAGAAAATCCGTGACGTTATCGGTAAAGGCGGTGCGGTAATCAGAACGTTGACTGAAGAAACCGGTACGACAATTGATATTACAGACGATGGTCAAGTAACAATCGCCTGTGTTAATGCAGAAAACGGAGAACTTGCCAAGAAACGCATTGAAGATTTGACTGCCGAAGTTGAGGTTGGAAAAACTTACGACGGTACCGTACTGAAGCTATTGGATTTTGGTGCAATTGTCAGTGTATTGCCGGGTAAGGATGGATTGCTGCATATTTCACAAATCGCCAATGAACGTGTCAATACTGTTGCTGATCACCTCTCTGAAGGTCAGAAAATACGTGTGAAAGTTCTCGAAGCAGACGATAAAGGACGTCTGCGATTGAGCATGAAAGCCGTTGCAAATGAAGAGTCAAGCGGCGATGGATCCGCTGATAATGCCGCTGAAATAACTGACGCCACAGAATAGTGTAGGTTACATCAGTGCGATGTAACATCATATTAACCTTTTCTTGCGGGTGAAGGGTGTTATTCGCAGCTGTACTGGTTTGGTATCTATCGTATGGTGCTGTAACCACTACAAGCCTTGATACCACTAATACAATAAATTTTACAATCTATCAGTGTGAAACAGGTTTCTTCAATTAATTTTTAAAACAATCATCGCATATGGAAGCAAAGCAAGTAGATTACTGTGCATGCGGCAGTGATAAAACCTATATCGATTGTTGTGGCCGATATTTGGATAATGGCGAAATACCCCAATCAGCAGAAGTATTGATGCGTTCGCGTTATACAGCTTATACACTAGGTCGTGAAGATTACCTGTTGGCAACGTGGTACGCTGATATGCGACCCGAAAAACTTGAATTGTTCGGGCCGGACCACCAATGGCTGGGGCTTACGGTAAAACGTCATGTGCAAACGGGACCTTACCATGCAATTGTTGAATTTGTCGCACGTTATCAGGTGGCTGGGCAAGAGCAGCAAATACATGAAATCAGCCGTTTTTTATTTGAAGGTGGGCGTTGGCTTTATGTCGATGGCGATTTTATACAGCAGGATCAGGCCGCCGAATAAGCTAAATGAATAAGGAATCATACAAGAAAGAGCTGTATTTTCTTCAAGTAGAATTGGTGAAATTCCAAAAAAGCGTAATTGAGAAGGGTCAGAAAGTTTGTATACTGCTCGAAGGCAGAGATGCGGCTGGCAAGGATGGCACAATCAAGCGTTTTAGAGAACACTTAAGCCCACGCGAAGCACGGACTGTGGCGTTGGGAGCGCCTTCAGATCGAGAAAAGGATGCCTGGTATTTCCAGCGGTATGTTCCGCATTTACCTGTAGCCGGAGAAATCGTTTTTTTTAATCGTAGCTGGTATAACCGTGCTGGCGTTGAACGCGTGATGCAGTTCTGTCAAAAGCGTGATTACCATAACTTTATGAATGAAGTCGGTGGTTTTGAACATCTGCTAACACAGGCTGGTTTGGTTTTTTTTAAATACTATCTGGATATTTCAAAGCAGGAGCAGAAAAGGAGGCTTAGGGCGCGTAGAGAGAATCCCCTGAAGCAGTGGAAAATAAGTCCTATCGATGAAAAAGCGCAGGCAATGTGGGATGCCTATTCAGAAGCTAGAGACGCCATGTTTGTAAAAACCAGCTTTGTTTATGCGCCTTGGTATATCGTACATAGTGACAACAAAAGAACAGCACGAATTAACGCAATCAAGCATTTCCTGAATCATGTGGATTATAAGGGCAAGAATGGCGACGTGTTGATTTATGATCCTTCAGTTGTTTTCGAGTTTGACCCCGCTTGTTATGAACAGGACATGGTCGCTTCGTAGCAAATTATCAAATACGATAGATTTAAACGACTTGACCCGCAGCGTAGCCTGATGACCAGGCCCACTGAAAGTTAAAACCGCCCAGTTGACCTGTAACGTCAACAACCTCACCAATGAAATAAAGTTCAGGAATCTTTTTGACGGCCATTGTTTTGGAGGATAGCGCATGGGTATCAATACCACCCAGGGTTACTTCGGCTTTTTTATAACCCATCGTGCCGCTAGGAACGATTTTCCAGTTGTGGATGTGTTCAGCAATTTGTATTAAATCGTTGTTTGAATAATGCTTGATTGATTTGTCAGATAAATGCGTCAGAGAGAGTCGCGTTAAAATCATGTCGCACCAGGCATGCGCAAAACGTTTAGGCAGATGACCGGAAAGCAGATTCGGCAAGAGTTGATTACTTTGTCGCTGTGCTTGAAAAAGATCATGTGTGTTGAGTTGCGGCATTAAATTGATGAGAATTGCCGTACCGGGCTCCCAATAGGAAGAAATTTGCAGGATTGCCGGTCCGCTGATACCGCGGTGTGTCAATAAGATGTTTTCGCGAAACGAAATGTGCTGATAGCTGACCTCGGCGTCGATAGCAATTCCGGATATCGGTTTGAAACAGTCGAAGTCATTTTGTGAGAAGGTCAATCCTACAAGGCCAGGACGCAACGTTGTTACTGGAACGTTAAATTGCTTGGCAATCCTGTAGCCAAAGTCGCTGGCGCCGATTTGCGGTATGGAAAGGCCGCCGGTGGCGATAACGAGTGAATGTGCAGCCAAAGTGTTGCGGTCCGTTCGTATGACAAAACGTCTGGGCTTGTTATGATTACTGGCTGTGGACCCAGAATATTGAATTTGCGATACTGTCGACGGCATTTGCCAGATCACGCCGGCAAATTCACATTCCTTCCTGAGTAAATCAATAATCTGTTGTGAGCTGTCGTCACAAAACAGTTGTCCGAGCTTTTTCTCATGATAATGAATGCCGTGTTTTTCTACCAGCGCGATGAAATCTTGTGGTGTATAGCGAGCAAGAGCTGAGCGGCAGAAATGAGGGTTGTGGGATATAAAATTTTCAGGTTTGGTGTGTAGATTGGTAAAATTGCATCGTCCGCCACCTGAGATGCGGATTTTTTCAGCAAGCTTGGACGAACAATCAAGCAGTAAAACAGACCGCCCTCTTTTTCCGGCTTCGATAGCGCACATCATGCCTGCCGCGCCGGCACCAATGATGATCACATCTATATTTCTGATGGGAAGATTCATTGGGCTTTATACCTGACAGTCAAACAGGCTTTTTAACGAAACGCTGTAGAAGAGGATGGTGACGAAACAAGAGGTATATGGGGTCAGGCGATCTGGGTAAAGTAAGTGTATGCCATCATGATCACGAAAAGCAGTATGGATACACCGATACGTATGCTCAAGGATTTAACCATACGGGTGGAATCACCGCCGTCTTTATACATGTAATAAAGTGCAGAGCCAAGACTGTATAAAATAACAAGAAATAATAGTGCTGCTAAAATTTTCAATGGTTTTCCTCTTATTAAACGGTATATTAAGATTAATGCGGACAGTTTAGCTGAGATTGAGTCATTGTCCAATGCCAATTTTCATCACAACACCCCTTTAATATTTGACCTAAAGGTTCGTGCAGATTGTGAAGAAGTGTAGCGCAAGACAAGCAATTGTTTGTCCATGAGTTACGCATGTCTCGCAACGGTTGCAGGCTTTGCCGGATCTGGTGGCCAAGATTATCAGCCGTATATTACGCATCAGTGTACAGCCGGAACGGCAAATCTGCCATGGAACCAGGGTACAAGGCATAGTGGCCGTTCAGGCGAATTAATGCACCCAACGGTTTAAGTCTGACATGCGGGCGGGCGCTGGACACATTTGCTTACCTTAGAGTCTTGAATAGTTTCTATATATAATTGCCGTGGCTAGGCCGGATGTACTGTTTGGTATGCTCGCTCCAATACACCTTGAGTAATGTGATATTCAAGCTCTGCTGCCTTTTCGGTTGGACAAAAAATAATGACGCTAATGATACACTTGGCGTATTCATTGGTGCTGGCTACGATTCGTGGCTCCGGGCCTGCAATGTCAAAGCCGGTCCGGTTTTCGATAAAGGCATTGTAACGTCTTGCGATGTCGATGAAATCAGTTGAGAGCATTTCGATTTCGCTAACAATCCATTGTGAAATATCGGCAAGATTTAAGTGTGGTTCGACGGTAATATTGAAACGGTGAAACACGTAGCGCTTGAAAAAATTCAGATTCTTGATCGACTCAGATAAAAACAGGCTGTTTGGAATGACGATAGTTCTGCCGGTAAAACTGTAGCTGTTTGGTGCGGCGTCGAGTTCCTGTAACGTGGTTGAGAGCATGTTGTAATCGATAACTTCACCCTGGTGGGTGCCGACCTCGATCCAGTCGCCGATGGCAAATGCGCCGGTACCTGCACGCAGCATGGCACCACTAAAGCACAGTATCAGTTCTTTTATTGCAATAACCAGAGCCAGTGTTACGGCTGCAATTGAAATGGCAAATTCGCTAAGTTCGGACCACCAGATGATCAATAACCCAAAAATAATCATGAACCAGCTGAAATTTTTGACGCTGGTGATCCAATGGCGGTTTGCTTCTGAAAGAATGGCTTTATTACGTTTAATCAAAAAGATTACTGCAATTCGCAGTGATAACATACCGGCCACTAGTGTGCAGCTTTGTATGAATTGATTGTCCAGATAGTGAGTCGCTAATTCGTGCATCATTTAGTGGGCTGGGTATCAGTTTTTATGATTGTGTTAGGAATATCATAAAAACGTGGTTTCATCAGAAAAAAATTACTGACTAAGGCGCTTGGGCTGATTTGCATGAACCTATATCGCGCCGATCACATCATGAAGTACGTAAAGTAAACGTCACCGGCCCTTCGTTGACCAGTGCAACCTGCATGTCGGCACCGAATTGGCCAAATTGCGTACCAGGGTGTGTTTTGTCTGCAAAGCTTTGTAGGCAGGCGAACAATTTACGTCCTTTTTCAGGTGGAGCCGAGCTTGTAAAACTTGGGCGGTTGCCGGTATTGGTGTCAGCAGCTAAGGTAAATTGCGGTACAAGCAGCAATCCGCCATTGATGGCCCGCAGACTGAGATTCATGCGGCCTTGCTCATCGGGGAAAATGCGGTAATTCAGAATGCGCTCGAGCAAGCGTTCGGTTTGCTTCTCAGTATCTCCCTTTTCAACGGCAACCAGCGCCATGATGCCGGTATTGATGCTACCGATAATCTGGTGATTGACGGTGACGCTTGCGCTGCTGACGCGCTGTATAATGGCGATCATTGCAACTTATGGAGTGGTGTCGGTGGCTTGCAATAAAACCGTGAGGTAAATTTTGTTCCGCGTTGCCGGTTGCGGATAACGTCACCACCCTCACTGACACATGCGGCGATGGATTGATCCAGGCTTGGAAAATAATCACTACTGCCGGGTGGAGCGGATGTGGGAGGTACTTTCTCACGAATTCGTGCGCACAGATTGTGTTCGTCAGGTTTGGGCGATTCATCCGTCATTGCCGGTAATGGACACAGTTGGCAAGGGTCGCCGGGGCACAGACAGCCTGTGCAGGCAGCCTGAGCTGGGGTGGCCAATAAGGCCAGCCAGCAAAAAAAGACGGGAATAATAGTGTGCTTGAGTATGTCGATTAAAACCCCGGTTTTGGGGTACGGAGTAAATGAATTCATACGTGTTCGATGTTGCAGAATAAAGTAATCAATTAAAGCATGCATTGTCCCTGCATCAACGATAAAATGCAAAAAACATCATACGTTCTTGACTGTGGCGCTAAATACGCTGATGATCGTAAATAGCTTGTTTATCGGAAATAAAAATGAATGGCAGATATATGGTTAAAGGAAATGGAATGAACGTGTTAATGGCTTTGTTGCTGCTGATTTCACCTGTTTCAATAGCATTTGCGGATCTCGATGATAATCTTCGCAAATTGCAGCAAAGTGCGAATGCTGCTTATGAAACCATGCTGCAAGCTGAGAAAGATGCTGACTATCTGGCGAAGGACGTGACTTTTGCTGAGAAAGAACTCAAGACCGCAAAACAGCGGTTGGCAGATGTTGAGCGAGATGTTGAAGCGGCAATGCAAAAATCGGCTGATGCGCAACAAAAGCTGGAGCAGGCCAAGATGCGTTGGCGGGAGGCTTCAGATCAACTGGAACGTGCATGGCTGGAATCTGGAAGACAGTAATAACGCTTTTACAGTTTTAATTCCATTTTGATATGGGGAATTTCCGCTTCCATAAACGTATCGCTGACAACCTGAAATCCAAATCTGGCATAAAACGCCGATGCGGTGACTTGCGCATTGAGTATCGCTTGTGACATACCACGGCGCTGTGCTTCATCAAGCAGGCGTTTCAGCATCGCGCTGCCGACTCCTCTGTTGCGCCAGGATTTTAGCACCGCCATGCGTCCGATATGGCCATCCGGTAAAAGCCGTGCAGTACCTATTGGTTGACCGTCAGAATCAGTGGCTAAGACATGCGTGCTTTCTTGGTCAAAAGTATCCCATTCCATTTCTTCCGGTACATGCTGTTCATGAATAAATACGGCTTCACGAACGGCGCGTAGAGACGGCATTTCATCTGCCCACCGAACAACACGAATCTGGAATTCAGTTGCAGGGATGGTATTGCCGACTGTAACCTGATTAAAGGGCTTGTGATTAAAAAAATTATGGATATTATTGGCAATTTGATTAATCAGGCGCTGTCGGGATTCCCTGCTGGCCCAGGCGACATGCGGTGTGATGATCAGATTGGGTTGCCGGTATTGCAGCAACGGATTGTCATGTACGGGTGGTTCCTTGGACAGCACATCAAGACCTGCGCCTGCGATACGATCTGTTGTTAGCGCCTCCAACAGATCCGCTTCATTAATGATGGCACCGCGCGCGGTATTGATTAAATATGCCGTCGACTTCATCAGGTTCAGTTCATGTCGGGCAATGAGGTTGCAGGTATCATCGGAAAGTGGGCAATGCAATGTGACGAAGTCCGCCTGACGGAGTACATCTTCGAAAGCCGTTCGACCTTTCCGAACAGGTTGATTCTTATGTTCGGCAACAAGCACTTGCATGCCAAATGCTTTGGCAACTGTTGAAACGGCCTGCCCCAGTTCGCCAAATCCGATTATGCCCAGAATTTTCCCGGATAACTCTTGAATGCTGAAATCGAGCGGACAAAAATGTTTGCAGGTCTGCCATCGCCCGTCATTAACTAGTTGCCGGTAGGATTCAAAGCCGCAGTATAGATTCAGCATCAGCATGAATACATGCTGTACTACGGATGGTGTGGCATAACCCCGTACGTTGCACACGGCAATATTGTATTCGGCTGCTGCCGCCAAATCGATGTTGTTAAAGCCGGTTGCGGCGATGCAAATTAGTTTCAGACGGCTGGCGGATTCAATGATGTCGCGTTTTAATGAGAATTTGTTGCACACGACAATTTCGGCATGTTCGATACGTTCTGCCACCCGGTCCAAATCAGTTTCGTCGTAAAATTGCCAGGGTGATATGGCCTGTTCCAGAGCGGTGCAATCCAAGTCGCCGCGTGTAACAGAACCGAAATCAAGAAATACTGCGCGCATAAAAAATCCTTAAGGGTGTCTGTCGATAAGCAGTATATTTTAAGCGTTTTAAGGCAAACGGGTTGTATTGTGTGTTATCAGTTTTAGTAAGGCATGTGAAGTTAAATCCGCCAGATAATACTTGACGACGAACTTCGGGATGCGTTTTACTGTGTATTCCTATCAAAAATAATTATTAATTGGTTATATCGAGGACTGAGCAATGAGTACCATGAAAAAACTCGTGATTATTGTGTTATGCATTTTTATTGTTGGCTATATCAACTTGATGATTAGATATTTTTGACATCGTTTAAAAAAAACAGAGCATTGTAATGGTGAGCGGCAAAAACTGAACTGAAATTACTCAAGGAGGAATTATATTCTGTAAGTGGAGTGGGTTAGTGTCAGTAGACTGTTTGAACGGTCATTGAGAAAGTGAAACGTTAATGACTGTAACGCTGTACTGGCATGATTACGAGACATTCGGCACCGATCCCAGAAGAGACAGGCCAGTGCAGTTCGCTGGTGTACGTACCGATGAAGGTCTTAATGAAATAGGCGAGCCTCTGGTGGTATACTGCAAGCCGCCGAGTGATATATTGCCGCAGCCTATTGCTTGCCTGGTCACGGGTATTACGCCGCAACTGGCCGAGGCAAAGGGTGTGCCGGAACCGGATTTTATCGAACAGATTCACGCTGAAATGGCTCAACCGGGAACATGCGGCGTTGGTTACAATTCGTTGCGTTTTGACGATGAAGTAACGCGTTACACGTTATACCGGAATTTTTTTGATCCATACGCGCGGGAATGGCAAAACGGCAATTCACGCTGGGATATTATCGATCTGGTGCGCATGACCTACGCGTTGCGTCCTGAAGGCATAGAATGGCCGTTTCGAACGCAGGATCAAAATGGACAAAGCGATCAGGGCAACACAGCTGTGCAGCCGAGCTTTCGTCTGGAAGACCTGACTGCGGCAAACGGTATCGGCCATGGTGCAGCACATGATGCATTATCAGATGTGCGTGCCACAATCGGTCTGGCGCGTTTGCTGCTGGATCGGCAGCCGCGTCTGTATCAGTGGCTTTTTCAATTGCGTAACAAACGCCGTGCGGCAGAGTTGCTTAATGTGGCGACGCATGCCCCTGTTATCCATACATCACGTATGTATCCGGCAAGTACAGGTTGTACCACGCTGGTAATGCCGCTGACTCAAGAGACGGATAACCCGAATAGCATTCTGGTTTACGATCTGCGTCACAACCCGGAGCGGTTTCTGGATCTGGATGTTACCGACTTAAGCCGGTTATTGTTTACACGGAGCGAAGATTTATCCGATGACGAGCAGCGTTTGCCGGTCAAGTCGGTAAAAATCAATAAGTGTCCTGCGCTGGCGCCACGCAAAACCTTGAATGCATCGGCGGCAGATCGTATCGAAATCAATCTTGACGTTTGTCAACGCCACTGGCAAATGCTTACCGAACATTGTGCACAAACCGATTTTGCGCAGCGAACTGCCTTGGCGTATAACAGCCGGACATTTGAACCGGCCGATGATGTCGATCATGCGCTATATGACGGCTTTATCGATCCGGTGGATGTGCCGCTGCTTGCTCAAATTCGGGCAGCTACGCCACAGGCTCTCGCCCATGCACATTTTGATTTTCAAGACTGGCGGTTGCCGGAGTTGTTGTTTCGCTATCGTGCCCGGAACTGGCCAGAAACGCTGTCGGCGATGGAAATGCAGCAGTGGCAGCAGCAGCGACGCAATCGGTTAAAGCATCCGGTTGGCGAGCAGGTATTGACCTACTCCGACCAGCTTGCAAAGTTGCGTGATGAATACCGGAAAGATGAGCGGGCAAAGGCGGTGCTGGATGCGTTGGAGGGTTGGTACGATGAATTGATGAATTTCTGATCACGTGTGCCTCATGATAGAATTGATTGTTTAAAATAATAAAATTTGCTCATATTTTGGGCGGTTATGAAAAAAGATTATCTAGAACGTATTCTGACAGCGCGTGTATATGATGTGGCGGAAGAAAGTCCGTTGGAAACGATGCCAAATCTATCGACGCGCATTCACAATCAGGTCTTGCTCAAGCGCGAAGATTTGCAACAGGTTTTTTCGTTCAAACTGCGCGGTGCGTATAACAAAATGCATACATTATCGCCGGATGTGCGTAACCGCGGCGTGGTCGCGGCTTCTGCCGGCAATCATGCGCAGGGCGTTGCACTGGCTGCGAAGAAACTGGGTTGCAGCGCAACTATAGTCATGCCGGTTACCACGCCACAGATTAAAGTGCAGGCGGTTATGGCGCGCGGTGCGACTGTTGTGCTGCATGGCGATTCATATAACGATGCTTACGATCATGCTATGGAGCTAGTTGAGTCGCAGCAGGCAACGTTCATTCATCCCTATGATGATCCGGACGTTATCGCGGGACAAGGAACGATCGGTATGGAAATTCTGCGTCAGCATACCGGCGAGATTCACGCCATTTTTGTACCGGTCGGCGGTGGCGGTCTGATTTCAGGAATTGCGGCGTATGTCAAACGGCTGTACCCGGAAATTAAAATCATCGGTGTGGAGCCTGCGGATGCCAATGCGCTGTACCGCTCAATGCAAAGTGATCGTCGTATCAGGCTGACACAGGCAGGATTGTTCGCCGATGGCGTTGCGGTCAAGCAGGTCGGCAAGGAAACATTTCGTTTATGTCGCGAATTTGTTGATGAGGTTGTGTTGGTTGATACCGATGAGATTTGCGCGGCGATTAAAGATGTCTTTGAAGATACGCGCAGCATTCTGGAACCTTCCGGAGCCCTGTCCGTCGCCGGTATTAAGGCCTATGTCGAGCGGGAAAATGTGTTGCATCAGACGTTAATCGGGATTGCATCGGGTGCCAATATGAATTTTGACCGCTTGCGTCATATTTCCGAACGAGCAGAGATCGGGGAACACCGTGAGGCAGTTCTGGCGGTGACGATTCCGGAAAAACCGGGTAGTTTCAAGGCATTCTGCAGCTTGATCGGCGCAAAAGGAATTACCGAATTTAATTATCGGTATGCCGATGCCAAAGAGGCGCACGTGTTCGTCGGTGTTTCGGTGCGTAACCGCGAAGAAACCGAGAAGCTCATTGCAAACTTGCAAAAAAACGGCTTGAATACAGAGGATCTGAGCAACAACGAAATGGCTAAATTGCACATCCGTCATCTGGTTGGCGGACATGCGCCTGAGATCGATAATGAGGTTCTGTATCGCTTCGAGTTTCCCGACCGGCCTGGCGCGTTAATGGGTTTTCTGAATGCCATGGGGGGGCATAGCTGGAACATCAGCCTGTTTCATTATCGTAATCACGGCGCAGACTACGCGCGTGTGTTAATCGGCATACAGGTACCGCCCGAAGAGAAATCCGATTTCAAGGCGTTTCTGGATCAGCTGGGTTACCGCTACTGGGATGAGAGCAAAAATCCGGCGTATAAACTGTTCCTCGGTTAGTGCGATGCGCTGATAGTGATAGCGCCTTGAATCCAGATGTATTCGAGCGTTTTCATGAGTTGCGCTATAGCACTTAATTACATACGGCGTCCAGAGACCGTAATGTGCCGTTAACGAGCAAGTCTATTTCGTCTTCGGTGATGATATACGGTGGCATGAAGTAAACCGTATTACCTAGCGGGCGTATCAGCAGGCGATGTTTGAGACCGGCCTGAAATAGTTTTTCCGAGAAATGAGCGTCATCCGTATCCACGTCAAACGCCCAAATCATTCCGCAGTTGCGAAAGTTTGTAACTTTTGAGTGCGATGACAACACGGTGGCGGCATTGTTCAGATATTGCGCTTTGGCTCGATTGGTTTCCAGAACGTTGTCCTGCTCAAAGATATCGAGTACCGTCAGTGCCGCACGGCACGCTAGCGCGTTGCCGGTATGCGTGTGTGAATGCAGGAAGGCATGTGCCGATGTATCGTCATAAAACTGCTGATAGATATTTTCAGTCGTTAATACCGCAGAGATCGGTAGATAACCGCCACTTAGCCCTTTGGCAAGACACAGGAAATCGGGTGTAATGCCGGCCTGTTCACACGCGAACATCGAGCCGGTACGGCCGAAGCCGACCGCGATTTCGTCGGCAATCAAGTGTACCTGATAGTGATCGCAGATTTCCCGCGCGCGCTTGAGATATATCGGATGATACATCCCCATGCCTGTCGCACCCTGAATCAGTGGTTCGATAATCAGCGCGGCAGTTTCGACATGATGCTGCGCCAGATGCGCGTCGAGCATATCGGCGGCGCGCAACGCATACGCTTCAGCCGATTCACCCGGCTCGGCGTAGCGCCAGTCCGGCGTCATCACATGTGTGCACGGGCGCAACAGTGGCGCATAAGTCTGCCTGAAAATCGCCACGTCGGTAACTGACAACGAACCCAGCGTTTCGCCGTGATAATCGTTTTGTAGGCTGACGAACTGTGTTTTGCCGGATTTTCCGGCCAGTTGCCAGTAATGGAAACTCATTTTCAACGCGATTTCAGTTGCCGATGCGCCGTCGCTGGCGTAAAAACAATGGCCGAGATCGCCGGGCGTAATCGCTTTCAGCCGTTCGGAGAGTTCGATGACGGGCTCGTGCGTCAAACCCGCGAGCATCACATGCTCGACCCTGTCCATTTGATCGCGGATCGCCGCGTTAATCTGCGGGTTGGCGTGTCCAAACAAATTTACCCACCAGGAACCGATCGCATCGAGATACCCATTGTCTTCGGCATCGATCAGCCAGATCCCCTTGCCGCGCACAATCGGCACCAGTGGAAAGGTTTCATGTGACTTCATCGGCGTGCACGGATGCCAGACGGACTGCACACTGCGCTGCTGGAACAAGTCGGATGGTGAAAGGGGGGAAGCATTTACGCGAGGTGTAACGGACATAAGCGGATTCTTTCTCAGTGAATAATAATGTTAAGATCAATTCGGTGGGTGTAACTGATGATGGTAAACCTAATTGTGGGGGTTTTCCAGTCAGTATTTTATTTGGTCTGGTTGGCCCAGATACTCGGTAAGCAATCTGCGTATAAATATTTAATGATGTAATAACAATTTATTATTTATGGATGATTTAGAACAAAGACTTCAACATCTGGCCGAAAGAAATTTAGGAGGAGTAGCGCTGTTTGCTTCACGGATGGCGTTACGAAAACTGCCGCATGTTGCGCGGGGAGGGTTATATAAAATAGCTCCTGATACGATGCAGGCTGCATTCGTTGCCAGCGTGTTAGGATTGGAATATGAGGCATTTAGAGATAACAAAGCATTAATTAAAGCTGTCAACAACAGAGTTTCCGCCCAAGCCGAATCTGAACCCCGGTATAAGGCTGCTGTCCATGCATCTGCTTCCACTGCCTCTGCCGTTGCTGGTGATGTTTCCGAAGCCGTGTGGTATGCCAAAAATGCTGCTGAATTTGCCGAAAACGTAGACGACGAAACTGTCGAATACGATTTAAATCTATTGGAAAAGGGTGTCCCGACCCTGTTAAGAAACTCTGCGCTCTGGCCCAATGGGCGTCCTGAAAGTATGCGGGAATCAATGAGTAATTTGCGACAGTCGATGTCAGAGTTAAATCTTGCCAGCTATATCGAGGTTTATGGCGCTTTGTTGAATGGAAAATCTTATCCCGGACAACGGATTAGAGAGTTAATTGAACAATGGTTTCGGGATTACGGAGCTGCTTATGCGCCATCTCCTGAATCTCCTAATGAATTTTCTGATGCGCCTCCTGAATCAGAGAAATCTTCTATCCAATACAAACCGCTTCATGTCCATCTTGATGACGAATTGGCCGAGCAGGACATGCTGGGACGTCAAGACCTAGTCGACGCACTGGCCTCAATACTGGCGGACAAAGCAAATCGCCAACATTTGACTATCGGCCTGCTCGGTGATTGGGGTGCAGGTAAGAGCACTTTTGTGAAACTGCTTCAGAACAAATTGCAAGAAAAAGAAAAAGGGGAAGACGCTGCAACGAAATTTTTGTTTGCCGAATTCAATGCCTGGGAATATGAACATACCGAACATATGCAGGCCGGGGTGGCGCGCGAGGCGCTGAAAGGGTTAACTGCTAAACTTGGTTTGGGGCGCAAATGGAAACTGGCTTTAAAGTTTTCGGTACTGGAAAAAGCTGGGCATGTGATTGGTACGTTGTTTATGACTCTACTATTACTGTCAGTCATGATATGGGGGTTAAATAATCAAGCATTGTTGGAGTGGAGTACCAAAGATGAGTTGTTAATTGGTCTTTTAATAAGCGTACCTTTATTCTGGATTCTGTTTGTTGTTTGGAAATTTCACAATTCATTATCGAAGATATTTAAAAGTCCATTGGTCAAAGCATGGAAAAGTTATCTGAGTTTGCCCGATTACGATGCGTATCTCGGTACCATTCCCGTGATGAGGCATCAAATTCATACGCTGTGCCAGTTACAACTCAAGAAACACAGATTGTTATTCGTGGTCGATGATTTGGATCGCTGCAGTCATGCTGGCGTAGTAAAAACGTTCGAGGCGGTGCGCCTGATCATGGGTATTCCACAGGTGACAGTCATTATCGCCATTGATCACCGTATTGCGCTGGCCTCGCTTGCGTTACATTACAATAAGCTTGCAAAGCACCATCCCTTAGGTGATTCCGGTAATATCGCACGTGATTATCTCGGCAAAGTGATTCAGTTACCGGTGCAGCTGCATGCCGCAGACGATTTAACAGTGGCTTCGTTTGTTGATGAAATCTTATTCAACGAAGACGAGCCATCTAAGCAAGTGGGAACGTCTGAGAATGATGAGGATGAGCCGTTGCAAACGGAGAGTGGAGAAGATAGTCGTGTTTCGGAAGACGTCCAGCCAATTGACTCTGACAGACATTCGCAGGAAGCAACCGAAATACTATCCGATGAACCACAGAAACCACCTGAAGACAAACCGGATGTTATCGAAACCGTCGAATACCAGCTCAGTCCTGCCGAAAAGACAGCCTTTAAAGACCGCGTTAAGCTATTCGGTTTTCACAATCCACGTCAGTTGAAACGGCTATATAATAGTTTCAACCTGTTACGCCATCTGTATGGCAGCGATCAAGTGGACGACCATATGTTGGTGCTTTTCTGGCTCGAGTATCTGAATATGCCGGTTGAAGCGCGCAAACCAGACAAGGCGGAAAAGATCAAAAATACAGTCAAAAACCGTTTTGGGCAGCGAAAGCCTGAACAAGATGAGTCGAGTTATGACACTGTCGAACGCGAAGTTAAGCCGTTTGTGTTGCCTGCACTCGATAAACGGTTCAGCAGGTCGCGTCGCAACAGAAAGAATGAAATTTTGCAATCTATGTAATCGTTGGTAGATTCAGTTTTCAAACAAAATCTTCAATGTGCCGCGTTTTTGAGCGTGGTCGAATGCCTCGATGCCTTGTTCCAGCCGGTAGCGGCCCTGAATCAGTGGTTCGACCTCGATCTGTCCAGTGGCAAGAACGGTCAGCGCTTTATCGAACGGGCCGCAACGCGATCCAATGACGGTGATTTCGTCGACCACCAGCGCCGAGGCGTTGATGTTTAAGTTGTCGGCATAAGTGCTTTTCAATACCAATGTACCCCGCGCCCGCAATGCTTGCCGCGCCAGTTCAAATCCAGCCGGATTGCCGGTGCATTCAACCGCCAGATCGAAACTGCGCGCTGTGACCGTATCCGCCAATGTGGTAGTAATGCCCTGATGCTTTAAGATAGCCAGTTTCTCAGGATGCCGTCCGGCAACCAACAGTTCGCAGCCGGTCAGTGCCAGGGTTTGCGCGATCAGCAAACCGAGTTTACCGTCACCGACAACCAGTACGTGATCGTTAGGGGTGATATGCACCTGTTGCTGAATTTCCAGCGCTGCAGCGACGGGTTCGGTAAATACTGCGGTGTCGGTGGGTAGTGCCTCCGGTACAGGATGCAGATTGGCGATTGGCAGGGCTATATAGTCTGCAAAAACACCGTTATGGTTGACAATGCCGAGGACGGTACGATTTTCACAGTGCGTCGGTTGATCGGTACGGCAGAAATGACAATCACCGCAGGCGACATTGATTTCGCCGACCACCCGTTTGCCGAGCAGTTCGTTGGGGCCTTTTTCGACAATACCGACAAACTCATGACCTAACACGCCGCGGTAGGGGTAGTAGCCCCGCAATAATTCCAAATCGGTATTGCAAATTCCCGCCCGGATAACTTTAATCAACGCCTCACCCGGTGCGGGTTCGGGCTCGGGCAGGTTAGGACGAAACTGCAGTTGTTGATTTTCCAGCCAGATGCCTTTCATATTCAGTCGGTTATTGTCTTTCTAAGCTGGATGTTAATGCGATATTGGATTTCAGTAAAATTTTTCTTTGGGTGGTCTTGAAATTCTCAATGTTAGCCCTTATTATTGTTAGCACTCAATGTTAAGGAGTGCTAACATTGTTTCTGGGCTGTAAAAACCAGGATTTTAGTGACTCGCAATTTCAATTTAGAACTGAATTTATAAGGGTGTCGTCTATCAATCGACTGATACCGCGTCAAGGAAATTTACAGCGTTAAATTTTTAATAGGAGATAAAGAGCATGAATATTCGTCCATTATTTGATCGTATTGTTGTTAAACGGCTGGAGGAAGAGCGTAAAACCGCTTCCGGCATTGTAATACCAGACAATGCCAATGCCGCCGAAAAACCAGATCAGGGCGAGGTTATTGCTGTTGGTACAGGTAAAGTAAATGACGATGGCAGTGTGCGTAAAATGGAAATTAAAAAGGGCGATAAAGTATTGTTCGGCAAGTATACCGGCCAGTCGTTCAAAATTGATGGTCAAGAGTTTATAGCGATGCGTGAAGAAGACATCATAGGTGTAATCGGAGGCTAATTCCGGTTATATGAATCGTTTAGCTTGTACAGGTAATAATCTTTAAGAATTGAGGAGAAAGAAAATTATGTCAGCAAAAGAAGTAAAATTTGGAGATGTGGCGCGCCATAAACTGATTGATGGAGTTGATGTTCTGGCTAATGCGGTCAAGGTGACACTGGGACCAAAAGGCCGTAATGTAGTACTTGATCGTGCATACGGTGCACCGACCATTACCAAGGACGGTGTTTCGGTCGCTAAAGAAATCGAACTGAAAGACAAGTTTGAAAATATGGGTGCGCAGATGCTTAAAGAAGTGTCCAGCAAAACATCCGATGTTGCCGGTGACGGTACCACCACAGCAACGGTGTTGGCACAGTCGATTGTTAAAGAGGGTATGCGTTTTGTTGCAGCGGGTATGAACCCGATGGATTTGAAGCGCGGTATCGACAAGGCTGTTGCAGTTACAGTGGAAGAGCTGAAAAAAATGTCCAAAGATTGTGCGACTGCCAAAGAAATTGCACAGGTCGGTAGCATTTCTGCAAACTCAGATACCGAAATCGGACAGATTATTGCCGATGCAATGGAAAAAGTGGGCAAGGAAGGTGTGATTTCTGTTGAGGACGGCTCCGGACTTAACAATGAACTGGAAGTTGTTGAAGGTATGCAATTCGATCGCGGCTACCTGTCTCCATATTTCATTAGCAATGCAGAAAAGCAAATCGCTCAGCTTGATGATCCTTATATCCTGTTGCATGATAAAAAGATTTCCAATATCCGTGACTTGTTGCCTGCTCTGGAGCAGGTTGCCAAGGCTAGCAAGCCGTTATTAATTATTGCGGAAGATATTGACGGTGAAGCACTCGCGACGCTGGTTGTGAACAATATGCGCGGTATATTGAAAACATGTGCTGTTAAAGCGCCTGGTTTTGGTGATCGCCGTAAAGCTATGCTGGAAGATATCGCGATATTGACCGGTGGAACGGTGATTTCAGAGGAAGTCGGTTTGTCACTCGAGAAAGTAACGTTGGAAAGCCTTGGTCAAGCGAAGCGTGTTGAAATCGGTAAAGAAAATTCAACCATTATCGATGGTGCCGGTGACGGGGAAAATATCAAGAGCCGTGTGACACAAATCCGCAAACAGATCGAGATAGCTACTAGCGATTATGATAAGGAAAAATTGTCAGAGCGTGTCGCTAAATTGGCAGGCGGTGTTGCATTGATTAAAGTTGGTGCGGCAACTGAAGTTGAAATGAAAGAGAAAAAAGCGCGTGTTGAAGATGCGTTGCATGCGACGCGTGCCGCAGTTGAAGAAGGCGTGATTCCAGGTGGTGGTGTTGCCTTACTGAGAACTGTTGCAGCTGTCCAAAAAGTGAAAGGCGACAACCATGATCAGGACGCCGGCATCAAGATTATAGCGCGTGCGCTGGAAGAGCCTATGCGTCAGATCGTTACCAATACCGGTGATGAGCCGTCTGTTGTGGTTAACAAGGTTCTGGAAGGCAAAGGTAATTACGGCTACAACGCGGCGACCGGTGAATACGGCGATATGGTCGAAAACGGTGTTCTGGATCCGACCAAAGTTACACGTTCGGCATTGCAAAATGCGGCTTCTATTGCCAGCCTGATACTGACCACCGATGCAATGGTTGCTGAGCTGCCAAAAGAAGATCCTGCTCCAGCTGGCGGCATGGGCGGCATGGGCGGCATGGGCGGTATGGGTGGTATGGGCGGTATGGATATGTAATTGATATCCTATACGCGTCAACTGCGTATAACATACTGATTTATCTAAAGCAGCAGCTCTTTCGGGAGTTGTTGCTTTTTTCAGTTATGGTTGCTTTCGTTAAGGCATCTTGTAATTATCTGGTCAATCATCGCTCTAATTCTTTATTTGTAACGATCAAGACATGGTACAGTCCTTGATATGAGTCAATACAGTGATTATGTCCCGCCAATTGATCTGTTGCGAAATCGGGTTATTTTGGTAACCGGCGCTGGTCAGGGATTGGGGCGGGCAGCAGCAATAGCTTATGCAAAACATGGTGCGACAGTTATTCTTCATGGCAGAACAGTTAAAAAGCTCGAGCGCGTTTACGACGAAATAGATGCATTAGGTGCAGCACAACCGGTTATTTATCCACTTGATCTGGAAAAGGCCCAGGAGGGCGATTACAATCAGTTTGTACAGGCGATAGCGGACCAGCTTGGGCGTCTGGACGGAATTTTACATAACGCCGCTTTTCTATACGGGCCGAGCCCGATGGAGTATCAAACGCTCAAACAATGGCAGTCATTGCTGCAAGTTAATCTCATGGCGCCGTTCGCGTTGACAAAAGCATGTCTTCCGCTATTAAAGGCGGCGCCGGATGCCGGCATTATTATGACTTCGAGTACCCAAGGCCATCATCCTGCGGCATATTGGGGTGGTTTTTCGGTCGCCAAGGCAGGAATTGAAGCGTTGGTTAAGATACAATCGGATGAGTGGAGTGCACTGCCAGCTTTACGTATCAATGCGCTTATTCCAGGTGTTGTCAATACGCCACAACGCGCAGCGACACATCCTGGGGAGGCTAAAGAGAATTTACGTCAACCTGATGATTTAATGCCGGTTTACTTGTTTCTCATGGGTATGGACAGTAAGCAGGTGAGAGGACAGGTTATTTATTGTTAAACGTGGCATTATGTGCTCGTCGGGAAATAAACAGGTATAATCATTGAGTTATATAGCGTGTTAACGAGTCAACGTAAAGTGTGTGCGAAATTATAGCGAAAGTGGCGGAATTGGTAGACGCACCAGATTTAGGTTCTGGCGCCGTAAGGTGTGGGGGTTCGAGTCCCCCCTTTCGCACCATTAAATATGGAGTAAATCGGTATGCGCGCATGCCGGAAGCTGCAAAACGTAAATACTTATTATCTGATTACACTTTAGCGGGTACGTCTACACGTTCGTTTTTTATGTTGTTAATCAATCAGGAATTTTAATGGAAACAAATGTAGAAAATATCGGGGCGTTAGTGCGTCGTATCGATATATCCATTTCACAAAATAAGATACAGGAAGAAGTTAACAAACGGTTGAAGAAGCTCGCAAAAACGGTTAAGTTGCATGGTTTCCGTCCAGGTAAAGTTCCTTTAAAACTGGTGTCGCAGCGGTATGGTTCGGGAGTAGAGCAAGAGGTTATTGGTGATGCGCTCAGTGAAGAATTTATTGAGGTGGTTAAGGAGCACAACTTACGGGTAGTGGGTTATCCGCGCTATGAAGCCAAGCCGGATAACAATGATTCCAATGATTCCGAGCAGATTGTGTTCAGTGCACAGTTTGAGGTTTATCCAGAAATTGCTCTTGGTGATTTGAGTCAGCAGACTATTGAGAGACCAATGACCCAGGTAAATGACGAAGATGTCGATAAGACGGTCGATATGATACGTAAGCAAAAAATCCAGCATCAAATTGTGGAACGTCCGGTAGAGAAAGGAGATCGCGTCAAATTGGATTTTCATGGCAAATTGGAGGGCGACGACTTTCCGGGCGGTAAGGGCGAGGACGTTTACCTGACTGTAGGGGAAGGACAATTCATTAAGGATTTTGAGGAATCGTTGGTTGGAATGACTGCGGGCGAGGACAAGTCTTTTGATGTGGTGTTTCCTGATGATTATCACAACAAAGAACTTGCTGGAAAACCAATTACTTTTGAAGTCAAGCTCAAGTCCGTCGAATTGCCCGTATTGCCGGAAGTAGATGAGGCCTTTGCAAAGGAACTTGGTATTGAAGATGGTGATCTCGAAAAAATGCGGGAGGGAATTCGTCAGGATCTGGATCGTGAGGTGCTGAAACGGATTAATTCGAAACTCAAGGAACAGGCGATGAATTGCTTGATGGAGACCACGCCGATTGATGCACCTCAAGTCTTGGTGGATAAAGAAATTGAACGCATGATAGAAAACATGCAGAAAGATTTTATATCACGTGGTATGGATGCCGGCAAGATGCCGCTGAAGCCAGAAATGTTCAAGGATAAAGCTGAGCATCGTATAAAACTTGGACTCATTGTGTCAAAGTTGTTAGATGTACATCAATTAAAAGTTACACCGGACCAGGTACGCAAGGTGATTGAAGATAATGCCCAGAATTACGATAACCCGGAAGAAGTTGTGAAATGGCACTATGCATCCAAGGAACGCTTGCAAGAAGCCGAATCCATTGCTATGGAAGAGAATGTCGTGCAGTGGGTGCTGAACCAGGTTAGTGTGGTTGAAAAACAGGTAACATTTGATGAACTGATGGGGATAACCTGATATGAGGGAAACACTTGAACGGCAGCAGATTATGGAACCGAGAAACTTAGGTCTGATTCCAATGGTCATAGAGACCAGTGGACGAGGAGAACGGGCGTATGATATCTATTCGCGTTTATTAAAAGAGCGTGTTGTTTTTCTTGTCGGTCCTGTTAATGAGACAACTGCAAACCTGGTTGTAGCACAACTGCTGTTTCTTGAATCCGAGAATGCCGATAAGGATATTTATTTGTATATCAACTCACCCGGCGGTATGGTTTCTGCGGGACTTGCTATTTACGATACAATGCAATACATTAAACCTGATATTAGTACGTTATGTATCGGCCAGGCAGCTAGCATGGGTGCCTTATTATTGACCGCTGGTGCTAAAGACAAACGATATTGCTTGCCGAATTCACGTGTTATGATTCATCAGCCTTTGGGTGGATTTCAGGGGCAAGCGTCCGATATAGAAATCCATGCTAAAGAAATTTTATATTTAAAGTCGCGCTTAAATGAAATCATGGCTAAACATACCGGCCAGCCCGTCGCTGAAATAGAAAAAGATACTGATCGCGACAATTTCTTAAGTGCGGATGAAGCGGTAAGTTACGGATTGGTGGATGCGGTGTTATCGCATCGAGCTGGAACAACAGACTAAGACAACTTTTAAGTGTTGAATGATTTTGTATAACAAGATATTTACAGCATACTTTAATTCTTGCCATCAGCTTGGTGATATCGGGATATAGATTATATGCCAGACAAAACTTCAAATAGTGAAAAACTGCTTTACTGTTCTTTTTGCGGGAAAAGTCAGCATGAAGTGCGAAAATTGATTGCAGGTCCGTCAGTTTTTATTTGTGATGAATGTATAGAGCTGTGTAATGACATCATTCGTGAGGAAATGCAGGGTGATGAAGCAACTAAACTTGTCAAATCGAGCTTGCCAGTTCCACACGAAATACATCAGACCTTGAATCAATATGTTATTGGGCAGGAATCTGCGAAAAAGATTTTATCGGTTGCTGTCTATAATCACTACAAACGTCTTAAGAGTCTGACGAAAGCGGCTGAAGGTGATGATGTTGAATTATCCAAAAGCAATATTCTACTGATTGGTCCTACGGGTTCGGGCAAAACGTTGTTGGCACAAACCCTGGCACGTTTACTTGATGTGCCGTTTATTATGGCGGATGCTACCGCACTGACAGAAGCAGGCTATGTCGGTGAAGATGTTGAAAACATTATTCAGAAGTTGCTGCAAAAATGTAACTACGACGCTGAAAAAGCACAGCGGGGAATTGTTTATATTGATGAAATTGATAAGATTTCGCGCAAATCGGATAATCCTTCAATTACCCGCGATGTTTCCGGAGAAGGTGTTCAGCAAGCGTTATTAAAGCTGATTGAAGGTACGACAGCGATGGTTCCACCGCAAGGTGGGCGCAAACACCCAAATCAGGAATTTGTTCAAGTTGATACGACTAATATTTTGTTTATCTGCGGTGGGGCTTTTGATGGCCTTGATAAGGTGATTCGTGCGCGCTCAGAAAAAAGTGGTATCGGATTTGGCGCTGATGTCAGAAGTAAAAGCCAGAAAGATATCAGTAAAGTATTGCAGGATGTTGAGCCAGAGGATTTAGTGAAATATGGACTAATACCGGAGTTTGTTGGACGTTTGCCGGTCGTAGCTACACTGGATGAATTGAATGAAGATGCATTGGTTCAGATTTTGACGGAACCCAAAAACGCGCTGGTTAAACAATACTGGAAAATGTTTAACATGGAGGGTGGAGTTGATCTGGAATTCCGAGAAGCAGTATTAAAAGCCATCGCCCAAAAGGCGCTGTCAAGAAAAACGGGCGCGCGCGGTTTGCGTTCTATATTGGAAGATATCCTACTCGACATTATGTATGATTTGCCCTCACTCGAAAATGTGACAAAGGTTGTGATTGATTACAATGCCGCAAATGAGGATATTAAGCCGATTTTGATTTATTCTGAGCAGCAGAAGGTAGCAAAAACATCCAGTTAATTAATGTGTTGCTGGGTAATCGAGTTGTTTTTTTATTGTATTTTACCCAGTGTGACGTGTCTTTTTTCCAGTCTTATAGCTCCATTTTCCATCAATATCGATTCAACACTGCTGTAGTTCTCAGTGGATCGGTTTAATACCCAAAATGATAAAACGAACAGAAAAAAACGTCTGTTTCTTTTATTCAGTCCACTGAACTATGATACTGTATATTTGACTTGAGATTTTGATGAGTGACCATATAGATATAGTTATTATTGGTGAGCTTGATAATCAAATTTAATAAATCGAGAAGATATGACTTCCTTAATTGAAGATTCCGAACAATTAGTACTGCCATTGTTGCCATTACGGGATGTGGTTGTATTTCCACATATGGTGATTCCATTGTTTGTAGGGCGACAAAAGTCGATAAAAGCGCTTGAGCTTGCTATGGAATCAAATAAAAATATTTTGCTGGTGGCGCAAAGGGTGGCATCGAAAGATGAACCGGCGCCTGAGGATATGTACGATGTTTGCAGTGTTGCAAACATCCTGCAGATGCTCAAATTGCCGGATGGTACCGTCAAAGTCCTGGTTGAAGGCAATCATCGTGCGCGCATACAGGAATTCGTTGATTCAGAAAGTCATTTTGATGGAAAAGCTGTAAAGATTGATCAGGAGCAGGAAGATAATCCGGAAGCGGAGGCGATGCGGCGTGCTTTGATGACACAGTTTGATCAGTATGTGAAACTGAATAAAAAAATCCCGCCAGAAATCATTACTTCACTTGGAGGAATTGACGAAGCCGGGCGGCTTGCAGATACGATTGCCGCTTATCTGCCTTTAAAGCTCGAACAGAAGCAAGAGGTGTTAGAAATATTTGATGTGATAAAACGGCTTGAGCATTTGCTCGGATTGCTGGAAAGTGAACTGGATATACTCCAGGTTGAGAAGCGTATACGTGGCCGGGTTAAACGTCAGATGGAAAAAAGCCAGCGCGACTACTATCTTAACGAGCAGGTAAAAGCCATTCAGAAAGAACTCGGAGAGGGGGAGGATGGTGTAGATCTAGAGGAGATAGAGCGGAAAATAAAAACGGCGAATATGCCTAACGAGGCACGTGAGAAAGCTGAATCCGAGCTCAAAAAATTGCGGTTGATGTCTCCCATGTCAGCAGAGGCGACTGTAGTGCGTAATTATATCGATGTACTGGTTGGTCTACCATGGAGAAAAAGAAGCAAAATCAGTAAGGATCTTAGTGTTGCGGAGACCGTGCTCAATGAAGATCATTATGGGCTTGAAAAGGTAAAAGAAAGAATTGTTGAATATTTAGCCGTACAGCAGCGTGTTGATAAGATGAAAGGGCCGATACTTTGTTTAGTAGGTCCACCCGGTGTGGGTAAGACGTCACTGGGCCAGTCTATTGCCAGAGCGGTGAATAGGCAATTCGTAAGAATGGCATTGGGTGGTGTTCGGGATGAGGCTGAGATTCGTGGGCACCGTAAAACCTATATAGGATCGATGCCAGGAAAGATTTTGTATAACATGTCTAAGGTTGGGGTCAAAAACCCACTGTTTTTACTGGATGAAGTGGATAAAATGGGAATGGATTTTCGCGGTGATCCAGCCTCAGCGCTATTGGAGGTGCTCGATCCAGAACAGAATCATACATTTGTCGATCACTATGTAGAAGTTGAATATGATTTATCAGATGTTATGTTTGTGGCAACGGCCAACTCATTGAATATTCCACCGGCGTTACTTGACCGTCTGGAGGTAATTCAGTTATCCGGTTATACCGAAGACGAAAAGTTGAATATTGCTTCGAAATATTTATTACCCAAGCAGTTAAAGAATCATGGGTTGAAGAAAAGTGAAATGACGGTTTCAGAAACAGCATTGCGTGATACTGTGCGCTATCACACGCGTGAATCCGGGGTTCGTTCTCTGGAACGTGAAGTTTCCAAAATGTGTAGAAAGGCGGTAAAAACACTACTTGTGAGTAAGGAGAAAGGAAAAGTATCGGTATCATCGCGCAATCTGGATAAATATTTGGGGGTGCGACGTTTTTCATACGGTGTAGCCGAAAAAGACAATCAAATCGGGCAGGTGACGGGATTGGCCTGGACCGAAGTGGGTGGTGAATTGCTGACCATAGAGGCCGCGGTTTTGCCCGGAAAAGGCAAAACGATAACTACCGGTAAGCTTGGAGATGTTATGCAGGAATCAATACAGGCAGCGCTATCAGTAGTGCGGAGTCGGTCGCATTTATTGGGAATACCGGAAGATTTCTATCAGAAAAAAGATATACATATTCATCTGCCTGAAGGTGCAACACCAAAGGATGGACCGAGTGCGGGTATTGGCATTTGTGTGGCGATGGTTTCTGTTTTGACCGATATTGCCGTTAAATCCGATGTGGCTATGACTGGCGAGATTACGTTGCGCGGAGAAGTGTTACCGATTGGCGGGCTTAAAGAAAAGCTGCTTGCTGCACATCGTGGTGGTATTAAAAAAGTAATTATCCCTGAAAAGAATGTTAAAGATCTTGTAGATATACCTGAGAATATCAAAAGTGATTTAGTTATCAAACCAGTAAAGTGGATTGATCAAGTGCTGGATATTGCGCTTGAACATAAACCACAATCTGTGCCGTCAACAATTTCCGCTTCGGCTGCTTCGATGCAATCCAGTGAAAATAAAATGACGGAGCGTGTTATAAAACATTGAGTATTCTTCTGGTATGCATATTATGAATACATGACAGAGTACTACATTTTAATTTGGTATGTTGACCGATGTATTACACCAACATGAATCTAAATACCTTGAGTTGTAAAAGCTCTTCATTATAATTTCGATAAAATGAGAGTGTAAAGTTTTCTGTGTAACTGTCTGAGTTAAGTGTAGTCTTTCAAACGGTCTTCGAATTCGATTGTAAATCTATTCAGCGCCTGTTTCCAGTTATGGATTGGCATAGTCCATTTAAGTGAAGCAGCCTGAATTGCGAGATAGATGACTTTTTTTGCGGAATCATCAGTTGGAAACAGTTTACGTTTTTTGACAGCTTTGCGAATCACGCTGTTAAGCGATTCAATGGCGTTGGTTGTGTAGATT
>JAUIIB010000022.1 GCA_030431985.1 Gammaproteobacteria bacterium
TACACGCCACAAACCCATCCATACCTCATCAAATATCGGCTCCATCGAGTCCATACCCGCAGAATACGCAAATGTCCGCTGGTACCATATCCAAAATATCGCCGTTCCAAGCATCAGACTTAAACCTATCTTGTAGTACTTAGAGTCGTACCACAACGACATATCGTAGTCAGTGCTTACAGCACTATCTGTTTTCATAGTAGTAGCCATGATCGTCTCTCCTTTAATATAAATAAATTGTCAAAATATATTCAGCTTCTCAAAATCAAGAAGCCATACTTTTAAGATGGTTTTGGTCTCAAAAAGTTTCCAATGCGAGTGTTGTCGTGACACAGTGTTAGTATTACACAAGCTATTGAAATTAATTAGAATGCGTTAATGGGGTGTGACAACATACAGCGTGGCGATGGCTGAACAAATCAATAGATGTTGAGAGAATAAAATGAATCATGATTTTCCGAATAGCATGTTTGGTCAGATAAAAAATCAAGTAAATTCTGAACTTGATCCTGAGCTGATCGCGCAATATTGTCAGGCCGATTATCAAATCGGTACTGGCGAGGAAGCTTTCGTTGTGAGGGTTAATCAATATTCTGAGCGCTTGTCGCAATTGATGATTGAAAAGCGTATACCTTATGCCGCAATTATTACTGCTGACAATCCACTGGGTCAGGTTTGTAATGATCTACAGAACCGGGCGGCTTATTGCCGGCTTCAAAGCGCATTGACACATGCTGCGTTTCCCATGATCGAGAGTGTAAATATTGATCCAATCGGGAAATGGCCTGATGAGAGGAGCGTTTGTGTACTGGGTGTCGATCGAGAAACAATTTGTTTGCTGGGAAGGCAATTTGGGCAGAACGCGATTATATATATAGAAGGTAATGCGTTACCGCGGTTGGTATTGCTTCGATAAAACTATTTGAGCAGTGTGTTGATGCTATACTGGCGAATTTAGCGATAAAGTGGTAAATCAATTATGAAAAGAATGCTTACTTTCCTGGTCCTAACCTTTTTTACGGTGAGCTTATTCGTGGTCGATGCGGAAGCAAGGCGTATGGGGGGCGGTAAAAGTTTTGGTAAACAACGTCAATCCCTTCAACAATCCAGACAAAATCAGCAGCAACCACCTGCATCAAATCCGTCACCAGCATCTTCTGGAAGTGGCGGTAAGTGGGGAGGAGCATTAGCAGGTCTCGCTGCAGGCGGTTTACTGGCCGCATTATTTATGGGCGGTGCCTTCGAAGGTATTAACATGATGGATATCGTGATGTTAATTCTGATAGTTGGTGTAGTAATCTTTATTGTACGCTTAATGCGAAGATCGCGTGCAGGTGTATCTGCCCAGCGGATACAACACTACTCAAGTGCTAATGCTGCTGCATATGATGAGTTGCCTCCGCGGAGCGGCATGGATACCGCCCTAGAGGGCAATAGTCACTCCAATCAAAACAGTGTTCCACCCGATTTTAAAATCGAGCCTTTTTTGCGTAATGCCAAAATGTCATTTATTCGCTTACAAGCCGCAAACGATGCGGGAGATCTCAGCGATATACGCGAATATACGACACCCGAAATGTTTGCAGAGATTAGTTTGCAAATTCAGGAGCGTGGTGATGTTGTGCAGAAATCTGAAGTGATGTTTATTGATGCTACTTTTCTCAATGTAGAAACGAATAATGCTACTGCAATAGCGAGCGTTCGCTTTACAGGAAAAATACGTGAGCTTCCGGATGGCGAGCCGGAAGTGTTTGATGAGGTCTGGCATGTAGAGAAGAATCTAAATGACTCAAATTCTGTTTGGCTGCTGGCCGGTATCCAGCAGGTTGCAGATACGGACCTAGTGGACGATGCATAAAGCTAACAATCAGATTAACGGTAAGAATTACTTTTCGCCCGTAATGTGTTTCTCATTGTTTTTTAGAAACTTATTTGTAAAAAATGATGCGGAGAAACAATTATATGTATGGTTATGTCTGGGGGTAATAGTGAGTAGCAATTGGTCAAATTAAGCAGTTAAATGTTTAAAACCATTAGAATTTCAGGGTTAAGTACTAAACAATACTTTCATTGTCAGAAAATGTAGGTTAGAATTTGATAGTGATGGCCGAGTGGTTAATAATAACAATGGCTGTTACGCGAGATAATAATAATATTTACCCAGTTGTTATATATGATGAGATGAGGAACCGCTTAAAGGTTGTAAAGGCCGCAAAGTCTGGAAACTTAAAAATTTAATAACAGTTGTTGTACTGGGGAACTGATTACCAGTCAGTCGTTTTTTAACATGACCTTGCTTTTATGTGATTGTTAAAGTAGTTGAGTTGGTCGTATACTGACTCGTGTAGGTAAAATGAAGACAACACATTGTCAACAATTCAATAAGGAGACCGAGTATGAGTGATGATGATTCAAACAGAGCTACCGATGCACAAACATTGAAACTAATTTTTGGTTCAACTGTAGCATTTTTAGTGATCGGAGCAATTGTTTACTTTATGTAAACTGATCCTTTTGTGCAAGTACACAGACTGAGACTGTGTCTCTACATCAAAACTGTGTACTTGCGCTATATAGGAATTGAGTTGAGATCTAAATGTCTACACGCCGTAGTTACTAAACTGCAAAGCACTCATTACCTGTTTCTTCCACTAGGAAGTTTTTAAGGGATTTCTTCAAAAACTTTCTTCAATTGTTCGATATGAACTCCATTGTTTATTTCTGAGAAAATTCTGAGAAAACCCTGCCATTTCCAGAAATAACAAAGAAATGGAACATTGTGAAATCATTGATGGCTTATTGGGATTTTGCCGCCTTGATCGCTTCAAGATTAGCCTGAGCTTCTTCGTTACCTTGAGCAGCTGCTTTTTCAAACCATTTTATGGCTTTATCTTCATCCCTAGTAATGCCCTCTCCTAGATAATATAACGCACCCAAGTTATTTTGTGCATCGACATGACCTTGGTCGGCAGCCTTTTTAAATAGTGCGACGGCTTGATCCATATTCTGCTCGACGCCTTCTCCATTGGCATGCATCAAGCCCAAGTTAAACTGTGCATCTGCGTAGCCTTGCTCAGCAGAACGATAAAACCAGCCAGCAGCTAATTCGGGGTCGTGGTCCAAAATTTCACCCGTTTCTGTTTTTGAAACTGCTTCACCGGTGTAGTACATAACACCGAGTCCATTTTGGGCAATAGGGTCTCCAGCTTTCGCATCTTCAAGGAGGGCCTGGAATCTTTCATTTGGTGTCTGGCCATCCTCATCTGTGCTGCCGGGTATGATTTGTTCTCTAAGCTCTGTTTTTTCTTCCGGGGACAATCCCTCACTTAAAAAGGATGGCAACTCATCAATTGTTGTTATTTCGTTTATTGCCTCGGACGAGGGCTCGTAATCTAATTTATCACCTGATTCTTCATCTCCGCAACCGGAGAGCATCGTCAGCAATACACCAAGTAATAAAGCAATTGATATTTTCATCGATTTGTCCTTTTCCTATTATTCCTTTAAAAATTAATATGACGCTTTTGTATTCCAGTAGCTGTTATACAGCAAATATTTAGTGAAAGCACCCATGTTTGTATATTATTGAGCTCCGGCTTTTTTAAGCATCTCTGCTGCTTTGGTGTGCCGGTGAAGGTTTGCAAGGGTTAATGCAGTAGCACCATTTATAGCTTTAATATTAACATCAGCTTTAGCTTCGAGTAACACATAAATAACGTCAAGATGGCCATGTTGTGCGGCTAACATGAGTGCTGTTGCTCCATTCTCAAGTTGATGATTAACTTCTGCGCCAGCCTTGACCAGGGCGAGTGTAACTAATTGGTGCCCACCTCGCGCGGCTAGCATAAGTGCGTTCATGCCGTCATTTTTCCTAGTGGCATCTAAATTTGCCTCAGCGGCTAATAACTGATCGACGATTTTCTTGCGGTTTTTTTGTGCAGCCAGGATCAATGCTGTTTCTTCTGTTTCAGTAGCAACAGCATTGACATTTGCACCTAATGACAATAAAAGCCTAACCAAATGGCTGCGTCCGTCTCGTGCCGATTGTATAAGCGCCGTATATCCGTTATCCCCTCGATAATGAGTGTCGGCTCCTCTATCAATGAGGTGCTGTACGATGAATTTGTTGCCTTTTTTTATACCAGCATAAAAAGCCCTATTAATTGCGTCTTGAGAAATTTTGGTTTCGTTCTCGAGAATTTTTCTGACCATAGGCAGATTACCCTTGCCAGCGGCCTGAATCAGCTGTTCGTCAATTGTTTGGACTACTTCCGCCCATACGTTCACGGACCAAAGTACCAGCATAAAGCCGTAGCTGATATATTGAAAAGAGTTTAATTGTCGATTGGGATGACCTGTCATTCATACACTCCTTAACACCTGAGTTTTTAATTTGATAATCCACTATTGTGAATTTGTTGGTTTGTAATGATTTGGTGGACTTTTATTTCTATGGTCAGAATTCTGGTAATTTCCTTGCGTTGATTTATGGAGAGAAATGCGCCTCGAGCTGTTACTCAGCGGTTTTTAGGTTAATGTGCGCTTGGATACTTGTAGATCCGGAATTGTCCTTGTCTTGAATTAGTGCTATACATAGATGAAATTTTATCAAAAGAAAATTCATGAGTGCTGAAAAATACGATATTGCAATCATCGGTGGCGGTCCAGTTGGTATGGCACTGGCGATTGCTCTGCAAGATAGTAATTTGACTACGTTGCTTCTGGAGGCGCGTGGTTTACCCGAAAAAGCGGATGATGAGCGTCCATTAGCACTTTCTTATGGTAGCTATCTGATTTTACAGCGGTTGGGAGCATGGCGGAGATTGCCGCACCATACGGCTATAAACACGATACATATTTCCAACAAAGGCCATTTTGGACGAACAATTCTGACAGCACAGGACGCTGGAGTACCTGCGCTAGGGTATGTTGTTAATTACCATGATTTATGTTGTGCTCTGTATGACGTAATTGCCGAGAATAAGATCGAATATCAAATAGGCGCTAATGTAGAAAAAATATCTTCGGACCTTAATGTAGGGTATATCCGGTATATCCATCATAGTGTCGAGAAAAATCTTTCTGCCAAATTACTGGTTTTGGCTGATGGCGGGCGTCTTGGCAGCCAAGTAGAAGGTGTTACCTATCGTACAACTGAATATAATCAGTGGGCAGTCGTGGCAAATATTAAGGCTGAAGCTTATCAGTCTGGTGTTGCCTATGAACGATTTACGTCAGATGGCCCGGTCGCATTGCTGCCATCGGGCGATCATTTCTCATTGGTGTGGACCGTATCGCCTGAAATGGTAAACGAAATTATGGCGCTGGATGACCAAACTTTTCTAGGGCGTTTGCATCAACACTTTGGTAATCGGGTGGGTCAATTTGTGTATGCTGGAAAGCGCTCTAGTTTTCCGTTGGCGCTAAAGTTTGCGACACCAACAACCGCTCAGCGTATCGCTCTTGTCGGAAATGCCGCGCAGACATTGCATCCAGTAGCTGGGCAGGGTTTTAACCTTGGGTTAAGAGATGCTTACGAACTAGCACAGGAGATAAGGGCGTCAACCTTTGATAATAAAGCAATTGGCACCGCATCAATGTTGTCGCGATACCGGCAGCGGCGCCGCATTGATAGTCAGGGCGGGCGTGTTTTTACAGACTCATTAATCAAGCTGTTTTCAAATGATAGCGCGTTACTTAAACACTTTTGTGGTATGGGATTGACTATATTGGATAATGTACCACTAATGAAACGATTTGTCGCTCGACGTATGATTTTTGGGGCGAGAGGTTAAACGTCAGATTTCGTATAGAAAGCTCATTTGATATCAGCTTTTCTTGTCAGCTACATGCCCACCACTTGCCTGTCCTCTCGTAAGCAGTGACTAACCCAGAGTGATGTAGTAAATAATAGTACTGCACCACCCTGATGTGCTGCGGCGAGATGAATCGGTACGACATGTAAAAGGGTAGCTATGCCGAGACTAATCTGAATGACTGTCATAAGTAAAAACAGATGACATGCAATGCGAGTTGTGCCGGGTAAGTTTGAGGTGAAAATGGCTTTGAACCAGAATAAAGGTATTGTAAGTGCAATTATCCAGGCAATAAGTCGGTGGTCGAATTGCACTGTAGTTATATTTTCAAAGAAATTACGGTACCAGGGTTCGAGTACAAAAAGATCTGGCGGGATAATGTGGCCATTCATTAATGGAAAAGTATTGTAGGCTAACCCAGCCTGAATACCTGCAACAAAACCGCCTGATAAGACCATAACAAAGATAAGTAGCGATAACCCATATGCCAGATGACGCAGACCATTTATATCATCTACTGTTTTGTTGTTGCTTGGTGTGGTTGTAGTTGAAGAAGATAATAGTCCCAGTGCAACCCAGAACATTGTTGAAAGAATGATAAATGCAAGTCCCAAGTGCGCAGTCAATCGGTATTGACTGACGCGCGGATTGTCAACTAGTCCGCTCATAACCATATACCAGCCCATAAAACCCTGTAGTCCGCCAAGAATAAAAATGCCGATAAGTTTATAACCGAGCGGTTTGTCGATTTTCTTTTTAACTAGAAAATAAACAAATGGAATAAAGAACACCAGTCCAATCAGACGTCCCAGTAGTCGATGAAAGTACTCCCACCAGAAGATGGTTTTGAATTCATCAACGTTCATGCCTTTGTTAACTTGCTCGTGTTGTGGCGAGGAGCGATATTTTTCCAGTAGTTCATCCCAGTCATCTTGAGTAATCGGCGGAATAGTGCCGACTAGCGGTTGCCATTCAACAATGGAAAGTCCTGAATCGGTCAGGCGAGTGACGCCGCCGACGACAATCATGGCAAAAACAAAGACGCAGCAAATCAATAACCAGATTGCGATGGGTTTTTTTTCTGAGTTCATGAATCAATCAGTAAAGTAATCGTAAACAGTAACTATAATTTAAATATCAGTATTTTTATTTGGATCGTATTAAGCGTTGCTTTTCACGTTCCCATTCTTTTTGTTTTTCTGATTCTCGTTTGTCATGCAGCTTTTTGCCTTTGGCTAGGCCGACTTCAAGTTTGATACGCCCTGATTTATAGTGCATGTCTAATGGCATGAGGGTATAACCTGCACGCTCGACCTTGCCAATAAGCCGTTTGATTTCTTCCGTGTGCAAGAGTAGCTTGCGAGTTCTGACCGGATCAGGCAGTATATGAGTCGATGCTGTTTGTAATGGGCTAATATGGCTGCCGATAAGATATAATTCTTCTTTTCGGATAACAATATAGGCTTCTTTTAATTGTGCTCGCCCGGCTCGGATAGCTTTGACTTCCCAGCCTTCGAGTACCATGCCTGCTTCATATTTTTCTTCGATAAAATAATCATGAAACGCTTTTTTGTTTTGAATAATACTCATGCAGGTGAATAAAAAAGATGATTGTGCTGTAAGATTTGTGTATTTTATCAGTTTTTTTCAGTAATAGACCTCGTAACGAAAAGAGGTGGTTTACTTTATGGCAGAAATAGAAAAAACAGTTTTAGTTGAATATTCAGCAGAGCAGATGTTTAATCTGGTTGATCGCGTCGAGCAATATCCGGAATTCCTTCCCTGGTGCGGCGGTACATCAGTCGAACCGCAGGACGATGTTATCACGCATGCAACAGTCGAAATTGATTATCATCATGTTAAACACAGCTTTACTACTGAGAATAAACGCAGGCCCCCGGAACTTATCGAGATGACTTTATTGGATGGCCCCTTCGAGCACCTTGATGGTCATTGGCGCTTTATTCCGTTATCGGATGAAGCCTGTAAAATTGAATTTCGTTTGCATTACACGTTCTCGCATAAAATTCTAGAAAAAATGGTTGGGCCTGTGTTTCATATGATAGCAAATAGTTTTGTAGAATCATTTATAGAGCGTGCGGAAGCAGTTTATGGCAATCGATAATCGAAACACAACAGTAGAAGAGATCGAATATATAGCGGTTGAGGTCGTATATGCGGCGTCGCCAGAGCAGCAATTGCTTAAATCATTAAGTGTACCGGCTGGAACCACCGTCGAGGAAGTAGTCCATCATTCGGGGATTTTAAATCAGTTTGCTGAAATTGATTTAAAAAAAAACCGGTTGGGTATCTGGGGCAAGCGAGTTGGGACTGAAACGGTGATTCAGCCACATGATCGCATAGAAGTTTACCGGCCTTTATTAATTGATCCAAAAGAAGCAAGAAAACTGCGCGTAAAACGTCAATGTTTATCATGAACGGTATCATGTTCAGAATGATTCGATAAAAGTCAGTAAAGTGCGTAAGGGAGTGAAAACATGAGAATCCTGTATCTTCTTGCTGTAACTTGTGTAATGACTTTATCTGTTAGGACGGTTTTAGCGCAATCCATTTCCTACCAAGGTTTTGAGTGTTTAAGCACTTTTGATACCAGTGATCCGACACCGTCTGCGGTGCGTGTGGAAAGCCAATTTGAGGTTATTGAAATACTTGACCGCGGCATGGTTCGCTTAAGTTTGTCCGGTGGTTTGCCAAGATTTGTCGATAGCAATCAGGATATATGTATCGACAGTGTCACATCAATAGGCTTTGAAGGTGTACCAGAGGTGGCTGGATCGCAGGGTTTGCCCGTAAGGCTAGAGCGCATTGATGCTATAGGTTATTTTAACGGCCGGGACCTGGTTGTTACTGTGAATTCAATCTTTACGGATTTGAGTGCATCGCGAGGTACATTTTCTTCATTCACGACTAGTCGTGTTCAGCCCATATCCAATACGCTGTTTTTTGATTACAATGAACCAACTACCTCATTTATTCTCAGAAAAGCGATTCATAATAAAGGCTTTGTTCAGACCAGCGGGTCAACATCTACATTTCCATTTATTGAAACTATTGTGCCTTCCTTTGACGAGTCAGGCGTAATCGGGGTGCCGCAGATACTTACACCTCCAGATGAAATTAGATATCGTCTAAATAATTAAATGAAATTAAAAAGTGATAAACCTGTAATTGAAACGAATGATCGTTGTGCGGCTTCCAGATAAACTTGTTGCCTATTCAGATCCGAAATAGCTTCAGCAAGATCTACGTCCTGTAATTCTGAGAGTCTTTGTTCGTATTGAATTTCGAGATCGCTACCCACTGCATCCAGGGCTTCTATTTCCTGTAATCTGGAGCCGACTGATGCTTGTGTAGTTAAGATCTGTTCTAGATTGTTATCGAGATTAAGTAAAGCAGTATTCAGGCTGTTGGTTAGTCGTGAACCGCCAGGTTGGCCACTGGCAGGGGTTTCTAGTGCTGTAATTAAATCTCCGACTGTTTTAAATATGCTTTGGTGAGTACTTGGTGAGACTGTGAAAATATCGCCGTTCGCTGGTTCACCAGTAATATTAAACTGTAGGCCGTCAAAGTTAATTGAATTGGTGTTGGAAAATGAATTGCCAGTGGACAGTGTGGTGCCGGTAGTGGTGTTGACTATGTCATATGTAGTAACGCCTGCTGCGACAGTAAATGTGATTTCGTAATTTTGTCCGGTCAGGCTGGCAGGTGCGGTAACCGACCCTGCATTTATTATGCCGGTACCCGTATTTGTTGCATTTGCAGCTGTAGCAAAAATACCATTACCATTTCTGATACGCTCAAAAATATCTGTTCCTGAATTGCTGACAGCGATCTGTCGTGTTGGGCCTATCTGGTTTAGGCGTAACCCTTGATCGCCGTTGTACTGAACATTTAATCCTTGATTAGTGAATGGCTGTGTACTTTCTTGATATCCCGAGAACAGATAACGTCCCGCTCCGTCTGTAGTATTTGCCTGCCCGAGAAGTGCCTCAAAACGTCCGCGTAATTCAGTAGCCAGGCTTTTTCTGTCGTTATCGGTAAGTGCAGAGTTGCCTGCATTGATGATAACTTGACGCATATCCTGCAGATTTAATGTGACATTTTTTAAAGTCGTTTCAACCAGTCCCAAGGACGATAGCGCATGGTCACGGTTCACAGAATACTGTGAATTTATCGATGCAGCTTGCTTAACATTGAGTGCCTGCGCTGAAGCAATCGGATCATCTGCTGGAGTTAGAATACGTCTGCCAGTCGATATTTGTTGTTGTGTATTGATTAAGGCATTTTGTTTTTGCAGGATAGCCAACGTGCCAGATTCGTAAATTATATTCGTACTGAGTCGCATATTTTATTCCTTCACAAAAATTTCTAGCCAATGCGCAAGATAGAGTCAAACAAGGTGTTGCTGATTTCGATGACTTTGCTTGAAGCCTGGAATGCTTGCTGATAGCGTAACAGGTTAGCTGCTTCTTCGTCTAAATTAACGCCAGAAATAGCTTGGCGAGAGTGTTCAGTTTGTGTAACAAGATTGGCCTGTGCCTTACTGGTGACTTCTAATTCCCGGGTTTTATTTCCGATTAGACTGACCATTTGGCTGTAAGCTTCCTGGTAAGATGCGGTGCTGCCGATTGTGGTTTTTTGTGTTTGAAGATTAGCCAATAGTAACGCGTTGCGATTATCAGCACTGCCATTGTTATTTGGTTCAATAGTGAAAACATCCCCTGCAGCAGGTTGTCCATTTATTTGGACGGTCCAGCCGTTAAAACTGATATCTGCACCCTCGGTGTAAACTTGGTTGTTTGCCGGTAATCCGGTGCCTGTTCCAGTCACATCAAATTGCCCATCGTAAGGGGAGTGAAAGGTGATAGTAACCGGTTGTTGTAAATTTGGATCCAATGGGAGAGGATTAATGCTGCCTTGGCTGATTGTTGCATTCCCGGTGTTCGTGAGTGTCGATGTCGTGCGAATTGGAGCCGCTGCAGCAATTTTTGCCGTATCGGTGATATTAACGGAGATGTCTTTAGCGCTGTTAATTGTAGGTTGAATCAAAAACCTTTCGTTCGCATTAATAGTTGCTGACGTAATACTTAGGCCATCCAGGATCAACGGTGATCCGACGGTTGGCACTACCGCGGTACTGACAGAATGATTGTCAGACAAGCGGGTTAATGTGTAGTTTGCGCCATCATATGAAAAACGATAATCACTGGTTGTCAAATTGTCAACATCGCTGATTTCAGCTGTAATGCTCGATGCCGGGCTGTTGTTCGCAAAAGAATAAACCTGGGGTTGGGATATGGAGAAAAAGTCAGTGCCCAAATCACCATTCAGGTCAAGTCCAAGGTGGTGCTGATCATTGAATGTTTGTGCAAGATTAATCGCAATACGTCCCAGTGAATTCTGTGCGGTTTTTAGTGAATCACTGCGAAAATCCAGAATTCCGCCCAAACTTCCACCATGGATTTGGGTTTCAGGCAGAAATACCGTGTTGTTGCCACTGACAAGTCCGATAGTAATTTCTTGAGGATTTTCAGGAGAGGTTAATGCCTGAAGTGTCATGGATTGCTTGCCGACTACAAGAGATTGACCTGAGCCGATAAAGATATTTGCGGTATTGTCATCCTGTTTGACGACATTGGTATTAACCAGCTTACTTAATTGACTAATCAATTCATCCCGTTGATCCAGTAGATCATTTGCTGGATGACCTCCAGCTGAACCTTCAGCAAGCAGAATATTTTGATTGAGTTCGGCAATCTGTTTTGCTAATGAATTAATCTCACTAACACTGCTTTCAATTGCTGCATTGACACCTTGATGCATTTCAGTCAATCGCTGATCCAAGTTATGAAATCGTGAAACCAACGCTTGTGCACCGCTGATCATTGCTTGACGGGAAGGAACCGATGACGGGTTTGCAGCGACATCGTTCACGCCGCTAAAGAAATCTTGAAGAGCGGGAGATAATCCAGAGACTGGATCGGCTAATAAATTGTCAATTTGCTTAATCTGATTGTAATGACTATCCAACTGACTGCTCTGAGTCTGTGCTTGTAGCAGTTGTGTTGTTAAAAATTGATCATAAATACGCTGTACGGTCGTGACATTAACGCCACGGCCAATAAATCCATCTCCTGTAGACTGAGGTATGGTTGTGCTTTGAATAACACGCTGGCGCGTATAGCCGGGAGTGTCGGCGTTGGCAATATTATGGCCTGTCGTTTGCAGATTGGCTCGTGCTGCATGTAAACCTGAAATGCCTGCGTTTAAAATGTTTCCCATCAGTGTTTTCGATTATTAAAAATTTATAAAAGACTGTTTAATAGTTGATACGGCATAGATGGTAAGAAGTTAAATAGATTCCTGATTCTCTAAACTAGGCTGATTCAAGATACGCATGAGCTTATTCGCATATTGTGGGTCTGTGGCATAGCCAGCCTGCTGCAGACCGTAAGCAAACTCTGTGGCATTTTGTGCACTTAATACATTTGCATACCGTGGATTATTGGATAACAAATTCACATAGTCACGGAATCCTTCTTCATACGAACTGTATGCACGGAATTTTTCGACTGTTTTTTGTGGCATGCCATTGATGTATTCGGTAGTTACAGTTTCAATTGTTTTTCCTTTCCAGTTGTCGCTGGCTTTAATACCAAACAAATTATGGCTTGGAGAGCTATCCGGGTAGCGTATTTCATGTTTTCCCCAACCGCTTTCAAGTGCAGCTTGTGCAAGCATGAAATGGGCTGGAATACCGGAGGCCTTAGCAGCATTACTGGCGTGTGGCAGGAGTGTGTTAATAAAATCTGTTGCGATATTCGAAGTCTGAGTTGTGGACGAGTTGTTTAATTCAATGTCTTCCACAACGGATTCTAGTTCAGGGTGAATAGGCCAGAGTGTGGTCGATTTGTCGGAGTTGGGCGCTGACAGGTTTGTAGCTGTCTCAGGAGTTAATTCGGGTTTTGAATGATGGTTTGAATCTGGTAGTCCAGCATCTTCTTTTATTTGATGGGCGTGTACTTCAATATTAGGATTTGATGGCATGTCATGCGATTCATGGCGCATATCTGATTGTAAAGGTTGCTCTAAATGATTATACGTACGGGTCAGTTGTTCAACCATCATGTCGGCTAAACCGACGCCTTTTGCAGACAAGTTCTGGGCTAGCTGCTGGTCGTACATTTCTGTATAGAACCGGGTTTGATGGGTGTCAAATAAGCCACTTTTAAGTGTTGCATCGCGCATGCTTTTGACGAGTATTTGTAAAAACAGCGCTTCGAATTGTTTGGCGGCTTCGTGCAGCGCTTTTTTTGAATCTTGCTTTGACAGCAGATGTAAGCCATTTATGCTTTTGCTGTCAATTGCCAGCTTATTAATTAAATCAGGTGAATTCATCATGATCGTCTTGGTATTAGATAATTTCTAATTCAGCGCGTAATGAGCCTGCAGCTTTTAAAGCTTGTAGTATCGACAAAAGATCCTGGGTTGTTGCGCCAATTGCGGTAAGTGCTTTAACAACTTCACCCAGATCCGCTCCGCTAGGAAGCAACATTAGATTGCCTTCATCGCTGCGAATTTCAACTTGAGCGCGTTGGGTAACGACAGTTTCGCCACGCTCGGCAAACGGCCCTGGTTGACTAATAATAGGTTCGTTGTTGATGATAATAGACAGGTTGCCGTGTGCTATAGCGCTTGACTCCAATGTTACAGCCTGATTCATGGCTACAGAGCCTGTGCGTGAATTGACGATAACTTTGGCGGCATCTTTAGCTGGCATGATATCCAGGCTTTCAATTTGAGAGATAAACATGACGCGCTGGCTATTATCAAGTGGTGCTCTGACCCGGACTGACCGGCCATCAATTGCGCTTGCAGAGTTTGGTGAAAACTTATTAATAGCTTCTACAATGCGTTTTACCGTTGTGAAATTGGTAGAATTGAGTTCAAGGTTGATGTATTCGTTTTGTCCAATTGTTGCGGGAACGGCGCGTTCAACAATGGCGCCATCAGTGATTCTGCCAGCATTCAGATGGTTGACCTGTACGCTGCTTCCAGCGGCGGCGGCACCTGCGCCGCCAACCAGTATATTGCCTTGAGCTAGGGCATATACTTGATTGTCAATGCCTTTCAATGGCGTCATTAATAGAGTTCCACCACGAAGACTTTTAGCATTACCCATTGATGAAACTGTGACGTCTATGGTTTGGCCAGGTCTTGCAAAAGCTGGCAGGGTCGCTGTAACCATAACCGCTGCGACATTACGTAATTGCAGGTTAGTGCCGGGTGGCAGATTGATACCCAATTGGCCGAGCATGCTCACAATACTTTGAACGGTAAAGGGCGTCTGTGTTGTTTGGTCACCGCTACCATCAAGTCCTACTACCAAACCATATCCGATGAGCTGATTATTGCGTACCCCTTGGATACTGGACAAATCTTTAATTCGTTCGGCATGGCAGAGTGCCGACATCAATAATGTGATCACAACAAATACGAAAAATTTTTTGAAATCAAGTGTGTGAATTTTGCGTTGATTTGTCATCGTATTTAACCAACTTAAAAGGGTAAGATGTTGAGAAAGAAACGTGACAACCATCCAATGGTCTGAGCCTCATCAACATAACCGTTGGCGCGGTATTCAATACGCGCATCGGCAATTTGTACGGAGGAGACAGTATTATTGTTAACGTGGATTGGGTTAATAACACCGGATAGCCGGATGAATTCTTGACCGCGGTTGATTCCAATTTGTTTTTCTCCACTAACCAATAGATTGCCATTTGGCAATACTTCGATCACAGTAACTGTGATCGTACCGGTAAAATCATTATTGCTGGAGCTTGCACCTTTGCCGTCAAATGTATTTCCTGATGATGCCTCAAACTCTGTACCTCCGAGAAAATCCAGTGGTATCCCCAGAATGGCGGTTGGTATCGAAAAGTCGATACTTCCGGAACGGTCGACGTTGCTGCCGGATTGTTTGCTGGCATTGGTACGTTCGTTTAATGTGACGATAATGGTGTCGCCAATATTACGGGCGCGCCGGTCTTCAAAGAGTGGTGTATAACGCATGCCCGGGGTATAGCTGATGCTTTGGAAGATGCCGCCGTTCGTTTCTGCAACTTGAGTGGGATGCAGAGGTCGTGCTGTTGTCGGTTGAGGATTTTGTGTGGATGAAATCATCGCGCAACCTGAAGACAAAAATATGACTAGCGGCACAAATAAACTTATGCACTTTTTAAGTAGCTGGATTAATATCATATAATCTCTCAACGCTTAATCGCCTATAGTTGTGTTAGTCGTTGTAGCATCTGGTCAGATGTTTCAATTGACCTGGAGTTAATTTCGTAGGCGCGTTGTGTTTGAATCATGCCCACGAGTTCTTCTACTACATTTACATTTGAAGTTTCGACAAACCCTTGATTTAATAATCCTAAACCGTTGGTTCCGGGGGCGTTGGGGTTTGCAACGCCGCTGGATGCTGTAGGTAAGTAGAGGTTTTCACCAATTTTTTGTAAACCGGCCGGATTAATAAAATTTGCCAGTTGAATGTTGCCGACTTGTATGGGTGTAGCAGATCCGGGCACTACTGCTGAGACTGTTCCGTCACGTCCAATAGTGATGCTAAGGGTATTGGGTGGAATCGTAACAGATGGTTGCATAACGTAACCACTTGATGTGACAAACTGTCCATTGATGTCAGATTGGAATGCGCCATCTCGGGTATAAGCAGTTGTGCCATCAGGCATTAATACCTGAAAGAAGCCTTCTCCCTGTATGGCGATATCACGCGAATTTCCGGTTTGTTGTAAGTTTCCCTGGATAAAAATGTTTTCTGTAGCAACGGGGCGAACACCAGCCCCAAGCTGTAAGCCAGACGGTAGCTGCGTTTGTTGTGAGGAACGTGCACCGGGCTGACGAAGCGTTTGATAGAGTAAATCTTCAAAAACTGCACGCGCGCGTTTGAAACCGTTGGTGCTGACATTAGCCAGATTATTGGAGATGACGTCCATTTTAGTTTGCTGCGCGTCAAGTCCTGTTTTAGAAATCCATAATGAACGTATCATAGCGTACTCCGGTAATAATCTATTTGATGATTTGTTATTTAATCTGTTTTATGCTCTTATCACCATAATTTCACTGGCCTGTTGCGCATTACGTTCCGCGCTTTCAAGGACTTTCATATGCATATCAAATTGACGTGCCAGTGCGATCATGCTGACCATCTCATGTACCAGATTGACATTACTGCTTTCCAGTGCACCTGAGATCAAAGTAACATCGGCGTCTGGTAATGGGGTTGTACCATCCTTCATTCGGAATAGACCGTCCGGGCCTTTCTCAAGCAGCTGTTCTGGAGGATTTACAAGCTTAATACGTCCTACAGAGGCAACAGTATTCGGTAGCGGTGTAATCGGAACAGCCGATACCGTGCCGTCTTTGGCAATCGTGATGCGGTTATTTTCGGGTAGCGAAATAACTCCAGCGTCGCCTTTTATGTTTAACCCGTTATGGGTTTGTAAAATACCGTTTGCACTGATCTGCAGATTACCGTCACGGGTATAAGCCTCTGTGCCATCGGGTAATTGAACGGTAATCCAGCCCGATCCGCGGATCGCAACGTCGAGATGCCGGTCAGTCTGTTGAATCGGCCCAGGTGAGAAATCTGCGCCGGTCGTTGAGTCAACGACGAAAGCGCGGGTGGGTAAACCGTCACCATAAACCGGGACGGCGCGGAA
This sequence comes from Gammaproteobacteria bacterium, assembly GCA_030431985.1. Classification (GTDB taxonomy): domain Bacteria; phylum Pseudomonadota; class Gammaproteobacteria; order Burkholderiales; family Nitrosomonadaceae; genus Nitrosomonas. Next base: position 16,580 of record JAUIIB010000022.1, read on the forward strand.
AGCGTCTGTTTCTGCGCGATAGCCCGTGGTAGACGCGTTGGCCAGATTATGTGAGACTGTTGCCTGCTGATTCAGAGCATGTACTGCACCGGTCATCGCGGTGTAAATAAGCCGATCCATGATATCTACCTATTATTAATTAAAGGTTAACCAGTGTTTGTAGAATGGCATCCTGCGTTTCAATAGTCTTAGCATTTGCCTGATAAGACCGCTGCATGGTAATCAGATTGACAAGTTCAGTAGTCAAATCAACATTTGAATCCTCAACTGCGGAGGATTGCAACAAACCCATTGTCCCAGTTCCTGGGGAGCCGACCAAAGGTTGGCCGGATGTATTAGATTCTATCCACTGGTTGTCTCCAATCGGTGTTAACCCTTGTGGATTAGCAAAATTGGCTAAAACAATTTGCCCAAGTGTACGAGACTCTCCGTTAGAGTAATTGCCGCTGAGAAAACCTTCTCCATCTATGGAAAAACCCGCAAGTGATCCTGAAGAATAACCATCCTGACTCAGGGCATTGACACCAAAGTTGGTGCCGAATTGAGTTGTGCCTGACAAATCTAGCGTGAAATCTAAAGGTGAAGTTGCGCCTAAAGTAGGGTTGAGTGTAGCGAGATCAACTGATACTGCAATAGGCGCAGCTGGCGCTGTCAAATTGCCACTGGTGTCAAAAGTAACAGCCTCTGAGCCACCGCCGTTTAGTGTAACTCCGACTGGCGTGCCGGTAGGCGTTGTTTGTCCATCTATGGTAGCAAACATATCCCAGGCATTTGCGTTATTTTTTTGAAAATATATGGAAAGAACATGCGCATTACCCAGGCTGTCAAATATGGTACCTGAGGTTGTGCCATTATATGTGGATGGATCGGTTGCGTTAAAAGCCGGCAGCGGTGCTGGGACTGTTGTACGTGAGTCCAGATTTAATTCGGCGCTAAAGGCCGTGGTGGGCTGGGGTGATAGTGCAGCCGTTGATACTCTTAAATTCACAGGATTTGTTGGTTGAATACTGCCATTGTTATCGACAGTGTACCCTGTTAAATTTAAATCGTTGTTGTTAACGATAAAACCATTAGAGTCGAGATGGAACTGGCCATTACGACTGTAGGTGATTGCACCATTATCGCTCATGCGGAAAAATCCATTACCGTTTACTGCAATGTCCAGTGGATTGCTGGTCGGCGTGATTGTGCCTTGAGTGAATTCTTGAGCAACTTCGGCGACTCTAGCGCCAATGCCGATATTATTACCAGTTGCACCAGATAATGAATTGGCATAAAGATCCGCAAATTGTGCCTCTGCTTGTTTAAATCCGACAGTGTTGGTATTGGCAATATTGTTGCCAATGACGTCAAGACTTTGTGATGTAACATTAAGCCCACTTAATCCATGTTGAAAGCTCATGAGTTTCTCCTTACTTAAAAATCTGTTTAATGTCTGCCATGGTGACAAGACCCAGTGTTCCCATATCCAGAACTGCGTCGTTTTCACCAGGTGAAACACCTTCAACTTGACCCAACGCGAGTGCGCGGGCGGTGATTTCACGGTCATCTTGTATTGCCTGAATCGAAAAAGTATAGTTTCCATTTGCGGCATTAGTGCCACTGTCAGACATGCCATCCCATATAAATGTATTGACCCCGGATGGTTGAGAGCCGAGTTCAAGCGTACGAACTGCGATGCCGGAGTTGTCATGAATCGTGACGCTTAACTTGTCTGTCGATTGTGGCAATTCAAATCCTCCGATAGCTGCATTGTCCTCAAGTGATAATGAATTGCCAGGAACTAACGCTTTATGGCCGATCAAGCCGGCTGCTTCGAGTGTTCGGCTGTCTTCAATGCCGTTAAGTAGGCGCTCTAATGTGTTGTTAAGTTTGTCGATGCCGGATACTGTGCTGATTTGTGCTAGTTGACTGGTTACTTCGGCATTGTCTAACGGGTTGAGCGGATTTTGATTTTGCATTTGTGTGACCAGTAATTTTAAAAATCTATCCTGTTGCTCTTCTGCACTTTTTTTCTCAGTTGCTGTTGATGCATCTGTAGTCGGAAAGAGCTGTCGGTTTGTTTCCTGAACTGAATTCATGCTTTCAAATCTCCTTATTGCCCAATTGTTAATGTTTTTTGTAACAAAGATTTTGTTGTGTTCATGATATCTACGCTGTTTTGATAAGAGCGTGATGCAGACATCATATTCACCATTTCGTCAACAACATTTACATTGGGCTTTACGATGTAACCGTCCGCATCGGCCAGTGGATGATGAGGTTCGTAAGTTTTCTTCATCGGTGAGGCATCATGAACAACGCCGGCAACTTTAACCCCGCTTGCACCACTTGAATCTGTATTTAACGTACTAAAAACGACCTGACGACCACGATAGGGCTGGCCTGATGAGTTGGTGACGCTATCGGCGTTTGAAAGGTTGCTTGCAACTACGTTCAGACGTTGAGATTGCGCGGACATTGCTGAACTTGCGATATTAAAAACATTGAATAGAGACATGATTATCGCTCCTGTATCGCAGAGAGTAGGCTTTTAAATTGTCCGCTGATGAAGGTGATTCCTGCATCATATTTGATTGAGTTATTTGCAAACTGGGTGCGTTCCAGGTCCATATCAACGGTATTACCATCAGCACTGGGTTGCAACGGCACACGATAAAGTGCATTGTTGCTGATACTATTGTGTTTATTGCCGCCAATATGCATGGGTGATGTGGTCGTGAGTGATGCTGTTGACGTAGAAGATGCCAGTTTTTCTTTTAAAACACTCGAAAAATCAATATCTTTTGCCTTAAAGTTTGGCGTATCGGCGTTTGCTACATTGCTGGCAAGTAGTGCATGCCTGGCAGCTCTAAGCCCTAGCGCCTGCTGATGAAAGTGTACGTTTTTATCTAATTTGCTGATCATGTTCGTTCCTATTTGAACTGTTTCATTTCACTTTAAGCATTTTCTATGCCAATATATTATTTCGCTTTTAATAGTTAAAAAATAAATGAAAAGAACGTAAAACAGCCTTTAACTCAAAATTCCCATTGTGTCATTTGACTTTAATATAGTGTGTGGGCGGCAAAAATTGCCGATTGTGGCAATAAGCGGCAAATTTTTAGGACAGTATGATGCGATGCAAACAATTAAAGCTTGGGGTTTTACTGATAGCGGTGCAGTTTTCCGTTCCCTTGTTTGCGGAAAGTCAATCGCAGTCTCGGTATCAGGAAATATCGCTCATACAGGATGCTGTGGAGGCATTTATTTATAGCCGTACAACCACCTCTACAGGAAATATTCAAGTTATAGTTGGCCAGATTGATCAGCGCATTACGTTACCGAAGTGCGACAGGCTGGAGCCTTTTTTGCCTTCAGGTAGCCGTTTATGGGGAAAAACCTCAGTCGGTGTGCGTTGTGATACGCAAGCCTCTTGGACAATTTATGTGCAGGCTGAAGTTAAAGTAATGGGGAATGTGCTGCATATCGCAAGACCGGTATCACGTGACCAATTAATTAGTTATAACGATATAGAGTTGCAAGTGGTGAATTTGACTCAAATGCCGGAGGGAGTGTTGACGGAACATGCCCAGGCCATAGGAAAACTTGCCGTAACTAACCTGTCAGCGGGGCAGCCGCTACGCCAAAATATGCTACGGGCACCTTTTGTTATTTTGCGCGGACAGAATGTAAAATTAATGGTAAAAGGTCGCGGATTTAGTATCAGTTCAGAGGGACATGCATTGTCAGATGCGGCCGAAGGGCAGCCTGTGCAGGTGCGCAATTCTTCTGGTCGTATTATTAGCGGCTTAGCAAGACCTAACGCTATTGTTGAAGTAAATCCATGAGATGGATTTATGGGTCGTTCTGTATTAGAGAAGATGAAATTACTTAAAAATATTGGAAGATTAAAAAAATGAACCAGGATAAATCGGAAATAATAGATCAATTGAGATCAATTTTTCAAGATACGTTTACAGAAAATACTCATGAATTTTCAATAAATACTATCAGGGATGATGTTGAGGAATGGGATAGCTTAAGCCATATCAGATTGTTGACGGCGATTGAAACACATTTTGGTGTTCAGTTCGATCTTGATGAAATCGGTGATATGACGGATGTGGCTACAATTGTGGATTTATTAGAGGAAAAATTAAATTGATATCTGTTGAAAGCTACTGATATGCAAGATTTACCCTGGCTAACAACTCCTCCAGACGATTTTAATGAACGCTGTGCCCAGCTGGCGGTGCATAATACACCGGTCAACGAGGTGTGTGCTTTAGCGAAGTATGCGTTGTCTATTAATCAGTCCAATCGTTTATTTCAGTCGACAAAAAAATCAAACCCGGAGATTTGTGCTGCATTATCCAATTCATTAACGCCGTTCAGACTTGGTGTAGTCAGTAATGCGACTATGGATTTGATGATTCCGTCGATGTTTACAGCCGCAATACGAAATGGCGTATATCTCGAAGTAATAAACACAGATTTTGGGCAGGTGGCGCAGGAAGCATTTGATACAGATTCAAAACTAAATCAGTCCAATCTTGACGCTGTGCTACTTGCTCTGGACTATCATGCGTATACTGAATTTTCCGGTGGGTTTAATCCTGTTGGCGATGAGTCTCCAAGTCATAAAGCGTTTCTTTATTTGCAGCAAATCCGCAGCGCTTTTTCTCAAAACGGCGGCATGCCATGTATTACTCAAACGCTGGCATGTCCTTCTTATGAATTAGCCGGGAATTTTGATGCGCAGCATGATGGTATATTGCGCAGATCGTTGACCGAATTTAATCGTGCGCTGATTGAGGATATTCAAAATAGTGCAGACGTGTTGTTCGATATTGCGGCATTGGTCAATATGGTAGGGTCTAATCAATGGTTTGACGAGAGACAATGGGTCATGTCTAGGGTGCCGATGGCAAATGCCTTTGTACCGCTATACACCGAATATCTGGCAAAATTAATTGCCGCGCTGCGCGGAAAAAGTAAGAAGTGTCTGGTTTTGGATCTTGACAACACATTATGGGGTGGAGTTATTGGCGATGATGGGTTGGAAGGCATACATATCGGACAAGGTCACCCGGTCGGCGAATCTTTTTTAGCGATTCAGCAGTGGGTTAAGTCGCTTAAAGCGTTGGGCGTTATCCTGGCGGTGTGTTCAAAGAATGAGCGGGAGATTGCTTTGGAGGTGTTTCGAAAACACCCGGGAATGATACTTAAAGATGATGATTTTGCTGTGTTCGTTGCCAATTGGGAAGATAAGGCATCGAATATCGGCGAAATTGCGGAAATACTGAATATCGGTCAGGACGCAATTGTTTTTGTTGACGACAATCCGGCAGAGCGTGAAATTGTCCGGGCAAGACTACCTGCAATTTCGGTGCCGGAGTTACCTAAAGATCCTTCACAATTTATCCGTGTACTGTGCGCCGCAAGATACTTTGAAAAAATCGATTTTACTACTGATGATGCGCAACGCAATGCACAGTATATGAGTAATATCCAGCGTCGAGCAACTCAAAAAACTGCAGCGAATCTTACGGATTATTTGACTTCACTTGAAATGCAGATACGGTTTGCGCCATTTAATGAAATGGGGCGCAAACGGATTACGCAATTAATTAATAAAACCAATCAGTTTAATTTGACGACGCGGCGCTATACTGAAGCTGAGGTGCTTCAGTTTGAAGAAGCTGCGGATCAATACGTAACCCTGCAAGTGCATTTGCAGGATAAATTCGGCGATAATGGCATGATCAGCGTCGTTATTTGTAGAATTGACGGTGAATGTTGGGAGATCGATACGTGGTTGATGAGTTGCCGGGTGATAAAGCGTCAAGTCGAGGATGCTGTCTGTGATGAATTGGTGGCGCTTGCGCGGACTCATGGAATATGTCGGTTGCGGGGATTGTACCGTCCGACTGAAAGAAACAGTTTGGTTAAAACGCATTATCAACAGCTTGGATTTGAATTGATTGATTCAGATGAAACGCAAGAAGTTTGGGAATTGACGGTGGATCACTATCAGAGCAAAAGCCCGCCTATTCAGGTACAACAGTCATTGTTGATCGAGTAAGGATCAAACAGGATGATGAGCTGGAATAAGATTGGAACATTCCAAATCGATCAAGAAACAAGTTGTCAATTTGCGGATGCATCTGGGGATTACAATCCCTTGCATGTTGATCCTGTGTTGGCGCGGCGCTATCAGTTTGGCGCAACAGTGATTCATGGGGTTTGCGGAACGTTAAATGCACTGGATATTTTGCTTGAGCAGCTGGGTTGTCCCGTATTCATTACTTCAGTAAAAGTACAGTATACCCGGCCTGTTATGCACGGCGATTATGTTGATGTTCACGGCAGTTATTCAAATGAGCAGAGTTTGAAACTCCGTTTGTCCGTTCAAGGGCGCCGTACTCAGGATATCAATCTGACAGTGATTAAAGGCTCAGGGAAGGCATCTCTCGGCCCAGAATTAAAACCAAAATCTGTGTGTCACTCAGCTCCGGCTGATTTACTGTTCAAAGATACGGGTGGTTTAAAAGGCCAGGTCGACTTAGTATGGACCCCTGACATTATTCAATCTCTTTTTCCAAATCTTAAACAATATCTACCGGAAAGTCAGATTGCCGTTTTACTTGGATTGACACAGATTGTAGGCATGCGTTGTCCGGGATTGGATTCCGTGTTTGCCGGATTAACTGCACGTTTTCTGGATAATCAATCGATCTGCGATGGAGATATGACGTATAACGTAGTCCATCGTGACGCTCGTTTCTCACTGATAACAATCGGTGTGGAGCATAATACCGCACAGGCAGAAATTACTGCATTGTTTAGACCTAAGCCGGTTGTTCAGGAGAGTTATGCAACGTTGCAAACGCGTGTACCAAAAAACCAGTTTTCGGATCAGGTGGCGTTAATTATTGGAGGATCGCGTGGCATCGGTGAGGTGACTGCGAAATTAATAGCGGCGGGTGGTGGACATCCGTTAATTACTTATTATAAAGGGAAGCGTGATGCGCAGAATATTGTAGACGGTATCCGATCTTACGGCGGGTTATGTGATAGCGTTTCATATAATGTGCTGTCAACATCTAATTCGGATATTTCCCGTTGTTTTGAGAATAAACGTATTTCACATATTTATTATTTTGCGTCACCTTTGATTGAGAAAGGAGATCATTCGGTATGGGATGATGCCGTTTTTCAAAAATTTTGCTGCTATTATTTACGAGGGTTCTCTGAGTTGATTGAACAGTTCTTATCCGATGCCGTATACAGTAAGCAAGCTATTACTGTTTTTGTGCCGTCAACTGTTTTTCTAGATCAACCGCAAAACGGTTTTAGTGAATATATTGCGGCAAAAGCGGCAAGTGAGGCACTTGTACGGCAATTGGCAGCTAAATATCCAAATTGGAAATTTCATATACCCAGGCTGCCAAGAATGTTGACCGATCAAACCAGCGGTTTGACCGTCGAATGGGAACAGAAAACAACCGATATCATGTTTGATGTACTGACTTCAACAAACCAACCAATCCGATAGGCATGTCAAACGACAAAAACACCCCATCTGCAGCACATCAGGCTATGCTGGTTGCAATTAGCGAGCAGGATCTTGATGACGTTGCTTTATTTTTGCATCATCATATGAGCAATCGTTTTACTCAGCGGCAATGGAAACAGGGTATCAGCCGATCATGGTTGTCGGATATTCCAAATTATGGGTTCATGCTAAGATACGGCGGCCAAATTACGGGTGTTCTGTGTGCGATCTATTCTGAGCAACGTATAGACGGTACTATGAAGCGATTTTGTAACCCGCATAGCTGGTGTGTGTTACCTGATTCTCGCAAGCAAAGTATTGACTTGGTTTTGGCGCTGATACGCCAGGAAAATTATACATTTACCATGTTTTCGCCCAATAAAGATGGCCGTGAAATATTCAAATATTTAAAATTCAAACCTTTGGATAATCGTAACTTGATATTTCTGAATATACCTTTCAAATACGGAGGCGGCAGGGTTGTTGATTTTCGGGGTGATCAGCAAGTGAAGGAACATTTGCCCGAAAATGTCGCGCAGCATTACATAGACCATGCTGATTTCTCATGGCTTAATTTTTTGTTTTTCCGTCAGAATGACCGGTATGGTTTTATGATTTATAAAAAAGCCCGTTATAAGAGATTAGGCTGCGCGTCGATTATGTATACGAGTGACGTGTCCTTATTCAGACAGTGTTGGCCCGCGATACGGACGCACTTGTTTTTCAACCATGGTTTGTTTACCAGTAAAATAGAGGCCCGTTTTTTGGGGCAGACTATGAAAACATGGTTTGAGCCGGAGCAAGGTCCGCAGAAATTTTACTTGAGTAAAGAGCTGTCAGCTGATGATATTCAAAATTTGTATAGCGAGCTGGTTACGTTAGATCTATAAATTTTTTTTGCATAGTGGAACGAAGTGAATGAAACTAGAAGATGAAATAATCAATATTGTACGCGACGTGTTGGTATTGGGCGACAGAGCAGATGGGTTTAATGCTTCAACGGCTTTAATGGGGGATATCCCTGAATTTGACTCAATGTCGGTAGTCGCCATTATCACAGCGTTGGAAGAAGAATATGGCTGTGTTTTTGAAGATGATGAAATAACTGCGGACGTATTTGAAACAATTGGTAGTTTAACTCAGCTGGTGGAGTCCAAGCTCTAAGCTATGCATCCGTCGTTAAGAATTGAAGCCAGTTTTATTCAAGGCAAGGCAGGTAAATTATTTGCATTGCACTACGCACCTCACAATGACACGTGCAAAGCAGAGTGCTTTGTCGTTGCGGGGTCTTTTGCTGAAGAGATGAATCGTTGTCGTTACATGGGTACAATGCTCGCCCAGCAACTATCGATGTCGAATGTGGGATTCCTTTCAGTGGATGCCTATGGTACAGGTGATAGCGAGGGTGAGTTTAGAGACGCAACTTGGGCGCAATGTTATGATGATTTGCTAACTGCAATTACTTATGCCGAATCAATGGGTTATCAAAGAATATCTATCCTTGGTGTAAGGCTGGGTGCGCTGCAGGCATTGCAAATTGCCGCTAAAAGTGAAAAAAAGATATGCCGGTTGGTTTTTTGGCAGCCTGTAGTCAACGGGCAAACAGCTTTGACACAATTTTTAAGGATTAGAATAGCAGCGTCCATGCAGCGGGATGAAAAGCCCGAAACCATACAGGATTTGGAGCGGCAAATCGAAAGTGGGCAGCATATCAGTGTATCGGGTTATGAGGTGGGGCCGGATTTATTTAAAGGAATTAAAACGGCAAAATTTGATGAATATGTTGATGCGCTTGCTGTATCGATCGGGTGGTTTACTGTGATAAGTAGTGCGGAGAGGAAGACGCCGCGAGGTGATATGTCGATGATTGAGAGGTTGCGAACGACGGGTACCACGGTTGATCATCAAGAAATTGTTGGGCCGCCATTCTGGTTGGCGCATGAACGTACCTTAGTACCGGAACTTGTTGATGCAACGGTAAGTTATGTTATCCAATCAGAATGAAATTCCAGTCGTAATTCCATGTCAGGAAGATACGCTAGTCGGCATTATTAACAAGCCGAAAGATGTAAGTCGCATTGGCGTTGTCATTGTCGTTGCAGGCGGGCCTCAGTATCGCGTTGGTGCACACCGGCAATTTGTTACGCTAGCCAGGTTACTCGCCGGTCATAATATCGCTTCCATTCGTTTTGATCATCGCGGTACTGGAGACAGCACCGGATCGTTGCGTGGTTTTATCGATATGAATGCGGATATTCAAAGTGCCGTCGACATTTTGTTAAATCATGTGCCTGAGGTGGAAAAAGTCGTATTGTGGGGAGAATGCGAATCCGCAACGGCGGGTGCTTTTTACAGTTATTCTGATGTGCGTGTCCAAGGTGTTTTCATGGTTAATCCGTGGATCAGAACGGACGCAGGCTTGGCTAAAACCATGTTGAAACATTATTATTGGCGTCGTGTACTTGAGAAAGCGTTCTGGGCTAAAGTTGTGTCTGGAGACTTTTCTATGATGCGGTCGTTAAAATCTTGCATGGAATTGGTGCGGTCAACGTTCTCTAAATCAGAGGATGTCAATAATTCGACGTTAGAGAATGAGCTGGAATCGCTGCCGTTACCGGAACGGTTAGCTCAAAGTTGTCAGCATTTCCAAGGGCAATTGTTTATTCTGACCAGTGGCCATGATTACATCGCTCAAGAATTCAAGGACTATGTAAAATCTTCAGAAATCTGGCAGGCGTTAACTACAACCAAACGGGTAACGATCGAGGATCTCCCCGATGCGGATCATACGTTTTCCCGGCTTGAGTGGCGTGAAAAACTGTTTGATTATACGGTCAGTTGGGTGAAGCGCCAGGAATCAAATTAGTTTCCTCGGCACAATAATATTTAGACTGCAGCTTTTATGTTCCAGTTGTATTCTAATCTAGACGTACAGCTTGTCCCTCGATGCACTTTTGTGCCAATCACTTAATTTCTTGGGTGTCATTATTGGTGAGTCATTTGGTGTGACGCTTTTGTTGTGCGAAGAGATTGTCTGCTCTATTCGTTTTCCTGATTTTAAGCCATTTTTTTGATAAAATAAGGATTTAATTTACAATCTTTTGGAGTTATTTGATGGCAATTGAGAGAACTTTTTCCATTATCAAACCGGATGCCGTTGCAAAAAACGTGGTTGGGCAGATTTATTCACGTTTTGAATCAAATGGATTAAAAATAATTGCCGCCCGTATGACCCGGCTGTCTAGAAACGAAGCTGAGCAATTCTACGCAATTCATCGCGAACGCCCTTTTTTCAAAGATCTTGTGGACTTTATGATATCGGGTCCTGTGATGGTACAGGTGCTCGAAGGTGAGGATGCAATTCGAAAAAACAGAGATTTAATGGGTGCAACAGACCCAAAGAAAGCTGAAAAGGGCACGATACGTGCTGATTTTGCTGACAGTATAGATGCTAATGCTGTCCATGGCTCAGACGGACCGGAGACGGCAGCCGTAGAAATTGCCAGTTTTTTCCCAACATTGGGAATATATTCTCGTTAATTATTCTGAAGTTGATTATCATTCGTGACTGCTAATTTGCTTAATTACGATAGACAAGGTCTTATCGATTTCCTGAGTGAAATGGGCGAAAAATCATTTCGTGCCAGGCAAATATTGAAATGGATTCATCAATCAGGTGAGTCAGATTTTGATCAGATGACCGATTTATCAAAAAACTTGAGAACCAAATTATCTGGTCTGGCTGCTGTTTCATTGCCACGTGTGATGCGCGATCATACTGCTGCTGATGGCACTCGTAAGTGGTTGCTGTCAGTTGATGACGCTGGTAATGGGATAGAAAGTGTTTATATTCCAGAGCCCAATCGTGGGACGCTATGTATTTCCAGTCAGGTTGGGTGTGCACTGGCGTGTGCATTCTGTGCAACGGGAAAGCAAGGTTTTAACCGTAATCTGTCAGTGGCTGAAATTATTGGTCAACTTTGGTTAGCGAATAAAGCACTTGCAAAAAGCGATGCTGATCAACAATTATCGGCAGTGGAATCTGAAGCGACCGTTACTCCAGTTTTGCCGTCGCCACGTAAAGTGACCAATGTTGTGATGATGGGAATGGGCGAGCCGTTGGCCAATTTCGAACACGTCGTAACCGCTCTCGATATCATGCTTGATGATCATGGCTATGGGTTGTCTCGTCGGCGGATCACAGTCAGCACATCAGGGTTGGTGCCGGCAATTGACCGGTTGAGAGAACGTTGCCCGGTTGCCTTGGCAGTATCATTGCATGCACCAAATGATGCATTGCGTGACCGTCTAGTGCCCATTAATCAAAAATATCCAATCAAAGCGCTGTTGGAGGCTTGTCAGCGCTATTTACAGGCTGCACCGCGTGATTTTATAACGTTTGAATATGTGATGCTTGATGGTGTCAATGATGGCGCTTCCCATGCGCATGAGTTGGTTGAACTCGTTAAAGATGTTCCCTGTAAATTTAATTTGATTCCATTTAATGCTTTCCCAAACTCTGGATTTAATCGATCTTCGCCGGACGCCGTGCGTGCTTTCCGTGATATTCTAATGAAGGCGGGGCTCGTGACGACCGTTCGGAAAACACGTGGTGATGATATCGCAGCTGCGTGTGGTCAATTAGCAGGACAAGTTCATGATAAAACACGGCGGACACTCAAAGTGAGCATGGAGATTATGTAATGGATACGGTGCGCAAAAAATGCTTGTTTGAAAAATGCGTAAGGTTGAGCATTTTAATGAGTGTAGTTGGGGTTGTTTTTTTAGGTGGGTGCGTTCATGAACCAACTGAAGAACAGTTAACCCCGGAACAAATGGCAATGCGGGCTGAAAGAAGTGCACGTGTTCATACTGAACTGGCCGCCGAATATTTTTATCGCAGACAATATAAAATAGCGTTAGAAGAAATTGACAAAGCATTGAAATCGAATCCTGACTATGCGCCGGCCTACAGTGTGCTGGGATTGACTAACATGGCATTGGGGGAAGACGTTAAGGCGCAGTCTAATTTTGAACGAGCACTGAAACTAGAGCCTGATAATTCTGAGATTCACAATAATTATGGTTGGTTTTTGTGTGAACGTTTGCCGGAAAGAATGGATAGTGCTATCAATCATTTTATGACTGCATTGCGAGATCCGCTCTATGAAACACGCCATGTTGCTTATGCTAATGCGGGTATGTGTGAGTTAAAACGTGATCATTTTACTGCAGCATCCCTGTACCTTGGCGAATCGTTGTTGCTCCAGCCGGATTATCGGCCCGCTAAGGTTGGGTTTATTGAAATGGATTTCAAAACAGGGAAAATTGCAATAGCCCGAGAAAAATTATCCAATTTTATGCAAAAATATCAGCCTACAGCTAGGAGTTTATGGTTGGGGGTGCAGATTGAACGAGTAACAGGTAATAGCCAGGCGGCAAACAGTTATTTATTTCAGTTGCAAAAGAAATTCCCGGATTCAAATGAAGCCAGAGCGATAAAAAAAGTTGGAGATTGAGATGGATGATTCTGTCAACGATGGCAAAGACACGACGAATGAAGGTGATCACCGGGGTGATGCTGCACCGGAAGATTCTGATGAAAATGGTGTGACCACAAAAACGACATCTCAATCAGATGAATTGACGCAGGGAACATTTGAGAATCTTCAGAAATTTACAGACACTACAAAGTCTGACGATCAGGTTTCTGATGATAAATTATGCGTAGAATCGGGGCCGGAAATCAGCCATTTTTTAAAAACAGAAAATCAATCCAATGTACCGATCGAAGGTGATGAGGTGCTGGATTCAGCAAGTGTAGTACATGGTGTAGGCCATTCGTTGCGTAACGCACGAGTGGCTAGAAACATGAGTGTTGATGAGGTGTCACGTCAACTCAGAATATCGGTGGAGCAAGTTGAGGCGATAGAAAAAGAGAATTTCGATACATTGCCTGGACGCACTTTTGTACGTGGTTTTGTGCGCAATTACGCCAATTTAATGCAGCTTGATGCGGCCTCCATCGTTCAGTTGTTGCCAGGCCCAACCACCGTGGTTTCACATGTAGAGCACACACCATTCAAGATTCAGGAAATGAAACCTTCATCGAGAGATGGTAAGGGACCGGGCAGTTTGGTGCTCATTATGGTTGTTATCGCTCTTCTGGTAGTGGTGGGTTATTTTCTGTATCAAAAAATACCTATGGGGGAGTCAGTAGAAGAACAAGAGATGGATCTGGCTGTACAACAAAAAGATGGACAAGCTTCCGTAGAATTAGAACTTCCACTTTCTCCGCTTAATTTATCACAAAAGCCTGAAGGTGCAACACAATTTAGTCAAAATGCATTATCTGATTTGAGCTCGGTTTCTAAAATCAACGCATTTGGTACAATTACTTTGAACTTTGTTGCCGATGCACATATTAAAATTACAGATGGTAATAATGATATTATTTTTGAGCAAAATAATATTCGTGGTACGCAACAAAGGGTTAGTGGAAGACGCCCTTTGTCGATTGTTGTCAGCGATGCATCTGCTGTTGAGGTTACATATAATGACAGGGTGATTGATATTGAACCTTATACCGATTCCCAAAATGGCAGTGCACAACTAACGCTTGAATAGTCAATAATAAATTTGTAATCTGGATTAGTATTGCAAATTAAATTCAGAGAAATATAAACAATTACTCAATAATGTCCCAGAATAATCTTACTTCTTTACGTCGTTCCAGCGTTGGTGTTAACGTTGGAACTGTTAAAATCGGCGGAGGCGCGCCGGTTGTCGTTCAATCAATGACCAATACTGATACCGCTGATGAAGCAGCCACCGTAGAACAAGTGGCGCAACTGGCTCGTGCTGGTTCAGAATTGGTACGCATTACGGTTAATTCGGCAGATGCAGCTCAGGCAGTACCCGGAATTCGTCAGCGGCTTGACGACATGGGTTGTCATGTACCCTTAGTTGGTGATTTTCATTTTAACGGGCATAAATTGTTAACCAGTTTTCCTGAATGTGCAAAATCTTTAGCCAAGTTTCGTATTAATCCCGGAAATGTAGGTAAGGGGAAAAAACGCGACGAACAATTTGCAACGCTAATTGAAACAGCGTGTCAGTATGACAAACCCATACGCATCGGTGTGAACTGGGGGAGTCTTGATCAGGAAATGCTGGCTCGTATTATGGATGAGAATGCTCGTTCTAAGAATCCACAGGATGCGAGCTACGTGATGCGAGAGGCATTGATTACTTCGGCGTTGGAAAGTGCTGCTAAAGCGGAAGAAATTGGATTATCCCGCGACAAAATTGTGCTGTCCTGTAAGGTGAGTGGCGTGCAGGATTTGATAATGGTTTATCGTGAGTTGGCGGCGCGCTGTGATTATGCGCTGCATCTTGGGTTGACGGAAGCTGGAATGGGCTCGAAAGGTATTGTGGCTTCAACGGCGGCATTGGCGATACTGCTACAAGAAGGCGTTGGTGACACCATTCGCATTTCCTTAACGCCGGAACCCGGTGGATCGCGCTCGAGGGAAGTTATCGTAGCTCAGGAAATCCTGCAAACCATGGGTTTGCGCGCTTTTGTGCCATTGGTCGCGGCATGCCCTGGATGTGGACGTACCACCAGCACTTATTTTCAGGAACTGGCTGAGAGTATTCAAGGCTATGTACGTGATGAAATGATTGTATGGCGTAATCAATATGAAGGCGTAGAAAATATGACGTTGGCCGTTATGGGTTGCGTGGTGAATGGCCCGGGAGAAAGTAAGCACGCTAATATTGGTATCAGCCTGCCGGGTTCAGGAGAAAGTCCCGTTGCTCCCGTTTATGTTGACGGTGAAAAAACTGTGACGCTGAAGGGCGACAACATTGCCGATGAATTTCGCCAGATCGTCGATAATTATGTCCGAGAAAAATATCCTAGAAAAACGGCGTAATGACTAAGGGGGTTAAAGCGATTCGGGGTATGAACGATGTTCTGCCCGATGAAGTGCATCAATGGCAATTTTTTGAACAAACGGTTCAAGACTGGTTGGCCATGTATGGTTACCGCAATATTCGCACACCGGTTATTGAATATACTGATTTATTTGTTCGTTCCATCGGCGAGGTGACGGATATTGTTGAAAAGGAGATGTATAGTTTTATCGATCATCTCAATAACGATAATTTGTCCTTACGTCCAGAAGGTACTGCGTCCTGCGTGCGTGCAGTGATCGAACATAATTTATTATATGGCAGTCCGCAACGGCTTTATTACACAGGCCCTATGTTTCGGCACGAACGGCCGCAAAAAGGTCGCTATCGCCAGTTTCACCAAGTCGGTGTAGAGGCATTGGGCTTTGAAGGCCCTGACATTGATGCCGAATTAATTATCATGTGTTCCCGTTTGTGGAAAATGCTTGGCATCACTGGTTTGCGCCTAGAGATTGGTACGCTGGGTAATATGGAGTCCAGAGTTTTATACAGAAAGCGGCTGATTAAGTATTTTGAAGAGTATGTTGATCAGCTGGATGAAGATGCCAATAGACGGTTGCATACCAATCCATTACGTATACTGGATAGCAAAAATCCGGCAATGCAGTCCATCATAGAACGCGCACCTAAATTGATTGATGATTTAGATGAGACGTCACGACTTCATTTTGAAACATTGCAGCGAATTCTGAGTGATCAGGGAATTCAGTTTGAAATTAATTTGCGGCTGGTCAGAGGCTTAGATTACTATAATCGTACTGTTTTTGAATGGATTACAGATAAGCTGGGTGCGCAGAGTGCGGTATGTGCTGGGGGACGATATGATGGACTTGTCGAACAGATGGGTGGTAGGCCTGCGCCGGCATGTGGTTTCGCTATGGGTATAGAACGGCTTCTGGCTTTGATGCATGAATGCGATAAGATGACCGAACCACCAACCCCTGATGCTTATATTGTGCATCACGGTGATCAGGCTACAGATTATGCCTGGGAAACAGCTGAGCTCTTGCGTAATAGCGGACACCGCGTTGTATTGCATTGTGGTGGCGGGAGTTTTAAGTCGCAGATGAAAAAAGCAAATACGAGTCGTGCTCGTTACGCGATTATTATTGGTAGTGATGAGGTAATGACTCAAGAAGTAACGTTAAAGCCACTGCGGACGGCTGACGAGCAGACTAGAGTCGACGTGCGTGCATTAAGCAGTGTGCTCAGGGTATAGCGCGTGCGGTTAATGTATGTCTGACCAGTTCAAGTAGTAAAAATAGTGATTTAACAGTTTCGAGTTTCTGATATAACAATAAATTCTTTCGGGAAAAAAAATGGCAACATATAGTCGTGAGGAAGAAGAAAAGTTTGAAGGCATTCAGGCCTGGTGGAAACGTAACGGCACCATCATAACAGCACTCCTGGCAACAATAGTCGTAACCTTTGGTGGTATGCAAGTATGGAAATATTATCAGCAGAAACAGGCCCAACAGGCTGCTGATCTATACGCCCTTCTGCAACAGGTAACGGCAACTGATGATATTGAAAAAATTAGTGATGCGGCCTATTTGTTGACAGAGGGATATCCATCAAGTGGTTATGCGCCAAGGGCTGCATTGATTGCAGCCAAGGCAAGTGTAAATGCTGGCGACTGGCAGCGTGCAAAACAGCAATTTCAATGGATATTGGATCATGCGGCTGAAACGGAACTGAGAGATTTGGCTCGGTTAAGGTTGGCCGGTATTCTACTTGATGAAGAAAAGTATAATGAAGCGCTGCGTCATTTAAATACAGAGCATGCCGATGCATTCTCCGGATTGTATACAGATCTTAAGGGAGATGTGTTCGTTGCTTCCGGTAACATGACGGAGGCTCGTTTGGCTTATCAGACAGCTGTTGATAAATTGAATAAGAGCAATAATTATTACAACATTGTCCAGATGAAACTGGATGCGTTGGGTGATTCAGAGTAAATCATACGCAGTTGGGTGCTGAAGTGTTTAGCCGAAACAAGTATCTATGGATTGTATTATCTGTATGCCTATTGGGGAGCTGTAGCAGCCTTCCTTCGCCGTTTGACTCGAATATATTGGATACGTTGCAGTCTCCAATTGATGAGTTGTTTGATCGTGAAGAAAAAGTGGTGATAGACGAGGCGGAGTTAGAAGCTTTAAATGCACTTGATTCTATTCCGTTGTTATGGGAGCGCAGTATCGGCGAAAGTGAATTTGCGCAATTCTATATTGCCTACGAGAATGACGTCATATATGTTGCTGATGAGTCGGGACAATTGACGGGCCTTAATCCACAATCGGGTGAGACAATCTGGTTGGTTGAGACTGAACAGTCTTTTTCAGCTGGGGTCGGTGCCGGTGAGGGGATTGTACTGGTGGGTACATCGAAGGGTAAGGTGCTGGCTTATAACGAATCCGGTCATGCAATGTGGACTGCACAGGTGAGTAGTGAAATACTTGCGCCACCTGAAATTAAGGATGATATGGTGGTTGTGAGAACAGTCGACGCCATGATTTATGGTTTAAATGCAGTTGATGGCAGTCATAAATGGACCTATCAAGGTTCGACGCCGACATTGACGGTACGTAGTTCTGCAGGTGTTGTCGTTACACAGGGGGCGGTTTTTGCTGGATTCGCCGGCGGCAAAATGGTGGGTATGAGTTTATTCAACGGCAACATTGGTTGGGAGGCCGTGGTGTCGCAGCCGCGAGGTGTGACAGAGCTTGAACGTATGACTGACATCACGAGTTCTCCGGTGATTGATGATCGGCTTATTTGTGCTGTTGCTTATCGTGGGAGAGTCGGCTGTTTTCAAATTATTGACGGTACGCAGATCTGGGCACGTGAATCATCAAGTAGTGTAGGTTTGGCAATGGATAATGATTATGTGTATGTCACCGAAGATAAAGGCGTGTTGGCTGCATATGATAAGCAGAATGGCGCAGGTATGTGGAAACAGGTGAAGCTGGGTAGTAAGAACCTGACGGCGCCATTAGTGAACGGCCAGTATGTAATAGTCGGTGATGATCAGGGTTACGTTAATATGCTGAGGAATTATGATGGTGTCGTGTTAGCACGGGCAGCGACTGATGGCAGCGCGATCTTATCGCGCCCGCAAAGCTTTCCAAACGGATTTGTCGTACAGACTGCTGATGGCGGCATTTTTGCGTTTAGTTCACAATTTTAATGCGGCTGTTCCTGGTTTATAACCCGGAATTAGGCAAATGTATTCACTATGCCACTGTGTTTATCCAGAACAACGGCTTTATCTAGATGATCCTCAGTGTAATTGGCATCCTGTGAGTGTGTGCTGTTCGCCAGATGATGAGGGTGTTGTTCATCTTGCTTACGGTGTTGAAATGATTCTGAACCAACCGTGACATCACCAAGCTGGATGCCACTCTCAGCCATTAGTTCACGTAATCTAGGCAGCGCGGCTTCGATGGCCTCACGTACGGCTAAGTGCTGCGAGATAAATTGAGCCGAAGCGTGTGTTCCATTATCTTGAGTAAGATTTAGCATGACTTCAACTGGTCCAAGATGAGCCGGATTCAGCCGCAGTTCAGCAACTTGATGTTGTTGGTGGGCGAGCCAGACGATCTTCTGCGCAAATTCACCGTTCCATTTGGGTTGTCCAATTTGAATATCCAGAGGAACGGATTGCGATGTTGTCGTTTGTGATGTTTGTTGTATAAATGTCTGTAGCGTATTATTCATACCGGGTTGTTGAATTGTTTCGGAATCTATTTGAAACAGAGCGCTCGGTTCGATCATCGTGGCCATGATGTCTTTCTGAACATTGGCAGATAATTTTTGAAATGTTTCCTGGCTGCTGAGATGTGTGGTTTGTAAAGATTGCCATGGTTTATTGCTTTCTAATATGCTTTGTTTTATTGTGTCAGAAAACAATGGTATTTCTTCGGAAACGTTGGTATTTGCGGTTTGAGCGGACTGCAATACTTCCCTGTTTTCAGATAAATAGTGTTTGATTGCATCAGGAACCGGCAATAATTTGCTGTAGGCGGCAGTATTTGCCGTTTGAGTTGATTGTAGTAATATATTGTCTCCCGGAATATTCGGTTTGATTTCAGCAAAGGCCGGTTGGGTTTTGCCGCCATTGTCAGGGTCAACGCCTAAGGCAGGCTGCCATTCGTTACGATTGGCCTGAACGTTCTCTATGTCATGCTGTTGCGCATTGGATTGAAGTGAAGACATAGTAGATATCGGGTTGAGATTTTTCCCGGAAGTTGAATTTACAACAGATATATTCGGCCTGTCAGAGATGACTGTTGTTTCAATGGTCGCTTGGAACGACGATGGTATTATTTCTGCGCCGTAAGGGTTTGCTGACAATACAGTCGGTGCAGCTGCACTAATGTGCTTAGCTTCCGGGGTAATAGTCTGAATGACTTGATTTGATGGCTCTGATGTATGGAGAACAATAGGTGTATTGGTATTTTCAAAGCTCTCAACTTTACTCGGAGTGGTAGGCGACGGCTTTTCGGAATTGTCAACTTTATTCGGAGTGGCAGGCGATTGTGTTTCGTTAGTATCGGACAAATCTGCAGATGACGCATGAGTTATCTTTTCTGTAGTTTCATTTGCGGTATGTGTGTTTTTCTCAGATTCTGGTTTGGAATTCTTTTCCGCAACCTCACGTGCTAAGACATTGTTAAACCGATTGTTATCTGATTTTCCTGATGTGCTGGAATGGTTAAATTCATTGTGGTTTGAGGTCAGGGCTTCTGTTTGTATATTCACGGGCAATGCTGGATTTAACATAGTTTAATCTCACCAAGATTGTTGTTCCATTTATTAGTAACAAAGCAATGTCTATGCCACTTTATAAAATGAAAAATATTTTATTTTATTAAATTTGGGTTGTGGCGAGAAAACCGGTTGGTAGTAAATTCGTCGAGCGTTTTTTGTTCTACTCTTCTTTGCCGTTGTTGTTCTGATTGTTGGTGGCGCAGGAATAATGCGTCATAGGCATTGAGCTTACGCTGATAGCATTTTAGTTCGTCATTGCCTGTGTCTCGGAGATTTTCGGCATGTTTGACAGCAAGCTTTTGTTCAGAAATGGCATTATCCAGTTTGTTGATAAATATAATAAAGTTTTTCCATTCAATATATCCGATACCACCTTGCGATGCGTGTTGTAGTCTGTCTTGATAAATTTCTCGATACTGTAATAATAAATTGAGTTTTTTTTCAGCTTCCTGATGCTGAATATTCAACTTTCCCAGTTTTTTGGCAGCTTCGTCGCTTTGTTTCTGGGCCAATTTCATGAGTTGCTTTAATGATAGTGTATCGACCATTGTATGCTGGATTAACTTAATTAGACCTTTCCATGTCGAATAATGTAAATAAGTTATTGATGCTATTATTAAAATCTTCTTTATGGATCATGCTCTGCTGCAGAAATCTCTCGAGTAGTGGATACATAGTAATGGCGTGGTCTAGCGCCGGATCGGACCCAGATATATAAGCACCTACGCTAATGAGATCATGACTGCGGTGATACTGTGAATAAATACTCTTGAATGTTCTCGTTAATTCCAGATGTTCGGGTGACACAATATTTGCCATAACGCGGCTTATTGAAGCTTCAATATCAATTGCTGGATAGTGACCGGATTCGGCCAACCGGCGTGAAAGTACAATATGCCCATCTAAAATTGCACGCGCACTGTCGGCGATAGGGTCGTTGTGGTCATCACCTTCGGTCAGTACCGTATAGAATGCGGTAATTGAACCGCTGTTTTGTTTGCCGTTACCTGCGCGTTCGACTAACTGAGGTAATCTGGTAAAAACTGATGGTGGGTAACCTTTTGTGGCGGGTGGTTCGCCAATCGCTAGCGAAATCTCTCTTTGTGCCATGGCGTACCGTGTTAATGAATCCATAATTAATAGTACGTGTTTGCCTTCATCCCGGAAAGACTCTGCAATTGCGGTAGCGTATGCCGCACCCTGGATTCGTAATAACGGTGATGTGTCTGCAGGTGCTGCGACAACAACTGAGCGGATTAATCCCTCTTCACCAAGTATATTTTCAATGAATTCTTTTACTTCGCGACCACGTTCGCCGATGAGTCCGACAACGATGACATCTGCATTAGTATATCGCGCCATCATGCCCAGTAATACGCTTTTACCGACTCCACTTCCAGCAAATAAACCAATGCGTTGACCACGGCCTATGGTTAGTAATGCGTTGATAGCGCGTACGCCGACATCCAAAGGTAGCGTGACTGGGGTGCGGTCGAGGGGGTTGAATGGTCTGCTATACAGGGGAGCGCTTTTCTCAGTTTTAACGGCCCCTAGATGGTCTAGTGGTTCTCCAATGCCGTTGAGCACGCGTCCTATTAGACTGTTACCGACGCTAACCTGTTTAGCTTGATCAGAGATACGTCTGCGCGGATGCTGCATGAAACCCACTCTAGGGGGTTCTACAGCAACTTCTGCCGGGACAACTCTTGCGCCTGGTGTTAGTCCGTAAATTTCATTAGTCGGCATCAGATATAGGCGTTCATCGGAAAATCCGACAACTTCGGCGGATACGTTATTGCCATTCGATAAGAAAATCGTGCAGTTGTTGCCTACAGCAAGTTTGAGGCCTATTGCTTCCATAACCAAGCCTGTGACACGTGTTATGGTCCCGCTTGAAATGACCGGATTGGCGGTTGCGGCAAGCTGGCTACAGTTGTTTAAGAAATTACACCAGTTTTTGTGATGATTAGTCATTTGAGCGCTACTTTTCGATCCAGTCATTTTGCTGGCCGATGGTTGCGAGTACCTGCCGCCAACGTGTTTCAGTACTGGCATCAATTTCGCACTCACCTGTTTCCAATCGGCAGCCACCTGTTGTTAGTTGCGGGTCTTCATGAATTTCCCAGCTTTCTTGTGACAACTGATCGTTTAAGTGCTGGCGAACAATTTTTGCCTCATCGGGATTTAGAAAAATACGCAGGTGTTGTTTAGAGCAGGGTAAATGTTGAATGGCCTCTTGTACGATAGGCAGAATTAATTCCGGATGAATGGTAAGCGCTTGGGTAATCATCTTTTTGGTTAAATTGATGGCAAGCTCTAAAAGATCTTGTGCGACATGTTGTTCAATAGACTGAATTTGTTGATCTAAATTAGTTAATAGCGTATGCATTTGGCCTAGTTCAGTCTGAATTTCGGATTCGCCTTGTTGCCGACCTGCCTGGATACCTTCTTTATGGCCTGCTTCATAGCCTTGTTTGTGCTCGTTTTCTATTGCTTCATGAAATTGAGGTTCATGCACATCTTGTGTGGTAGAAGCGGCTGTCTCATGATCGGGTGTGTTTGTTGGCTTGTCGTCGACAGACGGAGTTACCGGGGTATCAGATAATTCCAAAGAATCCGGTTTCCAGCGTCGGCATGAAGTGAGTTTCGCTTTGGGTATGACAGTAGTTGTGTTCATTAGGGTAATTATGAACTCGGTTCGTTATATCATATGATAGACGGAATATTTATTTTTCGCATTTCTTGTTGTTACTAAACATAGCTGTCATCACCTTTTCCTCCTAAAGCGATTTGTCCACTTTCAGCTAACTGACGTAATACTTTGAGTATTTCTTTTTGCTCTGCCTCAACTTCGGATACGCGCACCGGCCCTTTACTTTCAATATCTTCTTTCAGCGACTCAACAGCGCGTTTAGACATGTTTCTAAATATTTTTTCGCGAATGTCTTCCTGCGCCCCCTTTAATGCGACAACCAGCGAATCCGATTGCACTTCTCTAAGTAGTAGCTGTATGCCTTGATCGTCGATATCGATTAAGTTATCGAAGACAAACATTTCGTCCATGATTTGCTGAGCGAGTTCTTCGTCGTACTGACGGATATTATCTATGACACTGGTTTCTTGGACCGTCGGTACAAAATTAAGTATTTCTGCTGCAGCTCGGACGCCTCCCATTGCTGCTTTACGAATATTATTGCTACCTGATAACAATTTGGTAAGTACATCATTGAGTTCTCGTAAGGCATCCGGCTGAATGCTATCAAGTGTTGCAATCCGTAACAATGTATCGTTGCGTAAACGCTCTGTGAACAAGCTGAGTATTTCACTGGCTTGATCTCGTTCAAGATGGACCAGGATGGTAGCAATAATCTGTGGGTGTTCATTTTTGATCAATTCAACTATGGAGGCTGGGTCCATCCATTTGAGACCCTCAATGCCGCTTGTATCCCCGCCTTGCAGAATTCGGTCGATTAGATTTGCCGCTTTTTCATCGCCCAATGCATTGATTAACACTTTACGTATATATTCATTCGATCCTTGGCCCAATGCACTTTTTCCACTGGCTTCCGAGTTAAATTCATTAATCACGCTTTCGATTTCACTGCGGGACACGTTATTTAAACTAGACATGGCGCTGCCCAGTTTCTGGACTTCTTTGGGCGATAAATACCTAAATACCGACGCGGCCTCGTCTTCGCCGAGTGACATGAGTAGAATCGCGCTCTTTTTTAAACCGGTGTCATCCATTGTTGCCACCATTAACCCATTCTTTCACTACGTTGGCGACAATTCCTGGTTCATTAACAGCTAGTTGCTTAGCCTGCTGAAGATTATGGTCAAAGGTTTCTTTTCTGGCTAAATCTTCTGGAGAGGATGGATTAAATAACGGCATGCCATTTTCATCCAATTGAGCTGATTGTCCGGCAACATTAGTTGCTGCATTGTTTGGTAATTCTCCGGCGCTCTTTTGCTCCACTTCAGGGATTTGTGTGAGCGATTTAAGAAACGGACGCAGGATTTTTAGTAGGAAGAACAGGACGATTGCAGCAATTAAAAATTGCTTTCCCGTTTCCTGAGCAAGCACAACTATTTCCGGGTCTTTCCAAAGTGGAACATCCGGTAATGTGTTATTTTCGTAGGTAAATAAGTTGTTAGTGACTGTTAACGTATCACCGCGTTTTTCATTAAAGCCTATGGTATCTTTAACCAGTTGTTTAATTTCTTGGATTTCATCTTCTGAGAGCGGCGCATGCGTTACGGTGCCATCTTCTTCATTAGTCATTTTTCGATAGTTAATAACTACAGCCGCGGATAATCGTTTAATGTTACCGGTAGGTAGGTGAGTATGCTGTACCGTTTTGTCGACTTCGTAATTGATTGTTGATTCTTTACGTTGATCGGTGGGCAGTAATTCGTTCTTTTGTTCGTTAATTTTAGTTTCTTCATTAATTTCAATAGGCGCAGCAGCGGGCTCGGGTGGTCGGTTGGTTAGCGCCCCTGGAATGCCGCCGTCAAATTTATTGCCTGTTGATTTGGACTCCATTGTCTGTTCGCTGCGAACAGTAGCTGTGTCGGTTTCTGTGTTGTTTGGCCGGTAAATTTCTTCAGCGCGCTCAGTTCTTGAAAAATCTAAATCTGCAGTAACTTGCGCACGTACATTGGCGGCACCGGTAATTGGGGCAAGAATAGTTTCGATGCGTTGGGAATAGCTTTTCTCAAGTTCATGCAAGTATTCAAGTTGCTTTGCATCGAACTTGTGTTCACTTTGTTCTTGTTCATGCCCACTTAATAGATTCCCATGTTGATCAACGACTGTTACATTTTTTACAGGCAGATTCGGTATGCTGCTGGATACAAGATGAACAATAGCGCTTATTTGTTCCTCATTGAGTGTTTTGCCTGGATGTAGATTTAGTAATACCGAGACACTGGGCTTTTGTCTTTTTCTGGCGAAAACTGAAGGTTTTGAAATGGCCAGATGTACCCGGGCGTTTTGAACTGCTGAGAGTGATTGAACAGATCGTGACAGCTCTCCCTCCAGTGCACGCTGATAATTTATTTGTTCAAGGAATTGACTGGTGCCAAATTTTTGATTCTCCATCAATTCAAATCCGGCAAGTCCACCTTTTGGCAATCCTTGGCCGGCGATGCGTATACGTGTTTCATGTACTTGGTCATTGGGTACCAGAATTGCATTGCCACTGTGCGAAAATTTGTATGGCACATTTGCCTGTTGCAGTGCACTCACAATTTCAGCGCCGTCCTGATCGGATATATTTGAATAAAGTACCCGGTAGTCGGGTGATTGACTCCACATCCATGCGCCCGCCAGTAACGCAATGCTGGCAGCTGTGGCCAGCATAACGCCCAATTTCTTTTGATTTGACAGTCGATTAAAGGTACTCAACCCTAACGATGTGCTGGGCTGTGTTGCTTTTTCTGAATTTGTTTCGCTAGATGCTGTGGCCACGAGAATTCTCCTGCTTAAATAGCGGGTGTTTTATTTTTATTTGTTTTATGGCAATTGTTTTAAGCATTCATTTAGTGATCAAGTATTGGCTGTATATTGATTTCCCGAAACACATCAACTCAGTTGTGACGTAAGTTGTTTAAACTGAATATGGATATTCCGGCAACTGCATTATCAGGAATTTTTATTTGAGCTGATTGCTTAAATAAAGCAAATTTGCCTGTCTTATTCTGGCCAGTATGATCTTTGATCAATGCTATTCTGCGTTCCATGAGCAATAGTCGTTACCTAACAACGTAAATATGAGCGCGATCAAATCTTCTTCAGTTGTCACGGATCAAGAGCAGCTTGAGCATGCATTTGCTGCTTTTAGTGCTGTGTCCGAACAGCTATCGGGCGTGTATCAGGATTTGCAGCTCAAGGTAGAACGGTTAACACACGAGTTAACCCTTGCAAACGGTGAATTACACCGACAATTAGAAGCAAAAGAAGCATTGTCGCAGAAATTGACATTATTACTGAGTGCATTACCCGGTGGCGTAATTGCTTTGGATGCTAATGGAAATATAGAGCAGGTTAATCCGGCTGCCAGCATGATACTGGGTGATCCGTTAGTTGGATTACCTTGGTGGAAGATAACGCGTGAACGGTTATTAGTAACGGGGATATCAAATGAGTGGTACGTAAATAAGAATAATGCTGCAAATGGAGAAGTGACAGCTACGCAGTGTCGTGTGCGTGTCGACAGCAGCCCTGCAGATTCAGGCGGTAGTCAAATTCTATTAATTCATGATATTACCGAGGCCTATGCCATGCAGGAACAGATAAGACGTAACCAGCGTTTGACAGCTATGGGTGAAATGGCTGCAAATTTGGCACATCAATTGCGTACACCGTTATCTACTGCTTTGTTATATGCCGTTCATTTGGGCGACAATACATTGGATTCCGAAGAGCGTCAAAAATTTGCGACAAAGACGGTTGAGCGGTTAAAACATTTGGAACATCTAACTTGCGATATGCTGCGTTTTGCAAAAGGTGAAACGGTTCAGTGCGAACCGGTCGGGATAACTACTGTACTCACTGAATTACAACAGGTTATTGAACCGCAAATTAAATGCTTAAATATGCATTTTAATCTCCGGGATAACAGCCGGGGAGCTAGTCTGATGACCAATCGCGATGCATTATGTAGTGTGCTGATTAATCTCCTTGAGAACGCAGTGCAAGCTTCATCTCAGGGTGATGAAATTTTGTTGAGTTGTGATTTGGTGGAAGACGATGTTGTATTTAAGGTGTGTGATGACGGTCCTGGTATAGATAATACACTTCGGGAACATCTGTTTGAACCTTTTTTTACCACACGCTCGGAAGGAACGGGTTTGGGGCTGGCTATTGTGCGTACTGTGATCCAATCGATGGGTGGGTGCGTGGAAGTGAACTCTGAGGCCGGTAATGGAAGTGAATTTATTATCTACTTACCAGGCAATCAATTGGATACAAACAGCGGATGCGATGCAGGTACGGTGAAAACACAGGAGATGGAGTGATGAAACATTTGCCGGTACTGATTGTTGAGGATGATCAAGATCTGCGCGAGGCCATCTACGACACGCTAAAGTTAGCGGGTTATCAATCATTCTCTGCTTCAAATGGTATTGAGGCGATGACGTTGTTACAAGAAAATCCGGTTGGTATGGTGATCAGTGATATACAAATGAAACCCATTGATGGTTTGGCTTTACTACAAAAAATAAAAACCTTTAATCCGGATCTGCCGGTGCTGTTAATGACTGCCTATGGCGAAATTGACAATGCAATCACGGCGATGCGTGGTGGGGCGTGTGACTATGTGCTTAAACCGTTTGAACCCAAAAGCTTGTTAGCGCATATTAAGCGATATGCACTGACCTTTCCTGAGAATGATGCGTGCATAATTGCTATAGACCCATGTATGCGTCAATTATTATCATTGGCCAAGCGTGTGGCTAAATCGCCGGCTACTGTTATGCTGACAGGTGAGAGTGGTAGTGGGAAGGAAGTGATTGCTCGTTTTATTCATCAGAATTCTGACTGTTCAAATGGACCTTTTGTAGCCATCAACTGCGCTGCAATTCCTGATAATTTACTGGAGGCGACCCTTTTCGGTTATGAAAAGGGTGCTTTTACCGGGGCTGCCCGGGCGCAGCCTGGAAAATTTGAACAGGCGGAAGGCGGCACCCTGTTATTGGATGAAGTTTCAGAAATGCCGCTCGAACTTCAAGCAAAATTGTTGCGCGTATTACAGGAAAAAGAAGTAGAGCGTGTGGGTGGAAATCAGCTGATCGAATTAAATTTTAGACTTATAGCGACATCAAATCGCGATATGTTTGCACTGGTTAAGAATGGTCGGTTTAGAGAGGATTTGTTTTACCGGTTGAATGTGTTTCCGATTGAAGTGCCTGCGCTGAGGAAAAGGCCGCATGATATAGAGCCTTTGGCACAACATTTTATAAAGCGTACTGGAATAGTGAATGAGTCATCGTGTAAATATCGCTTATCAAATGAAGCGATTGCCAAGTTAACGCAATACTATTGGCCGGGTAATGTCAGAGAACTTGAGAATGTGATACAACGTGCCATGATTTTAGCGACTGATACAATTGAAGCTGATCATATCTGTTTGCCTGATACTGATATGAGTTCACAGGTAGATATTTCTGTAGATTCTACGCTTATGGACATGAAAGCGCTGGAACGTAAACATATACTGGAAACATTGGAAGCTGTTAATGGTTCCCGGAAATTAGCCGTTCAAAGATTAGGTATCTCAGAACGGACATTGCGATATAAATTACAGCAATACCGGGAAAATGGTTTGTAAACAGTATATTTATTTGGTTGATTCTTGAGTTTTGCGATATGATTATAGATCAGGTTGGGTATTCAGATAGCTGACTAACCTGTGATTCTGATGTTAGGATTGTGATTATGGACAGATCTGGAATAGATAACATACTAGAGCAACTGCAGGCAACTTCTGCATTGGCTTCAGGCACAAAAAAGACGGCGGCGGATGGTGAGACGGGCCAGGTTGACTTTAGCGAAACCTTGAAAACAGCGATCGATAAAGTTAACGACGTGCAGCAATCGGCTAGCCAATTAAGTAAGGATTTCGTAAGTGGTGAGTCCGATACGGATTTGCATGAGGTTATGGTTTCTTTACAAAAAGCTAATGTATCTTTTCAGTCCATGGTGCAGGTCCGTAATAAGCTCGTTACAGCTTATCAGGAAATTATGAATATGCAGATCTGAGGGTGTAAAGTTTTCTGTGTAACTGTCTGAGTTAAGTGTAGTCCTTCAAACGGTCTTCGAATTCGATTGTAAATCTATTCAGCGCCTGTTTCCAGTTATGGATTGGCATAGTCCATTTTAGTGAT
>JAUIIB010000023.1 GCA_030431985.1 Gammaproteobacteria bacterium
CCCAGTGATGCAGCATCTGTTCGTTCAATGTTGCCTTATGCATAAAGGAGAGAACAATGCCTAGAGTAAAGCGCGGTGTAACGGCACATGCACGACATAAAAAAATTCTTAATATGGCCAAGGGTTATCGCGGTCGCCGAAAGAACGTTTATCGAGTTGCAAAACAGGCAGTAATGAAAGCGGGGCAATATGCCTATCGCGATAGACGGCAACGTAAGCGTCAATTTAGAGCGTTGTGGATTGCTCGCATTAATGCTGCGGCGCGTGAATGTGGTTTATCTTACAGTGTATTTATGAATGGTTTGAAAAAGGCCAGTATTGAAATAGACAGAAAGGTTCTGGCCGATCTTGCTGTTTTTGATAAACCGGCTTTTGAGAAGATTGTAGAGCAAGCTAGAGCTGGTTTGGCAACTTAATCCTTTGAGACTATGTTACATAGGGAGGTTGGGTTGATCCCATACCTCCCTTTTTCTTATCTTATGAAGTTGGGACAGTAATTAATTATCGTTTTCAGGTTTGAATTTTCATGAGGAATTTGGATGAAATCGTAGATGAAGCTTTGTCTTTGTTCAATTCGATTGATAACGCAACGGAATTGGAACAGATCAAGGCACGCTACTTGGGCAAAAACGGTGAGTTGACCGGTTTGTTAAAAGGGCTCGGTAAATTACCGGTTGAGCAGCGTCCAGAAATGGGTTCGCGGATTAATCTGGCAAAAAATCAGTTGGAGAGTTTACTCAACGAGCGACGGTTATTCCTGCAGGAGCAACAGTTACAGGAGAAGCTGAAAGAGGAAGCGCTGGATGTAACGATGCCGGGTCGGGGGGGCGCGAAAGGTGGATTGCATCCTGTGACGCAAACGTTAATACGTATTGAATCATTATTTCATTCGCTAGGTTATCAGGTGGCTTCTGGACCAGAGATAGAAACCGATTTTTATAATTTTACTGCTCTCAATATTCCTGAGAACCATCCTGCGCGCGCCATGCATGATACATTTTATATTGATAACGGTGATTTGTTACGTACGCATACGTCACCTGTCCAAATTCATTTTATGCTTGAAAATAAGCCGCCGGTGAAATTAATTGCGCCCGGTCGTGTGTATCGGTGTGATTCGGATGTTACTCATACGCCAATGTTTCATCAGGTTGAGGGTTTATGGGTAGATGAACGGGCAAATTTCGCTGTACTTAAAGGCATACTGGCAAATTTTATGGCGTGTTTTTTTGAGCGTGATGATTTGTCAGTGCGGTTTCGTCCTTCTTTTTTTCCATTTACAGAGCCCTCTGCAGAAATGGATATCAGCTGCGTGAAATGTAATGGCAAGGGTTGCCGCATTTGCAGTCATACCGGATGGCTTGAGGTACTTGGGTGCGGTATGGTGCATCCAAATGTATTGAAACATGTTGATATTGATCACGAGCACTATGTTGGGTTTGCGTTTGGTATGGGTGTAGAAAGGCTTGCAATGTTAAGGTATGGCGTCGGTGACTTAAGATTATTTTTTGAAAATGATTTGCGCTTTCTGAAGCAGTTTAATTAATCAAATGACTGTCATTTTATTCTAACTGGCATATTTCTTATGAAATTTTCAGAAAATTGGCTTCGTACCTTTGTTAATCCTAATAGTACCCGAGAAGACCTGGCTCATCTTTTAACAATGGCCGGCGTGGAAGTAGAAATGATTGAGCCGGTTGCAGCGCCATGTGATCAAGTCGTGGTGGGTGAAGTGCAGCAGATTGAGAAACACCCGGACGCCGATCGCTTAACAGTCTGTCAGGTTGATGTAGGAGATTGCGCCGATGAACCGCTGCAAATTGTTTGCGGTGCGCCCAACGTGCGTGCGGGGATTAAAATACCTTGCGCATTAGTTGGCGCACAATTGGCTGATTTAAAAATAAAGAAAACAAAGCTACGTGGCGTCGAGTCGTCGGGTATGCTGTGTTCTGCTCGTGAGCTCGGGGTTAGCCAGATTGCCGATGGATTGCTGGAATTGCCTGGTTCGGCCCCAGTGGGTAAAAGTTTTTACGATTATTATGCGTTGAATGATCATGTTTTTACCTTAAGTATTACGCCGAATAGAGCCGATTGTCTGGGAGTTTATGGCGTGGCGCGCGAAATTTCTGCGATAGCCAATACGCAGCTTAAGTCTTTAAATACGGTGCCGGTCAATGCTGTAATTGACGATGAGCTGGATATACATGTTCATATGCCGGATGCTTGTCCATTGTATTCTGGTCGTGTCATAAGAGACATTGAGCCAGATACGGAGACACCATTATGGATGAAGCAGCGATTGGAGCGAAGTGGTTTACGTTCGATTAACGCGGTGGTTGATATTACCAATTACGTGTTGCTTGAGACGGGCCAACCTATGCATGCTTTTGATCTGAAAAAGATTGATGGCGATCTCCATGTGCGGTATGCGAAACCTGACGAATCTATACAGTTACTCAATGAAAGTCAGATAGCCTTGACAGCTGATATGTTACTCATTACCGATGACCGAAAGCCATTGGCACTTGCAGGTATTATGGGTGGATTGGATAGTGGCGTAGTCATGAAAACCACTGATATATTTTTAGAGTGTGCTTATTTTAATCCAGATGTCATTTCGGGAAAATCGTTTCGAATCGGGTTCAGTAGTGATTCGGCTTATCGGTTTGAACGCGGTGTGGATTTTGGTGCTACGCGCAGTATGCTTGAATACGCAACAGGTTTAATTCAATCGATTTGTGGCGGGAAGGCGGGACCCGTTATCGAAAAATGTTCTTCGTTACCACAGCGGCCCCCAGTAATTGTGCGTCCGGATCGGGTGATACGCGTGCTGGGTATGGTTCTGGATAACAGTCAAATTGCGGAATATTTTACGCGGCTGCGGTTCGATTTTACCGAACAAGACGGTGTATTTAAGGTCACACCGCCAAGTTATCGCTTTGATCTGGTTATAGAAGAGGACTTTATCGAAGAGTTGGCAAGAATGCATGGATACGATGCAATACCTGCTCAGTTGCCAACGGCTGGTCAGGTAATGTTGCCGGTGCCGGAGTCAGTTCGTACCACTGCACAAATCAAGCAAATGCTGGTAATGCGCGATTACCAGGAAGTGATTAATTATGCTTTTGTAGACAAAGCATGGGAAATTGAGCTGATTCAGAATGACGATCCTATCGCGCTGCAGAACCCCATCGCGAGTCATCTCAATGTGATGCGCAGCAGCCTAATGGGTGGGTTGATTGCTAACCTGCAATTTAATTTGAACCGGAAGCAGGAGCGGGTGCGTTTGTTTGAGCTGGGGTATTGTTTTGAGAAGAGTGCTGCAAAACCGTGTATTCAGGTTGAGAAATTAGCTGGATTGGCTTATGGCAATGTGTATTATGAACAGTGGGGTGTAGCTTCGCGTACAATAGATTTTTATGATGTAAAGTCAGAAATAGAGATGCTCTATCAGTTTCAAACGATCGAATTTCAACCGGTTGCTCACCCAGCCTTTCATCCTGGAAAGTCCGCTCAAATTACGATAAATACTAAGCCCGTTGGTTGGTTGGGGGAATTACATCCAAAATGGCAGAAAAAGTATGATTTGCCTAAACCGGCACTTCTGTTTGAGCTGTTGCTGGATAGCGTGTTGCCTGCATCATTGGCACAGTCTAAAGAATTATCCAAGTTTCCGCCAGTCAGACGTGATATTGCAATCACTGTGGATAATCAGATCCCTGTACAATCCATATTATCAAGCTTATATGAGCAAAAGTCGGCGATAGTGACGGAAATTACGTTATTTGATATTTATCGAGACAATGCTCTGGGCAAACAGAACAAAAGCTTGACCTTTAAAGTGATACTTCAAGATTCAGAGAAAACGTTAACCGATACTGATGCTGATGCTGCTATATTCTCTTTACTTCGTGTCTTGGAAAACGAATTCAACGCTGTGCTTAGAAATTAAAGCAGTACGAAAGCGGTGAATGCCGCAGGAACAATTGAAGAAAGATCGATACCTGTGAATTATTTTGATTGCAGTTGTTATACAATTACTATGTTCTACCATATTATGTTGAATGGGTGACTGAATATAATTATAGTCCGTGGATTATGGAGATGGGGTGCGAGTGAATCGCTCATCTTAGTAAATGATAAGTCAGAATTAATACTGCCATTGCAACAATCTTAATTTAAAAAAACTATGTGGAGAAAAATATGGCTCTTACAAAAGCTGAGCTAGCTGATTTGTTATTTGAAAAAGTGGGTTTGAACAAGCGCGAAGCGAAAGATATGGTTGAGTCTTTTTATGAAGAAGTGCGAGCCGCTCTTGAAAAAGGTGAGGGTGTAAAATTATCAGGTTTCGGTAATTTCCAATTGCGCACTAAACCTCAACGTCCTGGAAGAAATCCCAAAACAGGGGAGGAGATTCCAATTACTGCGCGGCGTGTTGTGACCTTTCATGCGAGCCAGAAACTTAAGAATATGGTTGAGCAAAATTATCATGGACAACAAGAAGATCGGTAATCAATTTCCTCCTATTCCTGCAAAGCGATATTTTACTATTGGAGAAGTAGGC
Organism: Gammaproteobacteria bacterium; assembly: GCA_030431985.1. Classification (GTDB taxonomy): domain Bacteria; phylum Pseudomonadota; class Gammaproteobacteria; order Burkholderiales; family Nitrosomonadaceae; genus Nitrosomonas. The sequence goes on from JAUIIB010000023.1 coordinate 4,565, forward strand.
ACGTTGTGTGGCGTTAAGCCTCATGTTTTACGTTATTGGGAACAGGAGTTTACGCAGTTAAAACCTGTTAAACGCCGTGGAAATCGCCGTTACTATCAACACCAGGAAGTCTTGTTAATTCGCAGGATTAGAGAACTTCTTTATGATCAGGGGTTTACCATTAATGGCGCGCGTAATCGTCTTGGCCAGCCTGTACCCAATGCCCAATCTTCGCAAAAATTAACGAAAGACCTATCTACGCAGCCCGAAGTTGACATTGATTATGTTAGAAACGAGATTAAAAGCATTCGGGCGATGTTAATGTCTTTAACGTAAATACCATTGAATTTACCGTTTTTTAAGTTTGATTTTGTTTTGCTATAATTTCTTTTTTTCGGGGCGTAGCGCAGCCTGGTAGCGTACTTGCATGGGGTGCAAGTGGTCGGAGGTTCAAATCCTCTCGCCCCGACCAGAATCGGTTTTGACTAATTAATATATCATCAATGCGTATTTCTTCACGGTTTTGATTACTTGTTAACATCTTTTAATGTAAACGATGCGCATTTTACTGAGTAATGACGATGGATATTTCGCGCCAGGCCTGGCTTGCTTGGCTGAGGCACTTGCAGAGATAGCCGAAATTATTGTTGTCGCCCCGGAGCGCGACCGAAGCGGGTCGAGCAATTCTCTAACGTTGGATCGGCCATTAAGCCTGCAGCGTGCCCATAACGAATTCTATTTTGTTAATGGCACGCCGACAGATTGTGTACACCTGGCCGTTACTGGTATGTTAGACATTTTTCCTGACATGGTTATTTCGGGTATCAATAATGGCGCTAATATGGGGGATGATACGGTTTATTCTGGAACTGTTGCAGCTGCAACAGAGGGTTTTTTATTGGGTGTTCCTTCATTAGCTGTATCTCTGGCTGATGGATCAAACGGAAATTATACGACGGCTGCGCAGGTGGCGGTTGATCTCGTGAAGCGATTTGATAAAGATAAGCTGAGCATCCCTATTCTATTGAATATAAATGTACCTGATATCGAATATAGCCAAATTCAGGGTGTTCGTGTAACGCGTTTGGGACGCAGGCATAAAGCAGAGCCCGTAACTAAGACCCTGAATCCGCGAGGGGAGTTCGTGTATTGGGTTGGGCCGGCAGGACCTGCTCAAGACGCGGGTGAGGGAACGGACTTTCATGCGGTACAATCGGACCATGTTTCGATTACACCGCTACAAATTGATTTGACGCGGTTTGATCAGATAGCATTTGTGGCGCAATGGCTGAATAAATAATAGATTCATCGCAGCGAAAGGGGTTTTCTTGAAATTTAGAATAAATAATAGAATGTTACATTTTGTAATTTTCCAGTTTATGGGGTCGCGATACGCTGCTCACAATAACAGATATTTGCGTGGATTTTAGTTGGTGAGTACCCGTTTTTCAGGAATTGGTATGACTTCGCAGCGAACGCGTATGCGTATGGTTGAGCGCTTGCGTAATCAGGGTATTGCTGATGAAAATGTATTGTCGGTTATGGGTTCTGTTCCACGTCATCTTTTTGTCGAGGAGGCGTTGGCAAGCCGAGCTTATGAAGATGTTGCCCTGCCTATTAATTATGGACAGACGATATCCAGCCCTTGGGTTGTTGCGCGAATGTGTGAATTATTACGTGATGGTTCATCCCTGGAAAATGTTCTCGAGGTCGGTACGGGTTGTGGTTATCAGACAGTCGTATTGGCGCAACTAGCGCGACAAGTTTGTTCAATAGAAAGAATTGGACCACTACTAACCCGTACGCGTATTCGGTTGCATAAATTACAAATCAGAAATATTTATTTAAAACATGCCGATGGTTTGTTAGGATTGCCTGAAGCGGGGCCATTTGATGGTATTATCATGGCTGCGGTAACAACTTTTATTCCGGCTGCTTTATTGGAGCAACTTACTGTCGGAGGACGTATCGTATTTCCTAAAGGTACTCAAAAACAAAATTTGTGCGTGATTGAACGTAATGCGCAAGGCTATACAGAAACCACACTGGAAGAAGTAAATTTTGTGCCTATTGTGCCTGGCGTCGTAAAATCATAGCAATACTGAGGAAATTGCAATGGATAATGATCAAATACTGTTGAAACAACAGGATTCTTTGGGCAAGTTTATTTCAAGGGTATGCTGGTTGTGTTTGTTTTTATTAATTGGTTGTGAAACAACGAAAGCGCCAGCGCCTGTTACTGAACGAACTGTTTCACCTCAAAAGACAGTTGGGGTGGATAGTGTTGCTGGTGAAAAGCAGGTTGATCGCTATTATGTCGTACAGAAGGGTGATACATTTTATAGTATTGCGTTGAAACACGGCATTGATCAAAGGGAGCTTGCCGAATGGAACAATATTACCGATCCTACTTCAATTAAACCGGGTCAACGTATTAATTTATCAGTACCATCAAAACAAGCTGAACCAGCCTTATACGCCCTACCACGGCAATCTGAAATGCCCCTGATTGATTCAGGTCGCGATTTTTCACATGGAACAACCAGTTTGTCTGGTACGTCGACGGGACAAGATCTGGCTATTCAAAAGGTTAAAACATATCCCAAAGCATTAAAGCTGCCTTATTCTGAGCAAAACATGGCGCGCCTGCAGTATTCTGTCAATCCAGCCTTTAACCAGAATTCATCTGATTACTCATCAATCGGAGGTGGTTCAGGTACTCGGATTGAGAATGCTGAGACGTTTATCAAACCAAATACAGAAAAGATTTTAAATGTTTCTCAAGAAGACTGGATATGGCCAACTACGGGAGCGATATTGTCTTCATTCTCGAGTAATTCAAAAGGACTGAAGATTTCCGGGCAACAAGGGCAATCAATTGTGGCGACGGCGGCAGGCGAGGTGGTTTATAGCGGAAATGGTCTGCGCGGCTATGGTAATCTGATCATCATCAAGCATGATGATGCACTGCTAAGTGCATATGCGCATAACAGTAAGCTGCTGGTTAAAGAAGGCGATGCTGTTGATCAGGGGCAGAAAATTGCGGAAATGGGGAATACAGACACCGATCAACCTCAGCTTCATTTTGAGATTCGCAGATACGGAAAACCGGTTGACCCACTGAAATACTTACCAGCTGATTCAGATTAATCATATTCAATGTGATTATTCGTCTTAGACCGTCAGGGTGGCTAACGGCGATATTAATAGCGGCACATGGCTTTGCCGGAGTGATTGTAGGTCTGTTACCTGTGCCGTTGACGGTTCAATTTATTGGCGTTGTATTGCTCTTCTTCAGCCTGACAATTTATTTGGGGCGGGATGGGCTATTAGGTTTCGCATGGTCGGTAGTCCAGCTAAAATTAATTGATGAATTAAATTGTGAACTGGAAACAAAAGACGGGCGGATAATAGACTGTACAATATTAGCATCGACATTCGTGTCATCCTATTTGACTGTATTAATGCTGCAGCCCATTCATAGCAGGCTTCATCGTAGCGTTATTATTTTGCCTGATAGGATAGAGGCAGATGAATTTAGACGACTAAGAATACTGTTACGATGGAAGTGGAAACAGCCGACCAGATAAAACGCATAAAGTAACCCGAAAGTATATTTATGCGCAATGATTCTTTGTCTTATTAGGCTTTATGATTAGCGCGGTTGGCAGCTAACGCATTTTCCAGGCGCTATAGGTCGTTTCCCGATCAAAATTGTCCCAGATATAAGCCGGTTTTGCGATGGGTGTAGTAGGTATTAAGAATGTCGCAATATCCAAGGCGCCGGTAAGGCTTCTGCCAACAGCGTGAAAAATTCCGGTAAATAGTCCGGCCGTCATTCCGTAGGTAGCGCCGTGTCTATGTCCCGTTACTATCATAGTTTTAGGGATTTCTACGACACCAGTGACTGCGTTGGCAATGCCGTTGCCAAGTTTCTCACCAACTTTGGTCGGATAATTATGGGCCATTACTCCATTGGACAGGCAAAATATTGTGCTAAGAAAAATAAAAATTTTGATTGTTTTTTTCATGAGCAAATCAAATCCTTTATGTTGGATAAAAATCAAACTGTTTTGTTTAATTAGTGCATGACCTCACCTGGAAAGAGGTGAGACGTAAAGTATCATAATTCAAATTGTTTTTGATGTCTCTTGAGCAAAATCAGCCTATGAGCTAGTCAGATTTTTGTTTTAAAAAAATCATAATTCTCTCGACCTCTGATCCAATTTGATGAGATGGATAGTTTTGTTTTTCCAGTTCAGCTCTGATCAAAAATGCCATTTCGAGAACCAATAGTTCTGATGTGTTTTTGTCATCATTTTCTAATGCATTATGGTACTCTTTTTGAAAACGATTGATAGCTTTAGTGATTTTTGTGTTGCTTTCATCGCTTGGTAAAATGGCCTCAAGCTCATATTTTAAATTACTGGATATGGTGGGTTGTGCTATTTTTGTTTGAGCAGTCTCGGTGGGAAACAGTTTTTGGATATATACGGCAACCATAATAAACGTGATGCCGGCGACTGTTGCGGCGGTGACAAAGCGCCCAAGCCTGTATTCTTTTTCTAGAAATCTGATAGTTGCGTTTTTTTTAAAGCCCTGTCCGACTAAGACTGCTAATCCAATAAAAAATAAAATGGCGCCAGTAGCCATAACGACGGGTACGATTGGATTCACTTTTATTTTCTCTCCCTGAAAATTAGCTTGTTATTTATTTTGCGTTAATACGTTAAAGCTAACGTATTACTTCCGTCATAAAACAACCTGCATTGTTGTTAAATCGGAAGTCCATCACAATGTTATATTCTAGCCTAAAATAAGGTTCCAAAAGTACAGCTTACTTGTTGTTGTTTAAGTTACTGGGCTGTTTAATAAAATTGTGAGAAATAAACCAAGGTTTATTACCTTGGAGGAGGTGGCGGTGGATTTCCAGGTGGTGGAGGTGGCGGGGTAAATCCGGGTTGCGCTGGTAAAGTTCGGATTGATTTTTGGCCGGTTGAAGGAGGAAACTCGTTAGTAAATTTTCCGGCTGTGGGAACGCGGTGGCCCAGAGCGTACATACATTGTATATAACTGATGTCGTAGCGAAACTGACTCTCATAGCCTGAGCGTGAAGCAGTATTTGCTCCAACAAGGCCGCCGGCGGCAAGTCCTGTACCTGCTCCAATGGCGGCGCCTTTGCCGCCAGCGATAGCGGCGCCAGTTGCTGCTCCCAGTCCAGTTCCCACTGCAGCACTCGTTGCACCACTGGTAGTTGCTGCACTGTTAGGCGTGACGCCACCAACTTGTTCATAGGCATAACGTCTGCATTCAGAGTCATCAAGGCGGAACTGTTCAAAGCTTTTGCTGGACCCAGGTAGAACCATAACACTGGGCCCTGTCGGCAGACTCGAGCAGGCCGCAAGTGCTGTGATTGGCAATAGAATAATTAACTGTCGTAAGTTAAGCATATTTTGCCTCCTCATGATTTGGATTATTTTGAAGTGGGCTGGGGAGCGACACGTAGCCAACCTCCCGGGCATTGTCTGATATACGGGTAATAACCGTTTTGCTCTTGGCAATAGTACCAGTCATCCGATTGCTGCTGTTCGATATATTGCTGAACATAGACAGGCGGGGCTGGGGGCGCAACGACTACTGGTGCTATAGGTAACATCGGTGGTGGGTAATATGCGGGCGAATAATAAAGAGGATCATGGTAACCGAATCCGTAATAGCCCGGATAACCGATATGGATGTCAAAGTTAAGCCGATTAAAACGCCCACCATGTGAGGTCGCCGAATGACTTAATGTGATGGCAGAGAGTGTGAATACGACAATGACAAAAATAAATTGTTTTAATTGTTTTAAGCGATTCATATTACATAGCTTGGTAAACTTATCGATTTTCATTAGATTAGAATAGCCAAAAACTTTTTCGTTCTCTAAATTTTTAGTTAAATACACATGAGAGCTTGTGCTCTCTACATTTTCTATGAGATTTTCAATTTAATAAGGCGGTGGTCGATAACTGCGATACGGTACGGGTGATGAAATCATGTTGTTGTAAGGGCCTGAATAACTTTTCTGAATGTCGCTGTTATCAAAATATTGCTGTGTGATACCTGCGGAAGCCCTGGCAGTACCATAACGCTCGGACTTGGAGGCACAGCCATCATGCAAGCCGTGAGCGGCAGCAATGCAAGTAATGTCGGTGAATTGTAGCGTCTGGTTGCCATTATTGTCTTTGAATTAGGGCGATTTGGAAGCCGGTTGAGGAGCAACTTTGAGCCAGCCTTCTGGGCATTGTTTTACGTAAGGATAATAGCCCTCTGGATTGCGGCAGTAGTACCAGTAATTTGTACGTGATTGTCCTGGGCCGGATGCAGAGGCTTGTCTTTCAATATAGACTGGCCGCACCGGGGGAGCAACGGACGGATAAGCGTATGCACTCGGGTAGTAGTAAGGTCTGCGATATCCATATGGATAGCGATAGCCGTAGGAATAACCGTATCCATAGGGATAACCATAATATCCCGGACCATAAAATCCGCCAAAACCGAGTCCGAAATTAAATCGATGATGACGGTGACGATGGTGGTGATGACCGCCTCCTCTGAAATGATGACCGCCACCAAAGTGGCTGCGTCCCCCTCTGAAATGACCACCACCGCCGCGGCTCATACCGCCACCACCACCTCCACTTCTACCGAAACTACTGCCGCCATGACCACCGCCGCGGGCCCAAACTGAATCACTAATTGAGAAGCAGATAAATGTCAGAAGTAATAACAATCCTGTGAGTATTTTCATTGTTGCCCTCATTTCTTTGAGGTTAAGCAGATAATATTAGATCGGTTTCATAGTAGCGGATAGAAAGTGACGAAAGCATTGCTATCAACCATTATCTGGTGTTTTCTAGCATCCATGTCATTAAATTCTAGAGCGCTCAGCCTGAATGCAAACTGAATATGAATATACAGTCAATCCAAATTGTACGGAAAGCGAACGTATATTAGAGTAAAATTGCCTTCAATAGTTTTTACTGATACCGGTAAATTTTTATTTTATTTCTAAGGAGATTATTAATATGTCGCAGAAACACCCGGTTATCGCGGTTACCGGATCGTCTGGCGCGGGGACGTCAACAGTTAAAAAAAGCTTTGAACATATCTTTAGGCGAGAAAAATTAAAAGCGGTAGTGGTTGAAGGTGATAGTTTTCACCGTTACGATCGTGAGGCTATGAAAAAAGCAGTTGCTGAATCTGAAAAAGATGGTGGTCGCCCAATAAGCCACTTTGGGCCAGAAGCAAACGAATTTGAGAAGCTGGAAACGCTGTTTAGGGAATATGGTGAAAATGGCAGCGGCCAGACTCGTTTATATTTGCACAATGAGGAAGAAGCAGAACCCTGGAATCAAAAACCAGGCACTTTTACACCTTGGGCATCTATCGAACCTGGCTCCGATTTGCTTTTTTATGAGGGGCTGCATGGGGGTGCGAAAAGTGATACAGCTGATGTTTCCAAGTATGTTGATTTGCTAGTCGGTGTGGTACCAATAGTGAATTTGGAATGGATACAAAAAATCTTTCGCGATACCAATGCTCGTGGTTATTCAGCTGAAGCAGTTACGCATACAATTTTACGCCGGATGCACGATTACGTGCACTATATAACGCCACAATTTTCTCGTACGCATATCAATTTTCAGCGTGTGCCGACAGTGGACACATCCAACCCGTTTATTGCGAGAGAAATTCCTACGCTGGATGAAAGCATGGTGGTGATTCGATTTAGATATCCTGATCGCGTTGATTTCTCAAACTTGCTGACGATGATTCATGATTCATTTATGTCCCGTCGAAACACAATAGTTGTACCGGGAGGAAAAATGGGTATGGCTATTGAGTTGATATTGACGCCGCTGATACTAGATATTGTTGCTAAAAGAGACACATAATTTTAATTGCTTACGTACTGTGATTAATTTATGAATCAGATTGGTGGTTTGATCTGATTCAGAATTAATCGCTCTTTTGTTTTTAAAATTTATTATTAGAAAAAGAACACCTTGTATTGGAACTTTAGCCATATTAAATGGCTTGATATAAGCTTGCTGTAATGACTTCAGCTTTATTCGCCGATTTAAATCCACAACAGCGGGAAGCAATTTCTTTACCGCACCAATCCGCACTTATTTTGGCGGGAGCGGGTAGCGGCAAAACGCGGGTTTTGACTACGCGTATAGCCTATTTAATTCAATCAGGACAAGTCAGTCCTTTCAATATCTTGGCAGTGACATTTACCAATAAAGCCGCTAAGGAAATGCTGGTGCGTATCAATGCCATGCTGCCAATTAATACGCGCGGAATGTGGGTCGGAACGTTCCATGGTTTATGTCATCGATTATTGCGTGCGCACTATCAGGAAGCAGGGTTACCGCAAACATTTCAGATTTTTGATATTGCCGATCAACTGGCAATGATCAAGCGAATTCAGAAAAACCTGTCAGTAGACGATAAAAAATTTCCGCCTCGCCAAGTACAGTGGTTTATCAATAATGCAAAAGAGTCGGGCCAACGCGCGGCTGACGTAATTGTAGATGACCCGTTCTCCCGCAATTTGCTTGAACTCTATAGGGCATATGAGCAACAGTGTAACCAGGATGGTGTTGTCGATTTCGCAGAGCTTTTATTGCGCAGTTTTGAGCTGCTGAGTCATAACGAAATGCTTCGCAATCACTATCGTGAGCGATTCGACCATATTCTTGTGGATGAATTTCAGGACACCAATCGGTTGCAGTACAACTGGCTCAGGTTATTGGCAGGTATGGGAAGTGAGTTTGCTGCAGCGGTTTTTGCGGTAGGAGACGATGACCAGAGTATTTACGCATTCCGCGGCGCAGATACAGGGAATATGAAGGATTTTGAGCGTGATTTCGGTATTTCTAAAGTAATCAAGCTGGAACAAAATTATCGTTCGCACGGTAATATATTGAATGCAGCGAATGCATTAATTGAGAATAATATTCAGCGATTGGGAAAACATTTATGGACAGCTGAGGGCCAGGGAGAGCCTGTTCGTATTTATCGCGCGCTAAGTGATTTTGACGAAGCAAGTTTTATTGTCGACGAAATCAAATCATTACACGCAGAGGGCGTAGCGTTGTCGGAGATTGCGTTGCTATATCGCTCTAATGCCCAATCCCGGGTTCTGGAACATAGTTTATTTAATGCCTCGCTTCCATATCGTGTATATGGCGGTATGCGTTTTTTTGAGCGTATGGAAATTAAACATGCGCTGGCTTATTTGCGTCTGATTGCTAATCCAGATGACGATAACGCTCTATTGCGTATCGTCAATTTCCCAGCGCGTGGAATCGGTGTGAGAAGCCTTGAAAATTTACAGGATATGGCGCGTGAGAATCGCATCAGCCTATGGTCGGCTGCTTTACAAAAATGTGATGGGGGTGCAGCACCTAATGTAGATACTGCGGGCCAAAAAAAGAATAAGAAAGGGGTGGCAGGGTTTGTGCAATTGATTCAAACAATGCGCCAGAACTGGGATAGTTTGCCATTGCCGCAGATTGTTGAGCGTATGTTGTTGCAAAGTGGACTGGCGGCCCATTATAAGATGGAAAAAGAGGGTGCAGACAGGCTGGAGAATCTTCACGAGTTGGTTAATGCGGCAATTAGCTTTGTGCATGAAACCGATGAAGATAGTTTGACTGCATTTCTTGCGCACGCATCACTTGAGGCGGGAGATCACCAAGCGGAAAATGGCCAGGATGCATTGCAATTGATGACGGTACATGCGGCTAAGGGTCTGGAATTTCATACGGTATTTTTAAGTGGAATGGAAGAGGGGCTGTTCCCACATGAAAACAGCTTAAGCACGGCTAATGGCCTTGAGGAAGAGCGGCGTTTGATGTATGTTGCCATGACACGTGCCCGGCGTCGTTTGTATTTGAGTCTTGCGCAAAGTCGTATGCTGCACGGACAAACGCGCTATAACAGTACGTCCCGCTTTCTTGATGAAATTCCCGAGAAATTTCTGAAATGGCTCAAGACATCTACGGATATAGGCATTCATCAAACTAAAACAAATTTTAGCTTGAATTCGACGGCCCAATCTTTTTCTCATGTCAAGCAGCCAGCAACATCTAGTCAATCGTCATCGATGGCTGGAGAATGGCAAGTGGGTCAGACAGTAATGCATGCCAAATTTGGTGAAGGCATCATCCTTGATTGCGAAGGCAGCGGAAGCGATGCACGCGTGCAAATCCATTTTAACCATGCTGGAATAAAATGGTTAATGCTCGAGTATGCCAAATTAATGCCCAGTTGAGGTTGAGTTAGAAAAGTGCTTGTAAAAAACTATACCATTCTGAACTGCGACGGCTGGTCGTTTGTTTTACACATGATAAGAACTTGGTGTTCGCCAAAGTGGTTGATATCGTTGAAATAGAGTTCACCATCATATTGTTCTCCGTTTAAGGCATTTATTTCAAATTTATGCCCAATGCGAGAAAGAAAGCGAAGATAGGGGTTGACCCGTTCTTCATTTTTTTCCAACAAATCAATTTCACCTAATTTAGGCAATACTTCGGAAATATGATGCTGCGCTGCGCCGAGTTGTTGGCGGGAAGAATGATTTAGTAATTGAGTACCATTTTGATTGGTATCGATGATTGTGCCGTCTCTTGATAGGATAAAGACTACTGCTTGATCATCATCCTCTTGAATAGGGTATTGACGATACGCTTCGGACGTGTTTTTTTCTGACGAAATGTTCATTGCTCTAACTCCTTTTCGTTATCAATCAATCATTTTATTGAAAATTTCAATACATACTTTTATGTATTTGAAGCTCGTTGCCTCTATTGAGAATCACTTATATCTGAACACCATTAATTATATTTTTGCATATTCATATGACATTTTATTGACAAGTATGTACATGAAACTGTTTTAATTTTATGTTGCGTGTAAAAACTACACGAATAAGATCCGTATAAACGGCTTTTAAGGCAATAAACAACTTGTGCTTAGCGTTTGATATTTGTCAACATGGTGCAATGGTAATTACGCCATGTTCAAATATAAAGAAATTATCAATGTGCTATATTGTACCAGATATCCTTACATTTGGCTATATATAGTATATCTTCGGCAAGATTCTGCGCATAGGTATTAATAGCTTCCAGTGATTTCTGGACCAAGATTATATTGATTACGTTGTTTATTTTTAATGTATCTTCCAGTACATGGGATGTCAGTCTTCGTAAGCTTGCATAACATTCGTTATCAAGGTCGGTGTGCATCAATATCTTTCTCGTATTATGTAGATCAAATGTGTCTAAACTTTCAATTGCACTTTGGAGTGTTTTGTAAGCATAATTCCCAATGATGTGAATTTCTCGTAACATCTCGGTGTTCAAATGGTTATGATCGTGCTTTTTAATTTTGACTGAGAAACATGTCATTTGCGTGGCTTCTTCACAGAGGCGTTTGAGGTCGGACATGGCTTTCGAGAAACCCGCAACAATTCGCAGTTCTTGAGCTTTGGGTTGTTTTGATAATATCTCGGAAATAGTGTTGACAATTTTTCTTTCCGATAGGTCAATCTGAGATTTTCTTGTAATAATGCGTTGAAAACTATTTTCATTCTTGGGCTGAAATGATTCCAGTACATCAAGGATTTGTTCAGAGATTAATGTTGCAAATTTCAAAATGTCTGTGTGAAGAAATACGAGTTCGCCTGCAAAAAATTCGTGAGCACGACTTTGAATTTTGTTGGGAATCATATTATTTTCATTTGTTATCATCATTGTCAGGTAGTAATGTTAATCTACAATAGCTTGTTTATTCAGCGATCGCCTTTGGTTATGATAAATTTTCTCAAGGAACATATAGCGTAATTTCTGGTATTGAACAGTAAAAGTAAGATGTCGTTCCTGTCTTTATCTCTGCATCACGAAAAAGGCTGGAGCTCATAGCACGTTTCGTGTGTTGGCTGATTATAGTAAATGGTCGCAATAAAAATAAAGTATATACTGTGTTGGGGCTGGATGATTGTGTGCTTGCCTTTTATATCATGGGCAGCCAATGATCGTATTGATATTGCAAATTTCTCGAATGGCGACTTAAGCGGCTGGTTGTCTAAGGTCTTTTCTGGTAAGACGCGTTATGTTTTTGAGCGCCAGGATGGCCAAATTGCATTACGTGCGGACAGTCATGCCACAGCGTCTGGATTATATCGTATAACTGATATCGATTTAAGCAGAACTCCTATTCTAAACTGGGAATGGAAAATTGCGAATATATTGACTGGCAATGATGAGCGTACCAGGGCCGGCGATGACTATCCAGCACGTATTTATGTTGTTTTCTCAGGAGGTGTGAGATTCTGGCAAACACGGGCTATTAACTACATCTGGTCTAATCAGTGGCCGGTAGATGAGAGCTGGCTTAATGCGTATACTGAAAATGCTGGGATGATCGTTGTAGAATCCGGTTCTGCAGATGTCGGCGTCTGGAAAAAAGAACGCCGTGATGTGTACGTGGATTACAAACGGTTATTCGGAGAAGAACCGGGTCATGTCAATGCTGTTGCAATTATGACAGATACCGATAATACAGGCCGTGTGGCCAAGGCCTGGTATGGAGATATCTGGTTTACATCAAAATAAGTGCATCTTTAACGGCTAGAATAATTTTGCCCTGTTTATTCAAAACCCAAAAAGCCGCCAGATTGATGATTCCAGAGTTGGCCATATAATTGATTGTTGGCAATCAGCACGGCATGTGTGCCTTGTTCGACGATCCGTCCATTATCTAAAACAATCAACCTGTCCATAGCAGCTATCGTTGATAAGCGGTGTGCGATGGCGATTACTGTTTTGCCTTGCATTAACTGATAAAGATTTTGTTGAATACTGGCCTCAACTTCTGAATCCAATGCCGATGTTGCTTCATCAAGTACCAGGATGGGGGCATCTTTCAACAATACGCGCGCGATTGCAATGCGTTGCCGTTGTCCCCCTGACAATGTAACGCCACGTTCGCCGACATGGGCATCATAACCGCGGCGGCCCTTAATGTCTTGCAATGTCATGATGAATTCGTGTGCCTGTGCTTGTTGCGCTGCGGCAACCATTTGCGCCTCTGTAGCATCCGGTTTCCCAAATAAAATGTTGTCGCGTACTGAACGATGCAATAAGGATGTGTCTTGGGTTACCATGGCAATATTGTTTCTCAAACTTTCCTGGCTGACCTCGAGAATATTTTGCCCATCGATGGAAATCGTACCCTCTTGAGGGTCATAAAAGCGTAACAATAAGCTTACAAATGTTGATTTTCCGGCTCCGGAACGGCCCACAATGCCAACTTTCTCACCATGTTCAATACATAAATTTAGGTCATTGAAGATATGCGGATTAGTGGAGTGGTGCGTAGTTGAATCGGTCTCTGGTTGCCGGTTATGGTATGAGAAGCCAACATGATCAAATTGAATGGTGCCGTTTGTGACGTTCAAGATGGACGCGGCAGACTTGTCTGTCACGGTTTGTGGGTTTGACAGCGTATTAATGCCGTCCTGTACCGTTCCGATGTTTTCAAACAGATTATTGACTTCCCACATAATCCAGTGCGACATGCCCGTTAGGCGAATTGCTAGGCCCATTACGATTGCAATCGCTCCCGGCCCGATGGCCTGATTAAGCCATAGGTAAATGCCTAATGCACAGGTTGAAAACATGAGCAGCATGTTGATTATCCAGACAGCAAAATTAAGCCAGGTCGCAAGGCGCATCTGCGGGTGTACTGTCGCAATAAATTCTTGCATACCAGCTTTTGCGTACGCAGATTCACGCTTGCTGTGGGAAAACAGCTTTAGTGTGGTGATATTGGTATAACTGTCAACAATACGCCCGGTCATCAAAGAGCGTGCATCAGCCTGTAAAGTCGAAATGGATTTGAGTTGCGGAACAAAATGCGACAGGATGCCGACATAAGCAACAAGCCAGACCAAAAGTGGGGCGCATAGGCGTGGATCCGCATCAGCGATGAGCAGCACCGTAGTCGCCAGGTAGACTGAAACGAAAAGCATGACATCCAGCAGCTTCAGAACAGTCTCGCGTACAGCAAGTGCGGTTTGCATGACTTTGGCTGCAATACGACCGCTAAATTCGTGTTGAAAAAAAGCATAGCTTTGATTGAGCAAATAGCGATGTGCTAGCCAGCGGACCCGCATTGGGAAATTTCCCATGAGTGTCTGATGGATTACGAGAGAGTGCAACAATACAATTGTCGGTATAAATATCAGAATGAAAATTGATGTGGTCAATAAGCGTGGCCATTCAGTTTCAAAAAACTGCTGCGTGTTTTTTTCTGCTAACCAGTCGACCATTTGTCCCAGAATACCGTATAGCATTGCTTCGCTGACGGCTAAACCAGTCGTCAAGAACGCCAGTAAAACAAGATAGGGCTCGATGCCCCGGGTATAATGGCGACAAAATTGATAAACACCCTGAGGCGGTTCTGTCGGATGTTCGGGTGGGAAAGGATCTATTAATCGTTCAAAAAAACCAAACAGGGTTTTCATGAAACCTAGCCGCTCAGCCGTTCAAATATACGAAAACCTGCAACATATGTACCGATAGCTGAACCCATTGTGGATAGAATAAATATTAATAGAATTCGGGTTACTTGGTTGTTCCACCATCCTTTTAGACTGGTTGCGTCGCTACGCAAGCAATTAAAATCTGCGACTTTAGGTTTACGCAGGTAGGTTTCTGCGGCAGCAACTACCATACCGGCGCCAATTGTTGGATTTAAAGAGGTTAAAGGGGCCGCAAAGAAAGCAGTGACTATTGTCAGAGGATGTGCAAACGCAATGGTTGCGCCGAGTGCAGATAATCCGCCGTTAATAAAAACCCAGTCGAGCACCATGGCGGTTCCGATTTCGGGACTGCGAGTAAATCCGATCACAAAACCAATCAAAATCAACAATACAATTATCCAAGGTAAATACTTAAACCAGTTTGCCGAAGTGGGATGAGCATCGAGTTCGGTAATAATTGTATCGGGGTCGGGAATGCATTGTTGTGTTATTTGGTGCTGCATACCTTTCAAATGACCTGCACCGACGACTGCGAGCATATGCCGGTAATTATTTTCTTTGCTTTCCTTGATGAGGCGGGCTGACATGTATTTGTCACGCTCACTAATCAGTGGCTTGAATAAATCCTTTTCATCTTCCGCAAATTGTGAGAAAGTGCTTTCTAAGACATCACCCTCCTTGAGTTTTTCAATTTCGGCAGCGCTGACTTCCTCTTTGCTGATAACACTGCCAATTAATCCTCCGAGCAGGCCCATCCGTTTCCACCATGGGATATTATGATAAATACGTTTAAGTGTGATGCCAATTTCACGGTCAATCAGTACCACGGGTAATTGAGCATCTTGAGCATCTCTGATAGCAACACGCATTTCAGCGCCAGGTTCTATACCGAACTGCTCTGCGATACGTTGTTGAAAGGCTCCCAAGGCCAAACTTGCTGCTACCATACTAGCCTGGCCATTTTTAATAACCTGGAACAAATCCATTTTCGCCATTGCATCTGGATTAACAATGGCATTATGACGGCTGGGACATAATTCTATGGCTATAGCGTCGTAAGTTCCTGAAGCAATCAATTCTCGAACTTTTTCGGCACTGATTTTTGAAACATGCGCTGTACCGAGTATAGTGATGCGGCGATCATCAATTTGAATTGTTGTTATCGGTTCTGTCAGTGAGTTACGCTCTTCCGGGATTGTGCTATCGGATAATTCGCTGTTGTTCATGAATAAAAATATTTGGGTTATGTAATGATATGAAATAGACAGGAATGATTAGTTAAGAAGTGTTGAGAATCACAATGTTGTATGTGAATGTCAGAAAAAACATCTGATACTATGCAATTCCTTGTCAATTGTAGTTTTTTTGAGGATAACAGTGATTAATACCACAGCGCAATGAAAGAAAAAAGCACATATTATGTGCCTATTCTAAGTTTTAGAGCTAGTCAGATTGTATTATAGTTTTACCCAGTGATGACGATCTTATGAATCAATTTGATGGTGTACCTATCGCAATTGATGTATTAATTGTCTAATTGATGTCATTTGATTTTCGGTTAATGGTTTTATGACGAGGCCCTTTAATCCCTACTGATGTAGGGATTTTTTTTGTGTCTATTATGGGGTGTTGTCATGAGTTATGTGATTTCTGTACGAGCAAAATTATCGGCCTTTTTGTTCCTTGAATATGCTTTAACATGTCCTACGGAACAAAATTTTGATTCTTTTTCCCAAAAAGCAAACAGAGATGTACATAATTGATGAAGACACACCTTTAGTGTGACATCAAGTTACGATATTCACCCGAGTCGGTAACGATTAAAGGATCGATGTCCAGTTTTTGGGTAATAGTATGGGCAGCTTCTTGCGCCGAAATGTGGTCATCATAGGGACCCGCATAGATTTTAAAAAGACCGTTTTGTTCTACTACGCCAATAGTGCTACTGAGTTCAGGTAGTTTTTTATTAATAACTGAAAGGTACTCATAAGCGTTAACAACCGCGCCAAATGCACCCAATTGCACGTAGGTTTTATCCACGCTGTTGTTGAATACAGGCTGCAACGATTTAAATTGACTAATTTCTTCAGGCAGTATCGATTCAATGATGACTTCACCACTGCCATTTTCAATGAAATCTAGCTTATAGGCTGCCGTGTAAGATAGATCAATTAAGCGGTCTGACAGAAACGGGCCGCGGTCATTGACACGCACAATCACTGTTTTGCCACTATCAACGCTGGTAACCCGTGCATAACTTGGCAGCGGTAGTGTCGGATGTGCTGCTGTCATAGCATACATATCGTAAATTTCACCGGATGCAGTAGGGTTACCGTGATACCGTCGTCCATACCATGAGGCTGTGCCACTTTCCTTATACGGTTCGAGCATTGTCATAGGCTCAAATGTTTTACCCATAACCTTGTAGGGATGCATATTTGCTTTGCGTAATGGTTCCAGTTTGGGTATAGCATTTGGAATTAAATGAAGGTTGTTCGGTGGGTTATCGCCAGGCCCATCATCTAAATAATAGCCGCCACCGACGCTGTGCTGTTTGGTATTTTTTCTTGGTTTGCTTGAATTTGCCGATTTAAGTTCGACCGATTCAATGACCTCAAACGGTTCAGGGTCGATCGATTCAGTGACGACGGATGGTACGGGTTTGACCGTATTGGCACAGCCGAAAATTGACAAAAAAGTGATCGAAAGAATGAATTTAAAAAGGGGCGTTGATGATAGGGTAAAACGATCATAACAATATTGAAACATTGATTTATTTTTCATGTTTTTACGAGTTTGGGATGTTTTTGTATACTCATTAAAATACCAAAACCAAGTAACATAGTAACCAGAGCTGTTCCGCCGTAACTGATTAAAGGCAACGGCACACCTACTACCGGTAGAATGCCGCTTACCATTCCCATGTTAACAAATATATACGTGCAGAATGTCAAAGTAATTGAGCCGGCGATTAATCGTGTAAATTGCGTGGGTGCACTTGCGGTGATTACAACACAGCGTCCAATCACAAATAGATAAAGCAAGAGTAATAGGGAATTACCGATCAATCCAAATTCTTCTGAGAAAACAGCGAAGATAAAGTCGGTGCTTTGTTCTGGTAAGAAATCAAGCTGAGTTTGTGTTCCATTTTGCCATCCCTTTCCGGAAATGCCCCCTGATCCAATGGCAATGGATGATTGAATGGTATGATAGCCTGCACCCAGGGCGTCTTGTGAAGGATCCAACATAGTTAAAATGCGTTGACGTTGATAACCGTGTAAGAATGACCAAAGAATCGGTACGCTTCCAATCGCGGCAATGCATAAACCGCCGATCACGTGCCATGATAAACCGGCCAAAAAGAGCACATAAAATCCGCTGGCAGAGATAAGGAGCGCCGTTCCAAGGTCTGGCTGGCGCAAGATTAAAGCTACGGGTAATAATAAGATCACAGTTGCGCCTAAAAAATCTCTCAGGCGTAACGTGATTTCATGTTTGTCGAAATACCAAGCCATCATGAGCGGTATTGCAATTTTCATAATTTCTGAAGGTTGAATGCGGGTAATTCCAATATCAAGCCAGCGACGTGCGCCATTATTAATTTCTCCAAACAAGGCAACGCCAACCAGTAATGTGAATCCAAGCAGATAAAGTGGTAATGCAAGCCGCATGATTTGTTGTAGTGGGACGTTGGCAACCAGCCACATAACAGTTAATGCAATAAACATGTGTGCAGTTTGTTTGCTGACTTTGCCGATGTCACCGCTTGTGGCACTGTACAGTATTACAAGCCCGACAATCATCAGGAGCAATATGCCCGTTAGAAGAATGAAGTCAATATAGCGTGCCAGATAATACCAGATCTTTCTGAATCTGTTTCTTGGCATGGTTAACTTTGAATCGGATAGGCTTGCCATGTTACATAGTCATTAATGTTGATGCGTGTGCTCAGAATGTTCTATTGTTTCAGCCGTTTCCTCTGTTTCCTCTGTTTCTATTTTTGGCAATTTTCCGAGCAAAAAATAATCCAGAACCTGTCGGGCAATTGGAGCAGCGGTTGCGCCACCACTGCCCCCATTTTCGACTAGAACCGCTAATGCAATTGTAGGCTGTTCTGCAGGTGCGTAAGCAATAAAAACAGCATGATCTCGGTGCTGTTTAGCAATAAGCTCCTCTTTATAGCGTTCGTTTTGTTTGATTCCGATTACCTGCGATGTTCCGGTTTTTCCAGCAAACTGATATTCTGAGCCGGCTGCAGCTCTGGCAGCGGTGCCGCCCGGTTGAGTGACTTCGATGAGTGCTTGATGCACCAATTCCATATTCTGAGGTTGGTGTTCTATTGTATACAGTTTATTAGGTGGAATATCACGCGTAATTTCAGTTTGATTGTTGATGATTTGTTTAACAAAATGCGGTTGATAAGCTGTTCCGTTGTTAGCAATGATTCCAGTAGAAAAAGCCAGTTGTAGCGGAGTTGTAAGTACGTAACCCTGACCAATGCCCACTGAGATTGTATCACCCGCGTACCAGCGCTGATTATGTCTGCGCATTTTCCATTCCTTTGACGGTAAGAGTCCCTCAGCCTCACCATGGATATCAATACCTGTTTTTTTTCCGAGTCCAAACTGTTGGATAAAGCTGTATATACGGTCGATACCCATATCATGAGCGAGACTGTAGTAATAAGTATCACAGGAAACGACCAGCGATTTACGCAAATCGACTCTGCCATGCCCGCCGACTTTCCAGTCACGATAACGGCGTTTAGTACCAGGAAGGCTAAAATAACCGATGTCGCTAATAGCATATCCAGGTGACCGGAGGCCGAGTTCTAGTGCGGCAAGTGCCATAAATGGTTTGAAAGTGGAGCCGGGTGGATAGACGCCACGTAATGCGCGATTGTTTAATGGATTGTCGATTGATTCATTAAGGCGCTTCCAGTTTTTGTGATCAATGCCACCAACAAATAAATTAGCGTCGAACCCTGGCTTACTGATAAAAGCTAATATTTCACCATTATTGGGGTCAATAGCCACTAACGCACCGTTTTGGTCTCCGAATGCGTTATATGCCACATGTTGTAAATCGATATCCAGTGTGAGTACCAAATTATTGCCGGAAACCGGAGGGGTTCGTGACAGGACGCGTATTGATCGCCCCGCTGCGTCAGTTTCTACTTCATCAAAACCTGTAATGCCGTGCAATTCTTTTTCATAGCTTTGTTCAATGCCGATTCGTCCTATAAAATGCGATCCTCGATAATTATCGAGTTCTTCTGAGGCTTCAAGTTGTTCCAGATCTTTATCGCTGATGCGGCTGATATAGCCTACGACATGGGATGCCAATTCGGAGTAGGGATAGTAACGTAGAATACGCGCTTGCAGCTCAACTCCTGGGAAACGATATCGATTGGCAGCAAAACGCGCGACTTCTTCATCGGTTAGGCGGTTACGGATAGGCAGATGTTTGAATCGTCTATTTTCACGCAGGAGCTTTCTAAACTGTTCTAAATCATTGGGAGTGATTTCAATATAATCTGCTATAGTGTTAAGTGTCTGATCAAGATCAGCGATTTTGTTAGGTACGATTTCCAGGGTATATGTCGAGTAGTTCTGCGCAAGAATCTTCCCATTGCGATCGAGAATCAGGCCGCGATTCGGTATAAGTGGAGCGATGGAAATACGATTTGCTTCGGCCAGTGTATGAAAGTGTTCGCTTTGAGTGACTTGTAAATGATAAAACCGTGCAAAGAGAACAAGGAACAGCAGTAACATGAGTCCAATGCTGATTGCCAGACGTAGGCGGAATTTACGTAGTTCGTGGGGGTGGTTTCTAAGTTCTACGGGAGGCTTAAAGAACGTCGGCATCGGAACCAAATTTAAGAGGGTAACTCAGTAAAAAAGCTATAAAAGGCCATAAAATAGCACCGCTTAGCGATCCGAGGAAAAATTGCCAGTCCGGCATAATTGCGCCATTGATGAGTGCAATAAGCGCAAATAATCCTTGCGCAATGATGAGTATTATAAAAATCTGCGGTATTTGTTGTACCAAACCGAAAATTTTTATTCGCCTGCGAGAAACGGACGCAATGGATATGATTACACAGTAAACTAATGCGTGATGGCCCAAAATGCTGGCATGGTCGACATCCATCATTAAACCCATGCAGAAGGCAATACTCATGCCAAATTGCTGTGGTTGGTTAATACTCCAGTATAGAATAATCAGTGCGACGAAGTCTGGACGCATTACCAGTGCAAAAGACTGAAGCGGGACAAAGTTTAATATCAGTGCAATAACAAAACTGATAAAAACGTACCATGATTGAGCCGGCGCCAGCATGTCTTTACTGACATACTTGTTTTGGTTGATTTTGGATTCATCAATTATTTTCAGACTCAAGACTGGGTTCCCCGGTGTGTTTTTCCGATGAGGCAGGCAAAGCTGGAGTGAGTGATAGAATCAACACTTGGCGGTTGCGGTCTACGCCTGCGACTGGCATGCCAGTCACTTGCGCAAAATTGTCTGATGGATGGCGTTTGATTTCAGTAACGACTGCTACGGGTAATCCACGTGGATAAACACCGCCAATTCCGGATGTGGCAAGTAAATCGCCTACCTGGATATCTGTATTTACAGATAAATAACGCAACTCAATTTCATTGTTTTTACCGGTGCCGGAAATAACTGTGCGAATATTGTTGCGTACGATTTGTATAGGTACAGAATGGTCTTTGTCAGTAATCAACGTCACTTCTGATACCAGAGGATATGCATGCGTAATCTGTCCAATAATACCTTTATAATCAATAACAATTTGCCCCACCTGAATATCATGATAACTCCCTTTATCTACGGTGATTTTGTGACTGAAGGGGTCACGAGGTGTGTAGAGAATTTCAGCCATTACCGCTTTTGCCGGCGTTTTGGTTTCAATAGTCTTGACTGCACCGAGCAGTTTGCGTAAATGTTCGTTTTCAGCTTTCAAAGCATCTAAACGTAGCAATTCTTCGCCGTCTCGAAGATGGCGCTCTCTAAGGTAGGTATTTTCCTCAATCACATGAAAATTGTCGATATATGTTTTTATTGCACCATGCGTGATGGAGGGTAGCAGAGCAACTTTCTGCAATGGATATATGATTAAAGCAATGACCTGCCGTAACTCTGTCATGGCTTTAAAGTGAGAGTCCCCAACCATAAGTAAGCACGATAACATTGTTAATAAAACCAGTCGTGCTAGCGGACCAGGTTCGTGTCTAAAAAACTGTGGAGTTGAATCCATGATTCAGTATTGAAAATTCAGTTTTATATTCGGTCGCTGGTTAATTGACACGTGTGCCGGTTTAATTGCTCCATGTTAAAAGCAGTACGGGAGAATATGAGTATTGTCATTAGAGATAAGCCTTAGTCACTGGCAAAGACACCGATTGATTGGTCCATATTCTCAAGCGCAATACCTGCCCCTCTTGCAACGCAGGAAAGCGGATCGTCGGCAACGATGACTGATAAGCCTGTTTCTTCCATCAGTAGTCGATCAATATCTCTTAATAAAGCGCCGCCACCGGTCATTACCATGCCTTTCTCGGCAATGTCCCCACCCAGTTCGGGAGGCGTGTGTTCCAATGCTGTTTTGACGGCGCTGGCGATATTGTTCAGTGGCTCGTTCAGTGCTTCCAGAATTTCGTTGCTGGAAATGGTAAAACTGCGCGGAATGCCTTCTGCCAGATTACGTCCTTTAACCTCAATTTCGCGAACTTCAGAACCAGGAAATGCCGATCCTATTTCCTTTTTAATGAATTCTGCTGTTACTTCTCCAATCAACATACCGTAATTCCGGCGTATGTAGTTGATGATGGCTTCATCAAATTTGTCACCGCCAACACGCACAGAGTTTGAATAAACAATACCGCCAAGTGAAATAATACCCACTTCAGTTGTGCCGCCGCCAATATCCACTACCATGGAACCGGTTGGCGATTCTACAGGAAGATCTGCGCCCAGCGCTGCAGCCATAGGTTCTTCAATGAGCTCCACTTTGCGAGCGCCAGCACCGTATGCAGCTTCGCGGATTGCACGCCGTTCAACCTGAGTGGAACCATAAGGCACGCAGATGACAATACGTGGATTAGCGGAAAACAGACGCGGTGGATTAACCTTTTTGATAAACATTTTGAGCATTTGCTCGGTAACTGTAAAGTCGGCAATCACGCCGTCTTTCATGGGACGAATAGCCGTGATATTTCCCGGTGTGCGACCGAGCATTTGTTTTGCTGCCAGGCCGACCTGCTGAATCATTCTTTTTCCGGAAGTGCCACTCTCTTCTCGAATTGCAACTACCGATGGTTCATCCAGTACGACACCCTGATCGCGGACATAAATCAGTGTATTGGCTGTGCCAAGATCAATCGCCATATCTGTTGAAAAATAGCTGCCCAGAAAATTATTGCTTAGAAAATTTAACATGGTGGCAATATCCGTTATTGGTGAATGAAGAAGGACATATAATATTAAAACAAGAAAAAATTGGTGCGCCAAATCAACGGCGTCATGATACCCTATTACTTCTTTAAATATAAGATTTACACGCTATATGACCCTATCGATTGATGATGTAAAACAGATTGCAAACCTTGCCCATATCGAGGTCAGCGAAGATGATGTTAATTCTGCATTGAATCAGTTGTCAGATATTTTTAAATTAATTGAAACGATGCAAGCAGTTGATACATTCCAAGTTGAGCCGATGTCTCATGCGCAAGATGTAATACAACGGTTGCGCGAGGATCAGGTTATTGAATCGGATCAGCATGAATTGTATCAATCCGTAGCACCGCATGTCGAAAACGATCTTTATCTTGTACCGAAAGTCATTGAATAAAATATTGGTCAGTACCCCAAAAACCTTGTTCATATTACCTGAAAAATCAGATCTAAATCCCATAGCAACCACTTAAAGCCGGTATCTGACGGTTGAAAATAGCATTACGATGTTGCGGCAAAAACTATGATTATCGATGCGCTACTATCCATTGTGTAATTTTTTAGCCTGCACAAATACTATCATCGCATATTTTATTCACTTATTTGTATCTATCTAGATTAATAATAACATGTTAAACGACAGTCTTAAGCAACTATCTCAGAGACTTGAAAATAAAGAGATTTCGAGCGTTGAATTAACGAAAGAGTTTTTGTCTCGTATAAATAAACTTAATTCACAATTAAATGCATTTATCACTGTTGATGAAGAGCGGTCGCTAGAACAGGCGCGTGTTGCAGACCAAAAGATAACTGCCGGTACGGCTACACCGTTGACCGGAATCCCGGTCGCACAGAAAGATATTTTTTGTACTGAGGGATGGTTAACAACATGCGGTTCAAAAATGCTGTCAAATTTCGTTTCGCCATATGATGCGGGGGTTATTGAAAGATTTAAAGCGGTCGGTGCAGTCAATATTGGTAAAACCAACATGGATGAATTTGCCATGGGTTCGAGTAATGAAACATCATTCTACGGACCGGTGAAAAATCCCTGGGATAGTCATGCGGTTCCGGGGGGGAGCTCTGGCGGTTCGGCTTGTGCGGTTGCAGCACGGATGGCGCCTGTTGCGACAGGAACCGATACCGGTGGTTCTATACGCCAACCCGCTGCTTTATGCGGTATTTCCGGCATCAAACCCACTTATGGTACGGTATCCCGGTATGGGATGATAGCTTTTGCGTCGAGCCTCGATCAAGGTGGCCCGATGGCTAAATCTGCTGAAGATTTGGCGTTAATGTTGAATGTTATGGTTGGCTTTGATGCGCGAGATTCTACCAGCTTGCAGTGTGAGGCGGAGGATTATGCGCGTGATTTGGAAACGCCGCTGTCGGGTTTGCGCATTGGTTTGCCGAAAGAATATTTTGCTGAAGGGATGAACGGTGATGTAGAAAGGGCGGTTGACAAGGCGTTGGAGGAATACCGCAAGCTTGGAGCTGAAACAATTGAGGTGTCATTACCGAATTCTCCGTTATCAATTCCCGTTTATTATGTGTTGGCACCCGCGGAAGCATCCAGCAATTTGTCGCGTTTTGACGGTGTGAGATATGGTTACCGTGCCGAGTCGTATCGAAATCTTGAAGAAATGTATCGGAAAACACGTGCGGAGGGGTTTGGTGCCGAAGTAAAGCGCCGTATCTTGATCGGTACATATGTATTGTCTCATGGCTATTATGATGCTTATTACCTGCAAGCGCAGAAAGTGCGCCGTTTGATTGCACAAGATTTTAAGCAGGCGTTTACGCAGTGTGATGTCATTATGGGACCGACCGCACCGACGGTGGCATTTGATATCGGTGAAAAAAGCAGTGACCCCGTGCAAATGTATTTATCGGACATTTATACGAGTGCGGCTAGTTTAGCGGGATTACCCGGTATGTCGATTCCAGTAGGTTTTGGTGAGAAAAGCAGGCCGGTGGGGTTGCATATTATCGGTAACTATTTTTCCGAATCGCTGATGCTGAATGTCGCGCACCAATATCAGCAGGCGACGGACTGGCATCAGAAAATGCCAAATTTATAAATACAGTATTATTCTATTCTTATCAATTTCATCGAATTGGAAACTAAATATGCAGTGGGAAGTTGTTATCGGTCTTGAGGTGCACGCTCAATTGTCAACGCAATCCAAAATTTTCTCAGGTGCCTCGACTGCCTATGGTGCAAAGGCAAATGCTCAAGCAAGTATTGTTGATTTGGCACTGCCCGGAGTATTACCCGTATTGAATCGCGGTGCTGTCGAGCGTGCAATAAAGTTTGGCCTTGCAATTGGTGCGAAGATCAATTCCCCGTCTATCTTCGCGCGTAAAAACTATTTCTATCCCGATTTGCCAAAGGGTTACCAAATTAGTCAATATGAATTGCCGATCGTAGAGGGGGGAGATATTCAAATTCAGTCGGAGGGGGTGGATAAAAATATTCGTTTGACGCGTGCGCATTTGGAGGAAGATGCTGGAAAATCGTTGCACGAAGATTTTCACGGTATGAGTGGTATTGATCTGAATCGCGCAGGCACGCCATTGTTGGAAATTGTATCAGAGCCGGATTTACGCAGCAGTACAGAAGCCGTAGCTTATGCAAAAACACTGCATGCACTGGTGCGTTGGATCGGTATCTGTGATGGGAATATGCAGGAAGGTTCTTTCCGTTGTGACGCTAACGTGTCGATTCGTCCAAGTGGCAGCGAAACGTTAGGGACACGTTGTGAAATTAAAAATCTCAATTCATTCCGTTTTTTAGAAAAAGCGATTGATTTTGAAATTGAACGGCAAATAGATATTCTTGAAGATGGCGGTGTTATACGCCAGGAAACCAGGCTTTACGATGCCGATAAGCATGAAACGCGCGTTATGCGGAGTAAGGAAGATGCCAATGATTACCGGTATTTCCCCGACCCGGATTTGTTGCCCGTTGAAATTGACTCGGCCTGGATGACGCAACTTAAGAAAACGCTGCCGGAATTGCCGCACGTAAAGCGTGAGCGATATGCCGCTGAGTTTGGTTTGTCTGCGTATGATGCATCGATATTGACTGGTTCGAGGGAAATAGCTGATTATTTTGAGGCAACAGTCAAATTGTTGCCCGCACATGCGAAGCAATGTGCGAATTGGATAATGGGAGAAATCAGTGCGCGTCTAAATAAGGCCGACATGGCTATTACTTCATGTCCGGTTACACCTGAAAAGCTGGTGGAGTTGCTTGCGAAGATCAATGACGGAACAATATCCAGCAAGGCCGCAAAGGTTGTTTTTGACAGTCTTTGGTCGGATGAAATGGAACAGAATATCGACGCGATAATCGATGGAAAAGGGTTGAAGCAGATTTCAGATGATGGAGCGATCGAGCAACAAATTGACGCGGTTCTGGCTGAAAATCAACAGCTTATAACAGATTATCGTAATGGAAAGGAAAAGGCATTTAATGCTCTGGTTGGCAGGGTAATGAAGGCTACTCAAGGCAAAGCTAATCCGGCACAAGTAAGCGCAATGCTGAAGAAAAAACTATCATCTGGAACCGCAGGATAATTATCAGGGCATGGATGCTATTTGTGCCGGTGTTTATTGGGTTTGTCAATTACTGCAGCATGCTGCGTAATCCCGCGAGTTCAGGGGAATTTGGCGATAATGTTTCAGCCCGTTGTACAAAAACCCGGGCTTTACTGGTATTGCCGCTGGCTATTGCGTTTTTGGCTAAGCCAACATACTTATCAACCATTTTTTGTATACCAGCTTGTGCCGCGCTGTTATTAGGGTCAATTGCAAGCACAGCCTGATAGTGTTCATAAGCGTTGTCGCCGGGTGGTGTCATCATCCGCAATTCGTTGAGCGCTTTCTCAGCAGCACCCAGATGTTGTTCGATAGCAGGATCTGTGAGTGATTGCTGAACTTCCGATACTTCTTCTTGAATCATCGCAGTTTGTTCTTCTGTGGTGGTTTCAATAGTATCAGTCATTTGAGACATTTCTGTTTCGATAGACGTTGTGATGTCATCGTATGCTGTTTCGGTTTCATGCATCATTTCTTCAGCATGTGATCGAACTTCTGCAGCGGCATTGTCAGCCGCATTGTCCATATCTACAATCAGGTCTGAAGCATATTCAGTTACTGAATCTGTTGCTTGCTCAACTTTGTCCATTGCAATTTGGCCGGCATCTTGAAGAGATTGGGCTGGCGCAGGACTGGTTGCTGCTGCAGATTCAACTGCCGCTTCATCATCTCCCCCTATTCCCATAAACTCAACCGCAATTAATGCGACGAGTACCAAGAGCCCCACTATCGAAAGCGCATTATTTGAATTCGCCATGAAAAAACTCCTTTGTTATATTAAAAAAAACGGTATACCATCGGTACGGTATCTGAAAACAGAACGCTGCTCTTTTTTGTCATTTTTGCTTTTATTATTTATTTTTGCTTCTACTGTATTGACTTCACGGACTGTCAGGATTTATTCTGCCTTGTTATTTAACTTATTTCAATATAAAACTTATTGCTGTGTTTTTCAATACTGATATGATTATTTGTATCGGGGATAAGTAAGTTTCTGTAATTTTGCCAGTCAAAATAAGGCCCGGGATCCGTTTTACGATCAGGGGCGATAGTTTCATGTCCAACAATCGACCGAATCGGGTAATGCTTGCACAAACAACGGGTGAGTGAGGCGAGCACGGAATATTGTTTTTTGGAAAACGGTACCGAGTCAGAACCTTCCAGTTCAATACCGACAGAAAAGTTATTGCAAGCATTTTTGCCCTGCCAGGTTGACGTGCCGGCATGCCATGCACGGTGACGGCAGGACACAAATTGAATGATAGTTCCGTTGCGACGTATCAAAAAATGGCTGGATACATTGAATGCCGCAATCGCTTCGTAATAAGGATGGGCTTTGGGATCAAGTGTATTGGTAAACAGTTCAATGATGCCGTTGCCGCCAAATTCACCTGGTGGCAAACTGATATTATGAATTACCAATAAAGTGATTTCAGTTCCGGACGGACGGTTGTCGTAATTGGGTGAATTGATAAATTGCACACCATCATGGTGGAATAAATGACCGTTTGCATCAATTTTCATGAAAAGAATGAATCTGTCCGTGTATGATTTGCTGAAGCTACATCGAATCATACCTGATAACTTTCAATACGCTCTACTGCTTTGATTATGGTTTGCGGTAAATTTATTACGCTTGAAGGTGTTGATGGCGCGGGTAAATCGACCCAGCTGGAACATCTTGTCACATTGTTGCGGCAAAATGGGTTAACTGTGGTTGTGACCCGGGAACCGGGCGGTACGGTACTGGGCGAGCGGTTGCGAGCATTATTACTTGATCAGGCGAGTGTGATGCACCCGGAAACCGAGGCATTACTCATGTTTGCGGCAAGACGAGAGCATCTCGATAAAGTGATTATACCGGCCTTGCATAAAGGTTCCTGGGTAATATCCGACCGTTTCACCGATGCGAGTTTTGCTTACCAGGGTAGTGGTAGAGGACTGTCTTCGGGAAAATTAGCGTTACTTGAACAATGGGTTCAGAACGATTTGCAGCCCGATTTAACGTTGTACTTTGACGTACCAGTTGAACTTGGTCGGCAGCGTGTTAATATTTCGAGAGCGCCGGACCGTTTTGAGCAGGAGCAACAGGTTTTTTTTCAGCGTGTGCGCGATGGCTATCTTGAACGTGCAAAACAGTATCCCAAAAGAATACATGTAATTGATGCCCGGCAAACCGAAAATAGTGTTAAGCAGGAAGTTGCTGGTATTCTCGAGTTATTACTGAAACGTACTTAACGATGGAAACAATACTGATCTGGCAGCGGGAAATCTGGGCAACGCTCATGCAAAAACAGAATTTACGTTGCCACGCACTGTTGCTTAAAGGCCGAAAAGGCACCGGGAAGTTGAGTTTTGCGCGTTTATTAGCGCAATCATTGTTATGCATCAAACCGAATACAGGACATTTTGCCTGCGGTCAATGTGCTAGTTGTCACTGGTTTGTGTGCCAAACGCACCCCAATTTTACAATGATTACACCCGAATCAATGGCTGAGACGTGCAACACTCAGATAAAAAGGATTAATCACTCAAAGTCTGATAGCTTGGCAAGCCATAATAAAGAACGTCCGGTAAATAATAAGCCTGCAAAAAGCCGATTGGGACAACAGATAAGTATTGACCAGATTCGCGGATTAGATGATTTTGTTTTTCTCACGGGGCATCAGGAAGGTTATAAGATCGTGCTCATTTACCCTGCAGAAGCCATGAATAATGCTGCAGCCAGTGCTTTATTGAAGAAACTTGAGGAGCCTCCTGAACAAACACTGTTTATTTTAGTTGCGCATCAATTCCAGCATGTGTTACCGACAATTCGAAGCCGCTGTCAGCAAGTTACTATGCCGGTTCCTGAAGCGGAAGAGGCGGTACGATGGATGATGCAGCGGTGTTTCATGCCACCTGAATTTGGAAAACCTGGTGAATCGCAAAAATTGCAGGATCCTCAACATGCCCATATGTTGCTGGCGCTATCGGGCTATTCACCGCTATACGCGCTTTCGTTACAAGGTGAAATTGAAGAATATCAGCAGTTTATTGGAGCTATCGGCGAGCCTGAACGCTTTGATCCGATGGCGTTGTCTCAAGTTCTGCAAAATCAGGATTTGAGTGTAACGGTTCATTGGTTACAGAAGTGGTGTTACGATTTGATAAGTTTTTCTGTAGCGGGACGCATACGCTACCATTTGCACTGGAAGGCGCAAATTTCTAGGCTGAGTAAACAGGTAAACCCACGAGCCTGCATGAACTATTTGCGTTTCTTGAATTCCAGGCAGCTGCTGTCACGGCATCCTGTTAACAACCGCTTGTTTCTTGAGGAAATCTTTATACATTACGAAAAATTATTGGTGTCGGCATCGTCTGTGCCAGATTTCCCGGCAGGGTAGAGCAATGGGTGTTTATAGGCGAAAAAATTATTAATCCGTGAGATCAATAAAAGCTAGAGGTGTTCAAGTTATTGATCGTAATCTGTAACCCGAGTTCGCTACATTTCAAGACTAAATAATAGTTTTGTTGTCAACTTAAGTTTAGAAGGATGCACTTTAATCTCTATCAAAATCCCAGTCAGAATCCCCATCGTAATGCATGTCATCGTCCATATCTCGGGGAATCTCATGGTTATCCCAATCAAGATCTTCATCATGACGCATATCATCGTCTATATCTGGGGACGTATCAAGGTCGTTCAGTTCATCAATAGCATTAAGATCTATTGGCGTAATTAGTTGCTCGTCTACTTCAATAGCATCAAAGCTATTCAATTCTTCCAGCGGGTTTTCTAGTTCTGGTGCCGATAGAAGCGCGTCATCCTGTGGATCTGAGATCTCTGGTTGTCCCAAAGGTTCCTCTTGCGAAGAATCGTCTACATCACTTGCAACATTTGTATCGATATGAAGTGCATCACCCACTTCTACATCAGGAATGAATGTGCTGGTAAGCGTACCCAATTCGATATTAACAATATCTATACTCTCACCTGAGGTCAATCCGCTTGCCTGAATGAGTTGATCCTGATCGACGTCATTACCAATAATATCTAAAATTTGCAGATCCGATTCCAGTTTAAAGGTCTGGCGACCTAGACTGAATTCCGAATCATTGATTGGTTGTACATAGCCTTCAATGACCACGCGCTCTACCCGGTCCAGAATTTGATCAGTGGGACTGACTTGGATGTGCTGTGCTTGCAGGCTTTCATTATTCCATTGACCGCTCGCTGAAATTTCAGTGCCCAGTGTTATGTCTGACGGGTTTACTTGCTCATCGAATTCGATACGGGTGCCGCCAACAATAAAGCCATCGGTATCAATTTGAGTGACATGTCCGTTTATCCTGGCTTCTGCAAGTGGCTGACTTGGTTCAATACGAGATGCAACGATTGTTCCGTCAGAAAGCCGGTGTCCACTTACTTGTACCCAATCATCGATTTGTAGGTTTTCAAGGCCGCTCTGTTCGTGTATTTGTATCACTTGGTCGAGTACCTGTATTTTTCCGGTTTCAGGGCTAATGAGATCGACTGGACCTACTACAGCATGGATAATTGCTATATTACGTGCAGTCACTTCATTACCCGCACCATCCGCGCGAATAGCTGCCATCTGACCCACTGCAAGATCAGCGGTTGTCGATGGCCGACCGTCTATAGTCACAGGTGTCTCGGGATTGTAGTGAATCTTAACTCCATTCACGCAGATACTTGAAAACCCAGTAATGATACCAACAATACCGGTACCGCCGATTCCACCTTGCGTGTTGCCCGTTCCACCAATGCCGCCATCTTGAATACCTGTGCCACCAATCCCCGATTGAGCGATTGTGCCGCCAGTACTTGAATGTGTGGAAGCCTGTGGGTTATCCAGTGACGCTTTTCCTGCACAAGTATTTTCCGCCAATCCCTCTACCGCAAATGCCGATACTAATACTACGATGCCTATCGCCCGCGATAACAAATGAAACATGACTGTACGAAGGATTATGCTCATGTCAATTTATTAGCGCCCTTTATCATCGTTTTTTGTTGGTTGATTAACTGATGTGCTTGATACGATAGATAAATTTAATTCTGTAGAGTCATTAAAAAATAGCTGTCACTTGGAACACGCCGTACATTTCTTTATGGCAAAACAGTTATATTTTTAACGCCGGTCTGTTTGAGTCAAATATCAATAAGACCTATTTTCTCGAATCACGATAGTATGTATGGTACGGTCAAAAATACATTCAGCTTACACAGCCCGGCGTTAAATCCAGGTTAACCGATGGCTACATTAGCCCAACTGAGTTCATCCAAACTAATACCTGTTAGCGTAATTGATGCGTCGTCGCCAATAAGGTTGATGAATAAATCTTCGCCATTCTGTATGACTTGAGATACCAAGCTCGTCAGATGCTGCTCCGATTCCAAACCTAAGTTTTTATCGAACATGAGTATATCACCTTCACTTGGATTGAAATTTTCAATGCGCAAATTCTCGAACTCATTAATGACAAAAGAGTCGACTCCGAATTCACCAAAAGACACTATTTCACACTCTTCTATTATATCAAGTGTATCAAATGATTCATGCTCAGCTGTGTTTGCTTTTGCGTAAATTTCGTCCAGTTCAGCATAAATCTCTTCCGTTCGAGCAATTTCTGCTTCACTGAGTTTTTTTATACCGTATAAATCATCCAGCGCATCAAATAATTTATCCAATTCCTTTTGGTCGGCATCAGATAGCACCTTTGGCGTAAATAGTTTGTCAAGGCGTGATTCAAGTTCAGTCAGTTTCTTTTCCTCATCAAATGTTAATTGACTGTCTTCAAATAATTTATCAATCTCTTCGAGAATTGAGTCTAGCTGTTTTTCCTGCACTTTTGTGAGCGGTTCCGGTTCTGTCTTTTGCAGTATTTTATCAATCGCATCTGTTAATTCACTTTCTTTTTTCTTCTCCGCATCCGTCAAATTTTCTTTAGGTGTGCCAAAGATATTGTCGAGCTCTTTATTCAATGTATCAACGCGTTTTTGGTCTTCAGCGGAGAGTCTCGTTAATGGGATTACCGGTGGGCTGACATGCGAGATTTCTCCATTAGAACCGGTCATTTGAGGGTAAAGACTGTTGGTCATAATTGTTCCTTTTGTTTGTAAATTTGATTAAAAATTATTGGCAAAATGTATGTCATTTCACGTAGTGGCGCAAAAAGAGGTTCGAAACTTAATCCCGCTGATGACGCAATATATTGCGTGTGATTATTTCCCACGAATAATAGCAATATACGCGGGAAAATATCCCATGTAAAGTGTTTTTTTAATAATAGGGCATTTGGATAATCAGGTGCTGACATCGTTATCCTGATTAATTCAGTTATTTGTAAAGGTGCGCATAAAATACTTTACGTGGGATATTTTCCCATGTAATATGAATTATGCGTGAAAAAGTTACACGCATACATGATGGATATTTCTGAATTGCAGCATTGTCAGAAATTGACGTTTCTAAATAAACCGACACAGATATTGGAGATTATTATGGACTAGACTAGGATAATTTTATTAATGACTCTGACTCTTAATTGTTGGACTATCTGACTATTGCACCAATACTTAGATTCTTGAGTGCAGTATTCAGAACATTACTTGCAAGCTTTCAACGCCGATTATCGGCGTTGAAAGCTCAATTTCACTTCCGTGCATTTGGATGCATAGAAAGAAACGCTAATAATCCTTATAAATCTTTATTGTGCTTCGTATACTTACAAAAGCGTAATTAATTGCGTAAGATTTACATTGTCGGATTGGTTTACTACAACAATGTTTTTTAATGCGTAAATTAATAAATAGATGAAAGATACAGAGAACAATGCTTCTATCTCAACGATTTCACCAGCGCTCGTTTCAGCGTTACAAAGAGTCTTGCGTCCACTCATTAAATTAATGCTGACTAAAGGTATAACATATCCTTATCTAATTGATATTATTAAAAAAATATTTGTTGAGGTGGCGGATAAGGAGTTCAGGGCTGATGGTCAATCCTCCACCGATAGCTATTTGAGTGTACTTACAGGCGTTCATCGTAAGGATATTAAGCGGTTACGTTCCAGTGTAACCATGAATCCAGAGACGATGCCTCAAGTTATTTCATTGGGTGCCCGGCTTGTGAGTATTTGGACAAGTGACGCTTTATATTTAGACGAAAACGGCCGGCCTAAGCCGCTTGCGCGATTCGCAAGAAATGGTGGCGAGTTGTCTTTTGAGAGACTTGTTGCGCGTGTTAGTAGTGATATTCGTTCACGCGTTGTTTTGGACGAGTGGCTGCGATTAGGGGTGGTTTATTTTGATGATCTAAAACAGGTTTGTTTGAATATAGAAGCCTTTGTTCCTGCAGAAGGTTTTGATGAGAAAGCTTATTACATGGGACACAATTTGCATGA
This sequence comes from Gammaproteobacteria bacterium, assembly GCA_030431985.1. Lineage (GTDB taxonomy): Bacteria > Pseudomonadota > Gammaproteobacteria > Burkholderiales > Nitrosomonadaceae > Nitrosomonas. Next base: position 38,640 of record JAUIIB010000023.1, read on the forward strand.
TCATACTGCAGCGATTGCGTGTAATCTGATTGGCGAAGGTCAACCATTTCTTGAGCGTAGTGTTCATTATGATGAATTAAGTAAGAATTCGATTAAGGTGCTTGCAGGACAATCTGAGTTGCTTGGCATGCAATCATTGCAGGCTGTTAATAAGAAAGCGATGGTGCTGGAAAAAAAAGACATTTCGGATAGCGGTCCACGTTTCCGCATGACATTAGGTATTTACTTTTACAGTGAGCAGGTTGAATCACAAGGATCTGTTGTTGATACACATACATCTGCAGACGATACGACTGTGAAGGAAGATAGCCGAAAGTCAGTATGAACAGCATTGTCGCTTTCAAGACGAGATCTGAATTCTTATGTTGTTGCCCAATTAAATTGGACTACGACCATAGAAAATAAAGTATGCATCATGCTTCAAAAGAGCAAGCTGGCTTATTGTTGGTTATTTTATTTGTCTGTAATTGTAGTGCAGCTTTAGCGAATCGATTAAATTTGAGTGTAGGTACAGAATTTACTAGCGGTAAATATGGGCGCACTACGTCTACAGATATATGGTACGTACCTTTTACTGCGCGATATAATCGTGATCGTGTATCGTTAAGGGTAACAATTCCTTACATTAGTGTTACGGGAACGCGTAGTGTGTTTGTTCCAAGTACTCGTTTCGATGGCGGTTTTTTAGGTGCTGCAAGCCATGACACAAAGGAGTTAGTTAGGCGGAGGACACAGTCTGGTCTTGGCGATATTATTACCGCATTTACTTATAATTTGATCTATCACAAACCATCCAGGACTGCGTTTAATGTTACGGGAAGAATTAAGATTCCCACGGCCAGTACTTCACGTAGATTAGGTACAGGCCAAGTTGATTATGCGGTTCAGGGTGATCTTTTTAAAAGACTTTCCAAGTTTAATCTTAGAGCTACATTTGGTTACCGCATACGGGGTGAGCCTCCAGGCGCTAGCTTTCGGAATGTTTTCTATGGTGGTGTAGGGGTAGGGTACAGACTATCAACTGAATCAACCGTTGGAACGAGCTTTAGCATAAATCAGTCTGCTGTTGGTTTGCAGGACTCAAGACTGTTATCTGCCTATTTTTCACACAGGATTAGTAAAAATATCCGGTTCAATATTTATGGCTTAAAAGGTTTTTCAGATCGTAGTCCTGACTGGGGTTCTGGAGCAAATTTGCAGTATAGCTATTAGTGCGTTTTGCTTGAGACTGTAAATTTAACTGTTAACAGTTTCAACAACACCGTATGTAATGACTATAACGCAACCCTTGCGTCGGTCATGCTCACAGCGACTTTAGTGTAAAATTCAAACTAAACAATAACAATAAATAAATGAAGACAATGAATTTTTACTATTTGCAACAATTATTATTCCGTCAGCTGTGTGGTGCATTGCTGATTTGCTGCAGTGTTGCCGCGTTTGCGGAGGAAAAAACAGCCAGTGGTGCGGAATCGTCTGAATCTGTCGTTGAAACACTGCAACAGCAAGTCAGGGCACTCGAAGAAAGAGAGCGGCAGCGCTATACGCTGGAACTTGAAGGACAGCGAAAACAGGTTGACTGGTTGATAACGCTGTTGACATTGTTCGCCGCTGTGCTTGCGTTGATCGGTGTTTTTGTTCCTTTCATGATACACCGCAAAAACAAAGAGTTAATTGAACTGGAGCGGCGCGAAATCAGACGATTAGTGTCGGCAGCCCAAGTTCATGTGCAGGAAGCCGAGCAATCTGCTCAGCTAACATACCAGTCCGAAGATCAGGTCAAGACATCGCTCGATAAAGTTGAAAGCATAAAAGAATATTGCACGGATCAGACCGATCAAGACACCCAAAAAGAGCACATTGAGCACGAAGTTCAGTCTACACAGCAAGATTCGGTGTTTGACTCTAAGGCCGGTTTACGGGCTGCAGCAATTGAAGCGAGTAAAACCAATCAATCCGAAAAAGCCTATCAACTTTGGCTGGCATTGGTTGAGCTCGATCAGAATGATATCGATGCGTTGCTAAATGCAGGTTACTGGGCCCAGCAAATGGCTGAGCAATCGTCGGATCATGAAATGCTGCGCTGGAGTCGGAAAGCCGGTGAGTTATATCGTCAAGTACTTGCGCTTAAACCTGATGCTTATGAAGCGGCAGTTAATTGGGGTAAAGTTCTGACCAATCAAGCTGAGATGCATGTGACGGATGATCTGGATACAGCACGTAATTTATGGCAACAGGCTGGTATGCAGTACCAGCTAGCTCTGGATATCGAACCTGACGCTTATCAAGCGGCAAATAACTGGGGTTGTATGCTGGCTGCCCAGGCATTGGTACTTGTTTCGAATGATTTGAAAACCGCGCGTGATTTGTGGCGTCAGGCGGGTGAACAATTTAAATATACCCTGGCCATTAAGCCGGATGAAGATGAGGCGCTGGCAAACTGGGGCGATGCACTGGCAGCCGAAGCTTTAGCATTAGCGCCAAGTAACCTGGGTGCGGCATGCGATTTGTGGCGACTTTCAGGTGGATTACGCCAGCGTGTGATGGACATCAAACCGGACAATTTTGAAGTGGCATGTAATTGGGGTACTGCATTAGCATCTGAAGCTCGGATAATTGCTTTATGCAATAATGTTGCGGCACGTAAATTATGGCGGCAGGCAGGTGAGCAGTTCAGATGCGCACTAACGATTCGGCCAAATGACCACAAGGCGGCAGCTCATTGGGGTGCAGCATTAGCAGCAGAAGCTCAAGTGTTAGTGTTAGATGAACTTGATACAGCACGCGAATGTTGGCGCCAAGCAGGGATTCAATATCAGCGTGCGTTGGATGCTAATCCGAATGATTATGAAGCAGCCTATGGCTGGGGCAATGTATTGGCTCAAGAAGCCTCCGCACTGGCTCAGAGTGATCCGCAAATGGCGCAAAATTTATGGCGACAGGCAGGCGCTCAATATCAGCGGGTACTTGACATCAATCCGAATAGTTATAAGGCGGCACATCATTGGGGCAATGTATTGGCCGATCAGGCTCGTATGGTTGCACCTGATGATCTGAAAGCGGCGCGTGACTTATGGCATCATGCAGGCGAACAATATGGACGGTCTTTGGCTATTCAGGCTGATCAGTATGCGCCAGTATTTAACTGGGGTAATGCACTGGCCGCTGAGGCTTTTGCACTCGCATCAGAGGATCTGGATTCGGCGCGAGACCTATGGCGCCAAGCGGGCGAGCAATTCAAGCACGCGTTAACAATTAAGCCGGATTTGCATCAGGCGGCACGCAATTGGGGTAAGGTGTTGGCAGCCGAAGCTTCTGTACAGGCTCTTGATGATTTGAAAGCGGCACGTGAGTTGTGGCAGCATGCGGGAGAGCAGTATCAATATGCACTCGGGAAAAAGCAGGATCATGAAACGGCGAATCTCTACGCTAACGCATTAGTCGATGAAGCCCGTGCAATTGCTACTAACGATCTCAGCATTGCACGCGATCTATGGCGTCAGGCAGGTGGACTATATCAGCGGGCGCTCAGCCTAAAATCGGATTCTCATCAGGCAGCCGGTAATTGGGGGGCAGCATTGCTCGAGGAAGCGCGCATTGTGTCGGTGAATAATCCTGACGGAGCCAATCAATTAAGGATGCAAGCCGAACAGCTCCTGTTACGTTGCGTGAGTGCTGCTCCTGAAGTCGTTGCATATCATCTTGCCTGTGTATTCAGTGTACGTGGCGAGGTGGCGGATTGTCTGTACTGGTTGAAAGTTGCGCAACAACACGGTGTACTTGTCGATTGTATGGCGTTGCGGACTAATTCTGATTTAGATGCTGTTCGTGGGCGTGTCGATTTTCAGGCATGGCTGCAGTCAATTTGCCCTTAAGTAAGAAGGGGCGTTACATTTGGTATGATGGTTTATGATTAAAATCGGTTGTCCACAGAAGTTGTGGATAACTCTGTGGACAGGATGTACATTGAGTACTTAACATACCTTCTTATAACGGTTTTTTTTAGTTCGATTAATTTTTGTTCGATAATAAATCGTTATAAATCAACATGTTATTCTGTGTTCTAGTGTTTATGCGGTTTTACGTTAAATTGTGTGCGATTTTATTTGCTGTGTGGATGATTTTTAAATGTCAAGCATTTTTTCGTGAATAATCGATTTTTGGACTAAATTGGCTCATATAAAATCTCAGCTAAAAACTGAAATAAAAGGGATAAATGGCTGTTGTTTATTCATTTATCTGTGACAGATTAGTGACGGTTATATGACCAGTAATTCTAAAATTTTTTATATTCTAGGTCCTGAAATTCTCTTGGTATTCATTTTCGGACTGGTTACTTCAGGTAAACATATTCATGGAAACGGCTATACCTTCAAAAATTACTTTGGTTATTTAATTATATGCTTTCACTTCAATCGCTAACATATCTTCAGGCTGGTATACCACTGCTGCAGCAATGTGATCTCCAGGTTTTTGCGGGGCAGCGTATAGGACTGACAGGTAAAAATGGTTGTGGTAAATCTACGCTGTTTGCTCTGATTCGCGGTGCCGTAAAACCGGATGTCGGAGAAATTTCGTTACAGGCGGGGAAAGCCATCGCGTTTGTTGAGCAGGAAATTGCCGAAACAAATCAGTCAGTGATCGATTTTGTACTGGACGGTGATGTTGAATTGCGTCAGCTTGAAGGTATTCTGGCGCAAGCAGAACATGACAGTGTCTGGTTTGAGGCGCAACAGCGTATGGAGATAATTGACGGTTACAGCGCGCGTGCGCGCGCAGCACAATTATTGGACGGTTTGGGTTTTACCAGTAACGCCCTGCAACAGCCGGTAAATCAGTTTTCCGGTGGTTGGCGTATGCGCTTAAATCTGGCACGCGCACTGATGCGCCGTGCCGATCTGCTGTTGCTCGACGAGCCAACTAATCATTTGGATCTGGAAGCAATACTCTGGCTGGAACGATACTTGTCCCGATATCCGGGCAGTTTTATTGTCGTGTCTCATGACCGCGAATTTCTGAATGCCTGTGTTGATCGCATTATTCATATTTATGATTGTCGGATTGAAAGTTATACCGGAAATTATGATGATTTTGAGCGGGCGCGTGCTGAACGTTTGCAGCAACAGACACAGGCGTATCAACAGCAGCAGAAACAGATCGCGCACATGGAAGATTTTGTTCGTCGTTTCCGGGCTAAGGCGACCAAAGCAAAGCAGGCGCAAAGCCGTATTAAGGCATTGGAACGATTAACCCGTATTGCGCCGGTGTACATGGATAACGACTGTTTCAGACTGCAAATCGATGCACCCGAACGTGGCCCGGATGTACTGCTTAGAACGCATCGCATGAGTTACGGTTATGCGGACAAACCATTGTTTAAGAAAGTCGATCTGATCATACAAACCGGCTCGCGAATTGCTGTGCTTGGGCCCAACGGTGCCGGTAAATCGACATTGATTAAGCTGTTGACGGGAAATATCAAGCCTGACTCAGGTGAGGTGGAGGTATCAGCCGATATTCGTGTCGGGTATTTTGCGCAGCACCAGCTCGAACATCTTGATATTAGCGCCACGCCACTACAGCATCTTGCCAGGCTTGCACCAGATCAAAATGAATTAACCTTACGTAAATTCTTAGGTCGTTTTGGGCTGGGCGGTGACGATGAGAATCGCCCGGTTGCGACATTTTCCGGGGGAGAAAAGAGCCGTTTGGCACTTGCTTTGCTGGCATGGAAAAAACCGCATCTGTTGCTGCTTGATGAGCCAACCAATCATTTAGATCTCGATATGCGGGATGCGTTGACGCTGGCGTTGGAGGCATATACAGGTGCTGTAATTCTGGTTTCACATGACCGCAGTCTGGTGCGCGCGATTGCGGAAGAATTATGGCTGGTTGATAGTGGCACAGTGCAATTATTTGATGGCGATCTAGACGATTACAAGCGATGGGTAGACGCGAAGCGTGCTCAAAGTTTAGCTGGATCACATACAGCAGCCGGAACACCTAAACCAAAACAGGTAGCCAGACCGAATAAGAGGGCATTGCTATCCAAACAGGCAAAATTGGAAATTACAATGAGTACCGCCCAGAAAGAACTTGCCGAAGCGCGTCGGCAACTGGCCGATCCATCGACTTATACACAACGCACACGTGCCGAAATCGATCAGCTGAATGCAGTGCATGTTGCACTGGAACAAAAAATAGCTGATCTCGAAGAAACCTGGTTGGAACTGGAAATGGCATTGGAAGCATCATAATTCGTGGCGACATGAGGGTGTAAAGTTTTCTGTGTAACTGTCTGAGTTAAGTGTAGTCCTTCAAACGGTCTTCGAATTCGATTGTAAATCTATTCAGCGCCTGTTTCCAGTTATGGA
>JAUIIB010000024.1 GCA_030431985.1 Gammaproteobacteria bacterium
CAGGGTGAAAGCGGCGAGCGCTATAGCGGTGGGCAACGGCAGCGTGAATCCCTCGCTAAAACGCAGCCCCAGCGCACCGGTGATTTCAAAACAGACCGCTAAACCGAGCAGTATCCACGCTGATGACGGTGGCCTTTCCGCATCTCCACGGGAAGGGCAAGATATCGAAAGCGATGTATCGTTGCCCATCATGCCACCCTTGTTTTGCCTTGCGCCTTATCGTCACTGATACAGCCATCGAGCAGGTGAATGCGGCGCTCGGCGCGCATGGCCAGTTCCTCGCTGTGCGTCACGACAATAATGGTCAGACCTTCGTCGTGTAATTCATCTAGCAGGCCATAAATAGCCTCGGCGTTACGACTGTCCAGATTACCCGTGGGTTCGTCGGCCAATAATATTTTTGGTTGATTAATTAATGCCCGAGCGATGGCGACACGTTGCATTTCACCGCCGGATAATTCATCGGGCAAATGATTGGCCCGCTCTGCCAGGCCAACGCGTGCCAGCAGTTCATCTGCTCTGGATTCCAGATGCTTTTGCCGGGTGAACAGCGTCGGTAATAGCACATTCTCCCGTGCGGTTAGTGTCGGTTGCAGGAAAAATTGTTGGAATACAAAACCGATGGTGTCGGCCCGTAGATGCGTAAGCCCCTTTTCGTTCAGTGCTGTTACATCCTGGTTCGCGATCGTGACCTTACCCGTATTGGCCTGATCCATAGCACCGACGATGTTAAGCAATGTGCTCTTGCCCGAGCCTGATGGCCCCACCACGGCGACAAACTCGCCTTGTTGAATCGTCAAATCGACACCGTCCAGGGCGTGAACTTGCTCCCGTCCCCGGCGATAGGTTTTGTTCACCTTGTTGAGCGTTATCAAATCAGACATTGCGTACGGCCTCCATTGGGGATGCGTGTGCGGCCTTGAGGCCGGGGATAATGCCCGCCAGAACGCCGGCCAGGGCGGCGAACAGAATTGAGGCGGCAATAATTAACGGGTCGAACAGAATAAAGCGGCCCGCCGGGGCGTAGGGTAATAAATTGTGCAGCCATTGATCGGTGACCGAGGCGAAGGCCATTCCGAAGATGGCACCGATCACGCCACCAGCGAGACACAGCAACAGCGTCTCGAACAGGACGATGCGGAAGATGTGCCCAGGCGAGGCGCCGATACAACGCATGTAGCCAAACTCGCGCAACATCTCAAACACGCTCATCAAGACCGTATTGATTACACCGAGAAAGCTCACTACCAATGCCACGACAAGCACGGCGGCCATCAGCGTTTTGCTGGAGCCGGTGAGTGAGGAAATCTGTTGCATGATCTGATCTTTAGTCACCACATAGACATCCGGCAGGGTTTCAATCTTGCCTTTAACCTGTTCAAATTCTTCCACATTAGCCAGGCTGATACCGACAGCGGTCAGCTTGCCCTGTTTCTTGAATACCTTCTGCGCGGTATCCAAGGGTAGGAAAAAGAAACCGTCGTCCTCGCTGCCGGTGCGTTCCACAATACCGGAGACCGTGAACTCGGCGTCGATGCCCGGAAAATAGACCTTGTCACCGACCTCGCGTTTTTCCACCCGGGCCGCTTCGGCACCCAGGATGATGGAGTCCGGCCCGGTGAACCACTCACCCCGGATTTTCCAGTGCGGTTTCAGGTCACGATAATTATCGCCCACACCGTAGAAGAAGATTGCCTTACCCTCATCTTCGATAAGCGAAAAGATCAGCATGCCGGCGGCGGTGCGGATACCGGGCATGTCACCGATTTCCGGGAGGCGACGGGCATCAAGAAACTTGGGGATCTCGCCGCCGTGCAGGGCCAGCGACGCCGCCTCCATGGGACAACCTTCGGTTGAAGCCATCATGTGGATGCCGGAGTTGGCCATCTCTTCTTGCAGTGCGCGGTCAAAGCCGGTGTTGAACGACAGCAAGCTAAACAAGGCTGCCGTGGCGATGGCGACCCCGGCCATGGACAGGCCAGTGCGCAGCTTGCGGCGTTGCAGGTTTTTAAGACTGAGCGTTAACAGGTTCATGGCATTACCCTTACGAACGATTGGTCTGGATGACGGTCGCCTGGATTTTCACTTCCGGCTCTGGCTCGCCACCTTCTTCATGTTTTTCTTCGCCTTCTTCCTCGTGTTCACCACGAACCAACACAACGCCTTGAACCTTCAACGGTGTGCCGATGACCACATCAGCGGGCATGCCCGCCGCAGGAGGGATGACTTCGATGATGTCCAGTTTGTCTTTGAAGTAAAAATCTTCACCATCCGCGCACATGCCGCCAAAACGGCCGGTGACTGTAATCGTCTTGCCTGTATAATTGTCAGCCTGTTTCACTAGATCGCTCATCGCGATGACTGGCAAGTTAGGATCGAGTTTGGCCTGAGGAATGTCATTGTCGGAGCAGCCGGTGACCAATCCGAGTATGAGTGAAAGGGTCATAGCAATTAGAGCCAGGTGTTTCATGGTTATTCTCCTTTAGGGAAAGCGTTAGAGTTAGTTTTGGAATCGGTATTCAACACCGCCTCATAGGCAAGCATCTTTTTGACTAAACGGGCGATTTCAGCAGAGGGCTTTTCCGCGCCTGCAACGGGTTTAATATCCAGCGAATCCTTTTGGGTCTTGCCACGAAACTGGCCGAGAAACTCCTCGCTCTTTAGCGCCTTGCGTTTGCGCTCGCGCACCCGTTGCAGATAGACACCGCGAATACTGTGATCGGCATTCAATCCGACGACGGTCTCGATGACGCCGTATTCGCCGGTGCCGGCAAGCGCCAGTACCCAGCCCAAGGTGCGGCCGTCGGCGGTAATGGCGTAGAGGTTGTATTCCTCTTTTTCGGTTGGGTGTAGCGGTTCACCGGCTAGCGCCTCGATACGGTCGATCTGATCAGGTTTGAGCTTGTACACCTCGGTTTTATAATCTTTGGCTTCCGGGAATAATCTGACCATGGTGCGCTCAGGGTCACGCCAGACACACACATCTGCCTGTGCTAGTGAAGACAGCAACAAAAGACTGATAAATAGAAATAATCCTGTTACATAGGGTTTACAGAGCATGTGAAAACTCCCAATAGATTTGCAGCGCCAAGTTGTGTTCCCCGGCACCATTCAAGCGTTGATAGGTATCCGCCGCGCGCAGAATGAAATTTTTGGGTAGCCGGTAGGTAAGGCCCAGCGCGACTTCCTGGGCATCGTCGGTACTATTCCATCCAGCGAGCACTGTATTGATCGAAAGTTTTGCGTTTATATCGTAATCAGCCATCAGCGTGGCACCGTAGACTGAACGGCCATCATCTTCCCCAGCAATTAGTTCACCGCGTAGCAACCAGGGCACCCAATCAACTTCCATATCCAGTGCCAAGCGCTGACGGTCAAAACTGCCTTGTTGAAGAAAGACGTCGTTATCTGTTACCACTTGGCCATCCATATAGGACAAGCCCCAACGCCAATCCTCATTCTGCATTCCAAGCCGAGCCACCAGCAGCTTGTTGCTGTCCTGATCATCGAGTTCACCTGTACCCTGGGAGACCGACACGGCATAATCAAAGGGACCAGTGAAACCGAACACCTGCACACCGGTATCCAGTTTAATGCCCAGCGTCACAGCCTCCTGGGTCTGGATTAGTTGCCGTTCCGTATCGAGATTTGCTAATAGGCCAAAGGGCAGAATGTAGCGCCCCGCGCGCAGATTAATGCGCCCGAGCGGCCCCTTTACCTGGGCATAGACCTGATAGGCTTCCAGTTCTTCCAGGTTATTGTTCGCATCCATCTGACCAACCAGAATGTAACGGTCACCACTTTTATCGCTGATCACATGGCGCAGGTTGACAAAGGCACCGTGCAGTTTGAGTGCTTTTTTGCCCGCACCCCAAAGAGGATCTTGCGACATGGCGCGTCCATCGAGGCCGCCGGAAATCTGGGTTGCATCCGCCTGAGCGGGCGCATCAACCACGATAATTAGAGCCATCACAAGGGACTTGAGAAAAGCACCCCGCAATAAGCGATGCGGAAATGACCATTTATCATTATCGAAAACATCGAAATGATGGGTCAATAAAAAACCACTCATCCCAGGCGTGCCTCCAACATTTTCAGGTCGCCCTTCAGTGCTTTAAGCAAATCCTGGCTATGCAGCCGGTAGTAGACCATCTTGCCGTCATCGCGCTTACGCAACCAACCCTGGTCGCGCAGCAATTTCAATTGATGGGATGTGGCCGCCGTGCTCAATTCCAGCACATGGGCGATGTCGCATACGCAGAGCTCCCCCCGGGCCAGGGCCAGCAGGATCTTGAGCCGCGTGGTGTTGCCGAGGAGCTTGTAAAATTCCGCGAGTTCGGGAAGATTTTGTTCTTCTTCAGCTAACGCCGATTTGATCTGCCCGACCTTGTCATGGTCAAAGCAGGGGACATTACAAACGTCTGCCTTCTTGGGTAACGCGGCGACCTTTTTCATGGATGTCTTCCCATTTCGATGATTGCGAAAATGATAGATTGGGAGCTGATTTCTGTCAAGAGATTGCACTTCGATGCCCATACGCTGCATCAGCGTGCGCACGCGGCGGCGCGCCATCTGGATACCTCAAAGCGTTAACAGATCCCGCAACACCCAACTGTCTGCAAACGGATAGTCCAGATGTGGTCGGTCAATCAGCTTCATCAGCGCAAGGTCTTCTTCACTGACCAAATGTGCCTGGCAATAAAGTTCTATTGTGCATTGCAAAAGATAACGAATGCTACCATTAGGGGCGAATGACAGGGGTTAGAGAATGCCTCGATGCGTAGGGAAACAGTCGTTATGCTATGATCGGAGAAGCAATGATGGCTCTGACGAAAGATTTTAAGGACACCATACAGGCTCGCGCCCAACAGGACCCAGCGTTTCGCAAGGCTCTGCTGCAAGAAGGGGTCGAATGCCTGATCGCCGGTGATGTCGATACCGGGAAGACGGTGCTGCGCGACTATATCAATGCGACGATCGGGTTCGAGGAACTGTCCCGGGTTTTCGATAAATCGAGCAAGAGTCTCATGCGTATGTTCGGACCAAAAGGGAATCCCCAGGCGAGTAATCTGTTTGCGGTTATTGGTTATCTGCAGGGGCAGGAAGGTATACACCTGGAAGTCAAAGCCCGGAAGGTTGCCTAAGGTGCTGTGGATCAGCGTTCAATCGGCAATTTTTTTCGAGCATTTTGAAGGATTTTCTGAGCATGGTATTTTTCATGGTATTACCGTTTAGCAGGAAAATAAGTCATTGAATATAAAAGACATAATAGGCTTATTTATAATCGAGTGGGAATAGGATGTTGCGTGAATGTTTTGAGGTTGAATCATTAGTGTCTACATTCGCTTAATGAGTTGTAGTGCGATTTCCAGTAATCCAGGAGGAAGGCCTGCATTCTTTTTGAGTCGGCCCCATAAAACTCCAGTTACAAAAGCTGATGCTGTCGATTTAAAAGGGTTTCTTCTTATAGCGCCAAAATAATCGATATTATTTGAGGCAATACGTAGACTTTGTTTAGCTTCACTTACAGTTTTCGGTTTATTCGTTTGGCGTACCATATTGTGATTCCTGACAGTAAGAGACAAATTGACCCCAATATTGTAAACGCCCATCGCGTTGATACAAGCAGTATCAAAGCATGGTAAAAAGCTGCGAGCATGAAACCAACCGCTGAAAATATCAATAATGCTGCGCCGATGTATATTAAAAGTACTACGAAGGTTTGAATAATCTGCCGACGGGCGAGTCTGCCCTCGGCTTCGGCCAGTTCAAACAGGCTGATAATTGCCTCAGTCAATTTTTCCACTTGTTTTTATTATTTGTCATGATCCAATAGTTTGGAAATCAAATAACCAGCAGAAAACGCGACGAGTAAGCTCGATACTGGGTTTTTACGAATGTGTTTACTTAGTTTTTTGAGCTCGGCATCACCGGTCTCATAAATATTCTGAAGTTTCTCTTCGGCTTTTTCATGATAGTGTTCCATTTCACTTTCTAATTTTTTTCCTAAATTCTCGGTTTTTTCTTCACCTTTTACCTTGAGTGCTTTCACCAATTCGTTGACTTGTTTTTTCAATGCATCGAATTCTTCTTGCAAGTCCGGTTGATTGGCAGTTGATTTTGGATTGGTAGCCATAGTTTTCTCCTTAAAAAGTTGTATTAGTATAGCGTACGCTATTTGTAATAGCATTTGCTTTTATCGTTTTGTCAGTATTAATGTTCTTGCATGTATGCTTGTGAGGCGGATCTTGATTTAAACAATACCGCTAGCCTATTGTAGAGATCTGTTATCATTGCGCTATAAACTGTGTTAATTGACTGACAACAGAAACACAGTATGATGACAAATTCAAATTACAATTTATTTACGCGAAGGAGTAGTGAATGGGTATAGAAGTAGGTGGTTTTTTCGGGTTAATTTTATTGGTGCTTGATGTCTGGGCCATTGTTAAAGTGACGCAAAGTACTGCAAGCACAGGCAGTAAGGTATTATGGATTGTGTTGATTTTATTGCTACCGCTTCTTGGGTTAATTTTGTGGTTCTTTTTGGGACCCAAAGGGTAATATTCTAATAAATCGTTTATGTGGTAGTGAATTCATGCAGATTTGTTTGAATTATCTGATCCAAATTAATTTTTGGATGATTTAATTGTATGAGTTGAAATCCTCTCCAAAAATCTGCCAGAATGCAACGAAGAGCACAGCGATAAGCGGTCCAATTACGAATCCGTTAATGCCAAAGAGTGCGAGCCCCCCAAGCGTAGATAGCAAAACCATCCAGTCAGGTAGTTTGGTATCGCGGCCAACCAAAAGTGGCCGTAAAATATTGTCGGCCAAACCGATAACTAAAATACCATAAGTCGTGAGTATTGAGGCTGTGGTCCATTGCCCATCTGCATAAAAATATATCGCAACCGGTAGCCAGATCAAGCCCGCACCGACCGCTGGGATTAAGGACAAAACAGCCATTACTCCGCCCCACAGTATCGGTGCTGGGACATCTAAAACCCAGAAAATGAAACCGCCTAATGTGCCCTGTACGAGAGCGACAACAAAATTTCCCTTAACTGTAGCGCGGGCAGCACCGGCAATTTTTCTAAATAAGAGCCGCTCACGCTCATCACCGAGTGGTATGACATAAATTAATTTTTCTATCAGTTTCTTACCATCGCGTAACAGGAAGAATGCGATATATAACATGAGTGCGAGTTCAAGCAGAAAATTAAATGTACCTACACTGACGGCATAAGCATTTTTGGTTAAAAAACTGCCCGTAGCGAGAGCAGCTTTAGTTACATTCTCACGTAACGATGCAATTTCTATACCAATATTCTCGAGAAATTCCTGTGCCATTGGAAATGTCTGGCGAATTTTGTCAATGTATAGCTCTGGCTGTATCTCACCCGCATCAATGCGCTGATAGATAAATATGCCTTGTTGAACAAAAGATGTTAGTAGCAATAAGACGGGAATAACCACCAAGAAAATACAAACTATCAACGTTATTAATGTAATAACATTAGTATGTATATTCAGCTTTTCTTGAAGCCGAATTTGCATTGGGTAAAACAAAATCGCAATAATGCAGGCCCACAAGATTGAGGCAAAGAAAGGTTTGATAAGATATAGAAATAGGCAAGATACAAGTGTTAATGTTAGTAGAAATGCCCATCGCTCAAGTTCTTCGATTTTCATAGTAAGCTACTCGCTTATTGAGTCTAAATTGCTACAATGCGCAACTTTTTAATTTAACTGCTGAGTAAATGAATTGAGTTATTTTCAAAGATTGCCAGTTGCGGTGTTTTCTTATGGCATTCGTTATACTCAAACGGTCAGGCATTGTATTGCTTGCTATATAAATATGTCTATCAATACGCAGAACTGGGAGATGACTGCCGTATGTTGTTTAATGAATCGTTAATCTAATCATATAATCGGGATTTGTCCAGCTTATAACGTTATGGATTTGTTAACCCAAGGTTTGCTTGGTGCCGGTATGGCCCAGTCAGGTGCTAGACGAGATGAGCTACGGTTAGCTACCGGGATTGGCTTTTTTTCCGGGCTTCTGGCGGATATCGATATTCTGATTCAGTCCGAGAACGATCCATTACTGAATATTGAATTTCACCGGCATTTTACACATTCTCTGTTTTTTATTCCGTTTGGCGCATTGATTGCAGCTTTTCTGGCATGGTTCTTTTTACGTAAACGTATTTCGTTTAAACGTATATACTGGTTTGCGTTGTTGGGTTATTGTCTAAGCGGTGTATTGGACGCATTGACCAGCTATGGTACGCATCTGCTGTGGCCGTTGGGTAATACACGCATCGCATTGAATATCATTTCGGTAGTTGATCCCGTATTTACCCTGATATTACTAGTTGCGGTCATTCTTGCTTTTAAAAAGAGCAATGGTATGGCGGCACGTTCAGGGTTATTGTTGGTGTCCGTATATTTAGCGTTCGGTTGGGTGCAGTTGCAGCGCGCAGAAGTGGTTTCCGAAAGACTTGCAATGGAAAGGGGACATAGGATGGAGCGTTTTCTGGTTAAACCGACGCTCGGAAATTTAGTGCTTTGGCGGTCGGTTTATCTGGCAAATGGCCGTTTATATATTGATGCAATTCGCATCGGTTTATTTTCCGGAACCCGTATTTATCCGGGTGAGTCTATCGAGTTGTTTGATCCTGAACGTGATATAGGCGATCTTCCGGCAGAATCAGTGTTGGCTGGAGATATAGAACGTTTTATACATTTTTCCGATGGTTGGGTAGCACTTTGGACTGAGCGGATGAGGCAGACTGAGATACTGATAGATGTGCGTTACTCAAATCTGCCTATAACAGTATCACCCCTTTGGGGTATAGAAATGGATGCTTCACAGCCAGGGCAGCATGCGAAATACACTGTGTTCCGTGATGCATCCAGCGAAACAAGAAAAAAATTTATAGCGTTGTTAATGGGTCAGAATATGAATTAGACATTCAGCGTCTAAAAAATTATTGTTTCAATGCGGTAATCCATTTGGCATATAGACAGTCAGCGATACGATTCAGTTTTGTTAATCGTTCCGGGAGATTGGTTTCAATCTCATCAGGATTTTGGACCATGGGTTCATCCAGTTGTGTGATTTCTTCAAAGTTGACATCACACCAGTCTTTGACCATCCGTTCTGTCATTTCGACGTGGCATTGCATGCCAAGATGTATGTCTAAGGCAAAAGCCTGATTTTTACAATGCGGGCTGGATAAAATGGATGTTGCACCATTCGGTAAACTAAAAGTTTCGCCGTGCCAGTGAAAGGTTTCAAATTCGGAAATATTGCCAAACCAGGTTTGTGCCGTAGTGTTGTCCGCAACCGTAACATTGCCCCAGCCCATTTCTTTGTATGAATTTTGTGTTATGACACCACCTAATGCTTTTGCGATTAATTGGCCGCCCAGGCAATGCCCCAGAACAGGCACTTCCTTTGCGATAGCTTGTCGAATCAAATTTAAAGTGGGTTCAATCCAGGGTAAATCATCATTGACACTCATTGGGCCACCCATAAAAACCAGTCCACTGTAGGGTTCAACCTGGGTTGGTGGATTAATACCGGCATCAATTTTAATTAATTCCCACGGAATATGATTGTTGTCGAGAAATGTGGCAAAATAACCGGGCCCTTCTATAGGCACATATCTAAAAATTGCAACTGGTTTCATGGAATGTCCTGCCAAAAATTGTTCTTATAATGAAAAAAGCAATGAGTACCATCATATTTTCTCTCGATAACCCATGTCAATTGTATACCCGATTCCTGTGATTGCAGGATCGTAATAAATTTCTCGCAATAGGTGATTTTTTATTTTATTTTTGTTGTGTAATGTCAGTAAAAAATAATACTTTCACTGATTTAGTTCGTGTTGAGCAAATTCGTAGAATTGAGTCAGAAAAACAAGATGAATTGACCTATGTTGGTGTGTCCGATATGGAAGGCCAAGCAAAGGCAGGTTTTAAGTATGCTGATTTTATGCAGCAGTTGATCACGCGCGCTAACCAATTGATTCGGGATAACAGGCTTGAAGAAATTATTATAAAGCCGCGCAATCAATTCAGAAAAGCGTTCTACATTAGCTTGATTGTTGCTTCTGTTTTTGGTGGTTTGGCTACAGCCCATGCCGTAAACGAATTGCACACGCTAAACATCTATTGGCTGCTTGCCGTGCTACTGGGATTTAATGTGTTATCACTCGTTTTGTGGGGCTTCGGGATTACAATGAATATTCCAAGCCTAAGCAGTGGTGTTGCCGCTCAATTGGCAAGTTGGTGGTCATTTCGTGATCAGAAAAAGAATACAATGGAATCTATTGCGGGGCATGCTTGGTGGGAAAATCATTTGACGGGCCGAATCGGCAAATGGCGCATCAGTGTTTTTACACATCAGTTTTGGCTGGTTTATCTTACTGCAGGTACTGTGTTGCTATTATTGCTAATGCTGGCTAAGCAATATAATTTTATCTGGGGAACAACCCTGCTCGCGGAACAGAGCCTGCCCAGACTGACAGCTTCACTAGGTAAGCCGTTAATGCTGGTTGGTCTGAAAATACCTGACAGTCAGCAAGTTTCGATGAGCAGGATGGGTATCGGTCGGCAGGATGCAGAAACAAGAAGCGCCTGGGCACGGTTTTTGATCGGTGTTTTGTTAATTTACGGCGTATTGCCGAGATTGCTGTTGTTTGCAGTCTCGTTAATAATGTTGAGGTGGTCGGAACGCCAGTTTAAGCCGGATTTATATCTGCCTTATTATATCGATTTGCGACAGCGTCTGATGACACGCAAGGAGCGGTCAGTAATTATTGATGCAGATTTACTTGCTAATGAACAGTCTGCTGAAGTAGCTGAAGCTCCAATTAATCATACGGTTCCTGAATATACCTATGCTGTGGGAATAGAACTGGACCATCAGGCTAGTTGGCCGCATTCTACATCGTGCGACCTAAATATCGTTGATCAGAAAACGCGTGAAGAAGCAATTGAGTGGGTTAAAACAATCAATGGGTCACTTTTGATCGGTGTTGCAGCCTATCGGCTGCCTGATAGAGGTGTTCAGCGTATTGTTAAGGATTTGCTTGCGTCTACAAAATGTAAGCCGTGGTTAATACTCTTGAATAAACAGCCGGCCGTATCGATTACTGACAGTCGAGAGCTGGCTTGGTTTCGCCTGGCGGAAGCTTGTGATATACCCGCTGAGCAAGTAATTTCTCGGTAAATGAATATGAGCGGGTCAACACACACTATACTGAATATTGCTGTTGTAGGACATACCAATACCGGGAAAACGTCACTGATTCGCACCATGCTGCGAACATCAGAGTTTGGCAAAATAGAAGATGCTGCGGGTACCACACGTCACGTGGAACAAGCGACAATTTCTGTGGATGGTGCACCTGTTTTAAACCTTCATGACACACCTGGACTAGAAGACGCGCATACGTTATATACCCACTTAGAGCAAATGGAAGCGGTTTTCAAATCTGCTACACCAGTAAAGATTCTGGAAACATTTATTGAGAATGTTTCCGCTCAGGATCCACTCGAACAGGAAGCCAAGGTGATTCGTCAGGTATTGCGTAGCGACGTATTGCTTTACGTTATCGATGTCCGCGAGCCTTTTCTGGAAAAATATCGTATTGAGTTGGAAATATTAACGCGGTCGACAAAACCGATTATTCCCGTTTTTAATTTTATTGCCGGGCACAATCAAGAATTGGCATATTGGAGAGAACAACTGGCTGTATATAATATTCACGCAACGTTGGAGTTTGATACGGTCGCGTTTACTTTCGAAGCAGAAAAGCGTTTATATCAAAAAATTCAAACATTGGCAGAAGTGCATTACGAAAAATTGCAGCATTTAATCGATTATCGAGCTAAGGTGTGGGAAGAGTTGTGTTTTTCAGGCGCAAAGCGGATTACCGAATTGATCGTGAGTGTGGCCTGTTATCGTGAAAGTAAAAAGCAACAGCAAAATCAGGCAGGACATTTGGACGGTGAAGGGCATATGCACGAGTATGTTCGAAAAGCAGAGCAAAGGTGTCTCAAGGATTTGCTGTCAATTTTTAATTTTTCGGAAAAGGATGTAGCAATTCAGAATATTCCAGTTAGCGATGGTCAGTGGCAACTGGATATTTTTGCCCCCGGGATACTTAAAACATATGGATTGGATGTAGGTAGTGCAGCGGCAAAAGGGGCAGCTGCAGGTGCGGGCATCGACTTAATGGTTGGTGGATTAAGCCTGGGTGCAGCTAGTGCACTGGGTGCTTTAGCAGGTGCGGGCTGGTCAACATTCAAACGATATGGTGACGAAATTAGAGCGGCGGTACAGGGTGAAACATGGTCTTGTGTAGACGATAATACGCTGCAGGTTTTGTATTTGCGTCAGAAAAATTTATTAGAAAAGTTGATTCATCGCGGGCATGCAGCCTGTGATGCAATGCAAATAGAGGTTTCGGAAAAAAGCAGATTGCCTGACGATTGGCCCAATCACATTAGCACATTACGTCAAAACCCGTTATGGCGAATGCCTTCGGCATCACGTAATACCGATGAACAATATCAAATGCTTGAATCTAAATTAATAGCGGCTATTTTAAATTCTGAAGCACCGATAAAAAATTAGCAACAAATAATTCTAAATGTTAAATCCTTCATTTTTGATCACAACGTTTGTCTGACTATATGACTGATTCCAGCTGTGTGAAACGCGGGTAAATAGATGGTATGGCTAAGTAATTACAGCATTGTGCCGTATATACAGCAATCTATGACAACCTAAATCAGCTATTTATATCTGATTTAAACGAACCCCGGTATTAAGGAGTCAAAATGGGTACTGTAACAGCGCAGGCGGACAAGAAGGTTAAAGAGATCAATTTTTCATGGGAAGGTAAGGACAAGAATGGGAAACAGGTCAAAGGTGAAATGCGTGCAGCCGGATCCGTTGTTGTTACATCGGCGCTACGCCGTCAAGGTGTCCGAGTTACTAAAGTAAAAAAAGTAAACAAGTCTGGTAAAAAAATTACCGACAAAGACATTACATTATTTACACGTCAGCTCGCGACTATGATGAAATCGGGTGTGCCGCTGCTACAGGCCTTTGATATCGTTGGTAAGGGGCACCATAATCCTTCAGTAAGCAAGTTATTGATGGAAGTAAAAACTGATGTTGAAACTGGTACCAATCTCGCCGATGCATTTCGGAAGCATCCACTCTACTTTGACAATCTGTTTTGTAATCTTGTGGGAGCGGGTGAAGCAGCCGGTATTCTGGATACATTGCTTGATCGTTTGGCGACATATAAAGAAAAAATTCAGGCTATTAAAGGGAAAATTAAATCAGCACTGTTTTATCCGATATCAATTATCGTTGTTGCATTTGTGATAACTGCTGTTTTGATGATTTTTGTGATTCCTTCATTTAAGGATCTTTTTGATAGCTTTGGCGCAGATTTGCCTGCGCCAACTTTATTCGTGATGACGCTGTCAGACTTCTTTGTTGATTACTGGTGGGCGATTTTTGGATCCATTGGCGGAGGAATCTATGCCTTCTTCTATGTTTGGAAACGTTCAGCCGCGGTACAACGGGTCATTGATCGGATGGTGCTTCGATTGCCGGTATTTGGTGAAGTTATTCGTAAAGCAACAATAGCGCGCTGGGCGCGCACATTGTCAACCATGTTTGCAGCCGGTGTGCCGCTGGTTGAATCGCTCGATTCAGTTGCTGGCGCGGCTGGTAATTATGTGTATTATGAAGCGACCAAGAAAATACAGGTTGAGGTCAGTACGGGTAATTCATTAACGTCATCCATGACAGGTGTGGAATTGTTCCCTCATATGGTATTGCAAATGGTTGCTATTGGCGAAGAAGCCGGCTCGCTGGATTCAATGCTTAGTAAAGTAGCTGATTTTTTTGAAGCCGAAGTGGATGATGCCGTTGAAGCGTTATCCAGTTTAATGGAGCCAATGATAATGGTAGTGTTGGGAACATTAATCGGCGGTATGGTTATTGCGATGTATCTACCAATCTTTAAAATGGGTATGGCGGTTGGCTAAAGCATAAGAAAATTGTAGCTATAAAGATTTTATTTGCCCATCGTCTGGCGTTAAAATTCAGGCGGTGGGTTTCTTTTGTGTACTAGGAGGTGTTGTCAGGCGTTATGTGTCTCTCAGTACGAGCAAATTCTTAATGAATGTTTGTGAAAAGTACGTAGAGAATAGCCATAGCTATGTTCAATTACATTGAATAAACAGGTGCAAGAATTTGTCATACCCTTTAGATTTGTTTTCGAACAAAATTATCGGCATTTTTATTCCTTGAATATGTTTTAACATGTCATGCGGAACAAAATGTTGGTTCTTTGCCCGAAAAGCAAGCAGAATTGTACATAACTCATTACGATACCCCTAATCAGTTATTATTTAGCCTATATAAATCATGATGCCACTTATCGCTCAATTGCAAGAATCAACTACATTTCTGATAAGCTTTTTCACTGTAATTGGTTTAATGGTTGGTAGTTTTCTTAATGTTGTAATTTATCGGCTGCCTAAAATGATGGAACGGAATTGGCAATTACAGTGCGCTGAACTAAGGAGTGAAACGGTCGAGCTCCAGCCGGTTTTCAATATTGCTACGCCGCGTTCGATTTGTCCAAATTGCCAGCATAAAATTGCATTTTGGGAAAATATACCGATTCTCAGTTATTTGTTATTACGGGGTCGGTGTTCTGAATGTCGATCCAGAATATCAATACGTTATCCAGTTATCGAGGCTATTACCGGTATCATGAGTGGTTATGTTGCCTGGCACTTTGGCTTTGGATGGATGATGATGGCAGCTTTAATTTTTGTCTGGGCGCTAATTGCGCTGGCTGTTATCGATATTGATACACAATTACTGCCAGATGATATTACCTTGCCATTAATTTGGCTGGGAATACTTTACAATATGCATGGCGGCTTTACTGATTTACATTCAGCAGTAATGGGTGCGGTTACCGGTTATCTGTCATTATGGACGATCTATTGGGTTTTTAAACTGGTTACCGGAAAAGAAGGCATGGGATATGGTGATTTTAAATTGCTGGCAGCCATTGGTGCCTGGTTGGGGTGGAGCATACTACCGTTAGTTATACTGTTTTCATCACTGGTTGGGGCAATTGCCGGAATTGGACTTATTATTGCTGCAAAACTCAAAAAAGATATCATGATTCCATTCGGTCCCTATCTCGTAGGTGGTGGGCTTATTGCTTTGTTCTGGGGACAGGAAATTAATCACGCGTATTTTGAGTTGTTTTGATTTGTCATGCTGATTATTGGTCTGACGGGCGGAATTGGCTGTGGTAAATCCAGTGCTGCCGATATATTCGCAAGACTGAACGTTGATGTCTTCGATACTGATCAGATTGCACATCAATTAACGCAATCCGATGGTGCCGCGATGCCTTCGATTCGCAGACGGTTTGGGGATGTTGTTATTACCCAAGACGGCTCACTTGATAGACAGAAAATGCGTCAATTAGTCTTTTCGGATACTGTGCGTCGAAAAGAGCTCGAGCAGTTACTTCATCCGCTAATTCTTGAAAAAGTGACTCAGTGTATCCGGCAATCATGTTCGCCCTATGTTGTCGTTGCCATTCCATTGTTGTTTGAAACGGGAGATTATGATCACCTGGTTCAGCGGGTGCTTGTTATCGACTGTGATGAGCAATTGCAGATCAGTCGCACTATGAAGCGCGGTCAGTTAAATGCCGAATCTGTTAAAGCCATTATGGCAGCTCAAGTCAATCGCCAATTTCGTTTGGATAACGCTGATGATATTGTTGTAAATAACGGAAGTATTGGTGAGTTGAAGACGAAGATAGAAAAACTGCATGGCAATTATCTTGAATTGGCAGCATCGCTATCAAAATTAACTTGATCTCAGGATGAAATTTGTAGTAAAAGTTAACTAGATGTTTGGTGGCGAGGAGAGTCAATAACAATGCGTTCAACTCGAGATCAGTGTGATTTGTTTATACTGCGGCGTTTTTTGAATGACGGTGTGCAACATATTCTGTTGGCGTTAATGTGTATTTTGTTAGCAGTCAGTTTACTAAAGGGGTGTGCTGTATCGTTAAAAGAGCGTTCACTCGGTACAGAGACGGTTGAGACGCCATACCCGAATGCGCCATATAACCGGCCTTATACGGTGAAAGGTAAAACATACCATCCAATGCGGTCTGCCGTTGGATATAGTGAGCAGGGTATAGCTTCATGGTATGGGTCAGAATCTGGTAATCGAACTGCTATGGGTACCCATTTTAATCCGCAAGGGTTAACGGCAGCGCATAAGACATTACCACTGCCAACAAAAGTCAGTGTGACTAACCTGAATAATGATCGATCAGTTGAGGTTGTGGTTAATGATCGAGGTCCATTCAAGAACAATCGGCTAATCGATTTGTCCCATGGCGCCGCAAAAAAAATAGGCCTTGATAAACAAGGACTGGCAAGGGTTAAAGTGAAATACATTGAAACACCGGTTAATTATCCTTAACAGGTATTCTGGCATTGCCGTCTGAAAAGTATGATCAAAAATAAAGTAGGTGAGCGTGCCAGAGCATCATGAAAAACAGCATGTTTGATCTTATGACGATGCTGCGCTCGCTCGTTGCAACGCCTTCCATGAGCAGCGTTATTTCCTCATTTGATGTCAGTAATCGTGTGGTTATTGAAATGTTGGCTGAATGGTTTGAGACGCTTGGTTTTGATGTCGAGATTATGCCGTTGCCAAAACAGCCACATAAAGCCAATTTAATCGCCACAATTGGCCCGGTGCAGAAACAAGGCAAGAATAGGGGGCTGATGTTGGCTGGTCATACTGATACAGTACCCTACAAAGAAGCATTCTGGCAATATAATCCTCTCCAGTTGACTGAACGTGAAAATCGCCTGTATGGACTTGGTACAGCGGATATGAAAAGCTTTTTTGCGCTGATTATCGAGGCATTCAAACAATTTGACGTTTCCCAGTTCAAACAACCGTTGGTTGTGCTGGCTACTGCTGATGAAGAAAGTTCAATGGAGGGTGCTGCTGCCTTGCTGGATAAAGCGTATTTGCCTGCACGTTTTGCAGTTATTGGTGAACCGACAGGTCTCAGGCCGGTTTTTGCACATAAAGGTATTGCTATGAATGGTATACGCTTGACGGGGCAGGGAGGGCATTCAAGTAATCCAGCGTTAGGGCTGAATGCTATGGAATTTATGCATTTGGTATTGGGGGAACTGATTGGTTGGCGTAAAGAATTACAGCAGCGTTATCGTGACGAACAATTTGCTGTGCCAGTTCCTACCATAAATCTTGGTCATATATACGGTGGTGACAATCCGAATCGCATCTGTGATCAGTGTGAAGTCCATTTCGATATGCGTTTACTGCCATGCATGGATGTACAAGCCGTACATGATGAATTACATTTTCGCCTTACAAATTTGCTTGACGGTACGGGCATAAGTTGGGAACTGTTTCCGTTAAAACAGCCTACGCCGCCAATGCATACGCCTACCAACTCACCCATTGTAAAGAGCTGTGAACGCCACTGTAAGCATGATGCACAGGCCGTTGCATTTTGTACCGAGGGTTCATACTTGACTCAACTTGGGATTGATACTGTTATTCTGGGACCCGGTAACATAGCGCAGGCACATCAACCCGATGAATTTATTGAGTTATCAAGTATCCGGCCATGTGTGGAAATTCTGGCTGAATTAATTGCAGAGTATTGCTGTAATAAATGAACGGATTAACAAAATATTAACTAGGGATTGCACTAAATAATGCATGTACTAAAGGCTTATGTTCTATAAAGCATTGTCAGATAGGGAAATAAAACAAGGTTGATGGACTCAGGTACAGATTTATCGATTCGACAGCGACGTTATCAGAGTGTACGAAGGGTAACTTTAATCGGCTCTGTCGTAGATCTTGTGCTGGGTGTTGCAAAAGTGCTGGCAGGTTGGTTGGCAAACTCGCAGGCATTGATTGCAGATGGCATTCATTCATTTTCAGATGTATTTACAGATCTTTTCGTCTTATATGCGGCCAAACATTCACATAAAGCGGCTGACGAAGAACATCCGTATGGTTATGGCCGTATTGAAACGCTGACAACGGTTGGGTTGGGCGTTGTGTTGATGATTGTGGCTTGCGGTATAGTTTATGATTCTATTCTTCGATTGAGTAAACCAGAAATCCTTTTGATTCCCGGTGGTTTGGCATTAGCAGTCGCTATTGTATCAATCGTTTCTAAAGAATGGATATATCAATATACCGTTGCTGCTGCTCGCCGACTACGGTCTGATATGTTGATGGCAAATGCATGGCACAGCCGTTCTGATGCAATATCGTCTGTTGTTGTTATGCTGGGAATAGCAGGAGCCATGTACGGTTATCCTTATTTGGATGCGGTTGCGGCGGTAGTAGTGGCAGTCATGATTGCCAAAATCGGCTTTGAGCTGGTGCGTTCCAGCACACGGGAGTTAATTGATGCAGCGCTGGATAGTGACGAGGTGGATGCAATTCGTCAACATATTCTGACGGTCAATGGAGTTCGTTCTGTGCATATGCTTCGTTCGCGTATGAGTGCAGGTGATGCGTTTATTGATGTACATATTCAGGTTGACCCGATGCTTAGTGTGTCTGAAGGTCATCAAATTGGCGATGCGGTACGACGGCGGTTGCTCGAGGCGGTTAACGTTGTTTCAGATGTTACTGTACATATCGATCCCGAAGATGACGAATCCAATTCGCCGTGTGATGATCTGCCGCATAGAGAACAGGTTATCGATGCGTTGAAACGATGCTGGCCGCAATTACCTGTTCAAACAATTGAAACAGTGAGATTGCATTATTTATCTGGAAAAATTCAGATTGAATTGGATCTGCCGATCTCGATACTGCATAATGTTCAACACGCCATACAACTAGTCAATGAATTGCAGCAGGCTAGTGAAACGCTGATGTATGTAGGTGATGTCCAAGTGCGATTTAAAGTTTGAACGCAAAAAGCTTCCAGATTCATTTAAATCTCATGCTGGCAGCAGTGTCGCTACCACAGTTGAGTATGTAATCCAGGTGTATAAGTAATATCGATTTTATGTCATTAATTGCGCCGTTCTTGATTGTTTTGTTGTGCTAGTTTCTGGTAAAAGGCCAAACGTCTGGTGTTAATTTCGCCATCCTTAGTTGCTTGGATAAGTGCGCATCCGGGTTCATTAACATGTCGGCAGTTATGGAATTTGCAGCTTCCGATATAAGGGTGAAATTCGATAAACCCCGATGCCAGAGATGCATCATCAATGTGGTTCAGACCAAATACTTGCATCCCGGGTGAATCAATAATTGCACTATCTGCGTCTAGATGATAAAGACGAGAGTGTGTTGTGGTGTGACAACCTGAATTAAGTGCGACAGAAATATCCGCTGTTGCACGTTGTGCTTCTGGAGCAAGTGCATTGAGCAAAGTTGATTTCCCCATGCCGGATTGGCCTGCAAGTACACTTAACTGGTTTGTGAGATAGGGGGTCAGTGCTGAAACATTTTGAAGTGCGCAAATTTTGATTACCGGATAACCGATCGATTCATAAAGTAATAATGTCTTGACTGCCTGCTGAGACGGTTCGGCTAGGTCGGTCTTGTTGAGTACGATAATTGCCTTAATGTGCTGATTTTCTGCTGCAACCAAACAGCGATTGAGAAGCTCTTCGCTGAAACTGGGTACAGCTGCAACAACGAAAATTATTTGCGACACGTTGGCAGCAATGATTTTTTTTTTGAAAGTGTCGCTGCGATACAGCAACGTTTGTCGCGGTTGAATTGCTTCAATAACACCCTGTCCAGGTGAGGTTAATTTAACGTCAACGTAATCACCGCATGCTCCATTACTTCTTTTGCCCCGCATGACGCAAGACAGTAATGCTCCATCGGTAGATTCTACAGTAAAGTGTCTACCGAAAACGGCAATAATCCGCCCCGTTTGGCATGATTTTTCTGTTGCGTGTTGACGCGTTTTGTTCAACTGCCAAATAGTGCGTCAACTTTTGCGGCGCAGATAAAATCATTTTCGGACAGTCCACCTATCGCGTGCGTGGTGTATGTGATTTCACACTGTTTGTAACTGACAACCATATCCGGATGATGATCCTCCTGATGTGAAATCCATGCCACAGCATTGACGAAGGCCATGGTTTGATAATAATTTTTGAAACTAAAAGTTTTACAGATTTGTTTGTCGTGTAAATTCCAGTCATTAATCTGCTGTAGCAGTGTGGCGGCTGCATCTACAGTTAATGGTGCTATACCACCTTCACAGGGTTTGCATTGTTTTGTAGTTAGATTGTTCATCGGTTTGATCCTTTTCAGTGCAAAATCGTTTTTTATTGCGTTTGATTTTGTAAATGCGCTACTCTGCTAACGGCTGGCGGATGTGAATCATAAAAAGTTGAATGTAACGGATCTGGTGTTAATGTAGATGCATTGTCCTGATAGAGTTTGACCAGTGCGCTGATTAAATCATTAGCTGACGCATTCTTTGCTGCATAAGCATCTGCTTCAAATTCATGTTTTCTTGAATAAATGCTCGATATCGGATGAAATAGAAATGTGAATACCGGCATGACAAGAAAAAACAATAGTAATGCCATTGCGGTATTCGGTAGCGTGGTGACACTCACGCCCAGCCCTTCGTAAAACCAAGACTGATTCATTAGAAAGCCAAGGAGCCAGAAAAATACCAGGCTCATGATGAAGGAGGCGGCAATACGTTTAATTACATGCCGGTGCTTAAAATGCCCCAGTTCATGTGCAAGTACAGCCTCGATTTCCTGGGGTTCAAGGCTTGTGAGCAATGTATCGAAGAAAACAATACGTTTAGTTTTGCCGAATCCGGTGAAATAAGCGTTGCCGTGTTTACTGCGGCGCGAACCGTCCATAACGAACAGGCCGCTTGACTTAAAGCCGCATTTATTCAGCAGTTGCTCGATACGCGTCTTGAGTGAGGCGTCTTCCAGAGGTGTGAATCGATTAAATAACGGTGCAATCCAGGTTGGGAAAATGGCCAGTAGAAACAGATTGAATATCATCCATGCCGCCCAGGCATACAGCCACCAATGCTCACCTGTTTTTTCCATTAACCACAGGATGCAGAATAACAATGGCGCACCGAATAAAACCATCAGCAGACCTTGTTTGATTAAATCGGCAAAAAACATTCCGACAGACATTTTATTAAAGCCGAATTGCTCTTCGATGACAAAAGTCCGGTAGTAGCTGAAAGGAATTTCAATAAGTCCCATAATCAGAAAAACGCTCATGATTAAAGCCATACCGCTAAAAATTGGATCGCTAAGCCAATCGGACCAGAAACTATTAATGCCGTTTAAGCCACCACCAAGTGTTAGCGTTAGCAGAATTCCTGCGTGTAAAATAATACCGGGGTATCCAGCACGTGTTTTGGCGCAGGTATAATCGGCTGCTTTACGGTGTTCAGCAAGACTGATTTGGTCGGAAAATTCTTGAGGAACAGTATTCTGATGTGCGCGCACATGGCGAATGTGCCGCGATGACAGCCACATTTGAATGACTGTGGTAAGTGACAAAACAACAATAAAAATCAAAGTAAACGATTGCATCATCAACAGTGTTTAAATAATCAATTATAGAAGTGACGGATTGCTACCAGTATGACAAAATAAAATGGCTAACATTCAATTAACGCTAATTCTATTACCCATTATGTCACAAGATAACACGAATCATAACCTCATTTGGATTGATATGGAGATGACCGGACTCGACCCCGACAAGGATCGAATTATTGAAGTTGCGATTGTCGTCACCGACGGACAATTGAACAGGGTTGCTGAAAGTCCTGTGCTTGTTGTTTCGCAACCGCAGGCAGTACTTGACGGTATGGATAAGTGGAATCAGTCGACGCACGCAAAATCGGGTTTAATTGATAAGGTCAAGGCATCAACACTTACGGAGGTCGAGATCGAAGCGCAAATGCTTACATTTTTACAGCAGTATGTGCCGTCGGGTACTTCTCCTATGTGTGGTAACTCAATTTGTCAGGACCGGCGTTTTATGGCACGTTGGATGCCTGAACTCGAAGCGTATTTTCATTATCGCAACCTGGATGTCAGTACCTTTAAGGAATTGGTTAAACGCTGGAAGCCAGAAATTGCTTCAGGACTAAAAAAAGAAGGCAAGCATCAAGCACTGGCTGATATTTATGATTCGATTAACGAACTCAAATATTATCGCGAGCATTTTATAGCAGTATAGCGTTACATTGAACGTTTCTGTCGTCCGTGGTTCAAACGATCAAGAAGGCGGCGGTATATAAATTTTACCGGTGAAATTTCTCTGACTCTGTTGGTTTTAGCGCCGGTTTCAAACAGGACCGTTGAATTCTGGTATTTGTTTTCTTCTGATCTGATCAGATATGATTGTGAGCAATTTTTTGAATCCAGACGAAGAAATTTCATAATTGATGAAATAAGCGCGGATGCACAGAGCGACATTGCCCTTGATTTGTAATGGGGAAAGGTCGTTATGGTTTCCGAACCTGATCGTTGTATATATTTGAGTTATCTAGTTATTAAGGAGAGAAAATGTTTCAAAAAAATAAATGGCTTTTTACATTATTTATTAGTTTCACGGGTTTCTTGATTCTCAATATTCCATCCGCAATGGCGCATGCTTCAGATAAAGAAGATCACCATGGCTGTAAACATTGTGAAAAGAAATTATCCAAAATGGATACCGACGAGGATGGCAAGATCAGTAGAAGAGAATTCATGAAATATCATGGTGAATTGTTCAATAAAGCCGATTTGAATAAAGACCGGTTTCTGGATATGGATGAAATTCACTGGATGATGGAAGATATGCACAAGCACATGCGCAAACATCATGATCGTAAAGAAGGCCATGAAAAGGGACACCATGAAAAGCACGATCATGATAACGATGGTGATATAGAAGAACACTCGCCACATGGCAGTCATGACGATCATAATAATAATGAAAAGCATGCTGATGATAACGAAGTGCACGATCATGATAATGATGGTGATATAGAAGAACATTCACCGCATGGTAGTCATGGCGACCATGAAGATGATCAGGCTGACAACGAAGAACAAGAAGAGCAAGAAGAGCAAGAAGAGCAAGATGAGGACGATGATAGCGAAAGTGCAGATTCGAGCACTTACTAACAGGCGCAGCTTTTGATTAGGTTTGTTTGACCATTCGCTATCGGTCAGCGATTAATAACAGATTCATCCGTATCAATTAAAAATTGACAACATGCAGGCTGCTCCCACAGCTTTTCGTGGGAGCCTGTGTGTTGTTAAATTTTATCTTCAACAATTTGGTCAGAAATGATGGGAGAAGTAATGTTCCTAAGTGCTCTGGTGTTATTTATACCAATCAAGTAAGCATGCCGACAGATAATATCTGCTATTTTTTTGGCAATAAACGCCATGATATTAATGTCGCAGCCCATCGGGTGCCTTAATCGACTGTTTTTGTTCCAGCGGTTGCGGGTCGAGTATAGCTACAGTCAACTTGTCATCATCAAAATACTTTTTAGCAACCGCGCGAATTTGTTCAGCGGATACCGCCTGTAATTTTTCGATCATGACGTCAATATTACGGTAAGACAGCCCGATGCTTTCCAGTCTGCCGATTTGCATTGCTTGTGCAAAAACAGAATCGAGTCGATAAACCTGGCTGGCCACAACCTGTGCCTTTACCCGTTTGAGTTCAGCTTCAGTAACAGGGTGCTCTATTACTTGATTGATCTCAGCACGCAGTGCTTGTTCTAGTTCTTCAACGGTTTTGCCGGGGCTTGGTGTACCACTTAGTAGGAACATATTTTCGCCGCGGCCGGTAGCGGTGTAGCTGGCTCCTGCCGAATTTGCAATTTGACGCTCACGCACCAATGATTTGTTTAACCGGGCCGAGGCGTGGCCATCAAGTATGCTTTCAAGTATAGCTAGTGCAAAAGGTTCCCAGTCACCCGTGATGTCACGGATAACTGGTGTGTGATAGCCCATGATTAAATAAGGTAATTCTGCTGGTGCTTTGACTATGACCCGCTTGGTACCCAGTTGTGGTGGTTCAGTCTGTGGCTTGCGCTGGTCGATTTCTGGAATCGAGTGTGCCGGAATAGGCCCATAATATTGTTGTGCAAGCTGTTTAACTTGATTCGGATCGACATCGCCAACGATGACGAGGATAGCGTTGTTTGGAGCATACCAACGGTCATACCAGATTTGTGCGTCCTTAACTGTCATATTTTCAAGATCGTTCATCCAGCCAATGACGGGACGTTTGTAGGGATGGGACTGATATGCTACCGCCATCATTTTCTCGAATAACAATGAATGTGGCTGATCATCCGTGCGCAAGCGTCTTTCTTCCATAACAACTTTAATTTCTTTGGAAAATTCTGTTTCAGTTAATTGAAGATTGTGCATACGATCTGATTCCAGCTCCATTGCCAGTGGTAGATGGTCTTTGTGCAGCTGTTGAAAATACCCGGTGTAATCACGGCTAGTGAATGCATTGTCATTTCCGCCGGCGGCGGCAATGCGTTTAGAGAATTCACCGCCTGGTATTTTTTCAGTGCCTTTGAACATCATATGTTCCAAAACGTGTGCTACGCCGGTAACGCCATTCACTTCGTCGATACTGCCGGCTTGATACATTAATAATGAAACGACAACGGGTGATCGGTGGTCTTCTTTTACGATCAGCTTTAAGCCGTTCTCAAAAATGAATTCGTGTGGATTAGCAAGTGTTGCAGATGCTGCACAGTACAAGAACAGCATTAACAGCATGGGGGAAGAAATACTGACATAAACTGATTTCATTTTGCCTACCTAAATGTGATTAAACAGAATAAAATTATGCTTTGAGATGTATAAAAAAGCTGATTGCGTTGAGGATAGAGCCTACCAGAATGTTTAATTTTTTTAAATCTAAAAAGAAACAATCCGAAGAACCGGAACAAGCAAAGCAGTCCGGGCAACCTGAGGAATTGTTAACTGAAAATAAAAATGTTGAGGATACTACATTAGATGTAGAAACGACCGCAGAAATAGAAGTAATTTCTGAGCTTCAGCCTGAAGCAGAGCCTGAGCCAGTGCTTTCAGAATCAGAATCTGCAGTTGTGGAGGAAGGTTCTGAAACACAAGGGGCCTCGCAAAGTTTTGCCAGTAAGATCAGGCATGGTTTGTCCCGCACTCGTCAGAACTTTGGCAGGCAGCTGTCAGGGTTGTTTGGTGGCGGTGGAAAAATCGATGAAGCGCTTTACGAGGAACTTGAAACTATATTATTGACAGCGGATGTGGGAGTCAGTGCGACAACGCAATTACTTGAAGATTTGCGTGTGCAGGTAAAAAGGAAAGGTTTAACGGATGCGGCGGAGTTAAAGGCGGCGCTTAAAGAATCTTTGGCCAATATGCTTGCGCCATTGGAGAAATCACTTGTCACCACATCAAATAAGCCTTTTGTCGTTATGATTACAGGTGTTAATGGTGTAGGAAAAACGACCTCAATCGGAAAGCTTGCCAAATTCTTTCAAATGCAGGGACAGTCGGTTTTACTCGCTGCCGGGGACACTTTCCGGGCTGCAGCAAGAGAACAGTTGATGGCCTGGGGGGAACGCAATGACATTGCAGTTATTGCGCCCGATAGCGATCCGGATAAAAAAGGTGATCCGGCTGCCGTAATTTTTGATGCCATCAATGCGGCAAAAGCTCGTGGCATTGATATTGTTCTGGCCGATACAGCGGGACGGCTGACAACGCAATTGCATTTAATGGAAGAAATTAAGAAAGTTAAGCGCGTGATAGCCAAAGCAATGCCGGATGCGCCTCATGAAGTGCTGTTGGTACTGGATGCCAATACCGGTCAGAATGCTGTTACACAGGTACAAGCCTTCGACGAAGCGCTTGGTGTGACCGGGCTGGTATTGACCAAACTCGACGGTACGGCAAAAGGTGGTGTTGTTGCTGCAATCTGCGGTCAGTTTTCTCCAAATCCGCCTGCATTACGCTTTATTGGTGTTGGTGAGGGTGTAGACGATTTGCGTCCGTTTAAAGCCGGAGAGTTTGTTGATGCTATGTTTGATTAGCTTTTTTTTCGTGCTTGATCAATTTTCCTTGTACATAACTAGTTAAACTGTACGCGAACAGTTTTCTGGAGGAAGGTGATTGGCCATGAAAAATCGTCCTATGATTCAGTTCAGGCAAGTGAGCAAACGTTTTCCTGATGGCTATCAGGCATTGAAAAATGTGGATTTGCAAATCGAAGCTGGTGAAATGGTTTATATCACGGGACACTCTGGTGCTGGAAAAAGCACCTTATTGAAATTAGTGGCAGCGATTGAACGGCCAACATCGGGCATTATTAATATCAACGGACATAATGTTGCCGAATTGAAATCCACTGCACTGCCGTATTTACGTCGTAAAATTGGCTTTGTATTTCAAGATTATAAATTGTTGTTCGATCGGAATGTGTATGACAATGTATTGTTGCCGCTACAGATTAGCGGCTTTGATAATACAGTCATTGCAAGCCGCATCCATGCTGCGTTAGAAAGGGTGGGTTTGTCGCAAAAGGAAAAGGCGATGCCCATCACACTCTCCGGTGGAGAGAGGCAGCGGTTGTGTATAGCGCGTGCTGTTGTACATCGACCATTGATTCTGATAGCTGACGAACCGACCGGAAATCTTGATATGGCATATGCCCATGAAATCATGACAATATTTAATACCTTTCATCAGGCGGGTGTGACGGTGTTAATTGCTACGCATGATGCAGCTTTGCTGGAAGCCAAGCAACACCGAATATTAGCTTTGCAATACGGAAAGCTGGCGGCATGATCAGGGTTTGGGTGGCTCAGCATGGGGTGGTGTTTATACAGACGCTTAGGCGACTGGTTGCTTCACCATTAACCAGTTTACTCAGTATTTTGATCATAGGCATCGCATTTAGTTTACCGGTGGGAATATATCTTTTTCTGGAGAATTTGCAGGTGTTATCCGGACAAGCTATGGTTAAGCCACAAATGAGCTTGTTTCTTAAACAGGATGCAGCCCAGCAGGACTTCGAGAATCTTCGCCAGCGCCTGGCAACCCAAGAGGAAGTCGAGCAATTTGTATTTGTTTCGAAAGAGCAGGCACTACTTCAGTTGCAGCAGGATGCTGGTTTGGGTGACGTCCTACGCAGCTTGAAGCGAAATCCGTTGCCGGATGCGTTTATCATTGATGTGAAAGATACTCGTCGCACCGATACAACAGAGCGGCTGAAGACCGTGATACAGGGCTGGCCGGAAATTGAGCATGTGCAATTTGATTTTGTGTGGTCAAAACGATTGAATGCAATTTTGAATTTCGGTCATGTTATTGTCATGATGTTGTTTGTATTGCTCAGTGCCGGCGTGGTTGCTGTAATGTTTAATACAATTCGCCTGCAGATTCTAACTAAGCGCGATGAAATAGAATTATCTCGGCTGATTGGTGCGACAGATGGCTTTATCCAGCGTCCTTTTCTCTATTTTGGCGCTATGCAAGGATTGGCAGGTGGAATGGTTGCTTGGCTAGTTATTGCGTTGACACTGCAAATCTCGAACACTGAACTTGAGGTGTTGGTAGAGTTGTATGCACTGAAGCTTCATTTAAGGCATCTTGCGATTGGAGACAGTGTCAGCTTATTATTGTTTTCAACCTGTTTAGGATGGCTAGGCGCACGTCTTTCAGTCGCGATTCATCTCTGGCGGGTTCAGCCGAACTAAAAGCAAGTAAGGGGAAAATTCTGTATTGAAGTATTGGATTTCGGTGGAGTGCACTTGAAAAATGAACTATTAACCCAATTGTCACTCTTAAGCTTAGAGTGCTAAAATAAGTATAGAATTTTATTGGGTTTAAAACTGTTAGTCGGAATAGAGAGGAAACTACCATGACAAATGCTTTAATGATACCTTCTATGGGGAGTATCGAGAGCTATATCCAGTCAGTTAATTCTTTTCCATTATTGTCTCAAAATGAAGAAAACAAACTGGCCAAACGTCTGCGCGATTATGGTGATATTCAGGCAGCGCATCGGTTGATATTGTCTCATTTGCGTTTTGTCGTGTCGATAGCGCGCGGTTACAAGGGTTACGGTCTGCCGCAGGCTGATTTAATTCAGGAAGGAAACGTCGGCTTGATGAAGGCAGTCAAGCGTTTTGACCCTGAGCGCGGCGTACGGCTGGTGTCCTTTGCGGTACATTGGATTAAGGCAGAGATTCATGAATTTATCATGCGTAACTGGCGTTTGGTTAAGATTGCCACCACTAAGCAGCAACGCAAATTGTTTTTTAATCTGCGCAGCATGAAGCAACGTTTGGAAACTCTGAATTCCGGGGAAGTTGATGCGATTGCTGAGCAATTGAATGTTAAACCGGACGAAGTTGTTGAAATGGAAAAGCGCTTCAGTGGCAAAGATATTTCTTTGGAGCCGTTATCCGAAGATGAAGATGACAATTTCGGCCCAATAGCGTACCTGACAGACGGTAGCGATCCTTCACAAATACTTGAAACGGAACAGAATAATGTGCTGCGTAATGAAGGCCTGAAACAATCCCTGGATTGTCTTGATGAGCGTAGTCGGCATATCATTGAAGCACGCTGGCTTAGAGAGAAAGATACGGCAACATTGCACGATCTGGCTGATGAACTGGGGGTGTCTGCGGAACGAGTGCGTCAGATAGAAGCAAAAGCTATTCAAAAAATACGCCATGTGATGGTTGGTAGCAATTAACTAACAGACTTAAAACGTTGCACAAAAAAACCCTCAGGAATGCTCCCGAGGGTTTTTTTATGAATGACAGATAGGTAGATGTTTAAAGCAACATAAAAATTAGTGCCCGGATTCGCGAATGTGTCCCATAGCTTCTTCCATATGCTTGGCGCCGACATCAGCGTGACCCATTTTGCCATGTTTAATCGATTCTTCAATGTGCTTTATTGCTTCAGATAAATGTTCATGTGCTTCGGCATGGGCTTTTTCAGCAGCCTTAACATGATGTAGGCTTTTCTCGGCGTGAAGCGTTAATTTTTTTGCGTGACCGTCTTCGCCATGAGCGAGTGCTTGTCCCGCATGTTCCATTGCTTCAGAGGTGTGTCCCGCATCGGATGCAAACGCCTGGTTACTCAGGAAAAGTGTTAACAACCCCATCGCAAATGTTGTAGATATTTGTTTCATTATCGTCTCCTTGAATCACGAATAATAATGCTTTAACAGGATAGCCCATAGATAATGTGCTTACGGCTTATAATTGATGCTTACATGCAAACACATAACATATATATAACACAAAGTTTGCCAGGAAGACAGAATTACAGTGATCGTTCGAAACGAATTGGTGAGGCGCAGATTGATTTTCTGTCGACTGTCACAGGTCAGTTTTTTTGCAATATCATGATTAAAAAGTATGCGCCTGATTTAAACCCAGTCTTTGCCAATTAGAAAGTCGGTATAAAGCCTGTTTTCCGGGCTGTCAGTTTCGGGTGTCCAGTTGTAACGCCATTTAACAATAGGGGGTAACGACATTAGAATAGACTCTGTTCGGCCACCGGTTTGCAGCCCAAATAGCGTTCCCCGGTCCCAGACCAGATTGAATTCAACATAGCGGCCGCGCCGATAAGCCTGAAAATCGCGTTCACGTTCGCCATATGGTGTGTCTTTGCGTCGTTCTAAAATAGGATGGTACGCATTCAAAAAATGATTGCCGACATTCTGGGTCAGACTAAAACAAGTTGTAAAATCCGGTTGATTCCAGTCGTCAAAGAATATACCGCCGATTCCACGTGGTTCGTTGCGGTGTTTTAGAAAAAAATATTCATCGCACCATTTTTTTAACCGTGGGTGGCATGATTCGCCAAATGGTTGTAACGCATCCTTACAAGTCTGATGAAAATGAATGGCGTCCTCCTCAAATCCGTAATAAGGTGTCAAATCCATCCCGCCGCCAAACCACCAGACGGGTTCGGCACCTTCCTTGCGTGCCTCAAAATAACGGACGTTCATATGAACTGTTGGCGCATAGGGATTGCGGGGATGAAGTACCAGTGAGACACCCATCGCTTCAAATGAGCGGCCCGATAACTCGGGGCGTGCCGCGGTTGCCGATGCAGGTAGACCGCTGCCGTGGACATGTGAGAAATTCACGCCACCTCGTTCCAGTACATTGCCCTCTTCGATTACGGCACTTTTTCCACCGCCCCCGCCAGAGCGATCCCATTGATCACAGTGGAAGCGCTTGCCGTCAATCTGCTCAAGGCCAGTAACGATGTTATTTTGTAATTGGGTCAGGTATGCTTTAACGTGTGTCGTGCTCATTCAATCTCCTGTTATGCGCGGTATGCCGGGCTGTCAACGTGAATTAAAGATGCCTCTGGCAATTAAGTTGTAATTTATTCCGCGGTATTTAGACATGATGTCGTTGTTTCTACTTTTGCGTTTATAATAGTGCAATTGGTCAGCCTGCTGCATTGTACCCGTTATATATCACGATTAAGGTATTTCATCGTTGATTTTCCTCAAGCATGTATATTCACAGTAGAAGGTATAGTCAGTAATTTTTTGTACGATTTTAGCGGTTTAACGATATGAAAAAGCAATTGATAGGAATTTTAAATCATGTCTGGTAACTCATTTGGCAAGCTCTTTAGCGTGACATCATTTGGTGAATCGCATGGACCCGCAATCGGTTGCGTTATAGATGGCTGCCCGCCAGGTTTGGAAATCAGTGTAGCGGAAATTCAGCATGAACTGGATAGACGAAAACCGGGTACTTCCCGGCATGTAACCCAACGCCGCGAATCAGATACCGTCGAGATTTTATCAGGGGTTTTTGATGGCAAAACTACAGGCACCTCGATAGGATTGCTGATTCGTAATGAAGATCAGCGCAGCAAGGATTACAGCAAAATAATGGATGTTTTTCGTCCTGGGCATGCAGATTATACCTACTGGCAAAAGTACGGTATCCGCGATTATCGAGGCGGTGGCCGGGCATCTGCACGTGAGACAGCTGTACGGGTTGCTGCAGGTGCGATTGCAAAAAAATGGTTAAACAAAAAATTCGGTATTTTCGTCCGGGGGTATCTGTCACAGCTTGGTCCGATAGAAGTTCCATTCAAATGCTGGGACGATGTCAGCCAAAACCCCTTCTTTGTGTCGGATAGCAGTTTTACGGTACAACTGGAAACCTTTATGGATCAGTTGCGTAAATCGGGAGATTCCGCAGGTGCAAGAATCAGTGTGGTTGCTGAGAATGTGCCTGTCGGCTGGGGAGAACCTGTCTATGATCGCCTTGATGCTGAGATTGCTTATGCCATGATGAGTATAAACGCTGTTAAAGGCGTGGAGATTGGAGCGGGGTTTGCCAGCGTCATGCAAAAGGGCACAGAACATTCTGATGAGATAACGCCGGAAGGTTTTCTCAGCAATAACGCAGGGGGTATATTGGGTGGTATTTCAAGCGGTCAGCCTATTGTCGTGAATGTTGCTATTAAGCCAACTTCAAGTATACGGTTGGGTCGGCGCTCTATCAATAAAACAGGCGATCCAGTGATCGTTGAAACACATGGGCGGCATGACCCTTGTGTGGGTATTCGTGCTACACCGATAGTCGAAGCGATGCTTGCCTTAGTCTTAATTGACCACGCGTTGCGTCATCGCGCACAAAATGTGGACGTGATGTGTACAACGCCAAAAGTTGCAGGGTGCGTTGATCAAACGTCCTTAAGTAAAAGCCGAAGTGATGTGAATCTGCCCATGAAAGAAGATCCGGAACCTGAAGAGGACTAGGCGGAGCAGAAAATATAACATATGATGATTTCAAAATTCATTCTTGACAAGACGAGTTAAATCAACCATTATCGCCCTCCGAAGAAAAGCCAGATAACCCCAGGTAACAGAACCGATAGGCGTTATAGTGCCGCATTGTTCAAAAGGTGGTGAACCGGAAAATAAATCCAAGTTCACGGCCCGATATCTGCTTCAGTCTGCTATAATCGCATCTCTGTGAAGCAACAGATCAGATGTGCGTATGTATTGAGCGCCCGTAGCTCAGTTGGATAGAGTACTTGGCTACGAACCAAGGGGTCGTGGGTTCGAATCCTGCCGGGCGCGCCATTCGATAAGTTTTCGCGTAATATCAAAATAGGCCAAGTAGCTCAGTTGGTAGAGCAGAGGACTGAAAATCCTTGTGTCGGTGGTTCGATTCCGCCCTTGGCCACCATAAAATCAATAAGTTGCCTGTTCAATTTCAAGCTAAATTTATTTGGTTTCTGGTCGTGTAGGCCCTGTGTAGGAAATTTGCAGGTGCCCAAGTACAAAGTTTTTGTCTTACCCCGACTAGTGCCGGCTGGCACAATACGCAAAATATCATTACCATCTCCGACTCCTCTTCAGCTTGTAATACGCATCACTGTTTTCCCTGTTTATTGTCTGTTTTTTGGTATAAAACCACCGCATTCATGCGGTATAGAATAAAAACAACTGCATGCGGAGCATGCTAATTGTGGCTTCAGCCAAAATCAAGCCTACCGACTTAAGTCGGTAGTGGTTTAGTAACAAAAGCAAGGCTGTTTGAGTGCTTTTCATGCGGGTATATTCCGCATAAACGTCCGTTGGTTGAAGCTGTCAATTGAGACGATGATCAGGCGTTTATCGTAAGTATGAATGGTATGAAAGCGAAATTGAAATTGTGTTTGCTAACGGAGGATATGCGTGCTGGAAAGGGACGACAAGAAAGCTTAGCTGGGGTGAACAAATCGAATCAACAATGGACAATTTTAACGGTTACCATCCCTACAACGATCGCCAACGCTATAAATATTTGGAACAGCCTTCGACCTGAAGGAATTACCAGTAATGACTGGTGGTTGTACCAGATGCGTGGTAACTTTGGGAATAGTGCCAGGATTGGTATGGTAAGTATTCGTCCTATTTCCCTAGCTGAACACTAGCAATACAAACGCCGCAAATTAGGTTGGACTCAGAAAATAACAGCTAAGAAATTAGGTGTTGATCCTTGTACCAGGCCAAGTAAGTTCAAACTAAATAAACTAAATGTGTTTCTGGTTTCCGGCTGGCAACTGTCCAAATTATTTTGACGTTGTACAATATTCCTTCCTACAACAATGACTGGTTAGATACAGCTAATGGCGGAATGTCTCCGATTAAATATGAAATGTTTCAGATTAATCTGTTCGGTTCGATTTGACTGGAACAAAATAAACTGGTGTGCGTCGACTGGATAGCTCAACGTTGAAGATTCTCCCGCTGACAAGCCAGTTATTTGAAGGAAAATTAATTATGGAACAAAAACCTGTGCATGACCATGAAAACCATATCAGCTGCGAGCATGAACACAATCATTTAGAAAAAAATCGCGACGTTTCTCAGTCTGTTGAGACCAACACGGTTTACACCTGCCCAATGCATCCGGAAATTAGGCAGAAAGGGCCAGGAAACTGTCCGATTTGCGGCATGGGTTTAGAACCGGCGACCATAACCGGCACCGAAGGTGAGAACCCAGAACTAACCGATATGCGTAAACGTTTCTGGGTTGGTCTTATTCTGACGCTGCCTGTTTTTACCTTGGAAATGGGTAGTCATGTATTTAATCTTCATCATTATATCAGTGGCATGCTTACCAACTGGATACAGTTGGTACTCGCCACACCTGTTGTACTCTGGGCCGGAAAACCGTTTTTCGAGCGGGGTTGGGCATCGCTGATAAGCCGTAACCTGAATATGTTTACTTTGATCGCAATGGGAACGGGTGTAGCTTGGCTGTATAGTATCGTGGCAACACTAGCGCCCGGAATTTTTCCTGAAGCCTTTCGGCAGAATGGCGTTGTTGCGGTTTATTTTGAGGCATCGGCGGTAATTACGGTGCTTGTTCTGCTCGGACAGGTCTTGGAACTTAAGGCGCGAGAGCAGACAGGCGGTGCAATACGTGCTTTACTTGATCTTGCTCCGAAAACGGCTAGAAGGGTCGCAGAAAATGACGAAGAAGATATACCGCTGGATCAAATCAATGTGGGCGATCTGTTACGTGTCCGACCGGGTGAAAAAGTACCGATTGATGGTCTAGTCACCAAGGGCAGGAGTTCTGTCGATGAATCAATGGTTACCGGCGAATCAATGCCTGTAAAAAAAGAGCAAGGCGGCAAAGTAATCGGTGGAACTATGAATCAGACCGGCAGTTTTGTTATGAAAGCCGAGCATGTTGGCAAAGACACCATGCTTTCCCAAATTGTCCAAATGGTTGCCCAGGCACAACGCAGTCGAGCACCAATCCAGAGATTGGCAGATGTCGTCGCATCATGGTTTGTTCCGGCCGTCATGCTTGTAGCGACCCTTTCTTTTTTCATATGGGGCATGTACGGTCCCTCACCTGCCTTCAGTTATGCACTCATCGCAGCCGTCAGCGTCCTGATTATCGCTTGTCCCTGTGCGTTGGGACTCGCTACACCCATGTCCATTATGGTGGGCATTGGGAAAGGCGCACAAGCAGGTGTGCTAATTAAAAATGCAGAAGCATTAGAGCAAATGGAAAAGGTCGATACACTGGTCATTGATAAGACCGGAACGTTAACTGAAGGAAAGCCGACTGTAACAAAAATTATTGCAGCCGAAGGATTTTCTGCAGATGATCTTTTGGTGCTGGCTGCTTCACTGGAACAAGGTAGTGAGCATCCCCTGGGACATGCTATTGTGATGGCCGCTAGAAATAAGGAATTAAATTTAGAAGCAACGGAGGATTTTGATTCACTTACCGGCAGGGGTGTAATCGGAAGAATCAAAAGGCAGAATATTGTGCTTGGAAATGTGATGTTAATGGAAGAAAAGGCTATCGATGTGACTTTATTTTCGAGGCAGGCTGATGAGCTTCGTGCCGAAGGCGCAACCGTAATATTTATCGCTGTTAATGATCAAGTCGTGGGGCTTCTGGTTATTGCGGACCCCATTAAGAAAACAACAGCAGATGCGATAGATCAGCTTCAGAAACAAAATATGCAAATTGTCATGCTTACTGGCGATAATCGCCGTACTGCTGAGGCGGTCGCAAAAACACTGAGAATTGCAGAAGTTGAAGCTGAAATTTTACCTGAAGACAAAGGCAAGATTGTAAGAAAACTGCGTGATGCAGGGCGTGTTGTTGCCATGGCTGGAGATGGCACGAATGATGCGCCTGCACTGGCTGCAGCTGATGTCGGCATAGCCATGGGAACAGGCACAGACGTGGCAATGGAAAGCGCTGGGGTGACGCTGCTCAAGGGTGACTTGATGGGTATTGTGCGAGCCCGAAAGCTCTCTGTAGCGACCATGCGTAACATCCGGCAAAATTTGTTTTTTGCATTCTTTTACAATTCAGCTGGCGTACCCATTGCTGCAGGTATTCTTTATCCGTTCTTTGGTATTTTGCTTTCTCCCATCATTGCCGCTGCAGCTATGTCGTTGTCCTCGGTCAGCGTAATCGGTAATGCTTTACGGTTACGATGGACGAGATTGTGATCAATATATTGGCTCGACTATTTACTCTTATTTCGACTTGGTTTTGTGTTCAATTTCATTAAATTGCGATTGATTTGCTGCGATTTTTTGTTGTTTTCTTTTTTCTTGAAATTGCAGAACCAAACTATAGATAACTGGAAAAACCAACAATGTCAGCAGCAATACTGTAAACATACCGCCTAATACTGGTGCCGCAATGCGATGGGTGACATCTGCGCCGCTGCCAGTGGCCATCATGATGGGTATTAAGCCGATCATAGTGGAGAATGCTGTAATTGAAACTGGCCGAACGCGCATAGCCGTTGCTGCTTCAACCGCTTCTTTGATTTCAGAAGGAGATAGTAACGCCTGTTTTTGTTTGCGCAATTTAGCAATTTCAATGTCAATAAAATTTAATACCATTACACCCGTTTCAGCGGCCGTTCCAGCCAGCGCTATAAAGCCAACGTAGACCGCAACAGAGAGATTGAACCCAAGGCTGTACACTAACCATATACCACCAATAAGACCGAAAGGAACGGTGAGCATCACGATAATAGGTTCAACAATGTTACGGAAGGTCAGATAGAGCAAAAAGAAAATCAATAGAAGTGTTAGGGGCACCACAATCCGAAGTTTTTCTGCGGCCCGTTCCATGTATTCGAACTGACCGGACCAGTTGATAGTGTAGCCAGCAGGAAGCTTCACCTGGCTTTGTATGAGTGTTTTTGCTTTTGTCACAAAGCCACCGATGTCGGAGGTTTTGAGGTCTACATAAATCCAGGCGTTAGGACGCGCATTTTCACTTTTAATAGAAGGTGGACCCCGCCTTAGCGT
This sequence comes from Gammaproteobacteria bacterium, assembly GCA_030431985.1. Taxonomy (GTDB): domain Bacteria; phylum Pseudomonadota; class Gammaproteobacteria; order Burkholderiales; family Nitrosomonadaceae; genus Nitrosomonas. Next base: position 36,488 of record JAUIIB010000024.1, read on the forward strand.
AAGATCGGCCACTAATGACAGCGGAATTTGCGCTCCAGTTGGGGTAGGAATTAACGTGCGCTTCAAGCTCTCTAAATCATTTCGTAATTCCCGGGGATAGCGCAGATTGACCGGATAACGTTCCAGGCCTTCCACCGTTTCAGTAATGTTCATGCCACCAATAGCACTTTGAATCACGTCTTGAACGTCACCCACCGTTAAACCATAGCGGGCAGATTCATCGCGTTTGATATCAAAATCCAGATAATACCCGCCAGCGGCCCGGTCACCAAAAGCAGATAGTGTTTCAGGCATGGTTTTCATGACCTGTTCAATCTGTTCAGATAAGTATTGCAATTTATCCAGATCAGGCCCGGAAACTTTGATACCGACAGGTGTTTTAATACCGGTCGATAACATATCAATACGCGTTTTAATTGGCATCGTCCAGGCGTTGGCTACACCTGGAAAATTAATAGCCTGGTCCATTTCAGACACCAATTCTTGTGCGGTCTTGTTCGGGTCTGGCCACTCCGAGCGAGGTTTAAGCCGTATGGTCGTTTCTATCATCGATAAGGGAGCAGGATCCGTTGCGGTCTCGGCGCGACCAATTTTGCCAAAGACATGATGCACTTCAGGAAAGGTTTTAATGATCTTATCAGTTTGTTGCAAAAGCTCTTTGGCTTTGGTGATAGAAATACCGGGAAATGTACTGGGCATGTAGAGGATATCGCCCTCATCCAATGGTGGCATAAATTCACTACCGATTTTGGATAACGGATAAAGGGTTGAGGCCAGTAGCAGCATTGCTAATACTAACGTTAATGCTCGCCAGCGCATGGCCAGTTTGAGTACTGGTGAATGAATGAAATGCAACAAGCGGTTCGCAGGATTTTTTTTCTCAGGAATAATTTTGCCGCGAATAAAATAACCCATTAATACGGGTACAACTGTAATAGTTAAAATGGCAGCCGCAGCCATAGCATAGGATTTGGTATAGGCCAGTGGACTGAACAGCCGACCCTCCTGTGCTTCCATCGCAAAAATAGGTATAAATGATACGGTAATGATGAGTAATGAAAAAAACAGTGAAGGCCCTACCTCACGGGAAGCATTGCCTATGGCTTGCCAACGTTCTTTTTTGGTTAACTCAGCTTTTTTCTTGGCAATTGCTTCTCCCAGATGTTTGTGTGCATTCTCCACCATCACAATGCCGCCATCGACCATGTCGCCAATCGCGATAGCAATTCCCCCTAATGACATGATATTGGCATTAATACCCTGCCATTTCATGACAATAAAAGCCATCAATACAGCCAGCGGCAGTGTAATAACAATGACCAATGATGAACGTAGATGCAGTAAAAACAAGCCTACTAATACACAAACGATAATCAGTTCCTGGATCAGTGCTGTATTTAGCGTGTCTACTGCTCGTTCAATTAATGTGCCACGGTCATAAACAGGAACAATCTCAACGCCTTCTGGCAATCCTTGCTTAAGCTCTTCCAATTTTTCACGTACTCCCAGTATAGTCGCCTGGGCATTATCTCCATAACGCATGATGACAATACCACCTGCGACTTCACCTTCGCCGTTTAACTCGACGACACCACGGCGCAACTCGGGGCCGATTTGAATTTGTGCGACGTCTTCTAAACGTATGGGTGTTCCATTGGCATCAACACCAACTGGAATGCTTCTGATATCATCAAGCGATTGGATGTAGCCTAAACCACGTACCATATATTCAGTTTCGGCCATTTCGACTACTCTTCCACCGACATCATTGTTCGATCGTTGAATGGCATGCTTCACTTTGGACAAGGGAATACCGTAAGCGAGTAATGCGTTTGGGTTAACTTCTACCTGATATTGTTTGACATAACCACCGACTGACGCGACCTCTGATACACCGGATACTGTTTGCAATGGATAACGCAAATACCAGTCCTGAATGGAGCGCAATTGCGCCAGGTCATGCTTGCCAGTTCGGTCAACCAGTGCATATTCGTAGACCCAGCCGACACCGGTTGCATCCGGTCCTAATGATGGATTGACCCCTTGCGGCAGCCTTTCATTAGCATAATTGAGGTATTCCAGCACCCTGGATCTGGCCCAATACATATCGGTATCATCTTCAAAAATGATATAAACAAATGATAATCCGAAGAAAGAATAGCCACGCACCACTTTGGCTTGAGGCACTGCTAACATGGCTGTGGTTAACGGATAGGTAACTTGGTCTTCAACGACTTGTGGTGCCTGTCCCGGGAATTCCGTAAACACAATGACTTGCACATCTGACAAATCAGGAATAGCGTCTAACGAAATATTTTTAAAAGACCAGAACCCTGCCGCTGCCAGTACAACTACCGCCAACAGAACCATAAAACGATTATTGAGTGAACCATTTAGTATGGCATTAATCATGTTGATGGGGTCCTTCTTCTATCTGTAATGGGCCTGGTTTAGATTCTTTGTCTTCTAGTCCCGGTTTTAGCATCTTGGCTGTGGCTTCACGTAAACTGGATTCAGAATCGATCAGGAATTGTGATGACTTGACAACTTCTTCACCTTCTTCTAATCCATTCAAAACTATTACTTTTCCATCAGATGCCACACCGGTTGTAATAGTGCGTGGCTCAAACTTACCGGCGCCACGTACAACCAGTACCCTGTCACGTGTTCCTGAACGGATGACTGCCTCGGACGGAATCACCAATGCGCTCTTTTGTTTGTCTGCATAAATCGATACTTCGGCAAACATGTCAGGCTTTAATAACAACTCGGTATTATTAAAATCAAGACGCACTTTGATTGTTCGTGTTTTGGCTTCGGCATAAGGGTAAATAAAAGCCAAATGTCCTCTAAAAACACGACCGGGAATGCCTGACAGCCGCATCTCAACCAGATCACCCAATTGCACCCAAGGTAATTCATTTTCGTAGATATCGGCATATACCCAGACTTTGGACAAATCAGCTATCATGTAAATCTCTGTAGCTGGAGTTACGTACTGGCCTTCTCGTGCGCCAACATTAACCACAATGCCAGAAGACGGACTATGAATATGCAAGGTTTTATGTATGTTATGGTCTTGTGTCAGATCATGCAGTTGATGTTCCGGAACATCCAGGAGTTTTAGTCGTTCAAGTGCGCTGCTGACCAGTTCTTCCGCGCCACGGCGGATGTCTGCAATGGGGCTTTGTTTTAATATGTGGAGATTGTTTAAAGCCAGTACGTATTCCTGCTGGCTAACCACTAGCTGGGGAGAATAAATACTCAGCAAATCCTGATTTTTCTTGACTCTCTCACCAGTTTTATCTACACGCATGGTTTCAATCCATCCTTCGATTTTAGGATGTAATCGAACGATACGTTCTTCATCATAATCCACGCGACCGACTGTTCGAACGATATGCGATAGTATGTCCCTTTTAACAATCGCGGTACGCACTCCGATATTTTGCGCAACGACTGGATCGATTTTGACTGTACCCGTTGGTTGGTCTTCTTCACTGTTATCATCGGCGTAAACCGGAATATAATCCATGCCCATTGGATCCTTTGTAGGAATAGGAGAGGTAACCGATGGATTCATGGGGCTACGGTAAAAAAGCGGTTGTTTATTTTTTTTCGAGTGTGCAGCCTGTCTATTATTCTGTTGAGGCTGTGTAGTCGTTGGCTGTATATAATCTTTAGCCAACCAGCCCCCACCGATACCTATAGTCAACATTACAACAGCAACGATTATTGATGACTTACTCATAAATTTCTTCCTTGCCAACAGCGGCCGTTAAATTAGCCAAAGCCTGATTGGCCTCCGCAAAAGCGTTCCAGTATTGCAGTTCATTATTTAATAAGGCAATCTGACTGCGGACCAGATTCAAGAAATCAACTTTGTTGACCTGATAACCCACCAGCATGGATGCCACAGTCTGTCTTGCCTGAGGAATGATGCCGGTTTTAAACAATATTGTTTGTTTCGAGGCGCGCTGAAAATCGCTATAGATTTGTGAGATCTCGGCACGCACTTTATTCCATTCATCCTGCAGCATATATTTCTGCTGCATTAATTCACTGTTACGCTGATCAACTGCCTTCGCTTGTTTCCGATCCAAAAAAATCGGAACGGTCATACTCATGCCAAGGGTTAAAAAATCATCCCGATCAATACCCATGGGGTTGTCTCGTCGGAATCCATAAGAAGCCCGTAACTTAAAGTCTGGATAAAAATCTTTTTTAGCCAGATCAACACGGGCTTTTGCAGCATTGATAGACTCATGTTTTGATGTTAGCAACGCTCTGGAGTGCTCAGCCAGCTGGTAGAGTTCGGGTTCGGAAAGAATGGCGGGTAATTCTTCTGTTATTACTTTAGGTAACCTTATTGATTGATTGGCAACTCTATCTAATAATGCATTCAATTTTGCGACGGAATTATGTCGTGCACCTTCCAATTTAAGTTGTTGATCCATTAAGTTGGATTGCTCTAGTTGTGCTAATAAAATATCTTGTTGCAGCCCTTCACCCACTTCGTATTTTGTACGAGTGATTTGAATGAACTGTTCTAGCAACTGTTGGTTGTCTTTTACGACTTGTAGCGCATGATCCAGGTAGAAAATTTGCCACCAAATTCGCTTGACGTTACTGAGTAACCACCAGCGAGCTTCTGTTACATTCTCTAATGCAGCTTTTGCTTCAAAAGTAGCCGCTGAGCTGCGCAATGCAAGTTTTCCTGGAAAAGGAATTGCTTGAGAAATGCCTGGCCCGATTTGTGTCATATCTACCTGAGCAGTATTGAAGGTATTAACTGGAAGGTTTGCAGCACTGAAACTAATTTCGGGGTCAGGAAGCGTGCCTGCTTGAGATGGAATCGCGGCCATTGCTTCAGCGCGTGCCCGCATTTGCGCCAAATCTGGATTATTTTTGAGCGCTGTTTCTGTAGCCGATTTAAGTGTTAAAAAATTTTGATCTGTTTCGGCAAGAATGTTATTTGCGAGCAATAATAAGCATATAGAAAGGCTACTTAGAATAATGAAAAATGAAGACATAATATCGCATGCTCTTAATATAAAAACTAAAAGGGGAGAACACTTTGTCCTTGAACCAACTAAATTTTTTTGTCAGGTTTCTAATCAGGATCAAAATGACACTTATTTGGACAACAATGAAAACTATTAGGCCTCAGGTTAGATAGTGCAAACTATCCTGCAGCCTATAGATATTTTGTTGAAATTAAGATGTTTTATACTAGAGGAGGTCGTTCAAATTGTTCAGGAATGAACAAGATTAATTTAGCTGTAATAGCCAAAAAAATATTGGAGTTGTGGTTGGACGTGGGTGCATCAAGGCGTGTTGAAGGGATACAGGTGCTACAATTTATATGACACAAGACATCCACCATACACCCTTGATCGGACATCGTGTTACTACTTATTATTTCTTTTTGATCGATAGTATATTGTTGATCATTGATTACAGTTATATTGTCAGAATTGAGTATGTTATCTATATTTTCTTCATGCGTACACGGTTGTATCGCAATAGCTAACGTTCCTTGTAATGGTAGCCAAAGCATAATTAAAACCAAAAATAATCTGTGTGCGAAGCGCTTCATTAAAGAATTTGGTTTTTTTGATAATAGATAATTATATGTTCACTCCAATAGCGACTTGTTTACATTAAAGTAATGTCAGTGTCAAGTTAGATAACTATTCTAAGCTAGGATTGCAAAATGGGTGAAATAATCAGACCGCCCATGAGCCAGACCATGGCAAGCAGTGCAAGCCAAAATAAAAGCCGCTCGCTAAAAATATCATCACTGCTTGAAAATCCGGCGGTGCGCCATTTCCAGATTAGAAAAAAACCACTCAGACCGATAAACAGAAGGTTCAAAAAGAAAGTCGTGTCAACGGCGAAAAACTCGCGGTCAGTAACGGATTTTACATTTTCAGCACTGGGTAGCAGATCAAAAGCTGAAAACGTGTAATGAAGAATCAGCGCAGTGACGACTAAAATAACCGAAAATACGCCCATGATATACATTGCCATTTTCCAACCGTAATATTTCGCCTGGATACGCAATACCGGCAATACAACCAGATCGCTGAAAATAAATGCCATCACGCCTGCAAAGCTAACGCCATTGCCATACAATACGGCTGCAAGCGGAATGTTGCCCATTGAACCGATAAAAGTAAAAAAAGCGGCTATCGGGCCTACCAAGCTTTGCAGCAATATTTGCCAAAACTGCGGATCATCAGCGCCACTGCCTACAAACAGCGTTTGGAAAAACGCTTGGGGAACAAACGCCGCTATAATTCCTGCTACCGTAAAACCCACGGTAACGTCTTTCCATACCATCTTCCATTCCATAATGTAGCGGTTAGCCACTTGCCGCCAACCCTCACGACTGGTAATAAGCTCTTTCCAATCAGGGATATCGTTATCGTCAGAACCCTCCTCTTGAGCACGCGCATGCTCGCGCGCCGCTTCTATAAGCCGCTTTGACCGGGTAATGCGTACAAATATCCACATCAGCAAAATTAACAATAACCCACCAACATACTCGCCCACGACGAATTGCCAACCTAAAAAAATTGCAATGACGATACCCAGTTCCACGACAAGATTCGTCGAAGCCAGCAGAAATGCAAGTGACGGGATTAACCCGGCGCCTTTCGTGAACAACGCGCGCGTGGTGGCAAGCGCTGCAAAAGAACAAGAACTTGAAATAAAACCGAAGAAAGTACCCAGGAATATACTTTTAGCACCTGCATCCCCCATGCTTTTTTTCATGCGTTTGCGAGTGACAAATACCTGGATCATGCTTGAAATTAAATACCCGAGCCCGAATGCCCACAAAGCCATCCAGAAAAGACCCAGAGTGGTTGTCGCTGCTTCATGCCATGTTTGTATCCATTCATTCATGGTAATCGTGTCATAGCTATAAATAACTCAACCCCTTTTTCTCGTAGTAGCATATCGCTGGCATAGAGCATACGGTTGATCTCCACAAAAATATTGCCTCTATAGTAACTATAAAATTTATACTGTTACTTAGTCATAGAACAATGATACTGCTTTAAGGCAGAAAATTGTAACGGTCAATATGCAGACAAATTTCATGGAGCTATTGTCAAATGTGGTGTATGGAGAATCAAGCGGCGACCTGTTTTTGATCTCCATTTTGTTTAACGCCGTTAACGAATTTGA
>JAUIIB010000025.1 GCA_030431985.1 Gammaproteobacteria bacterium
AGACACCCGCACGATTGACGTGACGGATGCTACACAGGTCAACATCAGCGGCAATACGGTGACGATTAATCCCACGGCCGATTTGAACGCTGGTACAAGTTACAACGTGCAAATGGCCGGTGGTGTCATCAGAGACGCGGCAGGGAATGCTTTTGCAGGAATCAGTGATACTACGACGCTGAATTTCAGTACAACCGACACACTTAACCCGACCCTGGTCAGCAGCACGCCTGCCGATGATGCCACGGGTGTTGCGGCGGACAGTCATATTGTATTGACCTTTAGTGAAACCGTTGTGGCCGGTACGGGCAATATCGTGATCAGTGATGGGGGTGGAGACACCCGCACGATTGACGTGACGGATGCTACACAGGTCAACATCAGTGGCAATACAGTGACGATCAATCCCACGGCAGACCTGAATATTAATGCCACATACCATGTACAACTGGCCGGTGGCGTCATTGAAGATGGTGCAGGTAATGCTTTTACTGGGATCAGTGATACCACAACGCTGAATTTTGCTACAACCGACACACTTAACCCGACCCTGGTCAGCAGCACGCCCGTTGACGATTCCACCGTAGACGTGAGGAGCGACATTGTACTGACTTTTAGTGAAACCGTTGTAGCCGGTACGGGCAATATTGTGATCAGTGATGGCGGTGGGGACACCCGTACGATTGACGTCACGGATGGTACGCAGGTTAGTTTCAGTGGTAATACAGTAACTATTAATCCCACAGCAGATCTAAATTCTGGCGCTACATACAATGTGCAAATGGCCAGCGGTGTCATCGAAGACGCCACTGGCAAACCTTATGCGGGAATCGGTAACAATACGACATTGAATTTTAATGCAACGAACACCGTTGAACTTTCAGCCATTGAACAAAGCAGTAACAATGGCGGGTTTGTGATTAATGGTGTCAGTGCCGGTGATTTGAGTGGTGTTTCTGTCAGTGGTGCAGGCGATGTGAATGGTGATGGGTTAGCGGATTTGATTGTTGGAGCATCCGGTGATGACCCAAATGGCAATGATCTGAGTGGTGCCAGTTTTGTAGTGTTTGGACAAACAAATGGTATGGTCGTAGAATTGTCTGATATCGATGCGGGTAATGGGGGCTTTGTCATTAATGGTGTCAGTGCGGAAGATCGAGCGGGTGGTTCTGTCAGCAGTGCGGGCGATGTCAATGGTGACGGGTTGGCTGACCTGATTGTGGGTGCAAATCGCGATGATCCGAATGGCTCCAATAGTGGTGCCAGTTTTGTGGTATTCGGGAAAACGGCTGGTACAACCGTAGAATTATCCAATGTTGAAGCAGGTACGGGTGGGTTTGTCATCAATGGCGTCGGTTCGAGTAATAACAGTGGATCCTCTGTCAGCGGTGCGGGCGATGTCAATGGTGATGGGCTCACCGATCTGATTGTGGGTGCACATTATGATAATCCAAATGGATCATGGAGTGGTGCCAGTTTTGTGGTATTTGGACAAACGGCTGGTACAACCGTGGAATTATCCGATATCGAGGCGGGCACCGGCGGGTTTGTGATCAAAGGCGTCAGTGCAAATGATTTTAGCGGTAGGTCAGTCAGCGGTGCGGGCGATGTCAATGGTGATGGTTTGTCTGATTTGATTGTAGGCGCAAACGGTGAAGATACAAATGGCGGTAACAGTGGTGCCAGTTTTGTGGTGTTTGGCAAAACCAATGGTACAACCGTGGAATTATCTGATGTTGAAACCGGTACCGGTGGGTTTGTGATCAATGGCGTCAGTGCAAGTGATAACATTGGACAATCTGTCAGCGGTGCGGGCGATGTCAATGGTGATGGGCTCACCGATCTGATTGTCGGAGCTTATGCTGATGACCCAAATGGCACTGTCAGTGGTGCCAGTTTCGTAGTATTTGGGAAAACGACTGGTACAACAGTGGAATTATCCGATGTTGAAGCGGGTGCCGGTGGGTTTGTGATCAATGGTGTGAGTAGTGATGATCGGAGTGGTAAATCGGTCAGCGATGCGGGTGATGTGAATGGGGATGGGTTAGCAGACCTGATTGTGGGTGCCTATCGCGATGATCCAAATGGCTCCAACAGTGGTGCCAGTTTTGTAGTATTCGGTAAAGCCGATGGCACGGTCGTAGAACTATCCGATGTCGAGGCGGGCACGGGTGGATTTGTGATCAATGGTGTAAGTACTGATGACGGTATTGGTCGCACTGTCAGTAATGCGGGAGACGTGAATGGTGATGGTTTTGCCGATTTGATTGTAGGATCATTCGCTGATGACCCAAATGGCACTTCAAGTGGTGCAAGTTTTGTGGTGTTCGGTGGTCAGAGCAGTTCAGCAACCATTGGCGGCAGCGGCAACGACACCCTTACCGGAGATGGTTCGGCCAATCAACTGGTGGCGGGTGCCGGTGATGATACTCTGGTTGGCAACGGTGGCGCAGATGTGCTGCGTGGCGGGGCGGGTGATGACATTTTGGCGGTTTCAGACTTGACTTTTGCTTCGCTGGATGGCGGCACAGGAACCGATACGCTGCGCTTTGATGCAGCACTGAATTTAGATTTGCGTAGTCTGGCGGACCCTAAACTGGACAGTATTGAAGTGATCGATCTAACCGGTGATGGGGGGGATAGCACACTCGGTTTAAATCTCACCGATGTGCTCAATCTCAACGAAGCACAGACTGCAGCCGATACATTAACCATCCATGGTGAGGCGGGCGATACGGTTAATCTATATGATGCCTCCAATGGCCAGGCAGGTAGCTGGGCCGATGCTGGAGGAGGTGTCTATCAATTTACGGCGGGTGGTCTCGGTATAATTGGGACCGTCACCATTGATGACGTCGTGACGGTGAATCTTATATAAAAATAGAGACCTTTGCAAAAGCCCCTTTTAGAATTTATAAACCATTGTTCTTATTGGTGTTTAATTTTTGAAAATAGAGTTTTACAAATGTCTCAAATAGATTAATATTACGTTATTCAGGTTACAAACAGTTTTTCATTAGGCTTTCCGAGAAAATTTCAATCTAATGAATACACAACATTTCTTAAAAATACGTGATGGGTCAAACGCCGCAAAATCAGGCTGAGCCGGATTTTGTACTGAATAGCTCACGCCAGTTTGCATCATGGTTGATTGAACAAAACCTGAGCCTGGGCTTTAGTACGTATCAATCCGGCAAGGTCTTTCTGATTGGGCACAATCCGAATCATTCTCTATCTGTATTTGAGCGAACTTTTGAGCGTCCGATGGGGCTGTGGACCGATGGCAATGTGATATGGCTGAGTACACTTTATCAGATATATCGTTTTAAGAACAGTTTGCCGCCCGGTGAGTTGAGTGATGGATATGATCGTTTATTTGTGCCGCAATTAAGCTATATCACTGCGGATATCGATGTGCATGATGTTGTTTTAGCTAACCGTGATGCATTGCCTGTGTTTGTTAATACCCTATTCAGTTGTCTCGCGACAGTCAGCGCAGATGCCAGTTTCAAGCCCATTTGGCAACCATCATTTATTAGTCAATTAGTGCCTGAAGATCGTTGCCATTTAAATGGTCTGGCGTTTCGGGATGGGCAACCTGCCTATGTAACGGCTATTGCCTCAACCAATGTTGCCGATGGCTGGCGTGACCATCGGCATCATGGCGGTATTGTGATGGATGTCCATTCCAATGAGATTATTGCGCAAGGTTTATCGATGCCGCATTCACCACGCTGGGCTGAAAACAAACTCTGGGTGGCCAATTCTGGTGCGGGAGAATTTGGCTTTGTGGATTTAGATCGCGGTGTTTTTGAAGCCATAACCTTTTGTCCCGGTTACATTCGTGGCGTCAGTATACATGGCCATTATGCAGTATTAGGTTTGTCCAAACCCCGCCACAATACATTTCAAGGCTTGCCGCTGGATGAGCGCCTACTAAAAGAGAGAGTTGAAGCGCGTTGTGGTTTGTATGTGGTTGATTTAAGAACCGGCAGTACACCGCACTGGCTAAATATTGAGGGTATCGTTAGTGAACTGTATGATGTGATTACTTTACCCGGTATTAAACGTCCCAGTATGATTGGTTTTCGTAATGACCAAATCCGTCGTATCATCACACTTGATCAGTAAATACTCGAAAAAACGATCAGCCAAGGTGCAGCGTTTGTTTCAACAAGCGGTTATTGCCCATCAAAATAAACAATGGAGTCGGGCGGAGCAGTTGTATCAACAAGTGATTACCCTTGATACATGCCATGTTCCCAGCTATGTCAATTTAGGCGCTGTTTATCGTCAGATACAGGAAATCGATAAAGCCAGAGATTGCTATGAGCAAGCGGTACATTATGACGCTGGACGGTTAGAAGCATGGTTTAATCTGGGTAATCTATTGATTGAATTAAAAGACTACACAGGTGCAAACAACGCCTTTCAGCAAGTGCTAAATCATGATGAGAATCATTGTGCTGCTTTATCGCAATTAGCCACACTTGCGCGCATACAGGGGTGCTGGCAGAAAGCTGTTATTCATTTAGAACATTGGCTTGACATACAACCCGACGCTGTCAATGCACACTTGGAACTGGGAAATACTTTTCGTCATCTGGGTCAAAACAGTGCAGCATTAGCACACTACCAACAAGCCGTGTATATTGCACCCGATTTCTGGAAAGCACAATATAGCCTGGCGCGTCTGGCGGATCAATTGGGTGACATTCCTACTTTCACACACCATTACAAGTTGGCACTTAATTTAGCGGATCAACCATACAGTGTCCATTTAGCACTCGCGCAAACTCGTTTTGATAATGGTGATAATACGGGTGCAAAAGAGCAATTTACCCTGGCGTTAACAGAACAGCCTGATTCATTTGAGGCTCAATTGGGTCTTGCTGCAGCTTTAATGGCCCAAGGGCAGGTCTCCACTGCAAAAACCATTTTTCAACAATTAAGTCAGCTGGATGATGTGCATGTGCTGAGTCGATTGGCAAAAATAATCTGGGACTATAAATTTTTTGCGGAATCGATTGCTACACTGGAAAAGATAGTTCGCTTAAGGCCGGAGCTACATGATACGCATCTTAATTTGGGTAAAGCCTATTCGCAGAATTGGCAATTTAGCAAAGCGTTATCCTGTATCCAGCGTAGCCTATCGATCAAGCCCGATTGTGATGAGGCGCATGATTTGCTGGCTGATATTTTTTTACGTCAGGGGCGATGCGATGAGTCCATTTCGCTCTATGAGCACAGATTGAAACGTGATGGATTTAATGCATCGAATGCCGCCAGTTTATTGTTTGCTTTGTTATATAGCAGTCAATACGGTACAGTGTATAAAGTACAACGTCATTTTGATTTAATGCAAGACCTGATTCCACAGGCATCCCGGCCGCCTGTTTTTAGAAATTCCAAGCAACCTGATCGTCCATTAAAAATTGGTTATGTATCTGCTGATTTTCGCGACCAGCATCCCGTTGGCTTATTTCTGTTGCCTGTATTGCAAAACCATGATCACAAACAATTTGATATTTATTGTTATTACAATAATCGCACTAATGACCAGTGCACCAAAGAGATTCGTAATTTGGCAAGTCATTGGCTGGAGGTTGCCGGCTGGACGGATGCTCGCCTCCAGCAACAGATTATTACTGATGGGATAGATATACTAGTCGATTTGTCCGGCCAGACTGCCAAGAATCGATTGGGTGTTTTTGCACTACGTGCTGCGCCTGTTCAAGTAACTTGGTTAGGCTATCCGCATTCCACGGGCTTAACCACAATTGATTATTTAATTGCTGATGCCATTTGTTGTCCGCCGGAGAATGATGCTTTATGCTCTGAGCAAGTTTACCGTTTACCCGATCACTGTGTATTTTGCTATCCCGTCAATGATAACTATCCGGCGTTTGATCCCGCAACTAGAAAAACTGACCGCGTTGTGTTTGGTTCGTTTAATAACTTAACCAAAGTCAATCAAGCAACGTTACAGCTGTGGGTTAAGTTGCTCCACGCCATACCTCAGGCTGATTTGTATTTGAAAACCCCTTCTTTTGCTGACCCGGCATGCATTGCGCAATTTTATACAGACTTTGAAGCACAGGGAATTGACCGGAAACGCCTTAACTTTAACGGGCCAACAGGTTTAGATGACATGATGTGCGAATATTTACAGATAGATATTGGTCTGGATCCGATTCCCTACAATGGGGGCACAACATCCTTACAGGCTTTGTGGATGGGTGTGCCGATATTAACCCTGGTAGGTGAGAATTTCTGTGGCCGTATGGGTGCCAGCATCATGTATCATGCTGGATTATCGGACTGGATCGCTGAAACTGAAGAAGAATATATTCGTATTGCGTTCCAAAAAGCCAGTCAGCCAGCTGAGTTATTTGCACTCAAAAAAGGATTGCGGGAAAAATTACGTTGCTCACCCCTGTTCGATAATCAAGGTTTCACTCGCACATTGGAGACTGCTTATCGTAATTTGTGGAAAGAAAATTGTAGCTACTCAGCGTAATTAAAGATCATGAGTGTTGATACCGATTTAAAACTGACCACCCATTACGGTTGAAAAATGACCAGGGTAAAACAGAGTGCAGGATACTACGTACTGGTTTCCCCTGGTCATTTTTCAATCGGTACAGGGGGTCAATTTTAGATCGGTATCAACAATAATTTGGATCATCGACTAATAATTCCAGTAGTTTTTTCCAGATATCGTTATCTCGCCACGGCGCACCTGTATGCAAAATCCAAAACACTGCGTTGACAAATTGGCGACTGTCCTTGGCAATGCCACCCCAGCTACCGCTTCTTCCGAGTAAATGAGGTTCTAATAACGACCAGACATGGTCTGAAATATCGTGTCGATGATGGGCTTTCACATATTATCCTTATACATAATAATTGCTTACAGCATTATTGTACAGTCGATTCTAACTCATGACGACACTATCTGGGTTGCTATCGCATTATGTTGGTTACCACTATCCTTCTGAATTAAATAATAACCATTTGAATAAAAAAAGTATAAATCAATAAAATAAAATTAGATTGGTTTTTTTGTAGGGATGAAGATTATAAATAAATTGAGGTAGTGGCTATATGAAATTTAGCAAATAGTAACAACGTGTTATGTGGCTATTAAATCGGAGGAATAAACCATGCTTAATCAAACAATTCTTGATGTTATTCAGAAATACATTCTTTTAGCGACCGGTGCGCCGGGTTCTAATGAACCTGATAAAAGTGATAACGCGCAATATCAAATCATCTGGTTGATACGTAGACTTTTTCGTGCCCTGGCCCAGAAATCAGGTGAAAACTTGAGTGCTTTTGGGATTTCCGTTGCTGACAGGGCCGTGATGGAGTTTCTTTATCCTGAGAAAAAAATGTCTGTTCCCGAAATTGCCGAGCGGTATAAGGTTTCCAGACAGCATGTGCAATCTACTGTCAATTCGTTGCTTGCGCAGGAGCTTGTTGAAACGCAGGAAAACCCACGCCATAAACGTTCTTTACACATTAAGCTCAACTAAAAAGGGCGGAAGCTGTTTACAGCGGTATTGCGCAGTGATGAGCAGGTAATTCAACAATTGTTTTTAAATGTGCCCGAAAGTGATGTGCAAACTACCCGTCAAACCCTGAAATCGATACTGAATAAATTGAATTAGGAGTGGGTCATGGTCAATATACGTTTGAAACATTGCTTTTATGCGATAAGCGTGTTTTTTGTTGTTTCGGTTGCTGCGTTATGGTCGTGGAATACGTTGGCGGAATTATTCAGCTGGCCATTTGCGCAGTATAAACATGTGTTGGCATTTTTTATTCTGTTGACACTGATCCGATGGGGATTATTTGCAAAATATCGCGGAACTCACTGGTTGTCTGGGTTGTGCCCTGACCAGCGTGTGTGATTTCTGGTTCAAATGTAACAATTTTGCAATTGCTGTATGTGGATTTGGTTTTCAGTGGTATGTTAATCGGGCAATGGTGAACTGCTATCGTAACGGTGATTTAAGTATACGAATACTCTGGTTGCTGGTCATTATCTTGTCGACAGGTTGTACGCATTCACAGTTTGTCAACGAGTCATATCCACGCTGGGGAAAAGAATATCGTATTCCTGAATCCGAAACGGATCCTGAATTGGTGCAGACAGATTCATTGATGCTGCGAGTAATGAAGCCAGAGCACAATACGGCGTCGGCATGTATTCTACTTGTGCATGGTATGAACGAGTATATTGGGCGCTATAGCGAGGTTGCGCGATATTTTTCACGACATCATGTCGTGGCTGGCTTCGATTATTACGCACATGGCTTATCAAATACAGTATTGCGGCAGGCAGATCGGGCACAGCAAGCGGGTTCCAATAAACAGGATGTCAGTGCCGCTTTTTTGCAGCAGGCTGCGCTCGAAAATCTGGGGCCTATGCGTCGTGACTTTGATCGTGCACTTGGCAAGACCGTGCAGGTTTGTGATCAACAGGCAGGTTCGAGAAAACCCGTGTTTATCTTCGCGCATAGTTTAGGCGCGCTGATTACCGCATCTTATTTCTTGAAAAATCAGGGCAAACAGGATGGTCCTGCTAAACGTGTGTCGGGGGTGGTTTTTCTCGGACCCGGTTTTGCAGTCAGCGAGCTGCCTGGTTGGCGAGGCTGGCTGGCTAATCCCGTGATCAAGCTGTCGTTTCATGCAGAAACCCATTTTCTTAATCCTCATGATGAATCATTCCCTTTAATGGCGTTTAACCAGCTTCTGGCTATGATAGTCGTACCTATTCTGGATGGGCTGTTTGAAATGCTTTCCTGGCCGGGTATTCGAAATATTGCAACGCCGAGTACGCCGGATTGGGTGGTGGATTATCTGACAGATAGTGTGGAGGAAAAATTACGTTTACAGGCAGACGGGTGGATTATCCGCCGCAGTTTGATGCGGTATGTCAAAACTATTGAAAACGAAATCGTGCTGTTACGCCGACATATGGATGAATTCAACATACCGTATTACCTGATTTATTCTGCAAATGATCCACTTACTGCCGCATGGGGTAGCGAAGATTTTATCAAGGCGACACTTGAGAATCATGCGGATAATCAATTTCGATTGTTGCCTCAGTCGCGCTATCATCAGCATTTGTTTTTAGCGCAGCCGTCAAGGAGCATACTGTTGGATGGTATAGCGCAATGGATGAGCAAGCGTATTCAGGCTGTGACACTTATAGATTAAATTCGCATCGGGAGATATATGGTGTATCGTATAATTTTTTTCAAAAATGTTTTAAAGATGCGGTAGCATAGCGCATTTTATTCGACAGACTGATTTATATTATGCCCGTTAACATCTCTCCGTTATCTTCTGAACATCTGCTGCCGGTAGCGGGTGTGTCGTTGGGTATAGCCGAAGCCGGTATAAAAACCTCCCATCGTAAAGATTTGCTGGTGATTGTCTTAAATGAAGGCGCTCAGGTTGCGGGTGTGTTTACGCAAAACCGTTTTTGCGCCGCGCCAGTTGTTGTGGCGAAATCGCATTTGGCGGATTCTGCGATTCGCGCATTAGTCGTGAATACGGGCAATGCCAATGCGGGTACTGGTGAGAGCGGTATGCAACATGCACGTACCACATGTTCGGTGTTGGCAGAATTGCTTCATTGTGGGTCGGAGCAGGTGCTGCCTTTTTCTACCGGGGTGATTATGGAGCCTTTGCCAGTTAAAAAAGTGGTCGGCGGTTTGCCGGTTGCAGTGGCAAATCTTAGGCCGAATAATTGGTTTGATGCCGCACAGGCCATTATGACCACGGATATCGTACCCAAGGGAGTTTCCAAACAGATTGAGTTAAACGATCAAACTGTGACAATTACGGGTATTGCCAAAGGTTCAGGCATGATTCGCCCGAATATGGCAACTATGCTGGGTTTTATCGCAACCGATGCGGGTGTCGATCCCGTCTTGTTGCAAGACATCACCCGTTATGCTGCTGACCGTTCGTTCAACTGTATTACTGTGGATGGTGATACATCGACCAACGATGCGGTTATGCTGATAGCGACCGGTTGTGCCGGTCATGTTGCTATTAACAAACGGAATAGTGCCGAATTTGAACGGCTCAGAGATGCAATTACTGAGGTTGCAATAATATTAGCGCAAATGATTGTACGTGACGGTGAAGGTGCGACCAAGTTCATTACGGTTCAGGTTGAAGCAGGCCGTAATACGGAAGAATGTCAGCAAGTGGCGTATGCCGTTGCCCATTCGCCACTCGTCAAGACAGCGTTTTTTGCATCTGATCCCAACCTTGGCAGAATTCTGGCCGCAATTGGTTATGCGGGTGTCAACGATCTTGATGTCGATGGGATAACGCTTTATCTGGGAGATGTACTGGTCGTCGAAAATGGTGGGCGTGCGTCGTCATATCGGGAGGAAGATGGCCAATTCGTCATGAACCAACCTGAAATTACCGTGAAGGTTGTTTTGAATCGCGGTACGGCGTCATCGACCGTTTGGACGTGCGATTTTTCTTACGATTACGTGAAAATCAATTCCGATTACCGCAGTTAAATCGTGAAGAAGACACATATGGGTAAATTGAAGAAGCTTTGTAATCGTGCGAATGAACTATTAGATCGTCTGGAGAATATTCTGCCGGTTAAAGCTGAGGCACCGGATTGGACAACACATATTGTATTTCGTTGGCGCCGTCAGCATAATCGCGGTTTTATTCAACCCATTATTCAGTTACATCGGATTACCCTGGACGGTCTGCATGGCATTGATGAGCAGAAAAAACGTATTGAACAGAATACCCGGCAGTTTGTACAGGGCTATTCGGCAAATAACGTATTGTTGACGGGAGCACGTGGCACAGGCAAGTCATCGTTGATCAAGGCATTGTTGAATCAATATGCCGGTGATGGATTGCGCTTAATCGAAGTGGAAAAGCATCATCTGGTCGATCTGCATGACATCGTTGAAAGCATTGCCCAGCGCCAGGAACGGTTTATTATCTTTTGCGACGACCTGTCTTTCGAAAGCGATGAGCCGGGTTACAAGGCATTGAAAGTAGTGCTTGATGGCTCTATGGCCACAGTTTCCGATAATGTATTGATTTATGCCACATCTAACCGTCGCCATATGGTGCCGGAGTATATGTGTGACAATCTCGATACTCGCCATCTCGGTGAAGAAGTACATCCAAGTGAAACGGTAGAGGAGAAGATCGCATTATCGGAGCGATTCGGCTTGTGGATTTCGTTTTATCCATTCGATCAGGAGCAATATTTGGATATAGCGAGAAGCTGGCTGAAAGATTTTGGTGTTACTGAAATGGATTGTGAAGTTCGTCGGGAAGCATTGCAATGGGCCTTGGAGCGCGGTTCACGTAGTGGCCGTGTCGCATGGCAGTTTGCGCGTGATTTTGCCGGACGTCAAAAATCAGTGAATCGATAACAGTATCGATGACGGTATCGGATTCAATAACTATCGTCGATGTCGCCGTGGCGGTAATCGTCCAAGATGATGGCCGTTTTCTGTTGGCATCACGACCAAAGGGAAAGCCGTATGCAGGTTATTGGGAGTTTCCAGGTGGTAAAATAGAGCCGGGTGAGACGCCGTTACATGCATTGAATCGTGAGCTTCAGGAAGAACTGGGCATGCAATTACTCAAAGCCGAACCGTGGATCACACGTCATTTTAAGTATGCGCATGCTGAAGTACGGTTACATTTTTTTCGAGTAACACAGTGGCAAGGAAATCCTATAGCTCGTGAGGCCCAGCAATTGGTGTGGCAGCATCCGCAAAACATAACGGTTTCACCGATGTTGCCTGCGAATAGTCCGGTCTTGCGTGCGTTGTCGTTACCACCAGTTTATGCGATCACACAGGCATCACAGATCGGCGCCAAAGTCGCCGTGCAACAGATCAGGCAGGCATTGGAGCGTGGATTACGTTTGATACAAATTCGAGAGAGGGCAATGAATGGTGCGGCACTGCGGGCTTTTGCGAAAATAGTCATTGAGCTTGCGCACAAATCGGGAGCGCAGGTTCTGGTGAATGGTGATATCACATTGTCTTATGAGCTTGGTGCAGATGGTATTCATCTGACGGCATCACAATTGATGAGTCTGTCTGAACGACCAGATATAAAGTACGGTTGGTGCGGTGCTTCATGTCATAATCGCGAAGAATTGTACCAGGCAGCGTTACTGGGTATCGATTTCGCCGTATTGGGGCCTGTTCTGCCGACATTGAGTCATGTCAATGTTGTGCCGTTGGGGTGGAGAAGATTTACCGATTTGATAAGTAGTTGTCCGATTCCGGTTTATGCATTGGGGGGGGTGCAACCCGATGATTTGCAGAATGCCCGGGAAATGGGTGCACATGGTGTGGCGATGATACGTGGTATTGAGCACTTGTAGTCCCGACAATTACTCATTATCGGTATTTTGATACTCCGGGTCTTCCATCGGGTCTTCGTGTTCGGGTATGCGGTAGGTTTCCTGGGCCCACTGAGCGAGGTCGATGGTTTTACATCGCTCGGAACAAAAGGGCCGGAATGGATTTGATGGATTCCATTTAGCCAATTTGCCGCATTGCGGACAATTGACAAGATGTGATTTCATAAATAAACATTTTAAGCGATATTGACGATATAGCCAATTTAAAGGACCCTCTGATTTAATTATTTTGGTATATGTTTTTAACATACCTGAGAACATGTCATTTGAAATGGTTATACAGCAGGATAAGATTGCAGATAACTGCTTGCCCCATGTGATTGTGCTGATGGGCCCAACGGCTAGCGGAAAGAGTCGGGTTGCATTGGAAATCGCGCGGCAATTTCCGGTCGAAATTGTGAGTGTGGATTCTGCACAAGTATATCGCTGTATGGATATTGGTACGGCAAAGCCCGATCGCGAAACATTGGAACGGGTACCCCATCATCTAATTAATCTCATTGATCCGACTGAGCGTTATTCTGCAGCACAATTTCGCAGGGATGCATTGGATGTAATGCATGCGGTTTCACAGCGAGGTAAGATTCCATTATTGGTTGGCGGTACGATGCTTTATTTCCAGACACTATTCGATGGTCTTTCGGAATTGCCTGAGGCAGATAACAATGTGCGTGCAGCAATCGAGGATGAAGCAAAAACGCTTGGCTGGCGGGCCTTGCATAAAAAACTCCAGGCACTGGACGCAGAAAGTGCCATGCGGATTAAGCCAACTGACAGTCAACGTATTCAGCGTGCGTTGGAGATTTGTATCTTGACCGGACGTACCATGTCCGAAATACTCAAAATGCCACGAAAAACCGGACTGCCATTTCGGATGATTAAGCTGGCCTTTCAGCCGTCTGACCGCATTCAGTTACATCAACGTATTGCGATGCGATTTGAACATATGTTGCGCGCGGGTTTGATTGAAGAGGTGTCAGCTTTGCGCCAGCAGTTTGATTTAGATGCTGAGTTGCCTGCAATGCGTTGTGTGGGTTACCGGCAGACATGGCTGTATCTCGAAAAGCAAATCGGCCTAGAGGCGTTGCACGATCAAGGTATCGCAGCAACCAGACAGCTTGCCAAGCGACAATTGACCTGGTTACGCAGTATAATACGTAAATACGAAATCAGTACCTTTGATTGCTTGGCAGATGATCTGGATTATCAGGTTTGTAACTATCTCCATGTATCCGGTATTAACGGGAAAGAAAGGTACTGAGAAGCAACCCGTTTTGTGGCTTGGATTGTTTGATCAATGTCAACATGCATCGCGGTAAGCTATGAGACATTCGAATGAAGTCGTGTCCGGCTGTTGTATTTTCGTATATTGATTATTTAGAAAAGGAGATAAGGTATGAGATACGCCTTTTTGGCACTCATTTTTGTAGTGTTTATATTGAGTGCATGCGGTGAACCAAGAAGAACGCCTGATGGTCATTTAATGGATAAACCACCACCATCTGCCTACGATAGAGCCGATGATGCAGAAGGTGCGGAATAACGCTGGCTCGCAATATTTTTACGTATGAAGCCAATTGGACCCGCTACAATAATGTAGCGGGTTTTTCATTTGTTCTGGTGTGAGTTTTTTTAGATAAAGATATTGTCGGTTTTTAGTATGAGATTCATTGCACTAATGCGTTTACATAAGGTCGCTGACTTGTCTACAGCATTATAATGGCGTTATGATGCGGCTGTATTATAAGTGCTGTTTCAGAGATCAGTTACTTGCTTCAAACACGTAGATAACCAAGTTATATTCAGGAATCAGAGGAGTGCTTGAAGATAGAGGATTTTAAAGCGATTTGATAGGGGATGTATTTATGTTTTATCGTTATGTATTAACAGCTTTTGCTATTGTACTGATGATGGTATTTGGTTTGAGCGGATGCGAGAACTACGCAGAAAGAACGCACGAGTCATGGGTTGAAAAGCCGCCGGAGGAGACCTATGATGATTCAACCGTTTATGCCAAAATCTCTTATGCTGTGAATACTGACCCTGACTTGAATGGCAGTAATATTGAGGTTCAGGTGAATGATGGACATGTTATGTTAACGGGTACGGTAGTAGATAATCATCAAATGACAAAAGTCAATTTGCTGACCTGGATGGTAGATGGTGTCAAGGATGTTGATAATCAAATTGCCATCGAATAGATAGGTAAATTTAGGTAGATTTTGTCAGCATCCTGATTAGCATCAGGATGCTGCTTGTAACTATAATTAGTATTTATATTCCACGTAACAACTCATTAATGCCTGTTTTGGAGCGAGTCTTAGCATCGACTTGTTTGACAATAACCGCGCAATAAAGACTGTAATCTTTGTTGGCTGAAGGCAAACTGCCTGAAACCACAACGGACCCCGGTGGAATATGTCCATAAGTAGTTTCACCAGTTTCGCGATTATAGATTTTGGTGCTTTGTCCAATATACACACCCATTGAAATAACTGAATTCTCTCCAACGATTACGCCTTCGACAATTTCGGAGCGAGCGCCAATAAAGCAATTATCCTCAATAATTGTCGGATTGGCCTGAATAGGCTCTAATACGCCACCGATACCAACCCCTCCAGACAAATGCACATTTTTGCCAATTTGTGCGCATGAGCCGACGGTGGCCCAGGTATCGACCATCGTGCCTTCATCGACGTAGGCGCCAATATTGACATATGATGGCATCAGGACGACATTGCTGGCAATAAATGCACCTTTGCGAACTGCAGCAGGCGGTACAACGCGAAAGCCGCCGTCTCGAAAGTCGCGTGAGCTGTAATCAGCAAATTTAGACGGCACTTTGTCGTAATAGTTAGAAAATCCACCTTTGATAAAGCTGTTATCTTCGATGCGGAATGATAGCAGTACGGCTTTCTTGATCCACTGATGCGTGACCCATTCGCCGTCTTTTTTTTCTGCGACACGTAATTTTCCACTATCCAGCATATTTAAAACTTGGGCAATAGATTCTTTAAGATTAGCACCCACATTACGGGGCGTGATTTCGGCGCGGCGGTCGAATGCTGCCTCAATAGTGGTTTGTAATTCTTCCATAGTTTTTCCTAAGTTATAAGTTAATCATTTTTTAAATCGATTGGGTGCGTATAGTCCGGCTAGTTCAGCAAGTAGTTTATCCGGGTCATGGCTTCAATGCAGTCAGGTAATGGTGCAACGAGAGCGATGCGCACATAATTTTCGCCTGGATTAATGCCGCGCGCTTCACGACCCAGATAGCTGCCTGGTAAAACGGTGACATTATAGTCTTGATGAAGCTGACGGGTAAATTCAGTGTCGTTTTTCGGCGTTCTAAACCATAGATAGAAGCCGGCATCCGGGATTTTAGCGGAATATGTGCCGTCCAGGATATCGGATGCCTTGGAAAATTTTTCTAGGTATAACCGCCTATTCTCAATGACATGCTGCTCATCACCCCAGGCAGCGATACTCGCAGCCTGGGATGCTGGGTTCATGGCGCAACCATGATAGGTGCGATACAGTAAATATTTTTCCAAAATTTTTGCGTCACCTGCGACAAACCCGGAACGAAGACCAGGTACATTCGATCGTTTGGACAGACTATTGAATACAACCAGACGCGGAAATCCTCTGCGACCTAGTTGATGCGCAGCTTGTAGTGCACCGAGTGGCGGTTGAGTTTCGTCAAAATAAATCTCCGAATAACATTCATCGGCAGCGATTACAAATCCGTATCGGTCCGATAACTCAAAAAGCTGACGCCATTCATCCAGCGTCATTACGCTGCCTGTCGGATTATTAGGATTACAAACATAGATAAGTTGCGTACGTGACCAAACAGTATCGGATAATTGTGTGAAATCAAGCCTGAAATCATTCTCTGAGGTGGTGTTGATAAATTGTGGTGTGGCACCTGCCAACAACGCGGCGCCTTCGTAGATTTGATAAAAAGGATTCGGGCATATGACGTAAGGCGCAGACCCAACTGATGCATCGACAATAGTTTGCGCAAAGGAAAACAAGGCTTCACGACTACCGTTGACAGGTATAACTTCTGTGTTCGGATCGAGCTTTGAAAGGTTAAATCGTCTCGTGATCCACTCGGCGATGCTGCGTCGCAACTGTATTGTTCCGTGAGTTGTTGGGTACTTGGCAAGTTCTTTTAGATAATCAATCATGCTGTCACGAATAAATTCCGGCGTTGCATGTTTGGGTTCACCAATATGCAGATCAATCTGACTCAGATTTGTGTTGTGTGAAGCGCCATCAAATAATGTACGTAGTTTCTGGAATGGATAGGGTTGCAGAAGTTCAAGATTAGGATTCATGCTATCGCGTGATTGACGGTGTTATTTTTTTAGCTGAAATACAATTAAATTCAGATGTCAGTAAAAGACCATATTGTTTTTAGTGTCCCGATTATAAAACGTGTGCGTAGTAAAGCCAATTTAAACACATGCTTCGGATACTCAGACTTAATCGATAAAGACATCTGGTTCGATTTAAGGTACAAATCGGAGATTATGTCCATGGTATGTTATTTTTAGTCGATGGTTGAATTAATGTTCTGAAGTATCGGGTAAAATGGCAACATAAAGCTGGTTGTTGCCGCAAATAAACAAACGTTATGGTGTATACATGGAATACTCTGAAGACATACCAACGAAAAACAATTGCCATATCCATGGCTGGTGCATCTTTTTAAGCATTTTGTTTTTTTGTCTTGATTACTTTACACAATCCGCTTATGGCAGCTGTGCACTTTACATTTGCGTTGTTGTAGTGTCGGCGCTATCTGGAGATAAGCAGATTATGCTGGTTTATGCCGCATTGTCGATAGTACTGATATTTCTGGGATTTTATCTATTATCCGCCGACGAATTTCATTTCTCGTCAATTGTCAATCGAATCATAATCATGTTAGTTCTGGGTGTTGTTACCTACTATTGTATTGTGCATATTAATTCCAGAAGAGAACTGGAAATACTGTGGCATAAGATAAATGGGATCATTAATGCAACATCTACATCACTGATCATGACAAATAAGGAAGGTGTTATCGAGTTAGTTAATCAAACATCATGTGATTTATTTGGATACGGGAGCAAAAATGAGTTGGTTGGGCAGTATATTGAGATACTTGTGCCCGACAGATTTAAAGAAAAGCATCGTCAACTTAGGGAGACCTATTATCAGTATTTGGAAGAGAAGGCCATTGGAAATAGAAGTGAACTTTATGCGCGTAAAAAGAATGGGCGCGAATTTCCTGTTGAGGTGGGGTTGAATCCAATCGAATTGAATGGAGAAACCAAGGTCATTGCAAGCGTTATTGATATTTCGGAGCGCAAGCAACAGATTGACCTATTAAGTAAGCATGCAGAAGAACTAAAAAAATCCAATCAATATTTGCAAGAATTTGCTTACGTTGCATCGCATGATTTGCAAGAACCTTTGCGTATGGTGTCAAGTTATACTCAGTTGCTCGCTCAGCGATACAAGGACAAGCTGGATGATGATGCTAATGATTTTATTAACTTTGCAGTTGATGGAGCGAAGCGGATGCAGATCTTAATACAGGACTTGCTAAAGTTTTCAAGATTGAGTGCTCAAGATATTGAAAAAAAGCCTATTGATATGAATCAGTTGTATGATGCCGCTTTAGCCAATCTAACAATGGTTATTAACGAAAGTGGTACTATAGTTAGTAAAGATAAGTTACCTATCGTTAATGGCGATGAAGGGCAATTAGCTCAATTATTACAGAATCTAATCGGTAACGCGGTGAAATATCGGCACCCGGATAGGCGCAATCAGGTCCATATTTCGGTGCAGGAATGCAATGAGGCATGGCAATTTTGTATTGAAGACAATGGAATTGGTGTCCAGGAAGAATTTTATGAGCGGATATTCATAATATTTAAACGCTTACACACTTCGACTCAGTATCCGGGGACGGGTATCGGTTTGGCGCTCTGCAAGCGCATAGTTGAAGCGCATCATGGGAGCTTGTGGGTCAAATCAGAATATGGTCAGGGGGCAAGGTTTTACTTTACCTTGCCTGTTGTTGATTAAGGGTCATTAAGATACTGATTCTGTGTTGTTTGGTTGGCAATTTTTATACATACATTTTATGAATGAGACAATTAACCAAATGAAAAATTTCGTCAATAATCGGGCGGTCATTCTGCTTGTAGAGGACAATGAGGGGGATGCGCGCCTGACCAAAGAAGCACTTAAGGATGGAAAAGTTTTTAATCAGATCTATCATGTGAGAGATGGTGTTGAAGCAATGGCTTATCTGCATCAGAATGGTGAGTATAATGCGCGTAATGCCCCCAAGCCGGATATTATTCTGCTGGATCTTAATATGCCGCGCATGGATGGACGTGAGGTGCTCAGCGCAATCAAAAAGGATGAAGAATTAGCGCGCATTCCGGTAATCGTATTAACCACCTCTCAGGATGAAGTAGACATTATTGAAAGCTATGATATGCATGCAAATTGCTATATTTCAAAGCCTGTTGATTTTGATCGTTTTATCAGTGTGGTATGTATGATTAATAATTTCTGGTTCACAGTTGTTAGTTTGCCGGATAACTAACAGTTTTGTATGTGTTGTGAATGCTTAGTGTGTTGAAGACATTTTGATACTAAATTTTGTGCAGAAATTGTCGATGCTGATAGTGTAATCAGACAACATATGGAAAGGAAACTATGTCAACTAGAATTTTACTAATAGAAGATAACCCTGGGGACAGTCGTCTTATTAAGGAGCTGTTAAACATAGCCTTTCCAGGAAAATACCACATTAAAACGGAGTTCTCGTTACGTGATGGTCTGAAGACTTTGAGTGAAGAAGATTTTGATGTTGTTTTAACTGATCTGAATTTACCCGATTCAGATGGGGCTCAGACTTTTGTGCAGCTCCAAAAACATATCTTTTCAGTTCCCATAGTTGTCCTCAGCGGTCTTAGAGAGCTTGCCCTACAGGTTGTAAAAATGGGGGCACAAGCTTATTTAATTAAAGGGCAGGGTAATGGGTATTTAATTAGTAGGACAATTGAGTTTGCTATTGAAAGTAAGCAATTTGAGTTAAATACCCACTCAAATGTTGCGGCACAGGCCAGCGGCTCGAATTGGTGAGCAAATTGTCTTTTTTGTACATATGAACTCGGAATTGGATAAAAGCATTTCTCGAGTCGCATCGTTACTAGGGCTGCATGCTGTGTGTGTCAAATACGTTACCATACAAAATGACTTAGACCAGTCAAGGAGTTTATTGTGAAACCAAAAAAACTTTTTAATCTGGTGATAATGTTATTATCTCTACCTTTTATATCAGGATGCTGGATGATTGCTGCAGCTGGTGCAGGCGCATATGGCGGATATAAGATGAAAGAGAATGGCTATACAGTGCAGAATCCAATAACTAAAGAGAATCAATCAGAAGATAGTGCCAAATAACCTTAAAGATTATTAATCTTTTTCTTTTTATCCGTTCCTTCATGTTGTGCGTTTTGTTTGTTGCTAAAACTGTCGATGATTAGTAGGATGGCACCAACGAAAATGGCTGAATCGGCAATATTAAATGCCGGCCAGTGATAGTCACCGATATAAAAATCCAAGAAATCGACAACATGCCCAAGCGTGACACGATCCCAAAGATTACCAATAGCGCCACCAAGTATCAGACTCAGTGATAAACAAAACAATTGTTCGGTTTTGTATTTGTTGAGTAGATAAATAATTACAATAGATGCGCCCGCTGCAATCGTACTTAAAAGCCACCGTTGCCAACCCGATGCCTCACTTAGAATGCTAAATGCCGCTCCAGTGTTGTATGTCAGTACTAAATTGAAGAATCCAGTAACCGGAATTATTTGACCATAAGCGATCGTTGATTCCACCCAATATTTGGATGTGACATCCAGTACCATGACAATCATAGCAATGCCTAATGAATAATATAATTTCATCTTTATCTGTGTTTGTATGTCATTCCTGATGTTATGGGTTTAAGTCACTTTTGAATTATTAGGCATATTGCCGCTTTTCACCGGCGCCGTCGAGGTTGGATATGCAGCGACCACATAATCCAGGATGCGTTGTGTGTTGGCCCACATCCTGACGATAATGCCAGCAGCGCTCACATTTCTGATGATTGCTGGCTTCCACCTGTATTTCTATAGACTTTTGTGAGGCTTCAGCCAATTCTAGGCTTATTTCAGAAGTAATCAACACAAATCTAAGGTCATCGCCTAGCGATTGCAACAATTTGTAATCATTGTTATTTGCGCTGATTCTTACCGATGCAGCCAAGGAAGAGCCAATTATGCCTTGTGTTCTGGCATCTTCCAGCTTTTTCAAGACTAGAGCGCGTAATGTTCGTATGCTGTTCCAGCGATCAAATAACTGCTGAGAATTTGCTAGGTCCGGAAAGATATGCCAAGTGTGTAGTAATACACTGTCTTCTGGTTGGCATGCCAAGTGCTCCCATGCTTCTTCAGTAGTGAAACTGAGAATAGGTGCGAATAAACGTATGAGGCTATGTGTAATGTGATAGAGCGCACACTGCGCTGAACGGCGTGGTTTGCCGTTAGCTGCGGCAGTGTACAGACGATCCTTGAGAATATCTAGATAAAAGCCACCAAGATCTTCAGAACAGAAGTTATGTAGTTTATGCACGACTTGGTGAAATTCATAGTGGTCATAGATTTGAATGAGGTCATCTTGGAAGGTTGTTGCATAAGCAAGCATATAACGATCAATTTCAAGCCAGTCTTCAATAGCCAGCATATCTTTTTCAGCGTTGAAATCTGCTAGGTTGGCCAATAAAAAGCGCAATGTGTTACGGATGCGTCGATAACTTTCCACAACACGTTTTAGAATTTCTTCGGATATGGAAAGTTCGCCGGAATAGTCAGTGGATGCAACCCATAAGCGTAAAATGTCTGCGCCATAGGTATCCATAACCTTCTGCGGCGCAATCACATTGCCCTTTGATTTGCTCATTTTATGTCCGTTGCCATCGACGACAAATCCATGTGTGAGCAATGCACGATAGGGCGCGTGCCCATCAATTGCGCAGCCAGTAAGCAATGAAGACTGAAACCAACCGCGATGCTGGTCTGAACCTTCCAAATATAGATCAGCAGGATGCTCAAGCAGATTATTGGGTTTAACTACAGTGTTATGCGTCGTGCCCGAATCAAACCAAACGTCCAGTGTGTCTGTCAGTTTGACGTAATTTTGATTATCATCACCAAGCAACGCTGTTTGATCCAGGGAGAACCAGGCTTCTATGCCATCCCGCTCAACTTTTTGTGCAATTTGTTCGAAAATTTCCAAGGTGTTTGGATGAGGTTTGTGGGTTTCTTTGTGAACGAACAGCACCATTGGAACACCCCAGTTTCTCTGACGGGAAATACACCAGTCAGGGCGGTTCTTTATCATGGCTTCCAGTCGCGCTCTACCCCACTCAGGATAGAACCGAGTTTTGTCGACAGCTTGCATGGCAAGTTCACGCAATGTTTTTTGCTGTCTCGAGGCGTTATTGTCCTGTTTCAAGTTCATGCCAATAAACCATTGCGGCGTAGAACGGAAAATAATCGGTGTTTTATGTCGCCAGCAGTGTGGATAGCTATGCTCTATTTTTTTTAGGCATAATAGGTGGTTGCTATTATTTAAGGTGCTAATGACGATATCATTCGCCTTCCATACAGATAAGTTGCCGACTAGTGGTTTGCTTGCGGTGAACTTGCCGTTACCGTCGACCGGACTTTCATTAGGCAGGTCATATTGCTGACCGACAAAATAGTCATCCAGTCCGTGTGCAGGTGCAGTATGTACCAAGCCTGTTCCGGCTTCCAGCGTTACGTGTTTACCACAGATGATTTTTACGATACGATCTTCAAACGGATGTTGTAGGGTAAGGTGTTCGAGTGCGGTGCCCTTGCATTGGCCCAATATTTTGCCTGACAGACCGTAACGTTCTAAGCAGGTTTGCTTCAGTTCTGTGGCCAGAATAATTAATTTGTGCTCTGTTTGAATGAGTGCATACTCAAATTCGGGGTGGACGCAAACCGCCTGGTTGGCAGGTAATGTCCAAGGTGTTGTTGTCCAGATGGCAACCATAGCAGTGTTGTTAGACAGAGCATCACTGTTGATGTTAAAAATTTCTTGGAGTTGTGGACCTGGATGTTCTGAGTTGGTTTGAATGATTTCAAATCCAACATCGATTGCAGGTGAGATTTTATTCTCATATTCGACCTCAGCTTCGGCCAGTGCTGAACCACAATCAGTACACCAATTGACGGGTTTTTGTCCCTGATAGAGGTATCCGTTTCGATAGATTTTTCCCAATGCACGAATAATATCCGCTTCAGTCTTGAAGCGCATGGTGAGATAGGCTTGTTCCCAATCACCTAAAACACCCAGCCGGATAAAATCACTTTTCTGACGTTCTACTTGTTTACCGGCAAATTCACGGCAAAGTTCTCGCACTTTTTCGGGAGGCAATTGTTTGCCATGCTTCTTTTCAATTTGATGTTCGATAGGCAGACCATGACAATCCCAGCCTGGGATATAAGGTGCGTCAAATCCTCCCAGCGTCTTGCTTTTAATAATGATGTCTTTAAGAATTTTATTAACGGCGTGTCCGATGTGAATATCGCCATTTGCATAAGGTGGTCCATCATGTAATGTGAATTTAGGTCTTCCCAGACACGTAGCGCGGATTTTCTGATACAAATTTTTTTTCCGCCATGCCTCGAGCATAGCAGGTTCGCGTTTGGCAAGGTTACCACGCATAGGAAATGGCGTATCGAGTAGATTAAGTGTTTTTTTATAATCAGTCATGGAGAAAAATTAAGAATATTGCAGACTTGTATTTATTTTTATTGAGAAAGCAGCGCATGCCAATCATATAGGAATCAGTGCTTATACTGTTGTTATTTTATGACATCGTGTTGTATTTCATATGAATTATACGTGATTGCAAATGAGCGCGTGATTAGATTGCTCATTCAATTGGGTTGGTTGTATGCCTAAAGTAATGCTTCGCTTGCTGGACATCCTTTTCAATTTGCCGGATGAGGGTACCTAAATCGGGATATTTCTCTTCATCACGTAACTTGTACAGGAAATCTATATGTAGATGATAACCGTAAATTGATTGATTAAAATCGAACAAATGTACCTCAAGTACTGGTTTGCCATTATGATGCACGGTCGGTCTGACACCGAGACTGGCAACACCAGGAAATGCTATCGTTGGATCAGATTGATTGACGCCATAAACGTTGACGGCAAAGATGCCGGATAATGGCGGGCAATAATGCTTAATGTGAATATTCGCTGTTGGAAACCCAAGCTTCTTGCCGAGTTTATCGCCATCAACGACGCGACCGCTTAAACTATAGGGCCTCCCTAAAAGACGATAAGCTGTTTGCAAATGACCGGTACTCAACGCTTCTCTGATACGACTGCTTGAAACACGTTGGCCGTCGATCAAAAAGTTGGACATTTTCTCGACTTCAAATCCATGTTGCTTTGAAAGGGTTCTTAGCAACTCGAAGTCACCGGTACGGCGCGCGCCAAAACGAAAGTCATCACCAACCAGTAACCATTTTACTGAGAGCTCCTGTTGCAAGATCTCTGCAATGAATGTTTTAGGGTCAATCTTTGCGAAATCAGAGTTGAACCGGTATACTCGTACACAATCAACATTCGATTTGGCCAGCTGGGCTAGTTTTTCTTTAAAGCTGGTGAGACGAGTAGGTGCTTGATCCGGCGTGAGAAATTCGCGTGGATGTGGTTCAAAAGTCATTACGCAAGCGGCTATTCCAAGTTTGTCGGCAGTTTGCCTCAAACGAGATAGTATGGCTTGGTGGCCTAAATGTACGCCGTCGAAATTGCCAATTGTCAGTGCAAGCGGTGTCTTAAAATTTGGTGAAGGTTTGCTTCGCCATATTTGCATAGAAAGTTACCTAAAAATAACGATTTTATCTTGGTTTTGCTGAGCTGGTCTAGATTCTCGCCAAATTGAGTGGCTTTAGAGAACGAATGATTCTGGATTTTTCCGGTGTCTTTGTGTTGCTGTTTTGGGGGGTGCCATTACAGCAGTTTTTACGCTCAAATCCGCGGAGTAAGAAATGAATACTATATCAACTAGAACAGAACAAGATTATGGGTCCGATCCGGTATCGGTTCGAGAAACGGATCACTATCATGCCGAATATATCCATGCATTTGTACAAAAATGGGATGCGCTGATTGATTGGAATGCGCGTATTCAATCAGAAGGGTCTTTTTTCATCGATAAACTTAAGGAAAAAGGTTGTCAGCAGGTACTTGATGTTGCTACGGGAACAGGTTTTCATTCTGTTCGGTTATTGGAGGCCGGTTTTGAAGTAGTGAGCGCAGATGGCAGTGCAGAGATGCTATCGAAAGCATTTGTCAATGCGCGTTCCCGGGGCCATATTTTGCGTACTGTTCAGGCCGATTGGCGCTGGCTAAATCGTGATGTGCATCAGAAATTCGACGCCATTATTTGCTTGGGTAATTCATTTACACATTTATTTAATGAGAATGATCGGCGTAAAGCGCTTGCCGAATTTTATGCAGCTTTGCGACATAACGGCGTGCTTATCTTGGATCAGCGTAACTACGATGCGTTATTGGATGATGGTTTTTCCAGTAGTCATACCTATTATTATTGTGGGTCAGATGTTTCTGTTAAGCCGTCTCATGTTGATAAAGGGTTGGCGCGATTTGAATACCGTTTTGCCGATGGTGAAAAATTTCATTTGAACATGTTTCCATTGAGAAAAAATTATACAACGCGGTTGATGCAAGAAGTAGGTTTTCAAAACGTCGAAACTTTTGGTGATTTCCAGGAAACTTATCGGGAAAGCGAGCCCGATTTTTTTATTCATATCGCAGAAAAAGCATATCAACAAATTGACGAATAACATGACAAATTTGAATAAGCAACAATCTGCCGTGGTGAGTACTGCGCGGGACTACTACAACAGTGAAGATGCCGATCATTTTTACAGTACGATATGGGGGGGGGAAGATATTCATGTCGGTTTATACGAAACAGACGATGAACCGATTCATGTGGCAAGTCATAGAACTGTGCAGACAATGGCTGGATATTTGCCGGCATTGACAGAAGATTCAATTGTTCTCGATTTGGGTTCAGGCTATTGTGGCGCTGCTCGCTATTTGGCGAAAACATTTGGTGTACGGGTGAAGGCACTGAATTTAAGTGAAGTTGAGAATCAGCGTGCAAAAGAACTCAATCAAGCTGCAGATTTATCAGAAAAAATCCAGGTGATAGACGGTAGTTTTGAAACATTACCTTTTCTGGATGCCGACCAGAATAATGGTTTTGACGTTGTTTGGTCTCAAGATGCGATCTTGCATAGTGGACAGAGAGAACAGGTTTTGGCCGAAGCGTTTCGCGTGCTAAAACCCGGTGGTTGTTTTGTCTTTACTGACCCGATGCAGGCTGATAATTGTCCGCCGGGCGTGTTACAGCCGATTTTAGATCGAATTCATTTGGATTCTTTAGGTTCGCCTGGGTTTTATCGCCAGGTTGCTGAGAAAGTCGGGTTTAAAGTTGTCAAGTTTGATAACTTAACCCATCAATTAATCAATCACTATCGGCGCGTTTTGGAAGAAACTGAAAAGCACGCGGATAAACTGGAAGGTAAAGTAGATCCAGGTTATATTGAACGTATGAAAATCGGTTTGGGTCACTGGGTTGAGGGAGGAAATCAGGGTTATTTAGCTTGGGGTGTCTTCCTGTTACAAAAACGCTGAAGTTATTTTTTGTCACAATATCAACTGCACTTGGGACAAATTCCGGGGTTCTCTACAAAATTAGCCAATGAATATTTGGGTTCGATTGGAAGCCAATTTGCCATGACAATCCGAAGGCGCAATCCATAACTCCACATATCCTTAAAGCCCTGTTTCTGGCTTCGTTGTTACGTTCCCTTAAGATATAGCTCTTCTATATGTTAATCACCATTAAAGACATCGAAATTTTTTCACCCTAGGGCAATATGCGCTTTGACCAAGTTCGTCACAAGCCGATCAGGCATATACGTTGCCCGTGAAACTATTATGTTTGCCGACATACTGCACAATGAGTATCTTTTCTGATTCGTATTGTGCGCCAAGTCATGGTTAATCCGTTTAACAGTTGTAATCGGCCGTTTAGTGTTGTACCAATATTGAGCAGAATCTTAAGTGTTTCGGCGGCTTGTATGCTACCGATAATACCGACTAAGGGAGAAAAAACACCCATGACAGAGCATGGTGGGTCGTCAGTTTCTCCTTCGTTAGAATATAGGCAGTGATAGCATGGACTGTTTTGAGATCGTAAGTCAAAAACCGAAACTTGACCTTCAAAACGAATTGCTGCACCTGAAATTAGGGGCTTCTGGTATTGTACGCAAGCTTTATTGATGTTGTGACGTGTCTCAAAGTTGTCGCTTGCATCGATTACTGCATCAGACTCCGATACAAGCTGAAACAGCTGTTCATCCTGTAAATATTTTGAAATAGCAACTACATCAATGTCTGGATTAGCTTGGTTGAGGGTGTGTTGTGCTGATTTCGCTTTGGAAAGTCCGGTTGCAGCGGTCGGATGAAGGATTTGACGTTGTAGGTTCGTGAGATCTACTGCATCTCCGTCACAAATAGTCAGTTTGCCAATCCCGCTTGCAGCGAGGTAGAAAGCCGCGGGTGAGCCTAATCCACCCGCGCCTACGATGAGTATGTGAGACTTAAGCAGGCGCTCCTGTCCTGATATGTCAATTTCAGGGAGCAGAATATGCCGACTATATCGGAGCAGCTGACGGTCATTCAAAATATCAGCGATACAATCATTTGCAGGAATTGCTTTCTAATAGTTGCTAGCTGTCAGTGCTATCTGTTTTTTTCATGGGTGATGGAGTAATACCTTTAAAATAATTCATTGCCTGTGCAAGTAATTGGTCATCCTCGGATCCAAATTCAATTGGACCGCTTTTTTTCTTATCTTCATCTTTTTCTTTTTTTGGTTTATTTGCTGGTGCATCAGCTGCTTTTTTCGCATCGACTTTTATTTCACCTTTTTGACCGTTTTCAATGTGACGGTTTAGATCAGCCTCACGTAACCGTTGATCATCGGTTGCTGATTCATCCAGAATATCTGGAGTAATACCGGTTGCCTGAATGGAATGGCCATTAGGTGTGTAATACAGCGCTGTTGTTAGTTTGATAGCAGTGTCATTACCTAGTGGAAGAACCGTTTGAACAGAACCTTTGCCAAAAGTTTGTGTGCCCATGACAACGGATCGTTTATGGTCTTGCAGTGAGCCAGCCACAATTTCTGAGGCCGACGCTGAGCCACCATTGACTAATGTGATCATCGGAACTGTTTTAACCTCGGGTGGTAAGCCGTACAAATAATCTTTGCCGTGGCCACGAAGATAGTATTCTGGGTTGGCATGCAATCTCATTTTTGCATCTGCAGTGCGACCCTCGGTATAGACTACGAGCGCATTTTCAGGAAGGAAAGCAGATGAAACAGCAACCGCGCCATTTAGCAAACCACCCGGATCATTGCGTAAATCGAGAATGAGCCCTTGCATGGGCACAGTACTCTCTGAAAACAAAGTTTTAATGGCTTGTGCTAAATTCTCACCAGTATGTTCTTGGAACTGAGTTATGCGGATATAAGCATAGCCGGGTTCTAGTAATTTGGATTTGACACTTTGAATTTTAATAATGTCCCGGATTAGATCGAACACTAAGGGCTCTTTCTCGCCCTCCCGTACAACTGTGATTTTAATCGCGGTTTTGGGTTTGCCACGCATCAGTTTGATTGCTTCTGTGAGTGACATACCTTTGACAGCTGTATCGTTTAGTTTAACGATTAGATCTCCAGTCTGAATACCTGCCCTAAATGCAGGGGTGTCTTCGATAGGCGAAATTACTTTAACCAGGCCGTCTTCCATAGTGACTTGGATACCTAACCCCCCGAATTCACCGTGGGTGCCGATTTGTAATTCTTTATATTCGTCCTTATCGAGATAAGACGAATGTGGGTCTAGGCCAACTAGCATGCCGTTAATCGCTTCTGTAATCAGACGTTTGTCTTCCACAGATTCTACATAGTCACTTTTTATGCGTCCAAAGACCTGTGCAAAGGTGCGTAGTTCTTCGATAGGTAACGGATGAAGGACTTCAGTTGAGTCCTTTTTGGCAATAGCGGAAAAATTCAAACTGAGCATTACGCCCGAGATTGCGCCAATAAAAATTAATCCTGCCTTTTTAATTATGTTGTTCATGATGCTATCCCCGTACTTAACGAATTTTTAGCGATAAAATTATAAAATATGGCTATATTAGACCAAAAAATCCAATTAAAAATCTGTACTATAGTGTTACTGATCATACAATAAAACTAAAATGCGTACGAAAGTGTTTTTTGTACAGTCCATTTGTGCTTTTTACTACCGAAAATAAATTGTTTCATCTTTTACTCTATTTCGACCCAGGTTAACGGGTCAAATGCTTTACCCTTATATCGTAGCTCAAAATACAAGCCAGAATCGGGGTTGCCGCCACTTTTGCCGACGATGGCAATTGTGTCTCCACTGTATACATTATCACCAACTTGTTTTAATAGGGCTTCGGTGTTGCCATATAAACTCATGTAATCTTGTGAATGATCTATAATCATGAGATTGCCAAACCCGCGCAGCCAGTCTGCAAAAACAACTCTCCCAGTGGCAATCGCCTTAATTTCGCTCCCTACAGGTGATTGTATAAACAAACCCTTCCATGTAACCCGATTACCGGAGCGTTGTTCACCGTAACGATTGACAAGTTTCCCGCGAACCGGGAAGTTAAGTTTACCTTTAAGCGTATGAAATGCATGATGCCGATTCGTTGAATCAGGCAGACGAGTATTGAAGTGTACTTCATCTTCATTTTCTTGTTGAAATATATCCTGAATTCCAGTCACTAATTTTGAAATACGATTTTCGTCTAAGATAAGTTTGCTGACGGCATTTCGTTGTTGAGCTATTTTCTGAGATATGTGGGTAAGTATAATTTCGTGCCGTGACTTTTCTTGTTCGAGTTTTTGTTTTTGCTTCACGTAATCGGCTGTTATGGTCGCAATTTCTATTTTTTTTCTTTGAGTAGTATTTGTAAGTGACTGAAGCTGATTTAAAGTGTCGTGCAGCATGTCGATTGTGTCTGTATTTTGTTGCGATAATTGCTGAAAATAGTAAATGTTGCGTGCAATTTGATTTAGATTGTCCTGATTGAGCAGTATGCGCAAATAATTCTGTTCGTTTCTTAAAAATTGTTGAAAAAGTAACTGATTTAATTGTTCACTTTTTTCCTCTAAACTTTGCTTAAGCTGTTTCTGCTTGATTGAAATTTGCTTCAATTCGTGATCAATTTTTTGCTTATCTTCTTTCAGCTTGGTTAATGTACGATGAATATGGCTGATGGAAAGTTCGGTTTCTTGTAGTATATTCGTGGCATCTTGCTGAGTTTTTTCATGTTCTATCAGCTCAGATTTCAGTTTCTGGATGTGGTTGCGTAGGTTATCCAGTTGCTTTTGGTTGTTTGTTGCCAGAGCAGGTATAGTGAGCGACAAAAACACACAGATAAATACTAAAGAATTGAGTAGATGAATAATTAAAGATTGAGATGATTTCAAGTCTGGCTAGACAGAATTGTGATCAAAGTATCTATGCTGAAATGCTAATTTTAATAAATTAATTAGCTTGCTCGGTAGACTTCCCCTGGCTTGCAACTTTTTGCATGGCTGCTTGAATTAACGATTGATCGCCAAGATAATAATTCCGAAGTGGTTTGAGTTGGTCGTTCAATTCGTAAATTAGTGGAACGCCCGTCGGAATATTGCAGTTCAAAATGTCGTCGTCTGAAATGTTGTCGAGATATTTCACGAGTGCCCTCAGAGAGTTTCCATGTGCTGTAATAATAATGTTTTTGCCCATCTGGACTTGTGGAGCAATAATTTCCTGCCAATAAGGCAAAAACCTGTCCACGGTGTCTTTTAGACACTCCGCTCTAGGAAGTTCGGCTTGAGTAAGGTTTTTATACCGTGAATCTGTGCCGGGATAGCGCTTATCTTCGATAGGCAACTCGGGAGGCCGGGTGTCATAGCTCCGTCGCCAAATCAATACTTGTTTATCACCGTATTGGGCGGCCGTTTCAGCTTTATTTAACCCTTGAAGCGCGCCATAGTGTCTTTCATTAAGGTGCCAAGATTTATAGACAGGAATCCACATCAAATCCATTTCGTCGAGTGTGATCCACAGCGTGCGTATCGCACGTTTAAGCACCGAGGTATAGGCGATATCAAAAGTGTAGCCATTTTCGCGTAGAAGCTTACCTGCATTTTGAGCTTCCTCAATACCTTTGGGTGTTAAATCAACATCTGTCCAACCAGTAAATCGATTTTCTTTGTTCCAGGTGCTTTCTCCATGCCGAAGAAGGACGATTTTTTTCATGTGTTATGTTGTTCTTTTGAAGCGTTGTGTTGTTCTTTCTTAAAAACGTAAAACTCCGAATTCTAACTGATTTTATAGACTGGCGCAGCATCTATATGATTTTTGGAGTGAAATAATTATGTAAACTGAAAGCGATTCTGTATTTTCCGCAGCGCTTTGAGACGTAAGGTTATGGATGTAGGGTGCTTCCCGTAGTTTTTGCTGAGTTTCCTGTTGGAGAACAATCTGTGACTGATTCGGATATAGACATGTATGTATATAACGGTTAAAGCGGCAATAAATGATAAGTTTATGATGTGGACAGAGCTATTTTGCATGGATTCTGATAGAATTCTGGCCTAAATCTCTGGAGAAAAAGAAAGGAGAGGAAATAAAAGGTTTTTATGATGGAAGAATCGTCAATATTTCAGAATCATTTTTTGCTTAGAATAGAGAATATTTTCTTTGTGATTGCTGCTATTGTTAGTGCGGCGATGTTGATCTGGTCTGGGCTTGTTAAGCGGGGCATTAAAGAGATCGATACGCAGAGAGTAATAGAGTTGATTAATTATGAGGATGCTGTGGTGCTTGATGTCAGGGATGATAGTGAGTTTGCAGCAGGTCATTTACCTAACGCTAAGCATATACCTACCGAAAAGATTGAAGATCGGTGGATTGAGTTGGAAAAATTCAAGGACAAACCAATTGTGGTGATTTATAAGAGCGGTATTCGTTCTAACCATGCGAGTAATGTTCTATATAAAAACGGATTTGAAAAAGTAAACAATCTTATGGGGGGGATTGATGCGTGGAAACGAGCAAGCCTGCCTATAGTCAAGAGATAGCAATGAGCAAGGTAATCATGTATACATCGGGTGTGTGTCCATATTGTAAAATGGCCGAAAATTTATTACGCTCCAAAGGTGTTGAGGAAATTGAGAAAATTCGGATAGATCTAGATCCAGAACAGCGTCGTGAAATGATGGGCAAAACAGGACGAAGAACCGTGCCGCAAATTTATATTGGAGCAAAGCATATCGGTGGGTATGAAGATTTGGCACGATTGGATCATGAAGGAGAATTGCTGCCCTTGCTGACCGCTTAAACTCAATAGACTCAAGATAAATATATTTAGGATTATAGGATTGAATCAGAAAGATGAATGCACAATCACAACCAACGTTTCATATAGAAAAGATTTATCTTAAAGACCTGTCACTTGAGATACCGAATGCGCCTGACATTTTTTTAGAGCGTGATACACCGCAAATTGATTTGCAACTGAATACGAAAAATCAGGAGATCAACGATGGCCTTTTTGAAGTCCAGTTGATGGTAACAGTTACGGCGAAGATTAATGACAAGGTCATGTTTTTAGTTGAAACACAGCAAGCCGGTATTTTTAAAATAGGTAATGTACCAGACAAGGAAATGGCTCCGGTTTTGGGGATTGGTTGTCCCAATATCTTGTTTCCTTATTTGAGGGAAACTGTTTCAGACGTTGTGACTCGGGCCGGGTTTCCTCCCGTTATATTAAATCCAGTAAATTTTGAAGCAATTTATAATAAAAATCAGAAGTATGATTCATCAGAATCTGCGAATACAAAACAGTAGCATTTGAAACGCTGACGATGAAAATGAATAATCTGAATAAGGTTGAGTATATTTTTTGGCGCTTGAATTATCCGGTAAATATTGCCGGTTTTCGTATACTCTGTTTGGCTGTTTTATTGTATATACCCCCTCATCATGCTATCGCCGATCTGGAATTTTTTTCTACGGCGAAGGACGCCACATTGATGTATGATGCGCCGTCAATAAAATCACGAAAATTGTTTGTGGTTAGTGCGCATTTGCCTGTTGAGGTGATTGTCAATGTGGAAGGATGGGTGAAAGTGCGTGATAGTAGTGGCAGTCTGGCATGGGTGGAAAAGCGTGCACTGAGTCAGCAGCGCTTTGTCATTGTAACCGCTTCTATAGCAGATATACATCAGGCTGCAAATGAAGATTCCGCATTAATTTTCCAAGCGCAAAAGCATGTTGTAATGGAGTGGTTAGATTCAAAGATACCGGGCTGGATAAGAGTGCGTCATCGGGATGGACAAAGTGGTTATGTTAGAGCCAGTCAGGTTTGGGGTTCATGAAAATTGCTGTACTGGGAGCTGGTGCTTGGGGGACAGCACTGGCCATCAGATTATCGAAACAGCATCAAGTAACGCTTTGGACTAAAGACGAAAATCATTTATCAGAGCTTGTTGCGCATCGGGTTAATGTAAGTTTTTTTCCGGATTTTTCATTATCGGAAGATATCGGGCTGACAGCCTCGTTACATGAAGCGTTGAGTGAGGCTCAACTCGCTTTGGTGGTTGTTCCAGTGGCTGGTTTTCGCGAAACCTTACAAGGTATTTCACAAACGGGTGTTGATGTGCCGGTTATCTGGGGGTGTAAGGGATTTGAGTCGGATGGCGCAAGATTGCCGCACCAGATTGTGGCTGAAGTGTATTCTGAGAGCTGCTTATGCGGTGTATTGTCCGGCCCAAGTTTTGCGGAAGAAGTGGCGCTAGGGTTGCCCACCGCGTTGACACTTGCATCTATTGATGATCGATTTTCTACTGAAATGGCTGGTCAGTTGCATAGTAAGAATTTGAGGGTGTATACAAGTCAAGACATTATTGGTGTAGAAACGGGCGGTGCTGTTAAAAATGTTATTACAATAGCAGCGGGTATTGCAGATGGAATGAGGTTTGGTCATAATGCTCGTGCGGCGTTAATTACAAGGGGTTTGATGGAAATTACCCGTTTAGGTATTGCGATGGGTGGGAAGAAAGAGACGTTCATGGGACTAGCCGGTGTGGGCGATTTGTTGCTTACGTGTACCGGTGACTTGTCTAGGAACAGGCGTGTTGGGTTATTATTGGCGGAAGGAAAGTCTCTACAGAAAATTTTAAATGAACTCGGACATGTTGCCGAGGGTGTTCATACGGCGCGAGCAGTGTTACAGTTGAGTCAAAAATTCAAGGTTGACATGCCGATCACCGAAGCGATTTGCAGTATTTTGCATGATGGCATGCCAGCGGGAGCGGCTGTAGAAAGATTATTGAGTCGCGAACCTAAAGTGGAAATTTATTAGCAGCGGTTGTGTAATGGAGACTCATAATAGTTTTCATGGATGCTATCGAGTGATTTAATTGAAGATAGTCTGAAAAAGAAAATAGCATATAGAAGACAATTTTTTGCGAATATGGATTTATTTTGTAACAGGAGTGTTGTAATCTCTTGATCTTGTGCAGATGGCTTAATATAAGTGCGTTTGTGCAGTAGTAGGTGCTTGTGATTGAATGACCAACAAACTTAGAAAGGGGAGTTATATGAACAAATCCGAACTCGTAGAAGCAATAGCAAAATCTGCTGATATTTCGAAAGCTGCTGCTGGCAGTGCATTAGATGGAGCATTATCTGCAATAACGTCTGCACTAAAAAAGAATGACTCGGTCACTTTAGTCGGATTTGGTACTTTCAAAGTGGGTAAGCGAGCGGCCCGTACCGGAAGAAATCCACGTACTGGCGCTGCTATTAAAATCAAAGCAGCAAAAGTTCCAAAATTTAGTGCTGGTAAAGCACTTAAAGATGCAGTAAACTAGCGCCCTTTATGTAACTGGGTGCTTAGCTCAGCTGGTAGAGCGTCGCCCTTACAAGGCGAATGTCGGCGGTTCGATCCCGTCAGCACCCACCAGTATCAAAAAAGCTTTATTTGTTTGGAGTGGTAGTTCAGTTGGTTAGAATACCGGCCTGTCACGCCGGGGGTCGCGGGTTCGAGTCCCGTCCACTCCGCCAGGGTTTCTTGCTATGTTTATTTGCTTGATGTCATATACATTTTTTGCAGTGTGTTATGGCAGCAACATCACCGCCTCATTTGACCGGTCTGTGTTAAATGGGGCGTTTTCGTTTTGTCTGCCTAATAGGGCATAATGCTTACTTTGTTGCTTGATTTCCATTTGACTAACTTGTTGATAACGGATACTCATAACAGTGTTTGATTTTGTTAATCGTAAAAAACGTATTGTTCAAATTGTGTTGTTGCTGGCTGTGATGCCATTTATGTTTTGGGGGATACAATCTTATCGAAGCGATGGTCAAAAGGGCTACGTCGCGATAGTCGATGGAGAAGAAATTCAGCGACGTGAGTTCGATCAGGCATTGCGTGATCATCAGGCACGGTTGCGTGAGATGTTGGGCGGAAATCTTGATACTGCAATGCTGGATAGCTATGAGCTTAAGGACTCGGTACTGGAAGGATTAATTCAGCAGCGTTTAATGTTTCGTGAAGCTGTGGAAAATAATCTTACAGTACTGGATTCACAGTTAATTAGTGAAATTAGTCAAATCCCAGAGTTCCAGCTGGATGGCCAATTTTCAACAAAACAATATGAAAGCTTTTTGCGTAGTAGGGGTTTGAGCCCGGTTGCTTTTGAATCACGTGTTCGGCAGGAGCTGCTGTTAAGGCAATTGCTGGATGGATATAGTGAAAATGGTTTTGTGCCGGATCGTGTCGTTGATACGGTGATGTATCTGAGCGAAGTGCAACGTGAAGTGAGTCAGGCGCAGATCAAGCCAGAAGCATTTTTGTCGCAAGTTGAGCCTACTGAGGCTGATATTGAAGCATACTATGCATCACATCAATCCGAGTTTGTATTGCCCGAGCGAGCGCGTGTGGAATATGTTGTTTTATCGCTTGATGAGTTAGCTGAAACGGAGTCCGTGAGTGAAGAAGCGATACGACACTACTATGAAACGAACCAACAGGAATTCGGTCAAGGTGAAGAACGTCAGGCGCGACATATTTTGATTGCTGCGGCGGTAACAGTGGGAGACGAAGAAAAGCAGCAGGCACGGGATAAGGCTCAGAAAGTGTTAGATCAGGTTTTGAAGGATCCGGAGCAATTTGCTAAGCTGGCCGAGGAGTATTCGGACGATCCGGGTTCTAGCAGTCAGGGTGGTGACTTAGGCTTTTTTGGGCGTGGTGTCATGGTCAAGGCGTTTGAAGATGAGATTTTTCAGATGCAACCCAATGAAATTAGTGATCTCGTTGAAACAGATTTCGGTTTTCATATTATCCAATTGACGGATATCAAGAAAGCAGTGACTTCTGATCTAACAGAAGTGCGGCCACAGATTGAGAAAAAATTGAAAATCCAAGCGGTTGAAAGTAATTTTGGAGAAGTGGCAGAAGATTTTAACAATTTGGTTTATGAGCAAAGTGATAGTTTACAGCCGGCAGCTGAAAGATTTCAGTTAACAATACAACAAAGCGACTGGATTGACCGAAGTTCATCAGACCCACAAGTTTTGGCGAATGCTTCGATGATGGATGCAATTTTTTCGGATAATGCTATTTTGGAAAAACGCAATACTGAAGCAATTGAGGTAATGCCGGATACACTCGTATCTGCGCGTGTTTTGGAACACCAGCCTGAAACGACGCAATCGTTATCTGTTGTGCGTGACGACATCGTGGTACGGCTAAAGCAACAGCTCGCTGATGAGATGGCAATTCAGAAAGGCCGCGAGGCACTTGCGGCATTACAGGCGGGTGAAAAAGATGTAAAAGTTGATTGGAGTGACGCCCAATATGTGTCTTATATGCAATCCCAGGGATTAGAACCGGAGTTATTGCGGGCGATTTTTAAGGTAGAAGTCGAGACATTGCCGGGGTATGCCGGAATTGAGAATCCACAAGGTGGGTATAGTCTAATCCGTATCAGTCAGGTTAAGGAACCGGAAGCAGGCAATGAAGAGAAGCATAAAAATTTCGGTAAACAATTGCAACAGATGAAGACGCAAGAAGAAATGTCTGCTTATTTGAGTAGTATCAGACAGCGGTACGATATCACAATAAGATCTGACAGCTATTGATTTTTAAATAGATAGAAACGGCATTCTGCTCATATGAGAATGCCGCATAGTCAGTCTTCTATCTCTATTTTTCAGTGCGTGTATGCGTTAATTGTCGAGAGAAAAAGCAACAGTGTTGAATCCGGCATCGACATAAGTAGTTTCACCTGTGATGCCGCTAGCCATATCACTGCATAAGAATGCAGCTACGTTACCGACTTCATCGATAGTGACATTTCTTCGCAATGGCGCAACTTTCTCGGTATAGCCCAACAGTTTTCCAAAGTTTCCAATACCGGCAGCAGCTAGTGTTTTAATTGGACCGGCAGAAATAGCGTTCACCCTGATACCTTTAGGGCCCAGGCTAGATGCCATAAATCGTACATTAGCTTCAAGGCTGGCCTTTGCCAATCCCATAACATTATAATTTGGCATAACACGAACGGCGCCTAGATAACTTAGAGTTAGGAGTGCCGCATTTCTGTTTTGCATGAGTGGCAAACCTGCTTTAGCCAGTGCAGAAAAACTGTATGCGCTGATATCATGTGCAATGCGAAAAGCTTCACGGTTAATATTGTCTAGATAGTCCCCTGTTAACGCTTCTCGTGGGGCAAATGCGATAGAATGGATTATTCCATC
Source organism: Gammaproteobacteria bacterium (assembly GCA_030431985.1). GTDB lineage: Bacteria > Pseudomonadota > Gammaproteobacteria > Burkholderiales > Nitrosomonadaceae > Nitrosomonas. The sequence goes on from JAUIIB010000025.1 coordinate 37,537, forward strand.
CAGGCCGTCCCAGTGTTTGTGCAGATTCTCAAAACATTGCGTGATCTGGTCATCGCTTGTGACATCACATGGAAACAATAAATCGCTATCAAATTCAGCCGCCAGTTTTTCAATCCTGCTGCGAAAATCTTCATTTTGATAAGTAAATGCAAGTGAGGCACCTTCGCGCTGCATTGCTTTTGCAATGCCGTACGCAATTGAGCGATTGCTGAGTAAGCCGGTAATGAGAACACGCTTATTATTGAGAAACCCCATATAATTTCCTTGTAAAGTTTTTTATAATCGTAAATGATTATAGCTGATGCTGGCATCCAGTTGAATGTGGCGATTAGTTTAAATATGCGTATTCCGGTGCTTCTTCAACTTGATATTATTGGATTCAGTAATTCGTAATCGCTTGTTCGCGGCGTATGTTAATTTGTATTTTCATTTCATATGGGAGACAGAATGAGACGTTGCTCAACATTGTGGCAAAGGAGTGGATTGTGCCTATGCTTATGACGCGGATTAGTGATATACAAAAAATACAGCTAAAAGGAAATAAAACGAAAACTATAGTTACTATTCTGGTCTGTGTATTTTCCTTCTTGCTGGCGGCTTGTGATCAAATGGTTTGGAATAACCCGTACCCGGCTTCCGATTCGGGTAAGAATATCCTGTACAATGTTTTTACAGAGCGTCCTAAGCATCTTGACCCGGTGCAGTCTTATAGTGCGAACGAAATACAATTTACAGCGCAAATCTACCAGCCACCGCTGCAATACCATTATCTAAAAAGGCCTTTTACACTTATACCTTATACAGCATCTAAGATGCCACTAGTGACCTATTATGATCATAACAATGAGCCGTTGTTTGATCATGTTGAAGCCGATGAGATTGCTTATACGCAATATGAAATTTCCATTAGGCCTGGAGTTTTGTATCAACCGCATCCGGCATTCGCTGCAGATAAAGCGGGGAATTGGTTATATCATCAGTTGGCTGATAAAGACGTTGCAATGGTATATCAGCTGTCGGATTTTCCTAAATCCGGTACACGCGAACTGACCGCACATGATTACGTTTACCAAATCAAACGATTGGCGCACCCAAAATTGCATTCTCCAATTTATGGATTAATGGCTGATTATATTGTTGGATTAAGAGAGTACGCTAATATTCTAAAAGACACGCTGTACAACCAACCGGAGCATGCTGATTTCTTAAATCTGAATATGTATCCATTAGCGGGTGTTGATGTTGTCGATGATTATACTTACAGGATAAAAATCAATGGCAAATATCCGCAGTTTATTTTTTGGTTGGCGATGCCTTTTTTTGCACCGATACCTTGGGAAGCTGATTTATTTTACGCTCAGCGTGTGCTGATTGACAAAAATATTACTTTAGATTGGTATCCGGTTGGTACGGGGCCGTACATGCTTACGGAGAATAATCCAAATTTGCGTATGGTATTGGAAAAAAATCCCAATTTTTATGGTGAATATTATCCAGAGGAAGGTATGCCCGGTGACTTCGAAAATGGACTGCTTGCCGATGCTGGGGAGCTGATTCCATTTATTGATAAGGTTATATTTTCACGCGAACGTGAGGGTATTCCCCGTTGGAACAAATTTTTGCAGGGTTATTATGATGTTACTGGTATTGGTGCAGACAGTTTTGATCAAGCGGTTCAATTGGTCGGGCAAGGCGAGGCTACAGTAACCGAGGCAATGTCTCAACAAGGGATAAGGCTTGAGGCTTCAGTGGCGGTGTCTACGTATTACATCGGATTTAATATGCTCGACCCTGTTGTAGGCGGGACTACAACGGAAACGCGCAATGCTGCACGGAAACTTCGTCAAGCGATATCGATTGCAGTGGATTATGAGGAGTATATTTCAATTTTTGCTAACGGACGTGGATTGCCGGCTCATGGGCCTGTGGCACCTGCGGTGCCGGGTTACCGGCAGGGGAGAGTAGGCATGAATACTATTGTGTATGATTGGGTTAACGATAGTCCGCAGCGTAAATCGATAAATGTTGCAAAGCGCTTACTTACAGAGGCTGGATATCCGAACGGTATTGATCAAAGAACTGGGGCGCCATTGGTTTTGTATTTTGACGTGACCGCTCGAAGTTCTGAGGATAGGGCGTTTCTCGATTGGATGCGCAAGCAGTTTCACAAGTTAAATATTCAGTTGGTCGTAAGAAGTACAGACTATAATCGTTTTCAGGATAAGATACGGAAAGGTAACGCGCAGATCTTCGAGTGGGGATGGCACGCTGATTATCCAGATCCGGAAAATTTTCTCTTTTTATTGTATGGCCCGCAAAGAAAGGTTGGTAATGCGAGTGGCGGTACCGCGAATAATGCCGCCAATTATAATAATCCTGAGTATGATAGATTATTTGAGCAAATGAAAGATATGGAAAATGGTGTGGCGCGACAAATGATTATCGATCAAATGGTTGAAATATTGCGGAACGATGCTCCTTGGCTGTGGGGTTTTCATCCCAAAGAATATGGTCTTTATCATGCCTGGTTTAAAAATGTTAAACCAAATAGAATTTCAAACAATAACGTAAAGTACTACCGTATTGATACAGATCTGAGAGAACGAAAACGTAAAGAATGGAATCGTCCGGTCTTGTGGCCAATGGGGCTGGGATTGGTACTTTTTGTTATTGGAGTTTTGCCTGCCGCACTAGCGTATCGGCGATATGAGAGCAGCAAGGCTATTAGCGGCCTGTCGTTGAGATCAGATTAGTTTATATTATGCTACGCTATATTGTTCGACGCGTTTTATATGCTATCCCCATTTTAATTGGCGTAAATCTCCTGACATTTACATTGTTTTTTGTTGTGAATACGCCCGACGATATGGCGCGTATGCAGTTGGGAATTAAATATGTTACCCCAGAGGCGATTGACAACTGGAAAATTGAGCATGGCTATGATAAGCCGTTGCTATTTAATACAGATCAAGATGGCCTAAACAAATTAACACAAACGATTTTTTTTGAAAAATCGGTTGCAATGTTCGCGTTTGAGTTTGGTCGCTCAGACGAAGGTCGAGATATCGGCTATGAAATAACACTGCGTATGTTGCCCAGTTTTGCAATTGCATTCCCCGTATTTGTTTTAGGACTGTTTTCCTACATTACTTTTGCGTTAGTAATGGTTTTTTTTCGAGCAACGTACATAGATTTTTGGGGTGTTGTTCTATGTGTGGCTTTAATGTCTGTTTCTAGTCTTTTTTATATTATTGGTGGACAGTTCTTGATAAGTAAACTGTGGCATTTGGTTCCCATCTCAGGATTCGGCGCGGGACTGGATATAATTAAATTTTTGATATTGCCGGTAATTATTGGTGTTATTAGTAGTGCCGGCGCCAATACGCGATGGTATCGAACCATTTTCCTTGAAGAGATGGGTAAAGAATATGTGCGGACTGCAAGGGCGAAGGGACTGTCCGAGCATTTGGTCTTATTCAAACATGTCCTTAAAAATGCCATGATTCCAATTCTGACGGGCGCCGTTGTGCTTGTGCCGCTTTTGTTTTTAGGTAGTTTGATTGTTGAATCTTTTTTTGGTATTCCTGGGTTGGGTAGTTATACCATTGACGCGATCAATTCACAGGATTTTGCGGTTGTTAGGGCCATGGTTTTTTTAGGGTCAGTGCTTTACATTGTAGGCCTGATTTTAACTGACATTTCATACACGCTGGTCGATCCTAGAATTCGTTTAAATTAGAAGATTTGCATTATTGCGAATGTTATTCTTGGTTTTGCTTGAGTCGTCGGTACATAATGTTCTAAATTTGTGTGTTTTTTTGCAACAAGTATTTGACTTATTGTTTCGAGATATTCATAATCCCCTGTTTCGTTCGGAGGGGTTCCCGAGCGGTCAAAGGGATCAGACTGTAAATCTGACGGCTCAGCCTTCGAAGGTTCGAATCCTTCCCCCTCCACCAAGTTGAGATTGGTTGTGGTTGAGTAATCTGAGTTATATCGTTTATTCAAAGATGGTATTGAATTAATTGGAATTAATTCATTTTTAGTATTGCGGGTGTAGCTCAATGGTAGAGCAGAAGCCTTCCAAGCTTACGATGAGGGTTCGATTCCCTTCACCCGCTCCAGCGTGTGGTGCTTGGGTGATAATTGTCAACTTGGAGTGTTTGGTTAAGAACAGAGAATTTAAATGATTGACTGCCCATGTAGCTCAGTGGTAGAGCACTCCCTTGGTAAGGGAGAGGTCGCCAGTTCAATTCTGGCCATGGGCTCCAGTAGTAGTATAAATTTAGATAGCATACATAGAGTAAGCTGAGAGGAAACAGATCATGGCAAAAAGCAAGTTTGAGCGTTCGAAGCCGCATGTAAATGTGGGTACGATTGGGCATGTAGATCATGGTAAGACGACGTTAACGGCGGCGATTACGACGATACTGACGACTAAATTTGGCGGTGAATCGAAGAGTTATGATCAGATTGACTCGGCGCCGGAGGAGCGGACGCGGGGGATTACGATTAATACAGCGCATGTAGAGTATGAGACTGACAAGCGTCATTATGCGCATGTGGATTGTCCGGGTCATGCTGACTATGTAAAGAATATGATTACAGGCGCGGCTCAAATGGATGGTGCGATATTGGTTGTATCGTCGGCTGATGGACCGATGCCGCAGACGCGGGAGCACATTCTGTTGGCGCGTCAGGTAGGTGTTCCGTATATTATTGTTTACATGAACAAAGCGGACATGGTTGATGACGCTGAATTGCTGGAGCTGGTGGAGATGGAGATTCGCGAGCTACTTACGAAGTATGATTTTCCAGGAGACGATACGCCGATTGTAGTTGGGTCGGCGTTGAAAGCGCTTGAGGGCGATCAAAGCGACATTGGTGAGCCGTCGATTCTAAAGCTGGCGGAGGCATTGGATAGTTATATACCGGAGCCGGAGCGAGCGATAGATGGGAACTTCATCATGCCTGTGGAGGATGTTTTTTCGATATCGGGTCGCGGAACAGTGGTAACGGGGCGTGTAGAACGTGGTGTTATCAAGGTTGGCGAAGAGATCGAGATTGTGGGTCTCAAGCCGACGCAGAAGACGGTGTGTACTGGCGTGGAGATGTTCCGGAAGCTGCTGGATCAGGGGCAGGCTGGAGATAACGTGGGTGTGTTGTTGCGTGGTACTAAGCGAGAAGAAGTGGAGCGAGGTCAGGTTTTGGCTAAGCCTGGAAGTATTTCGCCGCACACCAAATTCACGGCAGAGATTTATGTATTGAGTAAAGAAGAGGGTGGAAGGCATACGCCGTTTTTTCCGGGTTATCGTCCACAGTTTTATTTTAGGACGACGGATGTGACTGGTGCGATAGAGTTGCCTGCGGGTACGGAGATGGTGATGCCTGGGGATAATATATCTGTGACGGTCAATTTGATTGCGCCGATTGCAATGGATGAAGGGTTGCGTTTTGCTATCCGTGAGGGAGGTAGAACAGTTGGTGCCGGCGTCGTCGCCAAAATTGTTGAGTAAATGG
>JAUIIB010000026.1 GCA_030431985.1 Gammaproteobacteria bacterium
CACCTCAAAGCATCCTTATGCTTGGTGAATCAAAATTATTAGATTTTATTAAAAGTATAGGGTTATATAAAACGAAGGCTAAAAATATTTTGGCAACTTGCCAGATTTTAATTCAGCAGCATCGCGGCGAAGTGCCGAACGCACGCGAACAACTCGAAGCATTGCCAGGTGTCGGGCGGAAGACTGCAAATGTTATACTGAATACGGCATTCGGTGAACCGACCATTGCAGTGGATACGCATATATTCCGGGTTGCGAACAGAACGGGTCTTGCGCGCGGAAAAAACGTACTAGAGGTCGAATTAAAGCTGCTCAAAGTCGTTCCCAAAATATTCAGGTACGATGCCCACCATTGGCTGATATTACACGGACGGTATGTCTGTAAGGCTAGAAAACCGGACTGTGGGAAGTGTGCCATCCATCATTTATGTGAATTTAAAGAAAAAACAGTATAGCTGTAGACTTCCAAATACCCGCTTGAAAAACCCGAATATTCTCATTATTTAAATATGTTTAAGCCTACACGAGACCAAGCCCGCCAATTGTTTTTTGATACCTGGCTCAAGTACCGTCAGGAGGCGGTGTTAACAGATATGGAACAAATTACGCTAGAGGTAATTTTACTCCATCCTGAATACCATGGTATTTTGGAAGATGCAGAGAAGTACCGAGACAAAGATTACCTGCCGGAGACGGGCGATACAAATCCTTTTCTTCATATGGGCATGCACATCGCGATTAAAGAACAGCTTTCTATTAACCAGCCAACGGGCATTTGCGGACGTTTTGAGCAATTGCTGCAGCAGACTAAAAATGAACATGATGCTGCGCATCAGGTTATGGAGTGTCTGGCCGAAATGTTGTGGCAGGCACAGCGTAATCAAACGGCGCCGGATGAGCATATATATTTTGATTGCCTTGATAAACAATTAAAGCACGCTAAAAGATCATAATAGTTTTTTTGACGTCCTTAAATTTACTTATTTACGAGTTAGATAATATTATATCTGGCTAATTTAATTGTAACTGCAGGCACTGGTAGTGCATGTCAATCTGTGAAAATCCTGTTACTGGGAGAATGACAAATCAAGTGCGCGGCTCGCTTTGATTGGTTTGATTCATTGCGTCTTTAGCGTCACTCCAGTGCACAATGTCTTCTACAAAATAATCGAAAGTGCGCGGCATTTCTTGCTTGGTTTCTTCATTGTAGTTAATGATGTCAAGAATGAATAACGTTCTGAGAACACCGCGGCGGCGGTAGCCTTGCTTTTTTCTAGTTAAGATTTGGTCGCGCCAGGTGCCGAAGTTAATATAAGTTGTTGGCCGGTCCATTCCAATATTAAGTTCTTCTTGTAGCGGTTGATGCGTATGCCCTTCACCATGAATCTGAAAATTATAATGACGATATATCGGAAGAAAACTGGGAAATTTTCTCATCGTTGATAACTTGACACCCAGTTGTTTCATACTGGCAAAAAATGCAAGTGTGTGCATAAGTGCGGCAATCGATTTAATTTTCAACCGATGCCCAACTGATGCCATAAACTTTAGAATACGTTTGGCCAATTTGAGTCCAAATCTACGGATCGGTGGAGAGGATTGGTATGTAAAATCCCAGCTCAACCAGTCAATGACACAGTTGTAAATCGTGTTTTCGATGATAAAAATAACGCGTTCTTCTTTATTCTGCGCACGCATTCTGTCGGCTTCCACCAATATTCTGTTAATTGCGCCATAAGTAGGTCGATACAGATCTAATTCATCGAGAATACTTTCAAGATAAGGATCATGGGTATTAATTTCATTCAGTCTTTTTTTTGTTTTGTAGATAAAAGTCGATAAAACACCTGAGGCAACTGAATCACCAAAACAGGGTTCAAAAAAAGGTGAAAACTTTAACTGTTGCCAAGTTTCGATCTGCCAGCCGTCGGCAGCCTTCCATCCCGGTCTGCTGCCCTGTGCTTTTATACTACGGCTATTGGCCTCATCACGCCATTGTCCATGTGTTGTAAAAAATCTAAACCCAGTGTCGCCATAATAGAAAGGCAAATAAGGCGCTTGGTTTAAATCCATAAACATGGATTCGTCGCCGTACATCCTGCCTAGTGTTTTACGCTCAGTCTCAGAAATTTCTTTGACGTTTTGACCCAGTGCTGTTTCATAAAAATAGTTGAGTGCCTCCTGAACGCAAAACAATTCTTTGTCATGATTGCCAATTATCAGCACAATTCTGGCCTTTATATTACTCAACTGGCTTTCTTGTTTAAGTTTACTTTCCAGTTCGCGCAGCCATTTAAAGAAATTAGCATGCTGATTTTCTACGATATCCCGGATAATATCGTGGACTACAGCTGAGAACGCTTCTTTTCTATGACGCTCCCACGGGTAAATGGGCGGTTCGTGCGCCGCCCATTTACTACTGCGGATCATGTCGATAATGTCCCCATCAATAACCAGTACCAGTTCATTGATGTGATAACGGATGCAGCGTTGTTTTATAGTTTCGTAGAAAGCATTCCAGGTGGTATCGCTTAAATTTTGGAACCCGACCGTACCGTCTGTTAAATGAATATCGCTGACGCTGACGCAAAGACGATTGCCGCGATCTTCAGGTGGTTCGTTTACTTCTAGTTGCTGTGGTTCAACCTCATTTAACCCGATAGTTTTACTGATTTTGTCCAAAAGGCCGGTCTGACTGGGTTGCATTGTATAAACTCCTTTTAGGCTTGTACTTAAAACGGTTAAAATTTTATTAATCTATCAAGATCCTTATTGACAGCAACTTATTTGAATCGCAGTTTATGGGGAGATGATGTTAGTTTCAACCATTACACTTAATGTATTAGCAGTATATTGAATATTGATGTGGACTGATTAAGCCACATAAAAAGCGTTTGAATGAATAAGCGATGACCATTAGCACTAGATCTGCCGAACCTTCCGATTACCATTGGCTGCTTGATTTGCATCATACCGTATATCGAGAACTTATTATCAGAGAATTCGGTTATTGGGACGATGATGAAGAATTGGGTCTGTTTCTCAAGTCATGGGAGACCAAAAATATTGAAGTTGTACTGAAGCATGATAAACCTGTAGGTATGTTTATTATGTTGCGTCAAGATGATTATTTGTGGTTGGATGAAATCCAGATTGAACCTCAGTATCAAAATTTGGGTATTGGCACCGAAATAATTGTTCAATTAATCCTTAAAGCACGAAAATTAGGTTTACCACTTCGGCTACGTGTGCTGCATGCCAATCAGGATGCTGTTCGACTGTATCAGAGACTGGGATTCAGGCAGATCAGTAGTGTAGAGCACCATGATGTATTGGAGCTATTTTAGATGAGTCGTATTGGTGTTAGGGGTTGGAAAATATTGCATCTGTACTGCATCTCGTGACAACCAGCCCAGACTACTGGCATGCAGGCTTTGGATATACAGGCGGTTCTGGGTTTCTGTTACGGCAGTTGTTTCAGGGTAACTGCCTGCAGGATCTTGTAGATCAGCTACGATTTGCCCCGTTTCATTAAATGCCACGACATGACCGTAGGCTTCGGGTATCGGCCATAGAAAGCGTGGGAAGCGTAAGACCATTTTACGTAAAAAAGGTTTGTCGCTCATAAAATCGATCACAGCACTACGCGGTTTAGCAAAACCTAGCCAGATTCGGCCATCGAGTCCACGCATCAGGTTGTCGGGGTATCCTGGTAAATTATCGAAGATGATTTCTGCCAGTGGTGAAGCATCATTCAAATTGAGATGACCTTCGGTAATTAAAATTTTCCAAACACGATAGCGGCCTGTCTCATTGACAAAAAATGAACGCTCATCCTGTGAAAGCGCAATACCGTTAGCAAAGCTGAGTCCTTTGACAATAATGCGTGTTGTGTTTTGTTCTGGATCGTATTCCAGTACACGACCAGTAGCGGATTGCTCAACAATATCCAGTGTGCTGGCTTCAAACGTGCCGCCCCAGACTGACGGTGTAAAGCGTGTGGAAGAATCGGTAAAATAAACCTTGCCATTTCGAGCTACCGTGATACTGTTTGGAAACCCAATGGAATCATTGTTAACGTTGTCAACAAGCACCGCTATTGTTCCATCAGGCGATATCGATAATATGCCACGCATGGCATCGGCTGCGAGTAGGTTATTATCAATATCAAAATCAAAGCCCAGTACGCGGCCGCCGGTACGGGCAAATATTTCCTGTGCTGTGCCATCCGGATTCATCCGCAAAATGTTTCCGCTGGACATGGCTGCATACAATTTTCCGTTGTTATCGAATGCGACATGTTCCGGCCCCGTTTCTTTACCCAAATCAATCGTCTGTAGGTTGGAAAGTTTGTTATTCGTGGCGTGTTTGCCGACATACCCCAGTGTATCGGGCGCGCTCCAACTAACCGGTTCAATTGGCACAGGCCAGAACATTAAGTAAGCAATTAGAGTGAGTAGCAATGGAATAAACAGTGTTTTCATGAAAAACGGTGTAAAAATAACGGAACAGCAATGAAGGTTTCTATCTGGAATTTAACATAGTTGGAAGCAGTCGGGTACGGTTGGGTGCTTTCCATACTGAATCTTTATACGATGATCGCCAATCATTCTTGTAATGCGGTAATATAAGCGCGGCTGGCAGCGTGTGAATTCAATTTGAGACAGAGATTAATGCATATACACATCCTCGGTATTTGTGGGACGTTTATGGGAGGGATTGCTGCAATTGCGCAGGAATCGGGTCATAAAGTAACCGGTTGCGATCAGAATGTTTATCCACCCATGAGTACGCAATTGGAATCACTTGGTATTGAACTCATATCTGGATTTTCAGCAGATCAAATTGAGCTTAAACCGGATATTTTCGTAATCGGTAATGTAGTGACTCGTGGCAATCCTCTCATGGAGGAGATTTTGAATCGGAATCTGCCGTATATTTCGGGTCCGCAGTGGTTATCGGAAAATATCTTGAATACCCGATGGGTTTTGGCGGTAGCAGGAACGCATGGAAAAACTACGACGAGTTCAATGTTGGCATGGATAATGGAATATGCGGGATTGCATCCAGGGTATTTGATTGGTGGTGTCCCGGAAAATTTTGATACATCGGCGCGAGCTGGATGGATGCCATCTGATCAGCAAGGGATATCGCATGAGATTTCACCTTTCTTTGTCATTGAGGCGGATGAATACGACACTGCTTTTTTTGATAAACGTTCAAAATTTGTTCACTATCATCCCAAAACTGTAATTTTGAATAATCTCGAATTCGATCACGCCGATATTTTTGAAAATCTTGCCGCTATTAAACGACAGTTTCACCACTTAATCAGGGTCGTGCCCAATCAGGGCTTGATCGTTGCCAACGGCAAAGATAATAATCTGAAGCACGTGTTGGAACAGGGTTGTTGGACACCTATAGAGCAGTTTGGAATTGAAGCAAGCTGGCATATGGCTACGTTTGACAAAAGGGCGTCTGAAGTATTTCTGGCCGGGGAATCGCAAGGTATTTTAGAATGGGATTTGCTTGGGATACATAATCGTATGAATGCATTGGCTGCGCTGGCTGCAGCCCGACATGCGGGTATACCTGTTAAAACTGGTATTGAAGCGCTAGCAAGATTCAAAAACGTCAAACGACGAATGGAGAAACGAGGTACTGTAAACAGTATTACTGTTTATGATGATTTCGCACATCACCCGACTGCGATACAGACGACGGTAGAAGGGTTGCGTGAACGAGTCGGTAATGCGCGAATAATCGTGGTTCTGGAACCGCGTTCAAATACGATGAAAATGGGAGTTTGGAAAGATAAGCTGACGGATAGTCTTAGTGGAGCCGATAAGGTGTTTTGTTATAGCCGTGATGCCGAATGGACCGAGAAAGTATTTTCAGGACTGGGTGAGAAAGGACAGTGTTATCGCGATTTACAACAACTTACTGTAGCGATAACTGATTTTACTGTACCAGGTGACCATATAGTCATCATGAGTAATGGCGGTTTTGGTGGCATTCATGAGAAGCTGATGAATGCACTCAGATGATTATGATCTTTCTTCCCATATCTATTTAATGCGGGTTTCTATAACGCTTCTGTAGATTGATTTTCGATCAATCAGTATGGTTGATTGTTTAAAAATTTTGTTTAAAAACTGCTTTTACGCGTTTGAGTTCTTCAGGTAATTTTAGGGATTGTTGGGCATAATGGAGTGTGAGGTGAGCTTGGTTTTTTGCGGCCTGGGTCATTTCTTTATTTCCTAGCAAAGCCAGAGAATGTAATGCTTTCAGCTGTCTGATTATTACATTAGCTGAAGATGCGCCATCTCGGGCAATCGTGGTGAATGCATCGTCAAGCATATCATTGAATGAAATCGACGGAATCGAAACACGATCGTATTTGATTTGAGTGTCTTCATGATCTTCGTTAGCCTGTACCGTGCGTACAAAGAGGCGCACAAAAACCGTAATAATATCAATAGCGGTGCCAGCGTCATTCACGGCCGGAGACAATGCACGGCTAGCAATTTGGGATAATGCAATGAGTCCAAAGCGGGGGTCTGACTCAAACGTTCTTTGATTGTCAATTACAAAGGCATCGTTAACTCGTTTGTTGATTACGTCTTTTTCGAAACTGTTCTTTTGCGTGATGTATATAAGTGGTTTACCGAGTGAAACAAAAGCGCCGGGGAGTACACAGACAGTGACGGTACAATCAAACTGCTCGGCTAAATTCTGTAATTTTGCGAAGCTAATGTTCTGGACGTACCCGACTTCATCTGAAAAAATGGCTATGTCTCGTTTAGTGTTTGTTATTCCAGCTATATCCATAAGATTTTGGATGTGTCTGGTGACTCCTGAAAAAACGGCAATGTATTGATTGGTCTTTGTAGGTCTGGTTACACAAAGTTTGTGGAGTTGCATTTGTGTTTGCAACGCCATATCAGCTGCTGTTTCTATCTTTGCGATCGTATTGCCCAAACGGCCGAGCCTGGCTATTCGATCAACCCAACGCACAAAGCTGAGGATAACAAGGGAGAATACAAAAGCTGTTAAAACAAATAAAGCGAAACGCCCTGGTTTCTCATAAAAATCATTTAAAAGAGCAACAAGTGCGACAATGCTGAATATAAATGCACCGATGAAAGTCGAAAGCGCATTTTGTGATACGTCATCGCTGATAATCAGCGGAAATGAGCGCGGCGTTGCCGTGCTACTTGCTGATGCATAAGCCGATAACATTGACCCTACAGAGAATACTGCAATAGTTAACATGCTCGTCGCTATAGTTGTCAGCAACGTTTCAATGGATTCAGAGCTGATGTTAGGAAGGGATAGCTCAAATTCAATATGATCGGCCAAACTTGCGATAAATGCTGCAACGATTGATAAGAAGCAACTTATTAATGGTTTTAACCAAAGCTGTTCTCGTAATCGAGCCAAGTAAAATTTAGCTGTATTACGAATACCCCAAAGAGATTCAGGCTCCAATTTCATATCGCTATAGTTACGAAAAAGTGTTAATTGACCGTTTCATCAAATTCGCATAGTGAAAAGACTTTGCATCCCATTTTTTCGATGCGTTTCCTTCCGCCGACATCGGGCAAATCAATGACAAAGCAGCATTCAACAATTTCTCCACCCATTTCCCGAATTAATTTAATAGCTGCTTCGGCAGTACCTCCCGTAGCAATCAAATCGTCGACAAGTAAAATACGCTCGTGTGATTGTATGGCATCCGCGTGAATTTCAATTCGATCACTGCCATATTCCAGTTGATAATCATGGCCGATTGTTTCAGCAGGTAGTTTGTTTTGTTTACGTATAGGAACAAAACCTGTCCCGAGCTGATAGGCCACGGGTGCGCCGATAATAAAGCCACGAGACTCAATACCTACTACTTTGTCGATCTGCTGTGATTGATATCGCTTAGTGATTTCTTGTACAGTGGTGCGTAGCCCTATGGGGTCTTTTAATAAAGTCGTTATGTCCCGAAACATTATGCCTTGATGGGGATAATGGGGGATAGTACGAATAAGAGATTTTATTGGCATGTCAATACAGGTGAATAATGGTTGGTTGCAGTATAAGTATAAGCAGTTAAATGAACTGATAACAACAGGTGTTGTTTATACAATAAAAACGGCCCTACCAAATGGCAGGGCCGTTTTTATTAGGCCACACTTTTAATATACGTTAGCGGTATATTTTAGTGATCGTTGGCTGCATCAGCGTCGAAACTATCTGGGGCTTTGATTTGTTCCATCAGATCGTTGTTCCATTCGCCTTCAACATTCATGTGCGCTGCAGCACCGAGCAATACAGCTTCAATCAGGTTGTGGCTGAGATAAACATACAGTCCTGGCTGATGGAATTCATAGGCTGCTGCAACTGCCGCGCCACCTGGAATAAACCATGTTTCTTGACTGGTAAGAGGCGTATCACTGAATGAACCGCCTTGCCATACTAAATCACCATGCCCACCAATCAGGTGAGGACGTGAGTCACGGTTTGCTTGTGAGTGAATAAACAATACTTTTTCACCAACTTTTGCGCTTAATGCATTGTCGCCTGTTAATGCACCAACGGCACCGTTGAATACGACATGGGTCGGAATCAGACCTTTAGACAGCTCAAGCATTTCATGCATACCTGCTGCTGGTGAGTCATACTCTTTGAATTTGCCATCTTCATCTTGCGGCAGGTAGAGATCTTGTTCACCAATATAATAAGCGCGGTCATAACGATAGGCTTTGCCATCAGCATCTTTCAGGCCATCACGCGGTAAAACCATAACAGCACCGTTCATACCTGAAATAACGTGGAATGGAATCATTGTTCCACCTGGTGCGCAGTGGTAAACGAAAACGCCAGGCTTAACTGCTTTCCAGCGTAAAACAACTTCTTCACCAGGCTGTACTAATGTTAAACCTGCGCCACCTAGTGCACCTGTTGATGCATGAAAGTCAATGTTGTGTGCCAGTGTGCTTTCTTTAGGGTTGGACAGTGTTAATTCAACGTAGTCGCCTTCATGCACGACAATCAATGGACCCGGTACGCTTCCATTGAAGGTCAATGCCCACATTTTTACGCCTGGGGCAACTTCAACCTGTTTTTCAATAGTTTCCATGTGTACCTGAACGACCTTGGGTCCGCCTTTAGCAACTTGGTTGTGCTTAGGTACAGCAGGTGGTGCGACCAGCTTTTGTTTGACTCGTGGTAATTTTGAGATGTCTGTTGCAGCTACAGCAGCTTGAGTAGCCGCGAAGCATAACAATCCCAGTCCAACAACTGCCTGAACAGCTTTAATCATATCTCCCTCCATAAATTGATAAATTTTGCGCTTAAAACTGCGCGCCTTCTTATCTGTCGTGGTATCCACCCACGAAAGGCTCATGTTTCTGCGAATTGGATACACAAATACCTGCCCTTTACAAAGAGAAAAGGGCGGAACGCAGACTATACACTTTCACGTTACAACTGTCCATGTTTGGACGTTGAATTGATCGAGAAAACCCTTCAATAATACCTACTTATATTAGGGTTTTTAATTGTTGATTTTTAAAGTGAACCACGAAACAGTTAAGCGTGTGTGAAATGACAAAATTGCACATAACTCATAACAACATCTTCTGGGCTAACCTTGAATTAAGCGGATTTCAGCCGCTGCTAGATTTTCTTGGGTTCCTCTGAGAACAATGACGTCACCGACTTCGATCCGGGTTTCTTCGGATGGTAGCAATCCTTTGATGTTGCGCCTCCTGACGGCGGTAACTTCTACCGACAAATCAGATAAGTTTAATTCCCCAAGTGTTTTATTGACTGATGCGACACCTGATTCGATAGTAATCGTCAGCAAACGGGGCAATAATTTTTCGTGACCCTCTTCGCTTTCATCTGTGGAACCAAAATAGAATCCACGAAATAGACTGTAGCGTTCTTCACGTGTTTGGCGGATGCGTTTTAAGATACGTCCGGCAGATACATTCATAAACATCATTGCGTGTGATGCCAGCATTAAACTGCCTTCTAGAACCTCAGCAACTACTTCGGTCGCGCCAGCTTCTTTGAGAATATCAATATCAGAGTCATCTCGTGTCCGCACAACAACGGTAAGTTCCGGTCGGAGCATGTGAACATGATTTAGAATTTTCAACGCTGAAGCTGTGTTGGCATAACTGACGATTAATACGCGCGCGCGCATCAATCCAGCGGCTACCAGCACTTCTTTTCGTGCTGCATCACCATAGACAACTGATTCACCGGCAATTTTTGCTTCATGAATTCGATGTGGATCGAGATCTAAGGCAATAAAAGATATGGATTCCTGTTCCAAAATGCGGGACAGATTTTGCCCGCTTCTGCCATAACCGCAAATAATGACATGGTCTTGTTGCGCCATGGTTTGTGAAGCAATGGATGTTATTTGCATTGCCCGCTGCATCCATTCACTGGTATAAAAACGTTGAACGAGACGTTCGCTGTATTCAATCAAAAACGGTGCAACAAACATTGAGAGTACCATGGCGGCCAGAATGGGTTGCAATATGGCATTTTCAATTAGCCCGCTTACATTTGCCTGCGCGAGCAATACAAACCCAAATTCACCGCCTTGAGCAAGATTTAGCCCTGCACGTATTGCGGTATTAGACGTGGCGCCGAAGAGCCGGGAAAGACACGAAATGAGTACTATTTTGGTGGTAATAAGCAGTACTAGAATGATGCCTATCCAAAAGAAGTTTTCGATAACAACTTGAATGTCTAATAACATGCCAATTGTAATAAAAAACAATCCCAGCAATATATCGCGGAATGGTTTGATATCGTCTTCTACCTGATAACGGTATTCTGTTTCGGAGATTAGCATTCCTGCCAGAAAAGCGCCGAGTGCCAGTGACAATCCGGCCAATTCGGTTAGCCAGGCGAGACCCAGAGTAATCAGTAAAACATTTAAAACAAACAGCTCGGATGATTTTTGTCGTGCCACAAGATGAAACCAGGGGCGCATTAGACGTTGACCAAAAAATAGAATTAATAACAGTACCGCCAGTGCTTTTAGTGCGGCAATTGCTAGCATTGTGCTGTAATCAACGGTTTCTTTTTCTACTGTGGTGGCAAGTGCCGGAATGATAATGAGCAGCGGAATGACAGCCAGGTCTTGGAACAATAAAACACCGATGATTTGTTTTCCATGCAGCGTATTCAGCTCCAATCGTTCGGATAGCATTTTGATCACAATTGCAGTTGAAGACATTGCCAGTGCCCCGCCTAGGGCTAAGCCTACGCGCCAATCCATATCCAGAAACCAGGAGATTGCCATGACAATTAAAATGCTTACAACAACCTGCGACGTACCGAATCCGAAAACGATACGTTTTATGGTGACCAGTTTGGTCAGGCTGAATTCGAGCCCAATACTGAACATTAGAAAAACCACGCCGAACTCCGCAAGATCACGTGTTTCTTCACTTTCCGGTATCCACCCCAAGGCATGTGGTCCAATAAGTACACCCGCAAGTAAATATCCCAGCATAGGCGGCAGGCGTAACAGCCGAAACATGACGACAGCAATCACTGCTATTGCCAATAAAATAAGTATGAGTTGTAAGGGATTTGTCATGGTTGGCTATTTGATAATGATGGCTGAAATATGTATTGACAAACCGATGAGTTAATTTCAACTCTTAGCAGAGTCAATCGTAATTTGTTGTACATATTCATGCTGTCAGTAGCTGTTCTAGGATACTTGAAAGCTGTATTCATGAGTCTCTGTGTAGAATGAAGTGCTCGTTATCGAATTGTTAAGATAAGCAGCTTTTTGATGAGCTTGAAGTTGGGTCCACTTTTATAGGTATATAACTCCATCAATAACCAATTTTTTTACAAAAAATGCTGATGATCATGGTTTGTATATATAAAAAGCAAAGAATGAAGTCCATTTTTTATACCATATGACTACGGTGCATAGAATACTTGCCTTGTGTGTACGTTACTAGCGCCAGGGTATTATTGGAATTGTCGAAATGCTGTTCTTTGGTGATCCTTCAATAATGCGGTCACTATAAGTTAAATAAACCAGTACATTCCTTTTAGGGTCATAAAAACGTACTACTTGTAATGATTTAAATAACAATGATGTGCTTTTTTTGAATACTTCGTCGCCGTCAGCGTCGCCACTGCTGATTTTTTTAGGTAATACAATCGGTCCAACTTGTCTGCAAGCGATAGAGGCGTCTGATGTGTCTTCAGCAACACCCACTGCACCGCTGATGCCTCCGGTTTTTGCTCTGCTCAAATAGCATGTCGCGCCTTTTATATCAGGATCATCAAATGCTTCGACAACAATTTTATCGTTAGCGCCAAGAAGTTTAAATTTTGTCGAAACATTACCAATTTCTTCGGCATGGAGTGAAAAAGCGATCATTAAAAAATGAATCAAAGTGTAAAAACGAATAAGATTTAAAAACTGTTTCATTGGATAATTACCTTGAATATTTGTCATAATTTTATGTTTAAGGAACTGGTGGTCTTGGTCATATCGAATATTTGTTTTTCATATGTTTTATCATGAAGATTTTAAAATTGAGTTTGTCATTAAATATACCGAAAGGACTTTGTTGAAATTGATATATTGAAATGACATGCGAATCTATGTTGGGTTCTGTGTCGCAGTATACATGACGAAATTAACTACTTTATTCTAGCTAAATTATCGATATTTGTTCCAAATTTTTTAAATATTTGATAGAATTGCAGCGGTATTGCGATGGGCTTTGTCAGCCCATTTTTTATTTGTATTGGGGCTATGGTGCTTGGAAAATTGCTAGAATTAACCCTTGATGCTATGGGGTATGAATTAGTCGATGTTGAGCAATTCTCCCGCGGCGGATTAATAAGAGTTTTTGTTGATAAAAAGGGTGGAATTACGGTAGATGATTGCGTTGCAATTAGTAATCATTTGAGTCGTCTGCTGACTGCGGAAAATATTGATTATGACCGACTTGAGGTGTCTTCACCAGGTTTGGACAGACCGCTTAGAAAAGAAAGTGATTTTTTTCGCTTTGTAGGAGAAACGATTCGACTAAAACTGCGTGTTCCAATGCAAGGACGAAGAAATTTTGTGGGAATTTTGCGGGAAGTAAACAATGGCATTCTAAAACTTGAAGTCGAAGGAAGATTGTTTGACCTTGATATGCACAATATTGGAAAGGCTCGTTTGGTTCCAAAATTGTAAGCAATTAAAAATTTGACTGGAGGAATATGAGCCGCGAGATTTTATTGTTGGTTGATGCATTGGCGCGAGAAAAAGCAGTGGAAAAGGAAATTGTTTTCACGGCATTGGAAATGGCGTTGTCTTCTGCAACAAAAAAGAGATTTCATGAGGATGTTGAGACGCGTGTTTCCATAGACAGGCAGTCGGGTGACTATGAGTCATTCAGGCGTTGGCTGGTGGTCGAAGACGACGAATTAACTGAGCCGTCACGTCAAGTTTCCTTGGCAGAGGCTCAGAAAATAAATCCAGATATCCAAATCGGTGATTTTACTGAGCAGCCCTTAGAACCAATTGAATTTGGCCGCATTGGAGCTCAAGCTGCCAAACAGGTTATTTTCCAAAAGATACGTGATGCAGAACGAGAGCAAATGCTCAACGATTTCCTCGAACGGGGTGATTATTTAGTTACAGGAACAATAAAACGCATCGAACGCGGTAATGCTATCATCGAATCGGGCAGAATAGAAGCGGAATTGCCTCGTGATCAAATGATACCAAAGGAGAACTTGCGCATTGGTGATCGTGTGCGCGCTTATCTCTATAAAGTTGATCGGGCAGCACGTGGTGCGCAGCTAAAGCTTTCACGCGTTACATCAGAATTTTTAGCCAAATTATTCGAGCTTGAAGTACCTGAAATTGAAGAGGGTATTTTAGAGATTAAAGCAGCTGCGAGAGATCCCGGTTCACGCGCAAAGATCGCTGTCAAATCAAATGATCAGCGTGTTGATCCCATTGGCACATGTGTGGGCATGCGCGGCTCCAGAGTACAGTCGGTAATCAGCGAGCTGGCCGGAGAGCGTGTCGACATTATTCTTTGGTCAGACGATCCGGCAACTTACATCATTAATGCTTTGGCTCCAGCGGAGATCAGCAGTATTATGGTTGACGAAGAGCAGCAGAATATGGACATTGTGGTTGATGAAGAGAACCTGGCCCAAGCAATTGGGCGCGGTGGCCAAAACGTTCGGCTAGCATCTGAATTAACTGGATGGAGCCTTAACATCATGACGGTTGAGGAATCGCAGTCCAAGCAAGAGCAGGAAATTGCATTTACCAAGCAGCTCTTTATGGATAAACTTAATATTGATGAGGATGTAGCTGAAGTTCTAGTGGAAGAAGGCTTCTCCACGCTTGAGGAAGTTGCATATGTTCCACTGGATGAAATGCTTGAAATTGAGGCATTAGACGAAGATGCAGTTAACGAGATCCGTGATCGAGCACGTAATGTCTTATTAACAGATGCAATTGCGAATGAGGAAAAAGTTGAAAATGTAGCTGATGATTTACTTTCATTAGAAGGTATGGATATAGAAACCGTTCGTGTTTTAGCTGTGAAAGGAATATACAATCAGGGTGATTTAGCTGATTTAGCTGCTGACGACTTGGTAGAAATGACGGGGATGGATATCGAACGGGCAAATAAGTTGATTATAAAAGCGCGAGAGCCTTGGTTTGTTTAGGTGATGTAATAATGATTTAATAGATGCCTGATTAAAGAGTATCTATACAAATCAACTTGTTTAAAGAGTTTTCGGAAGAATTTAAAAGGTTATTTAATGGCGCAAATGAGCGTAGAACAATTTGCAAATGAGCTTGGCTTGCTCCCGACTGTCTTACTGGAGCAATTGCAGGCTGCTGGTGTGAAAAAGATGTTGGCAGAAGATAATCTGACCGAGCAAGACAAAGCTCAATTACTTGATTATTTAAGAAAGACTCATGGTTCAAAAGAAGCGAAAAATAAAATAACTTTAACCCGCCGTCAGACATCGGAAATCCGTAAATCTGACAGTATGGGGCGTGCGCGAACAATTCAGGTTGAAGTAAAGAAAAAGCGGGTTTTTGCTAAGCCTGTAGCAACGGAAGGTGACGACGAAACAGAGTCACCCAAGACTGCAATAAAAAAGAAGTCGCGTGTTGTTTCGCCAGTTGTTGATGCTGAACAAAAAGCGTTGCGTGAAGAAGAAGCGAGGAAACAAGCAGAGTTGATTGCGCGACAAGAGGCTGAAATTAAGCGTAAACAAGCGCGAAAAAAAGCCGAAGCGGTTCCTGAAGAAAACAACCGATTAGAAGAATCTGTTTCAGAGGCCGACAAACAGCAAAAAACTATTCAATCTCCTACCGCGAAAGAGAAAGTTGATGTAGATGAGCAAGATAAGACGAAACGAGTAAAAGTAAAGAGTTCCGCTGAAGATGATACACAGCAGGAGCAGCCTGACACACAAAAATTATCTTCATCTGAACAAAAAATTGAACCGCCACAGGATAAACAGGTTGCAAATAAATCCACATTAAAAGAAGAAGCCAAAACCGAGAAAACGGAAAAAGTAGAAAAGAAGAAAAAACAACAGAAGCAGTCTGAGTGGGTGGATGATGGTACTCGCAAACGTGGAAGTGTAAAAACCCGTGGTGATATTTCTAGTGGTCAGGGGTGGCGGGCCCGTCGTGAAAAGCAAAGTAAATCAACTGTAACCGATGCGAAGAAGGAGCATGGTTTTTCAGCGCCCACTGAGCCTATTGTGCGTGAGATTATTGTGCCGGAAACCATTTCTGTTGGTGCGCTTGCCCAGAAAATGTCTGTTAAGGCTGCTGATATCATAAAGATTTTGATGAATATGGGCAGTATGGTGACCATAAATCAAATGCTAGATCAGGAAACGGCGATGATTGTCGTCGAAGAAATGGGTCATATTGCAAAATATGCAGCAATAGACAGTCCTGAGGCTTTTTTAGCTGGTACGGAGTCGCTTATTGCCGAAGCTGAAATAGAGCCTAGAGCACCTGTTGTAACGGTGATGGGACATGTCGATCACGGTAAAACATCGTTGCTGGATTATATACGTCGGTCACGCGTGGCAGGTGGTGAAGCGGGGGGGATTACACAGCATATTGGTGCTTACCACGTGGAAACAGAACATGGCATGATTACGTTTCTAGATACACCGGGTCATGAAGCCTTTACAGCCATGCGTGCAAGAGGTGCAAAAATTACCGATATAGTTGTGTTGGTTGTTGCAGCTGATGATGGTGTTATGCCACAAACTATCGAAGCTATTCATCATGCAAAAGCAGCAGATATACCCTTAATTGTTGCAGTTAATAAAATAGATAAACCGGAAGCTAATATTGAACGCATCAAACAGGAATTGGTCGCACACGAAGTTGTACCGGAAGATTGGGGCGGTGAAACTATGTTTATTGAAGTTTCGGCGAAAACCGGGCAGGGTGTCGATGGTTTACTTGAAGGGATTTTGCTGCAGGCCGAGGTTTTGGAACTCAAAGCTCCTCGGAAATCTTCAGCCAAAGGCGTTGTCATTGAGTCGCGTTTAGACAAAGGTCGTGGTCCGGTGGCCACCATTCTTGTTCAATCAGGTACGTTAAAACGAGGAGACGCTCTCCTTGCTGGGGCCGTTTTTGGTAAAGTGCGGGCCATGAACGATGAAAATGGAAAGCCAATTAAGGAGGCAACTACTTCAATACCTGTCGAAATACAAGGATTGTCAGAAGTTCCAGATGCCGGTGATGTAGTAATAGCATTGGAAGATGAGCGTAAAGCTAGAGAGATTGCGCTTTTCCGGCAGGGTAAGTACCGAGATGTTAAACTTGCCAAGCAGCAAGCCGCAAAGTTGGAAAATGTGTTTGATCAGCAGGATGATGTTAAAGTGCTTGCCTTGATTATCAAGGCGGATGTGCAGGGGTCTTGTGAAGCGCTGGCACATGCCTTGCAAAAGCTCTCAACCGACGAGGTGAAGGTTAATATCATACATAGCGGTGTAGGTGCGATTATTGAGTCCGATATCAATTTATCTCTTGCTTCAAAGTCTGTGGTAATTGGATTTAATGTTCGTGCGGACGCTGGCGCACGTAAGTTAATAACATCAAGTGGTGTTGACGTTCATTACTATAATATTATTTATGAAGCGGTTGATGAGATTAAAGCGGCCTTATCTGGATTAATGGCGCCTGATCGAAAGGAAAATATTCTTGGACTCATTGATGTTCGGGAAATCTACCGGATTCCTAAAGTAGGTGTGGTTGCTGGATGTTACGTTCTGGAAGGTATTGTTAAGAGAAATTCATTGATTCGGGTTTTGCGAGATGGCAAGGTAATTCATAATAGTGAGCTGGATTCTTTGAAACGTTTTAAAGACGATATCAAGGAAGTAAGAGAAGGATTTGAGTGCGGGGTGTCACTCAAAAACTATAATGATCTTCAGGTAGGCGATCAGTTGGAGGTCTATGAAATAGTTGAAACAATGCGTGTGCTTTAACGAATTATCTTCACTATCCGGATTGAATTGTAATGCCCAAGGAATTTTCTCGATCACTTAGGATAGCTGACCAAATTCAGCGTGAACTGGCCGAATTGTTACAACATGAAATTAAAGATAAGCGTCTTAATCAAATCACAATAACCGCGGTTGAGGTTAGCCGCGATTATGCATACGCCAAAGTATTTTATACGACGTTGGCCAATCAGGAAGAATATGCTTCAATTGAAAAAGGATTGTATAAAGCGTCAGGTTTTTTACGGTCCAATTTGTCAAAAAGAATTAAATTGCGCATCGTACCTCAATTGACCTTTTGCTACGATAAATCCATTGAACATGGTGCGTATTTATCGCAATTGATTGATGAAGCGGTTGCTCAGGAGAATAAAAAAAATATTTCGGATGAGTAAAAAAAATCTTTGGTTATTTCCTTAAGGGTATCGTCATGAGATGCATATTTCTGTGGAACAAATTCTTCATCCTTTTCCTAAAAGGAAACAGAATTGTATATAACTCATAGCAACAGCCTTTAATTAAGATCTAATAAATAAAGCACAGGTATTCTTGTTCTCTTTTCTTTAATATGCAACGCAATGTAAGTGGGGTTTTATTATTAGATAAACCTTACGGCATAACATCCAATAAGGCGCTTCAAAAAGTCAAACGTCTTTTTGGGTCGGTAAAATCGGGCCATACCGGCACATTGGACCCTATGGCAACAGGTATGCTTCCAATCTGTATCGGTGAGGCAACAAAATTTGCTTCAATGCTACTGAATGCGGATAAAACATATGAAGCTGTAATTAAATTGGGATTTCATAGTACAACAGGGGATGCTGAAGGAGAAATAACGCAAGTATCGGTAAATGGGGGGGCTGAACTTAATACACACTATTGCGAAACTGTTGTGCAGCAGTTTATCGGGAAAGTGATGCAGATGCCGCCTATGCACAGTGCATTAAAGTACAGCGGTAAACCACTTTATCATTATGCCCGCCAAGGTAGAATAATTGAGCGAAAACCGCGGACAGTCAATGTTTATTCTATTAGTGTTAAGTCTCTGTCAGGGCAGGATCTTACACTTTCAATCAAATGCGGTACGGGAACCTATATCCGTGTATTGGCCGAAGATATCGGTAAAGCACTGGGCTGTGGCAGCGCTTATTTGACGCGTTTGCGTCGTCATTCAATCAATAGTTTTAGTTTGCCCCGAGCTAAAACACTTGAGCAACTTGAATCAATGAGTACTGATGAGCGGGTGTGTTGTTTGATGCCAATTGACAGTTTGTTGCATGAATATCCTTTTGTTTCACTGAATCACAATGAAGCGCATGCAATCAGACATGGACGTGAACTTGAAAAAATTACTGATTCGGAAAATATAAATCCGAAGAATCTAGATGATAAAACTGTACGCTTGTACTACCGGGAATTTTTCTTGGGATTGGGTGTAATTTCGACGCATTACTCGATAAAACCTAAACGTTTGTTATCTAATGCCTATTTAGACGACCAAAATGGTTTTTTGCTAAATTGATTTGAATTGTTTGGCAAAGTGATATTACAGATAAATGTGCGATGCGTTATAATTCGAAGTTTAATTTTATTAGTAATCATGTTGCAAGGTAGTGATCTGGCTTGCGTGCGCGGTGACCGTAACCTTTTTAAAGCAGTTAACTTTATATTGAAAGATGGCGGCCTGATGCAGGTGAATGGCCCTAATGGCAGCGGCAAAACGAGTCTGTTGCGCATTTTATGTGGATTATCCGCTCCTGCTGCAGGCAAAATTACCTGGAACGGCAAATCAGTTCGTACTCTTGGCGAAGCTTATTATAGTGAACTGGTTTATATCGGCCATCTAAGCGGTACAAAAGATGATTTGACTGCATTGGAAAATTTACGCATTTCCAGTGCGTTTTCTGGGGAGAATATCTCTGAGCATCAAGCAGTTGAAGCGCTTGTTGATATGGGCTTAGGAGGACGGGAGCATTTGCCGGCCAAAGTGCTATCTCAAGGGCAACGCAGGCGTGTGGCTCTTGCACGTTTGCTGGTGAGTAAGGCTAAATTATGGATTCTGGATGAACCATTAGCAGCGCTCGATGTGTCGGCTATTCAGCTCGTCAAGAACCTGCTCGAACGGCACTTGAAAGAAAACGGCATGATCGTGATGACAACGCACCAGGATATCGATATGACTGCTGCTTCAATTGTACAATTGCAATTAACTTGATATGTTTTTTTGGATTGTACAGCGTGATTTATTACTGGCGATGCGCCGCCGATCAGATGTGCTAACCACATTATTTTTCTTTGTAATTGTCGTTAGTCTGTTTCCGTTGAGCGTGGGGCCGGAAATGAATATGTTGCGTATGATGGCTCCAGGTGTGGTGTGGGTTGCTGCTTTGCTGGCGTCGATGTTGTCACTTGGCAGATTGTTTTCTAATGACTATCTTGACGGTACACTTGAACAAATGTTGCTTTCGTCTCAGTCATTATCCATTCTTGTGTTGGGTAAAGCACTGGCACATTGGCTCGTCACCGGTGTGCCACTGGTTTTAATGGCACCGGTTTTGGGTATCCAGTATGACTTACCCGTAGATGCTTTATTTGTTTTAACCACGTCGCTATTATTGGGCACACCGGTACTGAGTCTAATTGGTGCAATTGGTGCAGCGCTGACACTTGGGCTGCGTGGTGGTGGCGTTTTGGTTTCGTTGCTGGTTTTACCATTGTATATTCCAGTTTTAATTTTTGGAGCGGGTTCTGTGGAAGCCGACATGGCAGGGCTTGATTACGACGCACATTTATCATTACTCGGTGCATTTTTACTGGTATCGATTGTGTTCGCGCCCTGGGCAGCGGCTTCTTCTTTACGGGTGTCTATGGAGTAATTGTATGTACTTTATTGTGAAACAGGATCGGACTGAGAAAAATCAAAAGGTTTCATAATTTCTCTATTTTGAATTAAAGTGGTTCAAAATGGTTTATAGGTTGGTGTTTTTTAGTATAAAATTCGGCGGCCGCTGTAAACGAGTCTTGCTGGAACAATCCAAGCATCGGTAATAATTATAACTTTAAATAGTAAGTATTATTTTTTATGGCAATTAATTGGTACAAATATGCTTCCCCAGCAAGTTTTTATTCACTTGCCGGAAGAATGATTCCATTTTTTGCGATTCTGGCCTTTGGGCTACTGGTCGCAGGACTATACATTGGTTTTTTTGTTGCTCCGACAGATTTCCAGCAGGGTGAGGCTTACCGGATAATTTTTATACATGTGCCTGCAGCCTGGATGTCGATGTTTCTCTATGTTGTGATGGCTCTCTGGGCAGGAATTGGTCTCGCATTTAATACGCGACTGTCATCTATGATGGCAACTGCAATAGCACCGACGGGTGCCATGTTTACGTTTGTTGCGCTCTGGACAGGCTCGCTTTGGGGAAAACCGATGTGGGGTACTTGGTGGGTATGGGATGCACGGTTGACATCCGAGTTAATACTGTTGTTTCTTTATATTGGATTTATGTCGCTTCAAGCTGCAATTGATGATCCACGTCGAGCTGATAAAGCTGGCGCTATTATCGCTTTGGTTGGTGTTATCAATATTCCCATTATTTATTTTTCAGTACAGTGGTGGAACACGCTGCATCAGGGTGCGTCGGTTAGCGTGACACAAGCGCCGACGATGGCTTCAACCATGTTGACAGGTATGATGGTCATGGTATTCGCAGCATGGATGTATGCTATCGCCGTAATTTTAAAACGCGTACGTGTCATTATTCTCGAGCGAGAAAGACATACTGCATGGGTTTCTGAACTCAATGAAAGAGGGGCGCTGTGATGGATTGGTCAAATTGGTCCGAATTTCTTGCGATGGGTGGATACGGTATTTATGTTTGGGGGTCATACCTTGTAACGTTTGCATGTGTAATCGGCGAAATATTGCTAATTTTCAAACGTCGACGAACTTTAGTCAAAAGATATGGTCAGATATTCGATGCAAATGGAGAAGATACTTCATATCAGGATGATAAGACGGCTGTTTGATTATTGAGAAGCTTTTGATGTATAAAAAGTCTCAATATGACAAAGGCTCTGAAATAAAGAAGAGATGAAATAAATGAAACCACGTCATAAAAAGCTTGCGATAATTACTGCAAGCGTTGCTGCATTAGGTGTATCAGCTTACTTAGTATTAAACGCATTTCAAAGTAATTTGGTGTTTTTCTTCAGTCCAACGCAAGTCATGGCTAAAGAAGCACCTGTTGGCAAAAGCTTCCGAATTGGTGGTCTTGTGGAAGAAGGTAGCATTCAGCGTGAAGCGAGTGGTACAACGGTCAGATTTTCAATAACCGATACATCCAAAACGATACAAGTTGTATATACCGGTATCTTGCCCGACCTATTCAGAGAAGGCAAAGGTGTTGTTGCACAGGGTAAATTAGGTGAAAACGGGGTTTTCAATGCTGACGAAGTACTCGCGAAGCATGATGAAAACTATATGCCGCCTGAAGCTGCGCTTGCTCTAGAAGAAGCGGCAAAGGCACAAAAAGCTACGTCGGTACAATAATATTTCCTGCATTTGTATAATGCTGCAATACTTCCGAACGTTCTGTATTCAGGCACAATCTTCTTAATCGACAAGTAAAAATATTATGATTCCAGAAATAGGCAATTTTGCGCTCATCATTGCGCTGTTATTGGCAATAACACAAGGTACTTTGCCACTGATTGGCGCGACACGCGGCATTCCGGCATGGATTGCATTAGCAAAACCAGTCGTACAGGGGCAGTTTGTTTTTGTATTGATTGCGTTCCTTTGTCTTGGCTATTCGTTCGTAACCAGTGATTTTTCTGTAATAAATGTGGCAAGAAATTCAAATACCGAACTGCCAATACAGTACCGAATCGCAGCTACATGGGGGTCGCATGAAGGTTCATTGCTTTTATGGGTTTTAATGCTTGCAGGATGGTCGGTCGCCGTCAGCGTTTTTAGTAAACAGTTGCCCGATGATATGGTTGCCCGTGTACTAGGTATTTTAGGATTGGTAAGCATTGGTTTTTTGTCGTTTCTGCTGCTGACCTCCAACCCGTTTGACCGTTTATTGCCGGCTGCCATGGAAGGCAGCGACTTAAACCCTTTACTTCAGGACCCGGGTATGGTTGTACATCCACCAATGTTATATATGGGATACGTCGGGTTTTCGGTTGCATTTGCATTGGCAATAGGTGCATTGTTGAGTGGAAAACTAGATGCAGCCTGGGCGCGCTGGTCCCGTCCCTGGACTACTGTAGCTTGGGTATTTTTAACCACAGGTATTATGCTGGGTAGTTGGTGGGCATACTATGAGCTCGG
This sequence comes from Gammaproteobacteria bacterium, assembly GCA_030431985.1. Taxonomy (GTDB): domain Bacteria; phylum Pseudomonadota; class Gammaproteobacteria; order Burkholderiales; family Nitrosomonadaceae; genus Nitrosomonas. The sequence continues at coordinate 22,898 of JAUIIB010000026.1, forward strand.
CTGGGGAGGCTGGTGGTTCTGGGATCCCGTCGAGAACGCTTCTTTTATGCCATGGCTGGCAGGCACTGCATTGATGCATTCTTTGGCCGTGACTGAAAAGCGTGGCGGATTCAAAAGCTGGACGGTACTGTTAGCTATCAGTACGTTTGCATTGAGTTTATTGGGTACATTCCTGGTACGTTCCGGTGTTTTAACCTCAGTACATGCATTTGCTACCGATCCGGAAAGAGGTATTTTCGTTCTTGGATTTCTGTTTGTAACCGTTACACTCTCACTATTATTATTTGCGTGGCGTGCACCTAAAGTAGGTCTCGGCGGTAAGTTTGATCTGCTGTCGCGTGAATCTATGTTATTGGCAAATAATTTGTTATTACTCGTCGCTTCTGCCAGTGTTTTACTGGGAACGTTATACCCGCTGGTTATCGATGCATTGGATCTTGGGAAAATTTCTGTTGGGCCGCCGTATTTTGAGGCTGTATTTGTACCGGTTATGACCCCGGCAATTTTCCTGATTGGACTCGGTCCTATTTCGCGCTGGAAACAAATGAGCCTGCCGTCTTTAGCTGTGCGTATCCGTTGGGCGATTGGCGTCAGTATCGTCAGTGCGATTATAGCGCCGTTTTTTATGGGGGAATGGAAACCGCTTGTGAGTTTCGGATTGCTGCTGGCATTCTGGATTATTATGAGTATTCTGGTCAGCTTTAAACATCGTCTCAATAACAGCGGCCAGGGGAATGTGTTTGCACGATTAGCCAAGCAATCCAGAAGTTTCTACGGAATGCATTGTGCGCATTTCGGTGTTGCTGTCTTTATTATCGGTGTAACGCTCGTTAACGGTTATGAAACAGAGAAAGATGTACGAATGGATATCGGTAGCCGTGTAACCATTAATGAATATGCATTCCAGTTCAACGGCGTATCAGATGTTGTCGGGCCGAATTACAAGGCTGTTCGTGGTGAAATTGATGTGCTAAAGAATGGAGAGTTTGTAAGGAAACTGTTTCCTGAAAAACGTACCTATAATGCATCGGGCATGGCCATGACAGAGGCAGCAATTGACACCGGGTTATTTCGTGATCTTTATGTTGCTTTGGGTGAACCTTTGGAAGGGGAAGCCTGGGTTGTACGTGCTTATCACAAGCCATTCGTTGACTGGATTTGGTTAGGTTGTTTGTTTATGTCAATTGGTGGGATCTTAACCGTCAGTGACAAGCGTTATCGACTTAAAATTAAGGATAAGAGCAAACAGGTATTGAATAAAGTACTGGCTAAAGAACCATCCGATACAGTTCAGCAAGATAATCCGGCAACAGCAAAAAGCAGTGCTGACCTTGCTACGGATACTAGGAAAGTATAATGCGTTATTTAATTCCTTTGTTTGCGTTTGTTGTATTGGCGTTGTTTTTGTTCGCAGGGCTGTCGCTCAATCCACGCCAGGTCCCTTCGCCTCTTATCGATAAACCGGCCCCAGAATTTGAACTATATAGCCTGCACGAACCAGAAAAAATTTTTTCATCTAGAGATAATCTTGGGAAAGTCTGGCTGTTAAATGTCTGGGCTTCATGGTGTGTGGCTTGTCGAGACGAACATCCTTTATTGGTGCAATTAGCCAACTCCGGTGTGGTACCCATTTTTGGTCTTAACTATAAGGATGAAGACGCAACAGCTAAAAAATGGCTTAAACATTTCGGTGATCCGTATGCAACCAGTATTGTTGATCCTGATGGTTCAGTTGGCATCGACTACGGTGTTTATGGTGTGCCGGAAACCTACGTAATCGATAAGCAGGGGATTATTCGACACAAACAAATAGGTCCGGTGACTGCGGATTCGTTGCAGAATACGATTATTCCGCTGATTGTTGAGTTACAAGGACGTACATGATGAGCTTAAACGGTTTATCGATTAACGGCTTAAAACAGAATAGCTGCTGTAAGGTATTAAAGTACTTTAGACGGGTTATGGGTGCTGCCGCCATTTTAACGGTGTTTATGCTGCCACTAATAACTCAAGCTGAAACTGGGTATAAAGAAGCCGCTCCCGTAGCGGAAGATCTAGAGATTGAACAGCGGATGCTGACTTTAACTGAAGACCTTCGTTGTCTGGTGTGTCAGAACGAAACGATAGCCGATTCTCGTGCTGATTTCTCCAATGATATGCGTCGGATTATTCGCGAACAGATTAAAGCTGGTAAAACAGACCCAGAGATTATTGATTTTTTAGTTGAGCGTTATGGTGATTTCGTGTTGTACAACCCACCGATGAAAAATACAACCTTACTGTTGTGGTTTGGCCCGCTGATTTTCTTTATTTTTAGTACATTGTTCATGATTAAATACCTTAAAGGTCGGCGTATGCAGATTAAAGAAGCAAACCTGACTGAGGATGAACAAAAGAAAGTGGCTGCTTTGCTCGATAGTGATGACCTGCACGATCAGCAAAGCAATCTGGGTCAGGAGCAAGCACAACAAACTGAGATATCTGAGAAGAATAACAAAGGTAATAATGTATGACGACATTCTGGATTATTGCAGGTATTTTTATTGTAGTCGCCCTGCTTTTTATCATTCCAACTTTGTTGAGGAATAAAAGTAGTGAAGAACAGCGTATTGAACGCAGCGCGGTTAATGTTACCGTTTATCGTGATCAACTGAAAGAATTGGACAGAGATCTTGAAAACGATATCCTGACCCGGGAGCAATACAATCAAAGTAAACAAGAACTGCAACAACGCATGCTTCAGGATGTTCCTGAGGATGAAGTTGTGAACGGTATTAAAACGAACAAAGCCACAAATGTCGTAGTTTCAGTTGTGATTGCGCTGGCTTTACCTGTTGTCGCTGTATATCTTTATCTGGAAATTGGTGATACGCGCGGGTTGTTGCCACAAGCGCAACTTGCAAATGCAACGCAAATGCAGCAGGCCGAAGGAAATGGCGCGCCTGAAGGTCATGACAATTTCGCATCGGTTTTAGATAATTTAATTACCAGACTTCAGGACAATCCGGAAGATATTGAGGGCTGGTTTATGTTAGCGCGAACTTATGCCATCATGAATCAATACGATAAGGCAGCCGCCACTTACGGGAAACTGAACGAAATTATTCCAGATAATCCACAGATTCTGAGTGATTATGCTGACATGCTTGCGATGACCAATAATGGTAATCTCAGCGGGAAGCCATCTGAACTGATACAAACAGCTTTAACTATCGATCCAGAATACCCAAAAGCTTTGGCGCTAGCTGGAACGGCGGAATACGAGCAGAACCAATTTGATCAGGCTGCAAAGTATTGGGAACGATTATTGGCGGTTATTCCAGCCGATTCTGAGTTGGCTATGTCCGTGAGAAAGAGTGTTACGGAAGCTCAGTTACTCGCGTCTGGAAAAGATTCTGAAGAGGTCCGGAAGCAGCTTGCGGAAGCGAGCATAGGGGAGGCTGCGCCTCAACAAGCAAGTGTGATGCAACAACAACAGTCTGCAGCGTCGGAGTCTACAAGCAATGTTTCAGGGATGTCGTCGATTTCGGGTAATGTTACGATCAGTGATACTTTAGCGAAGCGTGCGAATCCGAATGATACGTTGTTTATTTATGCACGTGCTGAAACAGGGCCTAAAATGCCTTTGGCAATTTTGAGATTAAAAGCCAGCGATCTGCCAGCAACATTTACACTAACTGATGCAATGGCAATGACGCCCGCCATGAAATTGTCGAGTTTCCAGAATGTTGTTATTGAGGCGCGTATTTCAAAATCGGGACAAGCTGTTCCATCAAGTGGTGACTTACAGGGATTGAGTAAACCCGTTACAATCGGCGATAGTAATGTTTCGATTATTATTGACTCAACGATCCCATGATTGCTTACCGAGATCATGTACCATGACTTTAATAACTTTTATTTGTTGATCGGAACCTATGTTGGCAATTAATCAACCTGTAGCTGATTTTCAATTACCCAGCACCGGTGAGAAAACGTTCAGTTTGTCTGGCGCAAGTGGACGGCATCTGGTTATTTATTTTTATCCAAAAGATGATACACCGGGATGCACTACAGAAGGCAGCGACTTCAGAGAAAATTATGCTGCTTTTAAAGCACAAAACTGTGAGATTCTAGGCGTTTCGCGCGATAGTATTAAGTCACATGAGCGTTTTAAAGAGAAAATGAATTTTCCGTTTGACCTGTTAAGTGATGCCGATGAAGTGGTTTGTGAACAATTCGGTGTTATGAAAATGAAAAATATGTATGGCAAACAGGTTCGCGGTATCGAACGGAGCACATTTGTAATCGATGCGAAAGGTGTACTCAGAAATGAATGGCGAGGTGTGAAGGTGCCCGGCCATGTTGAGGAAGTGCTGGATTTTGTTAAGACACTTTAAGTGAGCAAATGGTTGATTGCATTCTGTTCTGTTGCGAGTTCTTCATAGCTTTTTTGCATCTTCTTAATGTCGGTTTCACTTAAATCTAATCCCTGAACAATCTGGTAGCGACCACCTTTACAGGTTACCGGAAAACTGAAAATGACACCTTCCGGAATGCCGTAACTTCCGTCGGACAAAATACCCATAGATGTCCAATCATTCATTGGTGTGTCGAAAATCCAGTCTTGGATATGATTAATAATGGCGCTTGCGGCGCTTGCAGCACTTGATCTGCCATGTCTTGCTTCAATAATCGCCATACCGCGTTTTTGTACAGTCGGAACAAAGCTGTTAGCAATCCAGTCCTTGTCCGTAATGAGTGCACTGACAGGTTCGTTATCAATAACGGCATGACTCAGGTCGGGGTATTGTGTATTTGAATGGTTCCCCCAGACAGTCATTTTTTTGATACTGGTAACGGGTTTAGACAATTTTCGCGCAACCTGAGACAAAGCGCGATTGTGATCGAGCCTTAACATTGCGGTAAAATTCTTGGGATCAAGATCAGGTGCGTTCTTAAGCGTTATATAGGCGTTGGTATTAGCAGGGTTACCCACAACTAAAACTTTGACGTTTTTATTTGCGACAGCATTGAGCGCCTTGCCCTGTTCGATAAATATTGGTCCGTTTGCTTCTAAAAGATCTTTACGTTCCATATTTTCACCGCGGGGTCTTGCACCGATAAGCAGGGCAATATCGGCATCTTTGAATGCAATCAACGGATCATCTGTTGTTATCAAGTCGGCCAATAGCGGGAATGCGCAGTCTTGTAACTCCATAACCAGACCGTCGAATAATGGGCGGGCGTTTGGAATATCAAGCAGTTGTAGAATAACAGGCTGATCTTTACCCAGCATATCACCTGCCGCGATACGAAATAGCAGACTGTAGCAAATCTGGCCTGTTGCACCGGTAACTGAAATACGAATAGGCGATTTCATTTTATCAATCCTTTGGAGTTCCCATAGAGCATAATCAAAAGCAAAGGCGCGGGGAAATTCGACACCGAATTATACTTGTAATCGTAGATTCGAGAAAGACCGTGGTGAGTTTTATAGTCTCAAGTCTAGCAATGGATAGTTTTACCGGCAAGCACTGTAAATTTGATTCGATAAATCCTGATTCAGACGGCTATAGTAATCCGGGCCAAAATAAAAACCAATTAATGCGTGTTGCCAGAGATAATGTGTATGTAAATCTGCCTTTAGTGCGCGCAGCTGTTTGCAATGGTTTTTTTCTTTTATAGCTTGTATTTTTGATTGTTGTCGGGAAGCTGATTGCAATTTACGCTGTATATTTTTTTGCTTCATTTTCTGGAGTTTTATGATCATAGCATTTTGTTTTTGCTGCGCGGTTGTTTTTGTGGTTTCTGGCAATTCTGTTAAATCGGATACGGTGGCGCCAGGTACAGGAGTTGTGCTGTATTGAAGCTGGCCCCAGGGATCGCTCCATTGATAAATAGTTTCCGAGCAGGCGTTTAGTGTATATCCCGAAAGAAGCAAGCCAAGCCAAACAAGTTTTATTGAAATTTCATGATTTCTCAATATGTGCAACATGTTTTAATTAATCAGTAATTGACTGCTGTTGTTTCTTTTCCTAAAAGTACAATATAGCATGAAGCCGGTGAATAGCAGTCATCCGGCAATTATTCACCTGCCAGTAGCAATTGCTCGATAATCTCTTTAGGTTTAATGTAGGCCACAACGTGCTCTTTAACGACTGGGACTTGAATTTTCTTGTTCGGTTAAGAAAATCTGCAACAAATCATTAAGAAACCGCTTGCCCAGTGTTGTTGGTGTGATTTGCAAATGGTTACGTGTTATTAACCCATGATTTTCAGCGGTATTCAATTCTGGCAGAATAGCTGTTATCGGTAAGCCTGTTCGTTCCTGAAACAATGCACTTTGAAACCCATCCGTTAGCCGTAGTGCATTCATCATAAACTCGAAACTGCGATCGGCTTTGGTGAGTGCATGCTGTGTTTGGACAGTAGCTTCCGAGCCGGCGGCAGCATTTTGGGCGTTTTCTAGATATAATTTGGGCTGTTTATAACGCATTTGTCTGATAATTTTCGTTTCAAAACTGATTTTACTGTGTGCGCCGGCACCAATCCCCAGATAATCACCAAATAACCAATAATTCACATTATGTCGCGATGTTTTGCCTGGTTGAGAAAAAGCCGATGTTTCGTAGTGATGATAAGCATATTCCGCCAGCATGTCTTCGATCATGTTTTGCATTTCATCAGACTGTTCATCGTTGGGTAGAGTGGGAGGATAGCGATGAAACAGTGTGTTGGGTTCAATTGTCAGATGATAAACAGATAAGTGAGACACACCCAAAGTCCGTGCAATTTGAATATCCTGGTATGTATCTTCAACTGTCTGACCAGGCAGCGCGTACATCAGATCCAGATTGATGTTGTCAAAATTTCTTTGGGCGATTTCAACTGCTTTTAGGGCATCTCGTGCATTATGGACTCGTCCCAGTGCCAGTAAGTGCTGTTGGTTAAAACTTTGTATGCCAATTGAGAGTCGGTTGATGCCTGCCGATCGAAAATCTGCAAATTTCTGTGCTTCAAAAGTTCCCGGGTTGGCTTCTAGCGTAATTTCAGTTGAGGGTTCCAATGGCAGCAATGTTCTTATCTGCGTTAAAATTGCATCGATAGCGTTTGCGCTGAACAAGCTGGGTGTACCACCGCCGAAAAATACACTGGTTAATGACCGCCCCCAAACATGAGGTAACATGGATTCGAGATCCTGAATCAGTGCCTTTACATAGGTCTGCTCAGGAAGGTCTTGATTAGCGGATATGGCGTGCGAGTTAAAATCGCAGTATGGGCATTTTTTCAAGCACCAAGGAATATGAATGTATAGACCAAGTGGAGGGAGTGCGTTTAGTTTAGGTGATCCCGAACCGGATAGGGGAATGTGAGAAATTACGGTTGACACGGCTGTTAATTATCCAGTTTTTCGTAATGTGAGCAATGGTGGTGTTGTCAGTGTTGCACGTGTGCCGATTAGTCCCATTATCAGCACACTGGCAATGCCGGTGCAAATACCTGTTACCCAGATCCATGGATTAAAAACGTAGGTCAGGTGCAATACATGCTCACCGATAATATAACCGAGTAAGCTGGCACCAACGGACGCAAACAAACCGGCCAGACCGCCAAGAATTACGAATTCTGTGGCCCAGGCACGTATAAGGTGTGTTCGTCTTGCCCCCAGCGTGCGTAAGATGGCCGCCTCGTAAATACGTTCGTCCTGAGCTGCTTCGATGGCGGCATAAAGTACGATAAAGCCGGCCAATAGTGTAAATAGGAAAACAAATTCAATTGCCTGTGAAACCTGCTGAATCATTACCTGAACCTGAGTAACAATGGCTGCAACATCGATATCCAATATATTCGGAAATGTTTTAACCAGTTCATGCATCATAGTCGTTTCAGAAGGTGATATATAAAAGCTGGTAATATAATTGATTGGATAGTTTTCCAGAAAACCAGGCGATGCAATGACGAAGAAATTTACGCGGAATGAATCCCACTCAACATTGCGCAAGCTGGAAATTGTCGCTGAAAAAGGCTCACCCGCGATATCGAAGGTGAGTTGGTCGCCGAGCTTAACGTTGAGTGTGTTTGCAATACCTGTCTCAAGTGAAAGTAACGGTTCTGCATTGTGCTGTTCTGCATCCCACCAATGGCCTTGTGAAAGTACATTATCTTGAGGTAACTCAGTAGACCAGGATAAATTAAAATCTCGCCTGAGATGGTTGGCCGCATGTGGGTCTTTATAATCTTCCGGGGTGACCTTTTGACCATTGATTCCAATGAGGCGTCCACGGACCATAGGATAAAAAGATGGGCTGGGTGTAGAATACCGATTAAAAAATTCTCCCAGTTGCGATAATTGGTCGGGTTGGATATTAATCAGGAAATGGTTGGGTGCATCGGGTGGTAGTGCCGTATGCCAATCTTCGATTAAGTTATCCTGTACCAACGTCAGAATCAATAATGCCATAAATCCAAGCCCTAAGGATACTGCTTGTACAATACTGGAAATGGTACGTCTACGGATATTGGCAAAGCCATGTCGCCAGATACCGCCAGTCTGGTGGCGCAGGCCTGATAAAACATTAATCATTAACCAGCCAATCAAGCCAAAACTGACAACTGCAATAATAAATCCAATAACTGTGTAAAGCCCGAGTTGCAAACTTCCGGCTTTCCATACAAATAACAGTGATAATACGGTTAGGCCGAATAAATAGCTTGTAACACCGGATCTATTCGGTGCAATGTCTCTACGTAATACACGTAATGCGGGGACGCTGCGAAGATTCAGTATCGGCGGTAGTGCGAACCCCAATAAGAGGGCCATACTGATCAGAAATCCTTGTGCGGCGGGTGACCAGTCTGGTAAAGGGATAGTCGTTTCGACCAGTTGAGACAACCATGCCGTAAGTATTTCATGTGCCATATAGCCGATCAGACAACCGATGAGGCTGGCAATAATCCCGAGCACGATAAAATAAAATAAAAATAGCCTGGAAAGACCGCTCTGACTTGCGCCCATACTTCGCATAATGGCGCAGCTGTCCAGGTGGCGCTGCGTAAATTGCCGCACAGCCAGAGCGATCGCAGCGGCAGCCAAAACCACGCAGATGAGTGCGGCTAGATTCAAAAATTTCTCTGCACGCTCAAGTGCCGATCTGATTTCGGGACTGGCATCACGAATCCCCTCAACTCTTTCGACCGCTGTAATTTCTTGTTCGATCCAATTTCGATAAGCGTTTACTTCGGAGAAATCACCTGCAACTAAAAGTTGATAGGTCACACGGCTGCCCTTTTGAATGAGCTCGGTATCGTGTAAATCGGCATCATTCATTATCACGCGGGGTGCAACGTGGATAAAACCTACAGAATGATCCGGTTCCCGGGCAATAAATGCGTCTGCCATGAGTTCGCTTACGCCGATTTCCAATAAATCACCGTGCGTGACGCTCATTTGTACCAATAATTTTTCATCCAGCCAAAGCGTTCCAGGATCTGGAATGCGTGTGGCGGCACGTTCTCCAGATTGATCCAGAGGATCAGAAAGATACAATTTCCCGCGCAAAGGATAGCCTTCGGTCACTGCTTTAACCATGACCAGCTGGCTGACGTCTCCACTTGTTACCATACTGGGAAATTGTGTCACTGTTGCGGTGCTTAATTTGCGGCGTTGTGCTTCCTGCCCATAATGATCGGGTAGTGGACGGGTCGATGTGATTAATAAATCCGCCCCAAGTAATTGACTGCTCTCCTGTGTGAGCGTTTTATCCACGCGGTCGGCAAAGAAACCAACAGCAGTCATGCTGCTGACGCCAATAATAAGTGCCAGTGTCAATACATAAAGCTCACCGGCACGCCAGTCCCGTCGCAGCATGAGTATTGATAAACGAAAATAATGCATACAATTAATCGGTGTATCAGTTTTATAGAATTGTAACTGAATCCAGTGAGAACAGAAGTGCAGGGTATTGTAAAATTATCGGAGAATCGGTTTAATCTATCGCTCCAAACCTACCGAATAAACTGATTCAAGCCAATTAACTCAACCATCATCAAGCGGTAATATTCCGATTTTCGTGTTTGCAGGGATTCTAAAGGGTTCAAATTGTCGGTAAGGATAATCCCCTTTGATTGATCCAGATTGATGAGGCGTTGTTTTAACCAAACACGCTGCCTAGCGCTTAGGTGTGATGCTTCCAAATTAACAGACCGATTTGACGCAATAAAGACGAAGTCGTTAAATTCCCTGTCAGGATCGGAAATTAATGCAACCTGATATGGAAAAACTTGAGCCAGTGTTTTGGAGACGGAAGCCAACGCGGCATTTTCTCCATTCTCATAAAAGGCAACGAAATTCAATACTACACTACCATTGGGAAGGAGCAGGGACTGCAGTTGCCGTATGGCTTCAACGGTTAGTAGATGTACCGGCTCAGAGCCGCCGGTAAACACATCGAGAATTATCAGATCATAGCGGTTTTTCAGCCTACGTATTTCATAGCGCGCATCGCCGATTATTGTTTTGCCGGACGGTTTGAAATCGAAATAATCCCGCGCCGCTTCTGATACTGCCGGATCAATTTCCAGCGTATCGGTTTCAATACCATATTGTTTCAACGTCATGGCCATATGTCCGGCGCCTTGACCGATCAATAAAGCGCGCTGTAGGTTGGGAATGAGTGCAGGCAAAGTGTTAACCACTTCCTGGTAAGCCAGCATGTTCTCACCGTGGCTAATACTGGCGGCACCAATAGTTGATGCGTCCATCATTAGCAGGCGGAAATTTTCTTCGACATTGTCGATTACACGTACCCATCCGTACAGGCTTTCTTGTTCGAAGCGCATTTGAAAATGCGCATCATCGGCTATCGTTTTATCGCGATCGGTAATGAATGGCAACAGGATAAGCGCCGTGATTAGCAGTGCAATAATACCCGATAACGTTACGGTAAGCTTAATACGCTCTCGTTCATAATACGCCGCACAAAATGACAGTACCAGCAGCCCGAAGCCGACACCGATGAATATTTCGCGTGAACCAATTTGCGGAAATAGATAGAAGCCCAGAAACAGTGTACCGATAACGCTGCCTATAGTACTGATGGCATAAATTGAGCCGGTGCTAGTGCCGATGCCTTCCAGACTAGTGGTCGCGAGCTTTACGGCAAAGGGCCCTACCATACCTAGCATTAGCAGACTGGGTGTGAACAAAATCAGCGTACTGACAAAAGCACCCAACCGCAAACCAAGCGGATCGGTCATTAATAGCACGGGTTCGGTTATCCAGGGCACGAGTAATGTAAAAAATCCGGATAGCGCAATAATCGCTGCAAGACCGAAATGCCGCGAATGATCAGCCCATTTGCCGCCCACAAAATAACCCAATGCCAGCGCGATTAGCGTCACCGAAATGACGGAAGTCCAAACGTATAAACTGGCGCCATAAAATGGTGCGATTAATCGGGTGCCGAGTAATTCAATTACCATCACTGCCGCACCGGTTATAAAAACCGTGCAATATAACCAGAGACGGCTAAATAAGCTGGAAAAAAATGTCATGAAGTATGCAAGGATTGATTGGGCGTACTGTGCGTAGCGAGAGAATAAATTGCTTTGAGTGGGGCATTATACCGCCTGAAGATAGTTGTGTGCATGTGGCAAATTGTCGCATGTCAGCATAAATTGCTGGGCTGAAACATTATAAACAGTCCACAGTTCTGATAAAAACAGGCGTGCGACATTTTGTCACATTGATTATTGGGTTTTTTTGCGGGATAGTAATACTACATTCAGTATTTAACAGCCATCAGTATTCTTTGGCTCACGGGTGGCTTGCTAGATTCCGGATGTTCGTGTGTTTTGAAAAAACATGACGAGGTTTTATTGTATATTTTTCCTCCATTGGTGTTAGGGGTAATGGTGATTTATACGGCGTTGTTATATGTGTTTTGGGTTGCACTGACTCTTGCCACTTTTGACAAATGTACAGCGTTTTAAAATCACCATTACCGGCACCTTCAAGCTTCAAAATAAACAAAGTACAAAGTAGTATATCAGTTTCTTCGTTACGGCATTTTGAGCAGGTGCGACATTATGCCACATTGATTAATACGTTTTTTCCGGTAATAGTAAAAAACAACAGTGTGTGGGTACTGTTTATTTATTCATCCTCCACGGAAGCGTTGTAAAGCGGTGTCGAAAGTGCTGCCAAATATTGATTACAACTATGTTTGGATAGCCCTAAACCGTTATTGGAATCATGAAGTGGTAGCACTATAGCTGCTTTCAACGCTTCCACCTTTTTATCTTTTAGTCTGCCCGAATATATCGGCAACAGCCCGGGTGCGACAATTTGTCACATTGTTTTTTTCAATAGGAAATACGATACTTGACGCACGTATTCACAAGAGAATATCGACATTCTAGTTCAGGCACGCACAACAAACGGACTAGGTGTGCGTGTGAATCTGACGGACTTTACGTTCAATGCAAACAAAAAAATCGAACGTTACTCGGGTAAGTGATTAGGTTCACTTACCATTTATTTTTCATATTGGGAGAGAAGAAGGGCATGATAAATCTATCAACAAAAAATCTGTTAACCGTATCCGTCGCATCGGTATTTATGATTGCAGCAGCGAGTCAGAGCGCTTTTGCGCATACTCGATTAACCGTAAATAGCTCACCGGAAAGTTCATCGGCCCACGGTACAACGACAACGGCTGTCAATATTCCGCATGGTTGTGGCGACAATCCGGTAATTGGTAATGTAATTTTCCTGCCGGATACCAACAGCGCTATTGTGCAAACCTCTACCGACAACTTTGAAACCGTTGAAACACCTGAGGGCGACACCGCATTAAATCATATTGTCAATCCACCCTTCATTCGGTTGATTAAAAGCAACGATGTTTATAGTCACCAGGCATTTATCGAAGACTCACTCGGTAACCCGTTGGGATTCTGGGCGGCAGGTGGTGAATTACCGGCACGCAATTGGGTTGGGCAGTTACCATTTAAAATCACTTCAGTATCTATTCAACCGGATTCCTGCGCGAGTAAAGTCGTTATCGTACCGGCAATCGCCAATATTTGTAACGTAACGTCGATGAGTGAGATCGATAGTCAGGACCCGGATAATCCGAACGTCGATTTCTGGACGGCGCCGGATGCCGGTTCTCAGTACGATGCGCCATCATGGAGCTATCCGGCAACGTATACTATTGAGCGTGATCTCGACAATAATCCATTGGCGGAAAGCTGCGGAAATGGTATCCAGGTTCGTATTTTCCCTTCAGCCGCACAGATGAATCGTGACATGCCGGTTACCATTGACGGCCAGCAGGTTTGGCCGCGCCCCTAACAGGCATGACCGGTTGATATCGGTCGGCACACTTAATGCAAAGGTTACCGCTTGGCTTGCGGTAGCCTTTGTTGATTCATTCTGAAAATATTTCATGCGACAATTTGTCGCATTGCTATTTGGTGAACTGGACAGGATAATAAGTGAAATCACATTAAAAAGGCGCAAAGTCCACAAAAACATATTTAACGCATATAATGCGGCAGCGCTTGAGGAAAAAAAATGAAAATACAACTGATAAAAAAAATTACGACTGGCTTGGTTTTAGTTGTTGCCATGCTGGGCTATGTGACCACTAGTAGTGCGCATGGTGGTGGGGCGACGATGGATATTGCCGGTGTATCGAGAACATTTACCGGTGTGGTACTCGTCAGTTGTTTTGACGATGGTAACGGACCGGCTGAGAATCTGATTGCACGCGTACGCGACAATTCACCGCCTGTTCCGGGTTTGCTGGTTAATTTACAGGTGTTCAAAGGTAATAAAGCGGTTAATATCACCGATACAAATTCCGGTGATGCAGATTACAGTCCTTTTGTGACACTGCATGGCGGCCCCGGAGTTTATTTCATGATTATCAACAAAACTGATATGGGTACCCGTTCGTTTGACGCAGAATGGCATTGCAATACGATCGACGGCGTACACACCGGTACGGAAATATCAGTCTCACAGTTTAACTGAGTCAAATGCGCCCCCGGATTCCTCGGTAAAACATGTTTTACGTAATCAAATACACGCGTTATTTTTGCATCGCTGTCGGCTTCATGATTTGCGCGAGTGCTACATCCGTAATGGCATCATCGTTGATCGATAAGCCATCACCCGAATGCAAACTCACAACACTTGACGGATTGCCAGTCGGTAGTTTGCAGGCGATGAAGGGTAAGGTGATTTATCTGGATTTCTGGGCTTCCTGGTGTCCACCCTGCTTACAGTCGTTTCCATTCATGAATCAATTACATCAGGATTACGGCCAACAGGGATTACGGATTATCGGTGTAAATTTAGACGAACAGATTGCAGACGCCGATGCATTTTTGAGTCGATATGCAGCGCAATTCACTATCGCGGCCGATCCAACTAAACAGTGTGCCAAAAATTTTAATGTCATCGCCATGCCTTCATCCTATTTAATCGATAAAGAGGGTGTTGTCCGGTATATTCATCGTGGTTTTCGTCCCGGGGAAACAGAACAGCTGCGTACGGTTGTCGAGCGACTGTTACAGCATTAGCCTGATGGGCTCTTTTATGAAATTCAAACAAAAACCATTATTCGTCATTGTATTAATCGTATTATTTGGAGCAACCGTTTCGGGATGCGCGCACGTTGAAGCGTGGGAGCGCGGCCATTTGGCAAAGCATCAAATGGCTGTAGATCCCCAACCGTTACAGAATCATATTCAATTACATAACTATTCGAGCCGGGAAGCTGCTGCAAGTACGCATGCCGTTGATGGTGGCGGGGGATGTGGATGCTATTGAGCATCTCCGGTTTAAATGGTTATCAAGCCTAGCGGACCAAATAATGGTTCGTATCATAAGAACACTTCTAATGTTATAAAAAAAACAGCCGGTGTGGCTGCGGGCGGGAGTAAAACGCTGCAGGCGTTGACTTCAGCAGCGGTGGTGCTTCCAGGTCTGTTACTGTCATCCGCACAGGCTGCGGAAGGTGACCATATTAATTTCCAATACAGCCGGTATCAGGAAGGCAAACGCAATTTATTCGGTATACCGAATAGTCTAGATCCGATCCGTGCAGACGTATTACATGGCAGCGGTGTGTTTTCATTAACCGACCGTGCCAAGTTTTCATTCAACTATACACAGGATATCTGGGCTGGCGCGACCCCGATTGTTACTTCACCTCTGGCGGCCGATCCTTATAATCGTATTCTTGAGAATACACCAGATGGGGTAACGGTTACCGGCGCCTCGCCGTTAATCAATCCTTCCCGAGGGGTGCTTCTGGATCGAAATTTAACGCCATTACACAGGACTGATGGCAGTCAGGATACCCGCAACGTTCTGGTGTTAGCTTCGGCATCTCCCGAAGTACGCAACCAGGCCAATTTTAGACTGGGTTATGAGTGGGATGAAGCCGAAATTAACGCCGGTGCGGGGTTTTCTCTGGAAAACGATTACCGCTCCAGCTTCGGTAATTTGGGTGGCAGGATGGATTTTAATCAAAAGCTGACTTCGGTTAAATTCAGTGCGGGTTATACCAGTAGTAATATTAGTGCGATTCTGGACCATGATGCGGCACCTTATCTGACAAAAACCGCATTTAGCGACCAAATTAAACGCCGCAGCGATGGTGCGGAAATTCTGCGTGACGAACGGCGGGACTGGTCGTTTAATCTGGGACTGACGCAAATATTGACCAAATATGCACTGATTGATGCCAATTTCGGTTATACCTTTAGCAGCGGCTATCTGGAAAATCCCTACAAGGCGGTAACGGCTATTTTTGTCGATCCTGATGAGTTGAATAACGGTCTGTCCACACCCATTCTAGGCGATGTGCGCGCCTTGCTTGAACAGCGACCCAATCAACGGCATCAGTGGGCATTCAATGCGAAATATATTCAGCATATCAGCCCTTTTGATGCGGCGTTGCATCTTAATTATAAATTTACTGTGGACGACTGGGGGATTCACACCAATACATTTGGCGCGAGCTGGATTCAACCCCTTCCGGGAGGATGGACACTAACACCTAGAATCCGTTATTACTCGCAGGATTCAGCCAGTTTTTATCAGCCGTTTTTGATATCCGAGCAAAATTTTTCCAGTCAGGCGTTTGACAGCCAGGGCCGGGAAATCTGGGTTGATGCATTAAATCCCGATATCGAATATGTTCGGGATGGTAATTTTAATTTGATTGATGGCACGGGTAATCCGGTGGATGAATCAATTTTAAATGTTCAGCCCAAAACAATTCCTTTTGATGCCGAAAAATTACCCAATAATTTTTCAAGTGATCATCGTCTGGCTGGATTTGGCGCATTAAGCGGAGGCGCTACTTTAAGTAAAGAATTTGCTAGAGGCGTTACGTTACAAGCCGGATTTGAATACTATACACGTGACAGTTCATTTAAGCTGGGCGGCGGAGGCGGTAGTGGTTTTGCCGATTTTGATTACTATGTCGCGAATGCTGCATTATCCATAAATATGGAAGCGATGGGCGGTCCAGGTTCGGGCGCGCACGCCCACCATAGTGGACACGATAAAAGTAATCACAAATCATCGACCCATACCCATCGGCATCAACAACCGGCGGGGTTAATGTTTGCGCATATGCTCGATAATGCAGGCGATTTCATGGTGGGATACCGTTTCATGTACAGCCGTATGGGCGGTAGTTTATTGCATGGCTCACATACAGTGGACGATCAGACTATTGTGAATCAGGGCTGCGGTAATGAAGATCTGTGTGCGTTTGCGCCGGCAGAAATGAGTATGCGTATGCATATGCTTAATCTGATGTATGCACCGACGGGCTGGCTGAATGTGATGATAATGCCGCGTTTCATGGATATGGAAATGGATCTGCGCGAATTGGATGGCAGACCGCCGCCAACACCAGATGAACACCAGCATTTTGGCGGTCACACTACCGGTGTAATCGGAGATACACTGATGGTTTCACTGATAAAATTGTATGAAACGTCGGGGCACCGTTTTCATGCCGGCTTAGGTATTAGCGCCCCGTCGGGTAAGACAAACCTGAAATTCCGCCGTACGTTTAGAACAGACGGTGGGGCTGTGCATTATGGAATGCAGCTGGGTAGCGGTACATGGGATTTTGTGCCGAGTTTGACATACACCGGGGAGTATCATCGCTGGTCGTGGGGCACGCAGGTCAGTGGAATTAAGCGTATGGAAAGCAGGAATAAATCGGGCTACCGGCTAGGCGATTTGTTTCAGGCGACAACCTGGCTTGGATATGATTTAACACGCTGGTTGACCGCTAATATACGGGGTGTATATACCCTGCAGGACCGGATACACGGTGAGTTTAATCAATTCAATGCTGGCATCGGTCCCATGGATTTTCCATCGAATTATGGCGGACAGTTCTGGAATATCGGGTTTGGCGTTAATGCCGCTATACCCAGTGGGCGGTTTGCCGGCAATCATTTTGGTTTTGAATGGCTGCAACCCGTCCATACGGACGTCAACGGTTACCAATTGGATCGCAAAGGCGCTCTGACAGCTTCGTGGAGTTACCAGTTCTAAGCTCATTGATTATGGCTGTTATAATGTCAGACCCAGACAGTGTTCTTTATTGGGCATTTCACGCATGGCTCGACTTAATTATTATTATTTTGACTTCAAGGCAATGGGGTCGCCGTGTTCGATCCAGTTGTATGCCAAAAATAAAAAAAAGGGGCGTGATGCGGCTGAAACCGTCATTGCAGATGTCAACCGGCTTGAAGACCGGTATTCCCGTTATCGTGACGACAGTTTTTTATCGAAAATAAATCGGGTTGCAGCGGTTGCCGGCAGCATTACCGTCGATAATGAAACAGCCGGGCTGCTGGATTATGCAGCAACCTGCTATCAACAAAGCAATGGTTTATTTGATATTACATCAGGTATTTTGCGTCAGGCCTGGAATTTTAAATCCGGCAAATTACCGGCACCTGAGGCAATCGACCGAATTAAAGAAAAAATAGGCTGGCATCATCTGAACTGGCACCGCCCCAAACTTTCTTTTGGTGTGCCAGGAATGGAAATCGATTTTGGTGGTATTGTCAAAGAATACGCGGTTGATCGTGCCGCGGCCTTGTGTTTCGAAGCGGGTGTCAAGCATGGTATTGTTAATCTGGGTGGGGATATCAAAATTATCGGGCCGCATCCTGACGGTAACCCCTGGCGGATAGCGATAAGGCATCCCCGCCAACATGATACTGCAATGAAAACATTGTTACTCCAAACAGGTGCCCTCGCCAGCAGCGGCGATTACGAACGTTGTATCACTGTTGATGGCAAACGCTATGGACATGTATTAAATCCTAAAACAGGTTGGCCCGTGCAGCACATGGCAGCAGTCAGCGTAGTAGGTGAGTTTTGTGTCGTAGCAGGCAGCGCGTCTACTATTGGTATGCTAAAAGAATCACAGGGAGCGGCATGGTTAAAGGATTTGGGTTTACCGCATTTATGGATAGATGTTGAAGGTGGAACAGGCGGGACGCTACTTGGAACCGATCCGCATGCGACAAGCTAGTCTGCCTGTCTGTCTTCAATTACAATCGGATTGTGTACGCTGAATATCATATCAGTTCAGCATTCATCGCGGTAATCAGATACATTGATAGGGTATCCGGTGATGCGGAATGAAACTTCCGGTTCACGCGCATTTAACCCTAATAAATCAGCAGGAGGTTAATACAATGACCGATTATGTTGTCTGGTTTGATCAGTTAACAGTGAATGATGTCGGGCGTGTGGGCGGTAAAAACGCGTCGCTTGGAGAAATGATCCGGCATTTATCGCAATCCGGTGTCAATGTACCAATGGGGTTTGCCACGACGACAGATGCCTATCGGGCATTTCTGGAGGTCAATCAACTTGCTGACCGAATCAATCGCATTGTAGAAGATCTGGATGTCGATGACATTAACGCGTTAACCACCGCTGGTAAAACAATACGGAGTTGGATTCGCGATGCGTCAATTCCCGAAACAGTAGTGGAAGCCGTGACGTATGCATATACTCAACTTGTCAAAGACAGTACAACAGATAAACTGTCTGTAGCCGTTCGTTCTTCAGCAACAGCCGAAGATCTTGCCGATGCTTCATTCGCTGGGCAGCAGGAAACGCTACTGAACATCAGCGGTCTGGATCAACTCTTTGCAGCGATTAAAATTGTTTTTGCTTCGTTATATAACGACCGTGCCATTGCCTATCGGGTGCACCAGCGTTTCCCGCATGACAAAGTGTTGTTGTCTGCCGGTATTCAAAAGATGGTGCGTAGCGACCTGGGTGCCAGCGGTGTGATGTTTACACTGGATACCGAATCGG
This sequence comes from Gammaproteobacteria bacterium, assembly GCA_030431985.1. GTDB lineage: Bacteria > Pseudomonadota > Gammaproteobacteria > Burkholderiales > Nitrosomonadaceae > Nitrosomonas. The sequence continues at coordinate 42,267 of JAUIIB010000026.1, forward strand.
GTTTTCGTGATGCGATCTTTATCACCGCCGCTTACGGCCTTGGCGAAACCGTTGTACAAGGCACTGTCAACCCCGATGAGTTTTATCTTTACAAGCGCGGCTTGACCGCGGGGCTCCCTGCTGTTCTTTCACGGCGTCTTGGCAGCAAGGCGATTGAGATGGTTTATGCCAGTCACCGGGATAGCGGAGAAACTGCGACAACCATGCGTGATGTAGACATAGAAAGGCGTATGCACTTCGTCTTGTCAGACAATCAATTGGAAGAATTGGCGCGGCAGGGTATGACGATTGAGGCTCACTACGGGCGTCCCATGGATATTGAGTGGGCGCTGGATGGCTTAGACGGACAGCTTTATATCGTACAGGCTCGTCCAGAGACTGTTGAAAGCCGCGAGAAACCGGCTTTAGAACGCTACAAATTGACCGAAACCGGCATGGTGTTGACCGAAGGACGCGCGGTAGGCCAGAAAATAGGACAGGGAACAGCACGCTTGATACTAAGCATCGATCAAATGCATGAGATTAATAACGGTGATGTACTGGTGACGGATATGACTGACCCGGATTGGGAACCGATTATGAAACGTGCTGCGGCAATTGTTACCAATCGTGGAGGCCGTACCTGTCATGCCGCCATTATTGCCCGTGAAATGGGTATTCCTGCGGTTGTCGGCTGTGGTGATGCAACCACAGCGATTGAGAATGGCGCGGCTATTACAGTATCCTGCGCTGAGAGCGATACCGGTTATGTCTATGCAGGCGCATTAAAGTT